>CP168152.1:3373333-3976666 GCA_041545745.1 Stenotrophomonas indicatrix
CGCCAAGGAGGCCTGCAAGACCTCCACATCCGTCAAGGCGGTGGCCCGTCGCCACGGTCTGGAGTTTTCGACGGTCCGGCGTTGGGCAGCGACCTACCGGCTGCATGGTTGGCGTGGGTTTCACCGCAAAGTCCGGTCCTACGATCTCCAGTTCAAGCTGGATGTCCTTGAAAAGATGCGTCAAGAAGGGATGTCTGGGCGCGAGGCCACGACCTATTTCCAGATCGGAGATGCCGGCGCGGTGGGGCAATGGCAACGGCTGTATGCTGACGGTGGCGCCCAAGCGTTGGCGCCGCCACCATTACCGCCCCCAAAGCCGATGAAGAAGACCCGCTCGTCCAAGCCAGCCGAGGACATGAGCCGCGATGAGCTCCTTAAGGAAGTAGCCTACCTGCGTGCGGAGACGGCCTACTTAAAAAAGCTCGATGCCTTGATCCAGGAAGAGCAGGCGGCACAGCGCACAAAGCGCAAGCCGTCCAAGGATTGAGGCAGGCCCACTCCCTGCCGCTTTTGCTCGAGGCGGCCGAGTTGTCGCGCAGCACGTTCTATTACCAGGTTCATGCCTTGGCCCATCCTGATGAGGGCGAGGTGGAACTGCGTGAGCGCATCCGCGCGATTTACGACGAAAGCCAAGGGCGCTATGGCTACCGCCGCATAACACTGGAACTGGCCAATCGGGGCGAGGCGATCAACCACAAGCGGGTGCAGCGCCTGATGGCCGAGCTGGGCCTGCAGTCGCGCGTACGCATCAAGCGCTACCGCGCGTTCAAGGGCACAGCCAATGTCGTGGTTCCCAACGAACTGGACCGTCAGTTTGAAGCCGAAATTCCCAACCAGAAGTGGGTGACCGATGTAACCGAGTTCAAAGTGCAGGGCATGAAGCTCTATCTTTCGCCGATCATGGACCTCTACAACGGCGAAATCGTGGCCTACCAGATGAAGCGTCGGCCGGTGTTCGATCTGGTGGGTCAGATGCTGGATCAGGCGATCAAAAAGCTCTCACCCGAAGATCGACCGATGATCCACTCTGACCAGGGATGGCACTACCAGCACGAGAACTACCGGCACAAGCTCGAGAGGCGCGGCCTGAAACAAAGCATGTCCCGACGTGGCAACTGCCTGGACAACGCGGCCATGGAGAGTTTCTTCGGGACACTGAAGTCGGAATTTTTCTACCTGAACAGCTTTGACAGTATCGAAAGCCTGGAAGCGGGCCTGGTTGAGTACATCAGGTACTACAACGAAGACCGCATCAAGCTGAAGTTGAAGGGCATGAGCCCGGTAAAGTACCGGGAACAGGCCAAGCTGGCCGCCTGACCGCCCAACTGTCCAGCTTTTGGGGGTCACTTCACCTTGGGGGCTTGGCCGCGGCATCCATGCCGCGGACACCCCGCAACCCGACACCGCCCCACCCCTGACAGTTTCCCGGTGACGGTCAGTGAACTGCGATTGCTGGTAGGTGTCGACCTTGGTCGACACGCTTGATCCACGCCATGCGTGGATGCGAGCGAAGCGACCAGCGTTTGATTTTGATTTTCTTTTTTCTTCTCCGTGGCTGGACGGCACACGGAAACTGTCAGAGGCCGGGCGGGTGGGTTGCGCAGGGGCGTGAGCCGCATGGATGCGGCGCCCGAGCTTACAGGGACGTACTTGCAGCGCCCCCTGCGCAACCCACCCGCCCGGCCAAGCGCGGCTTCTGCTTTTGCCTTCAGCGACCAACCACCAGCCACGAGAGGCTGCGCCGTTGGCTGGAACAACCTGTTACCCGAACGGGGAATGTCACCCTCACGACAGCATGCGATGCTGACCACCTTGATCCCTGCCAGCGAGAACGCCCGCATGACCACCATCATCGCCCCGCGCGTGCACGACATCGGCGGCCTGGAAGTACGCCGGGCAGTGCCCACCCTGCAGGCCCGCAGCATTGGTTCGTTCGTGTTCGTCGACCAGATGGGCCCGGCACTCATGCACCCCGGTACGGCCATCGACGTGCGCCCCCACCCGCATATCGGCCTGGCCACCGTCACCTATCTGTGGTCGGGCGCCATCGGCCACCGCGACACGCTGGGTTCGGACCAGGTGATCCGTCCCGGTGACGTCAACTGGATGACCGCCGGCCGCGGCATCGCCCATTCCGAGCGCACGCCGCAACCGGACCGCGACCATGACAACCCGATCCACGGCATGCAGACCTGGGTCGCGTTGCCGAAGTCGCATGAGGAAATCGAACCGGCGTTCTACCACCATGCTGCCGCCACGCTGCCCGAGCAGCGTCGCAACGGCGCCTGGCTGCGAGTGATCGCCGGACGCGCCTATGGCGAGGAGTCGCCGGTAAAGGTGTTCGCCGACACCCTCAATGTAGCGATCGACCTCGACCCCGATGCAGAGATCGACATCGATGATGGCCACCGCGAGCGTGCGCTGTACATCCTCGAAGGCCAAGCGCAGCTGGACGGCGTGGACATTCCCGCCCAGCACCTGGTGATTCCCGAAGCCGGTGCGCGCGGCCGCCTGCGCGCAAAGACGCCGGTGAAGGCGATGCTGTTCGGCGGCGAGCCGCTGGATGGCCCGCGCCATCTGTGGTGGAACTTCGTTTCCAGTTCGAAGGAACGCATCGAGCAGGCCAAGCACGACTGGGAAGCCGGGCGTTTCGGCACCATTCCCGGCGACGACAAGGAATTCATTCCCCTGCCCGAGCATTGAGCATCGCGTGTTGCACACATCCAAAGGTGTATCCCTGCACCCGGCGTTGACACTACAGTCACCCGCTGATCACTGAAATGTGACATAAATCACAATTTAGACCGTCAAAGGAGTGCAACACATGAGCATGGGTAAACGCTTGTCCGCCGAGTTCCTCGGCACGTTCTGGCTGGTACTGGGTGGCTGTGGCAGTGCGGTGCTGGCCGCCAAGTTCGGTGGCGATGGCAATCCTCTGGGTATCGGTTTCCTCGGCGTGGCCCTCGCCTTCGGCCTGACCGTGGTGACCGGCGCCTACGCGTTCGGCCATATCTCCGGCGCGCACTTCAATCCTGCGGTCAGCGTGGGCCTGTGGGCCGGCGGCCGCTTCCCGACCAAGGATTTGGTGCCCTACATCATCGCCCAGGTGGCCGGCGGCCTGCTGGCCGGCTTCATCCTGTTGCAGATTGCCTCCGGCGCCAGCGGCTTCGCCATTGATGGCAGCCAGGCCGGTGCATTCGCCAGCAACGGCTATGGCGCGCTGTCGCCCGGTGGCTACAGTGTGGCGGCCGCGTTCCTGTGCGAAGTGGTGCTCACGGCGGTGTTCCTGATCGTGATCATGGGCGCGACCCATGGGAAGGCTCCGGCAGGCTTCGCGCCACTGGCCATCGGCCTGGCCCTGACCCTGATCCACCTGATCAGCATCCCGGTCACCAATACCTCGGTGAACCCGGCCCGCTCCACGGCGGTGGCTTTCTTTGCCGGCAGTGGCGCCACCGGCCAGCTGTGGCTGTTCTGGGTCGCCCCGCTGCTGGGCGGTGCTAGCGGCGGCATCATCTACAAGTGGATCGGCAACGACCGCTGAGCCGTGACCGTGCCATTGCGGCCGACCTTCGGCCGCAATGGTTGCGGATGTAACCGCGATTTGTGCGATCGCTCACGTTCCGTTAAGGTCTGGTCATCCGCCCGCGCTTGTGCCGGGCAGGACGGCATCCGGGGATGGGATGCCTCGACCGCCGGTGACACCGGCGGTGCCAACGACACGCCACCTTGGGGGATGCATGAAGTTCGCGCCTGTTGTTTTGTCGAGCCTGTTGTTCGTTGCGGCATCTGCCTTCGCGCAGGCCCCGGTCGACTGTCCTTCGTTGCCCGCGAGCAGCGGCCTGCAATGGCAGCAGCAGGCACAGTCCGGTTTCCTGGTCTGCCGCGCAGCTACCAGTGATGGTCGCGAAGTGTTGAGCCTGATGCTCAGCCAGCGCGATCCGGGCATTCCACTGACCCGCTCGCTGCGCCAGGAAAAGGGCAGCTTTGCCGGTGAATCGATGTACTGGTATCAGCCGGATCTGGGCGGCCAGCAGCCGCCGGGCTATGCCGAGCGCCGCATCAGCGTGGTCAAGCTGGACAAGGGCCGCTACGCGCAGATCGCGCTGTATCCCGACAGCTCCCAGGAACTGGGCACATTGCAGCAGCTTGCGCAGGGCATGAACCTGACGCCCTCTGCCGTGGCCGACGGCCGCTGAGGGGCTGCGGGGATGACTGCCTTGCAGCGTCCCCGCAGGATCCGGCACGCCGGGCATCCGCCGGGCATGGCCCGGCGCTGCCCCTCAGAACCTGCCTTCCTGGAAATCAACAAACGCCTGCATCAGTTCTTCGCGTGTGTTCATCACGAACGGGCCATGACGCATCACCGGCTCGCGCAGTGGACGACCCGCCACCAGGATCAACCGTGCGCCGTCAGCACCTGCCGACAGATGCAGCTGCTCGCCGCCGCCCAGCACCGCCAGTTCCTGCCGCGCCACGTCGCGCGCAGCATCCTGCTCACCCACCGTCAGCCCGCCTTCGAACACATAGACGAACGCGTTGTGGCCTTCCGGCAGCAGATAGGTCCAGGCACGGTCGGCGGCCAGTTCGATATCCAGGTACAGCGGGTCAGTAGCCGGCTGTGCGATCGGGCCCACCGTGCCCTCGACCGTGCCGGCGATCACCTTGACCTGCACGCCTTCGGCCGGGCCTACCACCGGAATCTTCTCTGGAGCGAATTCCTGGTACTTCGGCGCGGTCATCTTGTCGCGCGCCGGCAGGTTCACCCACAACTGGAAGCCGCGCATGTGCCCGCTTTCCTGCTCGGGCATCTCCGAATGCACCAGGCCACGGCCGGCGGTCATCCACTGCACGCTGCCCGGGGTCAGCAGGCCTTCGTTGCCGTGATTGTCGCGATGCCGCATGCGGCCATCGAGCATGTAGGTAACGGTCTCGAAACCACGATGCGGATGCTCGGGGAAACCAGCGATGTAGTCCTCGGCGCGATCGGTACCGAATTCATCGAGCAGCAGGAACGGATCGAGGTCGGGCAGCGACGGACCGCCGATGACCCGGGTCAGGCGAACACCGGCACCGTCGGAGGTGGGCATGCCACGGATGGTGCGCAGGACGCGGACCGGCTCGGGAAGGCTCATGGTGACTCCTGTTGGATGGATGCCAGTAAAAATGGACGCTGCAGCGCGCAACGCCAATGGATGCCGTCGCAACCGATTGTTCCATCCCTGGTGTTCGCCGCATGTCATGTCCGCACGCCGGCACCGCCTGCGTTGTGGGCAGCGAGGGAACATCGCCACCTGCCACACCCATGTACGACCAAAGTACTACCGCTGAATGGTCCCGTGCACATTGACCCTGCCAGGGGCACGCGGGACTCTTTGCCTGTCTTTCCGGGAGAGAGCACCTCATGAAAGGTTTTTCCAAAATAGGCTGGGCGGCGCTCGCCCTGCTCGGCGCGTTCTGCCTGGGTACGGTGGCGCTTCGACGCGGTGAGCACATCAATGCGTTGT
Organism: Stenotrophomonas indicatrix; assembly: GCA_041545745.1. Taxonomy (NCBI): domain Bacteria; kingdom Pseudomonadati; phylum Pseudomonadota; class Gammaproteobacteria; order Lysobacterales; family Lysobacteraceae; genus Stenotrophomonas; species Stenotrophomonas indicatrix. The sequence continues at coordinate 3,378,841 of CP168152.1, forward strand.
GGATCGTGGTGGCGGCGGTATCGCTGTACCTGGTCGCCTACCGCTTCTACAGCCTGTTCATCGCCGACAAGGTGATGCAGATCGATCCGAGCCGGGCCACCCCGGCGGTGATCAACAACGATGGCTTGGACTACGTACCCACCAACAAGCACGTGCTGTTCGGCCACCACTTCGCCGCCATTGCCGGTGCCGGCCCGCTGGTCGGCCCGGTGCTGGCCGCGCAGATGGGCTACCTGCCCGGCCTGCTATGGCTGGTGGTCGGTGTGGTGCTGGCCGGCGCGGTGCAGGACTTCATGGTCCTGTTCCTGTCGAGCCGCCGCAACGGCCGCTCACTGGGTGACCTGGTGCGCGAGGAGATGGGCCAGGTGCCCGGCACCATCGCGTTGTTCGGTGCCTTCCTGATCATGATCATCATCCTGGCTGTGCTGGCGATGGTGGTGGTCAAGGCACTGGCGGAAAGTCCGTGGGGCATGTTCACGGTGATTGCCACGATGCCCATCGCGATCCTGATGGGCGTCTACATGCGCTACATCCGGCCAGGCAAGATCGGTGAGATCTCGGTGGTGGGCCTGGTGCTGCTGCTCGCCGCGATCTGGTTCGGTGGCAAGGTGGCCGCAGACCCGACCTGGGGCCCGGCCTTCACCTTCACCGGCACCCAGATCACCTGGATGCTGATCGGCTACGGCTTCGTCGCCTCGGTGCTGCCGGTCTGGCTGCTGCTGGCCCCACGCGATTACCTGTCGACCTTCCTGAAGATCGGCACGATCATCGCGCTGGCCATCGGCATCCTGGTGGTGATGCCGGAACTGAAGATGCCGGCACTCACCCAGTTCGCTGCCAGCGGCGACGGCCCGGTGTGGAAGGGCGGGATGTTCCCGTTCCTGTTCATCACCATCGCCTGCGGCGCGGTGTCAGGCTTCCATGCACTGATTTCTTCGGGTACCACACCGAAGCTGCTGGCCAACGAAGCGCACATGCGCTACATCGGCTACGGCGGCATGCTGATGGAATCGTTCGTGGCCGTGATGGCGCTGGTGGCCGCTTCGATCATCGATCCGGGCATCTACTTCGCGATGAACAGCCCGGCAGCCGTGATCGGTACCGATGCAGCGTCGGCCGCGCACTACATCACCAACACCTGGGGCTTCACCATCACCCCCGAACAGCTGACCGCCACGGCGGCAGCGATCGGTGAACCGACCATCCTGCACCGTGCCGGTGGTGCACCCACCCTGGCGGTGGGTATCGCGCAGATCCTGCATGAGGCGATTCCCAGCAGCAGCGACGCGATGATGGCGTTCTGGTACCACTTCGCCATCCTGTTCGAAGCACTGTTCATCCTCACCGCTGTGGATGCGGGCACCCGTGCCGGTCGCTTCATGCTGCAGGACCTGCTCGGCAACTTCATTCCTGCACTGAAGAAGACCGAGTCGTGGACCGCCAACATCATCGGTACGGCCGGCTGCGTGGCGCTGTGGGGTTACCTGCTGTACACCGGCGTGGTCGATCCGTTCGGCGGCATCCAGACGTTGTGGCCGTTGTTCGGCATCTCCAACCAGATGCTGGCGGGCATCGCGTTGATGCTGGGTACGGTGGTGCTGTTCAAGATGAAGCGTGACCGTTACGCGTGGGTCACTGCGCTGCCTGCGGTGTGGCTGTTGATCTGCACCACCTACGCCGGTTTCATCAAGATCTTCGACAGCAATCCGGCGCAGGGCTTCCTGGCCCAGGCACACAAGTTCCAGGACGCCCTGGCCAGCGGCACCATCACCGCACCGGCCAAGTCGGTGGCACAGATGCAGCAGATCGTGGTCAACGCCTATGTCAACACCGGTCTGACCGCGTTGTTCCTGCTGGTGGTGGCGTCGGTGCTGGTGTATTCGATCAAGACGATCGTGGCGGCGCGCCGCAATCCGCAGCGCAGCGACCGCGAGACCCCGTACGTGGCGCTGAAGCCGCATGAAATGGTGGACCTGTAATGAGTACACAACTGGTTCCGGTGGGGCAGTACCAGGCGCATCGCCGGATCTGGCGACGCTTGGTGCAGACGGCGCGCCTGTGCTGCGGCATTCCCGACTACGACAACTATGTGCGGCATGTCCGGGAGAAGCATCCGGACCGTGAGCCGATGGACTACAAGACGTTCTTCCGCGAGCGGCAGGAAGCGCGGTATGGCGGGCGCAACGGCGGTCGCTGCTGTTGAGGTTCTCGGTGGGCGCCGGGCTTGCAGCCCGGCGCCCGCAGAAGCGACGGCAACGGCAACTGCAACTGCAACGGCCGAAGCGTCGGCTCTGGGTTTCTGTGGGATTGGCGGGGCGGTGTGGGCTTGCAGGACACGCCGTAAACCCTTCCATGGGGGCTCGATGGCGCCATCCATGGCGCCAACGGTCCTGCAAGCCCACACCGCCCCACCTTTGACAGATTTCCGCTGACGGTGCGAAACATCTGGGGTCGGCTCCGTTTTCCTTGGAAAACGGAGCCGACCCCTTCTTTGTTCATGGATACCGATGGAATTGATTCACGCATGGCGTGGATCCAGCAGATCGCGGAAAACTGTCGGAGGCGGGGTGGGGCCGGTTGCGGGGGCGTGAGCGCCATGGATGGCGCGACCGAGGCTACATGGACGTACTTGCGCCGTCCCCCGCAACCGGACCCACCCCGCCATCACACGGAATGCCCGCTGTTGCTGTTGCTGTATGAGGTTGCCGGCCAGCGGCCGATACTACCGCGGGTGCCGGGCGCCGCCCGGCTGGACCACTCAGCCGTTGGCCATCCACTTCAGGATCAACCCGGTCACGTACGCCAGTCCGGTACCGGTGGCATAACCGACCGTGCCGAGCAGCACGCCCACCGGCGCCAGCGTCGGGTGGAACGCCGCCGCCACCACCGGTGCCGACGCTGCAGCACCGATGTTGCCCTGCGAACCAATCGCGAAGAAGAACAGCGGGGCACGCACCAGCTTGGCCACGATCCACAGCACCAGCACGTGGGTGGCCATCCAGATTGCCCCCAGCAGGAACAGCCACGGACGATCCAGCAGCGACAACAGGTTCATCTGCATGCCGATGCAGGCGATCAGGAAATACAGGAACACGGTACCCAGGCGCGAGGCGCCTGCCGCTTCCAGCCGTCGTGCACGGGTGAAGCTGAGGGTCAGGCCCATCGCGGTGGACAACAGGATCACCCACACGAACTGACTGTCGAGACTGAACTGGCTGGCCCAGCTGACATTGGCCTTGAACCAGCCCGACAGCGGTGCGGCGATGGCATGGGCCAGGCCGACGGCACCCAGTGCCACACCGACAATCACCATCAGGTCGGTCATGCTGGGAATGCGCGCGTTCTGTGCCTCGTAGGCGCTGATACGCGCCTTCATCTCATCGATGGCGCGCGTGTCGGCGCCATTGCGGGCATCGATCTGCTGGGCGCGGTTGGCCATGAACAGCAGGATCGCCATCCACAGGCTGGCGCACGCCACGTCGACCACTGCGAACTGGCCGAAGGTGGTGGCATCGGTGCCGAACACTTCGCGCATGGCGACCATGTTGGCGCCACCGCCGATCCAACTGCCCGCCAATGCCGCCATTCCGGCCCAGGTGTCACCGGCGACTGTTTCCGGGTGGATCAGCTTCATCACCTGGAAGGAGACGATGGCACCGAGCATGATGCCTGCAGTGCCGGCACTGAACACCAGCAGCAGCTTCGGTCCAAGCTTGGCGATGCCCTTCAGGTCGATCGACAGGGTCAGCAGGACCAGTGCCGCCGGCAGCAGCACATCACGTGCGACCGGGTTGTACAGCGAGGTGTTGTGGCCATCGATGACACCGGCGGTGTTGTAGATGGCGGGGATGAAATAGCACAGCAGGAGTGCAGGTACCCAGGCGAAGATCTTCTTCAGCAGGGGCGTCGGGCCGCTGGCAGACCAGAAAATCAGGGCGAGAGTGGCGGCGATCAGACCAAGGCCAACGATGTCGTTGCTGATCAGGGCAGTAGCGGGTTCGGTCGGCATGGGATCCTCTGTCGATCGAAAGAGCGGGAAATAAAAACGCCGCATGAGGCGGCGCAAGTCGAGATTAACATTGTCTTCACGCAGGGTCATGCTTCGCTGCTTGCGGCACGACGCGGGCCCGCCGAGAATCGCGGCATCGCCCTCCCGGCCTCATCCATGCAACTTGGTGCTTTCTCGGTCAGCCTGTCGGTGAAGGATCTGGCCACCTCACACGCGTTCTATGAGGCGCTCGGGTTCTCGGTGACCGGTGGTGATGCGGCGCAGAACTGGCTGGTACTGCGCAACAACGGCATCGTGGTCGGCCTGTTCCAGGGCATGTTCGAGGGCAACCTGTTGACCTTCAATCCTGGCTGGGACCAGCACAAGCAGGAACTGGCATCCTTCCAGGACGTACGCGAGATACAGGCAGAACTGGATGCCAAGGGCATTGCGCTCACTGCACGTGCCGATCCCGATGGCGCAGGTCCCGCCTATCTGCAATTGGCCGATCCGGATGGCAACGTGATCCTGATCGACCAGCATGTGGCGCGGCCAACGGGGCGGTGACGCGGCCAGCGTGCCAACCAAGGTTGGCACCTACCAGAACGCACGCGGCCATTGCTTGGTAGGCGTCGACCTTGGTCGACGGACAGGTCAGCCTGGCCGCGATGTACCAAAATCGAGGGTGGCCCGCGTACCGCGCGGCTTGCAGGGCTGCAGCTGCAGGGTCCAGCCCAGGTGCTCGCACAGCCGCGCGATCAGTTCCAGGCCGATGCCGCCGCGATCGCCACGCTCACCGCGTGCCATCCGCGCGTGGATCGCGGCGATTTCCTCCGGGCTCATGCCGTGGCCGGGATCCTGCAGGGTCAATACCGCTGCCGAGGTCAGGCGCAGCTCGATATGACCGCGGCCGCTGTTCTCGATCGCATTGCGCAGCAGGTTGCCGATCGCTGCCTGCACCACGGCCAGAGGTGCGACGATGTCCACCGGCGCCGCCTGGATACCGATGCTCAGGTCCTTATCGCCCAGCAGGTGGCGATGGTCATCGACGATCTCCGGCAGCAGCTGGTCCAGGGCGATGCGCTCGGCACGGGTAGCCAGACGCGCGGGATCACGCGCCAACACCAGCAACAACTCGATCAGCTGTTCGACACCCTGCGCGGTACGCAGTACGCGCTGCACCTGCTGGCGTGCGCGCTCAGGCAGGCCCGGCTGTTCCAGGGCCAGCTCGGCGGCACCGGTCATCACCGCGATCGGCGTGCGCAGTTCATGGCTTGCGGTGCTGATGAACACCCGCTCGCGCTCGACGAACTGCTCATTGCGGTCAAGGTAATCGTTCAGCGCATCGGCAATGGTATGCAGCTCGGAACTGCCGCGCGGATCGACGTCGATGCGCTGGCCCTGCACGCCTGGCCGCAGTGCACCGATGTGCTGGGCCAGCAGGCTCAGCGGGCGCACCATGCGCTCCATGCCGAACGAGGCCATCAACACGGTGACGAAGATCATGATGATGCCGGCGAGCATCACCCAGCGTGTGGCGAACTGTTCCAGGTCGTGGAAATCGGAGATGTCCAGGGCCAGCGCAACCCGTCCCATCGAACCGGTATCGCGCACCATCACCGCCGTCTCGCGCTCGCCGATCATCACCCCGTCATGCAACCCCGGATGCAGGGTGCGCAGGCTGGCGGGCATGTTGGCTTCATTGAAGCGGAACAGGCTGAGCGTATCCGAGTCCTGCCAGCGATAGTGCGGCTCGTGCTCGGTGTGATCGACAATGCTGTCCAGTTCCGAATTGAGCAGCGCACGCCACGCGGCGTGCTCGGCGTGTTCGTGCACGTAGTTGCCCACGCTGAACACCGCCAGCGAAATCAGCGCCAGGTAGCCCAACAGCCACCACACCACCCGCCGGTACAGCGGCCCGGGTTTACGCGCCATCGTCATCGTTCCGGGTGTCGGCATCTGCAGTGGACGCCAGCCGGTAGCCGACCCGCGGCAGGGTGTGGATCAGCTTGTCGGCAAACGGACCGTCCACGCTGCGCCGCAGCTCGTACACATGCGAGCGCAGCAGGTCGCCGTCCGGCGGTTCATCACCCCACAGGGCGAATTCCAGCTGCTGCCGGGTCACCGCACCCGGGCTGGCCCGCATCAGCACTTCCAGCAGCTTGCGGCAGGCCGGGTACAGGTGCAGCACTTGGCCAGCACGCTGCGCCTCCAGGGTCGCCAGGTCCAGCACCAGGTCGCCCACCTGCAGGCGCTTGCGCGGATTGCGGCCCTGCGCGCGCAGCAGCAGCGCCTCCAGGCGCACTTCCAGTTCCGGCAATGCGAACGGTTTGGTCAGGTAGTCATCCGCTCCGGCACGGAAGCCAGCGATCTTGTCCGGCAGCTCGTCGCGCGCGGTCAGCATGATCACCGGCACTTCCGACGCGTGCTCGGAGCGCAGCCGACGCAGCACCTCGGGGCCTTCCATGCGCGGCAGCATCCAGTCCAGGATCACCGCGTCGTACGGGTGGCTGCCGGCCAGGTGCAGGCCGGTGATGCCATCCGGGGCAACGTCCAGCACATGCCCGCGTGACTCGAAGTAGTCGAACAGGTTGGCCACCAGCTGACGGTTGTCCTCGATCACCAACAGGCGCATGCACGACACATCCACGGGAAGTGCCACCATGGTAGCGCCGCAGATGTCGGAATGCGGTCGCCGTGGCAGCGGCTCTGACGGCTTTCCCACGTGCCCCTCATCAGAATGGCCGTTTTGCTGCCGGAGCCCCCCCGTGCCCGTTGCCCTGCCCCGCCGCTGGCACCTTCCCCTGCTGTGGCTGCTGATCGTGATGGCGCTGGCTGCCGGTCTTGGCATGCGCCAGCCGCAGCCACCGGACGAGCCACGGTTCGTACTGGCCGCGCGGGCCATGGTGGAGAGCGGCGAGTGGCTGCTGCCGCACCGGGGCAGCGAGCTGTACGCCGAAAAGCCGCCGGTGTTCATGTGGCTGCAGGCCGCTGCCCATCAGGTGGTCGGCAGCTGGCAGTGGTCGTTCCTGCTGCCGTCGCTGCTGGCCGCCCTGCTCAGCCTGTGGCTGGTTTCGGACCTGGCGCGCCGGCTGTGGTCGCCACGCCATTCGCTGTACGCGCTTGGCGCACTGTTCTGCACCCTGCAGTTCGGCCTGATGGCCAAGCGCGCGCAGATCGACATGGTGCTGGTGGGCATGACCACGCTGGCCCTGTGGGGCCTGCTGCGCCATCTCTGCGAGCGCCGCAACCTGCCGGCGCTGTGGCTGGCCGGCTTCGCCGCTGGCGTCGGCACGGTGACCAAGGGTGTGGGCTTCCTGCCGCTGCTGATGGTGCTGCCCTGGTTCGGCTGGTGGCTGTACCAACGCCGTCGCGGCCAGGTGGTGGACGGCCCCCACCCCGCCAGCCTCCTGTGGCTGATTCCGGCGTTCCTGCTCGGCACGGCCGTATGGCTGGCGCCGCTGGGCTGGGCGCTGCTGCATGAACCCAGTGCATCGCTGCAGTCGTACGCACACGAACTGCTGTTCAAGCAGACCGGCACCCGCTACGCCAACGCCTGGCACCATCGCCAACCGGTCTGGTACTACCTGCAGGTGATCGCCACCCTGTGGCTGCCCGGCGCCCTGTTGCTGCCGCTGATGGTCAAGCCATGGTGGCGCCGCCTGCGTCGCGGTGACCAGCGCCAATGGCTGCTGCTGGGCTGGGCCGCGCTGGTCCTGCTGTTCTTCACTGCCAGTCCTGGCAAGCGTGAGGTGTATGTACTGCCGATGTTGCCGGCGATGGCACTGGCAGTTGCACCGTTGCTGCCCGGCCTGCTGCGTCGCCAGTGCGTGCGCCGCTACCTGTTCGGCTACAGCCTGCTGCTGATGCTGGCCACCGGCGCGCTTGGTGTGATGATGCTGACCGACAACCCCTGGGCACAGGCGCAACTGGCACGGCGGGCGATGCCCGACACGTTGCTGCCCGTATTCGGCGATGGCCTGCTGACCTTCGCCATCGCCGTGGCGACGCTGGCGGTGTGGTTGCGGGTACGACGCGCGGCCACGCTCGTGCTGCTCACCCACGGCCTGCTGTGGATGCTGTACGGACTGGTGCTGATACCTGCGCTGGACCCCTATGCCTCGGCGTCGGCGGTGATGCGCCGGGTGGGCATGCGGATCGGCCCCGATGCGGAACTTGCGCTGGTGGCCTGGCGCGAACAGAACCTGCTGCAGGCCGACCGGCCGGTGCGCGAGTTCGGCTTCAAGCGACCGTGGGCGGAGCAGTGGCATGACGCTGGCCCATGGTTGGCCGAGGTCCCGGACAAGCGCTGGTTGCTGGTGCTGGACAAGGCGATGAGCCCCTGTGTCGATCCGACCCAGGTCATCGAGATCGGTGTTGCAAACCGCAATCGTTGGCAATTGCTTCCGGGTACTGCGTGGGACCCGGCATGCCACGCCGAACGCGCCGGCGCCAACGACGATGAAGACTGAACGACGATTTGCGCCGCGCACGTATTAACCCGGCGCAAACGCACGTACGACCCTTCTCCGACATGCCAGTGACGAGCATGGCCGCGGATTCCCGTAACGGCCCCTTCCCTGCATGCCCGCTCGTCCTCTTGCCCCGGCAGCCTCCTTCGCGCCATCGCTATTGGCGTCGCGTTTTGCCGTTACCCATCTTTGGCTGCCCTCTGTCATCGGCGTTGCGATGTTCACCCTGCTGATGGGCTTCGGTGGCGACCAGTGGCTGGCCGACCAACTGTTCCGGCTGGAAGGCGGCCACTGGGCACTGCAGGATGCGTGGCTGACACGTTCGGTGGTGCACAAGGCCGGCAAGTGGCTGAGCACCACTGCGGCCCTGGTGGCGATGCTGCTGTGCTTCCACCACTGGCGCCGTGGCCGCGATCGCACGCTGCGTTGGGCGCTGCTGTATGTGGTGATGGCTGTGGCACTCGGCACCGGGCTGATCTCGCTGCTGAAGTCGCTGGTACCGATGGACTGTCCGTGGGATCTGCTGCGCTATGGCGGACACGAACCGTTCGTCGGCCTTTTCAGCAGCCGCCCGACCAGCATGGCCGCCCGCGCCTGTTTCCCCGCCGGCCATGCAAGCGCGGGATATGCATGGCTGTGCCTGTACTTCTTCGCACTGCTGTGGCGCCCCGCCTGGCGTTGGGCCGGACTGTGGATCGGCCTCGGCAGTGGCCTGGTGTTCGGTATCGGCCAGCAGCTGCGCGGTGCCCATTTCCTCTCGCATGACGTTGCCACCGCGTTGATATGTTGGCTGCTGTCGCTGGGCCTGTACCTGATGGTTCGTCGCCAGCTGGACCGCTCGACCCGCCAGGAGGCGATGGCATGAACGCATCGGTGCAACGTTCCTTGCGGTTGCCGACACTGGCCAGCATCCGCGCATGGCGGCCGCAGCTGTCCACCGAATCACTGATCGTGCTGACCAGCCTGTTCTTCGCTGTGGCCGGCAATGGACTGTTCTGGCACAGCGCCATGGCCAGCCATCCGGGCAGCCTGCGCTATGCGCTTTCGCTGCTGTTGCTGCTGCTGGGTGCACACGGCGTGCTGCTGGGCATCCTGGTGTGGCGCTGGAATGCCAAGGTGGTGATCAGCGTACTGCTGCTGGTCACCGCGTTTGCCGCGCACTACATGAGCCGTTACCACATCTATCTGGATGCGGACATGCTGCGCAATGTGCTGGCGACCGACCCGAAGGAAAGCCGCGAACTGTTGACGATGTCGCTGCTGTGGCCGGTACTGCTGCTGGCCGCGCTGCCGATGGTGGTGCTGTGGCGCGTTGAACTGCGCCGCCGCAGCTGGGGCCGCAGCCTGCTGTGGCGCATCGGCTTCCTGCTGGTCGCTGCGGCCACCGCACTCGGTGGCGCGCTGGTGTCCTTCCAGGATGTGTCGGCCCTGATGCGCAACCAGCGCGAGGTGCGCTACCTGGCAACGCCCGCCAATGTGCTGCTGGGGCTGCCGCGTGCGCTACGCGGCGACAACCCGGTACAACGCGCGCCGAAGCTGCCGATCGGCACCGATGCCAAGGCGACCCCGCGCGCGCCGACCAGCAAGCCACGCCTGCTGGTGATCGTGATGGGCGAAACGGTGCGTGCGCAGAACTGGGGCCTGAATGGTGGCCGCAATACCACGCCGGAGCTGGCCCAGGCGGCGGTGGTCAATTTCCCGGACATGCACTCCTGCGGCACCAGTACCGAGGTGTCGCTGCCGTGCCTGTTCTCGCCGTGGGGACGCCACGAGTACGACGAAAAGAAGATCCGTGCGCACCAATCACTGCTGCATGTACTGAACCGCGCAGGCATCGCGCCGCTGTGGCGCGACAACCAGTCCGGCTGTAAAGGCGTATGCGAGGGCCTGGACTTCCAGTCACTGTCGGACGCGACCACGCCGGGGCTGTGTGCCGATGGCCGTTGCATGGACGAGATCCTGCTGCAGGACCTGGCGACCCAGGTGCGTGCGCGCCCGGGTGACCGGGTGGTAGTGATGCACCAGCTGGGCAACCATGGCCCGGCCTATTTCGAGCGCTACCCACCTGCCTTCCGCCGCTTCACCCCGACCTGCGATACCCGCGACATCGGCCGCTGCACGCGCGAAGAGATCACCAACAGCTACGACAACGCCGTGCTGTACACCGACCACTTCCTGAGCAAGACAATCGGCACGCTGCAGGGTCTGCAGGACTACGACACGGCGATGATCTACCTGTCCGACCACGGTGAGTCGCTGGGCGAAAAGGGCCTGTACCTGCACGGCGTGCCATACGCGATCGCACCGGCCGAGCAGACCCGGGTACCGATGACGATGTGGTTCTCACCGGGCTTTGCCAGCAGCCGTGGGCTGGATCTGCAGTGCGTGCGCAAGCGCTCGGCCAGCTACACCGACCACGACAACCTGTTCCCCTCGGTGCTTGGGCTGATGCAGGTGAAGACGTCGCTGTACGAGCGTGATCGCGACCTGTTCGCCAACTGCGAGAGTTGAGGGTTTGTCGGCAGGGCTGCGCCCTGCACCCGCAGAGGCAACGGCAACAGCAACGGCCGAAGCAACAGCAGAAGCGGGTTTTCTGAGGGGGGCGGGGCGGGTCCGGTTGCGGGGGACGCTGCAAGTACGTCCATGTAAGCTCGGTCGCCGCATCCATGCGGCTCACGCCCCCGCAACCGGACCCACCCCGCCTTCGACAGTTGGCCGCGATCTGTCAGGCCATCTCTCGGGGTCGGATCCGTTTTCCTCCGGAAAACGGATCCGACCCCATTTTGATTTTCGATACCTGACAGATTTCATCCACGCATGGCGTGGATCTACCAGATCGCGGAAAACTGTCAGAGGTGGGGCGGTGTGGGCTTGCAGGACCGTTGGCGCCATGGATGGCGCCATCGAGCCCCCATGGATGGGTTTACGGCGTGTCCTGCAAGCCCACACCGCCCCGCCAAACCAAAGATGGCCGGCTCTTGCTGTTGCTCCGGCTTTTGACGTTGCTTGAGGGCCTCTGCGGGCGCCGGGCGCCGCCCGGCCGACTTCCGCCACTTGCGGTGGCAAGCCCTGCCCACTAGCCTTCGGCGGTCGTTCACCACCCAAGGATCGCCCGTGAAACATCGTCATCTCCTGCTGGCTTCGGCAATCGCCGCCGCTACGCTGGCCCTGGCCGCCTGCAACAAGGAAGCTGCCCCAGGCGCCGATACCGCCAGCAGCAGCGCACCGGCCGGCGAAACCGCCGACCAGTTCGTGGCCCGCATCAATGCCGAGTTCAAGGCGGCCTACCCGGAGATGACCTCGGCCCAATGGCTGTCCTCCACCTACATCAACAGTGATTCAGAGCGCATCGCAGCCAAGGCCAACGAGCGTTCGCTGACCCAGCTCAACAGCTGGATCGAGCAGGCCGGCAAGTTCGACGGCAAGCCGATGAGCGAGGACAGCAAGCGCGCGATCCACCTGCTGAAGCTGATGTCGTCGATGCCGGCACCGCGCGACCCGGCCAAGCTGGCCGAACTGACCCAGATCGCCACCCGCATGGAAGGCAGCTACGGCGCAGGCAAGTACTGCACCGACGCCAACGATCCGAACTCGTGTCGCCAGCTGGGCGAACTGGAGCAGGTGCTGGCGCGCAGCCGCGACTATGACCAGCAGCTCGATGCCTGGCAGGGCTGGCACAGCACCACCAAGAGCATGCGCGGTGATTACCAGAAGTTCGTCGGCTTGGTGAACGAGGGTGCCAAGGGCATGGGCTTCACCGATGCCGGGCAGATGTGGCGCAGTGGCTATGACATGCCGCCGGAGCAGATCGGCCCGGAAACCGATCGCCTGTGGGAACAGGTCAAGCCGATGTACGAGCAGCTGCACTGCTATGCGCGCGGCAAGCTGGACAAGACCTATGGCAAGGACAAGGCCGAGGTGGGCAATGGCCTGATCGCCGCGCACCTGATGGGCAACATGTGGCAGCAGGACTGGTCCAACCTGTGGGACCAGCTGGAACCGTACCCGGGCGCCGGCAGCCTGGACATCACCGCGGCGCTGGAAAAGCAGTACCAGACCAACCTGAGCGCGGCGCTGGCCAAGGCCGGCAAGGATGCGAACGTGGCCGCGCAGTACAAGGCACAGCGCGAAGCCGAACTGCGCACCGCCAAGCAGATGACCGAGCGTGCGCAGGACTTCTACGTATCGCTGGGCATGCCGTCGTTGCCGCAGTCGTACTGGGACAAGACCCAGTTCATCAAGCCCGACGACCGCGACGTGGTCTGCCACGCCAGTGCCTGGGACATGAACATGGAAGGCGACGTGCGCACCAAGATGTGCATCAAGCCCAACGAAGAAAACTTCACCACCATCTACCACGAGCTGGGCCACATCTATTACGACCTGGCCTACAACCCACTGCCGCCGCTGTTCCAGGGCGGTGCCAACGATGGCTTCCATGAAGCGATCGGCGACACCATCGTGCTGGCGATGACGCCGAAGTACCTCAGTTCGATCGGCCTGGTCGATGCGCCGACCGAGAGCCGCGAGGCGGTCATCAACAACCAGATGCGCATGGCGCTTTCGGGCGTGTCGTTCCTGCCGTTCGGCTTGATGATCGACCGCTGGCGCTGGGGCGTGTTCGATGGTTCGATCACCGCGGACAACTACAACAAGGCCTGGTGGGACCTGAAGGCCAAGTACCAGGGCGTGGCACCGGCCAGCACCCGTGGCGAGGAGTTCTTTGATCCGGGTGCCAAGTACCACGTGCCGGGCAACACCCCGTATACCCGCTACTTCCTGGCGCGCATCCTGCAGTTCCAGTTCTACAAGGGCCTGTGCGATGCCTCCGGCTTCAAGGGCCCGCTGCACGAGTGCACCTTCTACGGCAACAAGGAAGCTGGCCAGAAGTACTGGGCGATGCTGAGCAAGGGCGCCAGCCAGCCGTGGCAGGCCACGCTGAAGGAACTGACCGGCTCGGACAAACTCGATGCCGGCCCGATGATCGAGTACTTCAGCCCGGTCAACGCTTGGTTGAAGCAGCAGAACGAAGGCCAGATGTGCGGTTGGCAGGCCAACGCGGCACCGGCAGCGGCGGCGAAATGAACGAAGGGGCGGGTCCGCGAGGATCCGCCCCTTTCCAGGTGTTGTAGAGCCGAGCCATGCTCGGCTGCTTTTCCACCGTGCTGCGCACGGTAAGCCGAGCATGGCTCGGCTCTACAGATTCGGCGCGATCAGTTGCTCTTCTTGGCCGCCAACTGCGCGGCCAGCGCGGCCTTGAATTCCTCGAAGGTCTGACCCTTCTCGTTGGCTTCGGCCTGCGCCGCATCGCGCAGCGCATCCGAATAGATCAAGCGCACCGGCGTGCCCTGCCGTTCGTGCAGTTCACCGGCCTGCATGATCAGCGCCAGCACCTGTGCCGCGCTTTCGCTCTGGCCGGCGATGCGGCCATCCATGCCCAGCACCCATTCGCCATCGCGACGGACGACGCCGGCCAGCAGCGTGCGCTGCGTGTCGCGCAGTTCGGCGTGCGGCTCGACGGGCGAGGCGGTGGCGGCGGCCTTGTTGGCAGCCTGCTGTTCCTGGCGACGGCGCTGGTCGCGGCGGGATTTGGAAGAGGTCGACATCAGTGGGGCTTGCATTGCGGGGGCGCAAGGATAACCCACGCCCCCCGCATGCCGGTTCACACCGCTACGGCATCGGCTCAGTCCAGCACCCGCCCCTGCCGCCAGTAGCCCATGAAGGTGATCGCGCGGCGATCCAGGCCGCAGTCCTTCACCAGATGCCGGCGGATCGCCATTACCGCGCCGGCCTCGCCCGCTACCCAGGCATACATCGCGCCGTCCGCGCTGGCGTCAGCCTGCTCCCACAGGATCTGCGCGTCGACGTCGATGTCGTCCAGTTCTGCGCCTTCGGCCACGGCCGAGGCCGCCGCCAGCCGCGCCTGCACAGCCTGCAGCAACCGCTGCCCATGGGCCTCCTGCCCGCGCGGCAACCACACCAGTTCGGCCGTGGCCGGTGCCTTCAATCGCACCGCATCACCCGCCTGGGCGATCTCCAGCAGGGCCAGCGTGCGCGGCGGATCGGCCAGCCCGGCCAGTTCCTCGAGGATGCCGGCCACCGCCGGCAATGCGGTCTCATCGGCCACCAGCAACACCTGGCCAACCCCAGCTGGCGGCTTCCACTCCCAGCCATCGCTGCTGTCCGCACAGTCGGCATCGGGGGCCAGCAGCACCACGCGGTCGCCCGGCCGTGCGTGCATGGCCCAGCGCGAGGCCGGCCCGGTCTGCCCATGCAGCACGAAGTCGACGTCGACCTCGCACTCCTGGGCGCGCAGCTGGCGGAGGGTAAAGGTGCGCATCGGCGGCCGCGCGTCATCGGGCAGTGCCCGGTAACGGGCATACCAGTCTTCGCCGCTGGGTACGTCTGGCGCGTCCTGGCCGGGCAAGGGGAAGAACACCTTGATGCGTTGGTCCGGGCCTTCGGTCTTCATGCGCGCTACGTCGGCGCCGGTGAACACCATGCGGTCCAGGGAAGGAGAAAGAACGCGGCGCTCCTTCAGCGCCACCTCGAACAGGCGGTAGGTCTGCTGCGCAGCCATGCGGGTACCTCATACGACGACATCGGGATGGCTGGCTGTCGTGCATCCACGAACCGGCTCGCTGGAAACCCCAGCCTAATCCTTGCTCCCGGCGCCGCAACGGGCCCGCGCGTGATGGCGCACCCTACCCCTGCGCGACGCTCAATGCGCCGTGCCGGCTGCCTCTGATGCGCGCTCGCGCTGGTGCTCCCAGTACCAGAACACGAAGCCGGCCGCGAAGAAGGCCGCCTGTCCCAGTGCCAGATGCAGCGGGCTGTCGTGCAGCAGTGGCGATACCACGCCGGCCACCACGGTGCTGATCATCAGCTGCACGAAGGCCTGCAGCGACGACGCCAGACCGCGCTGCAACGGATACATGTCCAGCACCGCCAGCGCCAGGATCGGGAAGATCAGCGCCATGCCCATGCCGCCCAGGAAGATCGGCATCACCGCCCACGGCAGCGCGAACTGCGGCGCCAGACTGACGTAGCCTATGTTCAACGCGGCTGAGACCGCACACAGGGTGAAGCCGAGGGAGACCTGCCGGGCCGGTGTGCTGTGCCCGGCCATGCGCCCGGACAGGAACGAACCGGTGGTCATGCCGCCGATGGTGGGAATGAACAGCCATGCAAAGCCGCCTTCACCCAGATGCAGGTGCTGCATCACGATAGCCGGCGCCGAGGAGATGTACAGGAAGATGCCGCCAAACCCGATGCTGCCAGCCAGTGCCAGGCGCAGGAAACGCGGGTTGAAGCCGATGCGCACGTAATCGCGCATCAACGTGCGTGGCGACAGGGCGATGCGGGCCTCCACCGGATGGGTTTCCGGCAGGAAGCGCGCGGTGGCCGCCAGCAGCACCAGCGCGAACACCACCAGGAACCAGAAGATCAGCGGCCAGCCGGCACCGCTGAGCAGGATCCAGCCGCCGATGATCGGCGCAATGGCCGGAGCGATGCCGAACAGCATCGACACCTGACTCATCAGCCGCTGCGCGTCGTGGCCGTGGTACAGATCGCGGATCACCGCGCGGCCGACAATCATGCCCACGCCGGCGGACAGCCCCTGCAGTGCACGGAACATCAGCAGCGTGGTCAGGTCGGTGGACAGCGCACAGCCCACCGAGGCGCCGACGAAAATCACCAGGCCGCCGAGGATCACCCGCTTGCGCCCCCATGCATCGGACAGCGGACCATGCGCCAGACTCATCAGGCCGTAGAACAGCAGGTAGACGCTGATGGTCTGCTGTACCGCCACCTCGTCCACCGCCAAGCGCTGGGCCAGCTGCGGAAACGCGGGAAAGATGGTGTCGATCGAGAACGGACCGAACATGGCCAGGCCAGCGAGCAACAGGGCCATGCGGCGGGTGGAAGGAGCAACAGCGGCGGTCATCGGGCAAGCGTCCGGCAGGGCCATGCATGACACGCACGGCGGGCGCCGATCCCCTGCAGCAGGGACAGCGCCAGATGAATACGAGAATTCGTCCATGATAGGTGGGGAATGCGTGCGATGCCATGCACGGGTGCACAGAACGCACGCCCGGGCCATCGGCCATTCAGGCCCGTGAGGCCGATCCGGACCACCGTCGGGCGTCGGCAAGAGGCTATAATCGGCGGGCAACACGGTGGGAGAAGCAGGTCACCGCTGCCGAAGGCGCAACGCCCGTAATCGCTCAGGCCCGATACCACCCGTAACAGAACTCTGGAGAGACCGGTTCGATCCGGCGCCGAAGGGGCACGAAGCTGCGGTTTTCCGCGCTTTTAAACTCTCAGGCAAAAGGACAGAGGGGCGCCCGCAGACCGCCGACCGGCGGCTTGTGCCCGTGCGTGTGCCCTTTCCTGACGGATCCTTCGCCATGTCCCAGAACACCCCTTCCCTGCGTGAGCTCGAGCACCATTCGGCGTTCGTCGAGCGCCACATCGGCCCCAACGATGCCGAGATCGCGCAGATGCTCGGCGTCATCGGCCACGCGTCGCTGGATGCAATGACCGATGCCATCGTGCCGGCCAAGATCAAGTCGCCGGCACCGCTGGCGCTGCCGGAGTCGATCACCGAAGTGCAGGCGCTGGCGAAGATCCGCGCGATCGCCGACAAGAACACCGTGCTGCGCAGCTTCATCGGCCAGGGCTACTACGGTACCCACACGCCGAACGTGATCCTGCGCAACATCCTGGAAAACCCGGCCTGGTACACCGCCTACACGCCGTACCAGGCGGAGATCTCGCAGGGCCGCATGGAAGCGCTGATCAACTTCCAGACCCTGTGCGCCGACCTGACCGGCATGGAAATCGCCAACGCCTCGCTGCTGGACGAAGCCACTGCCGCCGCTGAAGCGATGACCCTGGCCAAGCGTTCGGCCAAGTCGAAGTCGGACACCTTCTTCGTGCACGACGCCGTGCACCCGCAGACGCTGGAACTGCTGCGCACCCGCGCCGAGCCCATGGGCATCGTGCTGCGCGTGGGCACCCCGGCCGAAGCGCTGGAAGCGGAAGCCTTCGGCCTGCTGCTGCAGTACCCGGACACCTTCGGCCAGGTCGGCGACTACAAGGCGCTGGTCGATGCCGTGCACGCACGCGGCGGCCTGGTGGCCGTGGCCACCGACCTGCTGGCACTGACCCTGCTGACCGCCCCGGGCGAATGGGGTGCGGACATCGTGGTCGGCAACAGTCAGCGGTTCGGCGTGCCGTTCGGCTTCGGTGGCCCGCATGCTGCGTTCATGGCCTGCCGTGACGCCTACAAGCGTTCGATGCCGGGCCGCCTGATCGGCGTCTCCATCGACGCGCAGGGCAACCCGGCCTACCGCCTGACCCTGCAGACCCGCGAACAGCACATCCGCCGCGAGAAGGCCACCTCCAACATCTGTACCGCACAGGTGCTGCTGGCGGTGATGGCCTCGATGTACGCCGTCTACCACGGTCCGGAAGGCCTGACCCGCATCGCCCGCCGCACCCATCGCCTGGCCGCGATCCTGGCCAGCGCGCTGCGCACCGCCGGTGTGCAGGTCGGTGCCGACTTCTTCGACACCCTGCACGTCACCGGTATCGACGCCGACGCGATCCATGCCAAGGCCCGTGCTGCCGGCTACAACCTGCGTGCGATCGACAGCAGCTCGGTCGGCATCAGCCTGGACGAGACCACCACCCGCGCCGACATCGTCGCCGTGGGCGCGCTGTTCGGTGCCAACGTTGACGTGGACGCGCTGGATGCCAGCACCGCCGACGCACTGCCGGCCGGCCTGCTGCGCCAGTCCGCGTTCCTGACCCACCCGGTGTTCAACACCCACCACAGCGAGCACGAACTGCTGCGCTACCTGCGTTCGCTGGCCGACAAGGACCTGGCGATGGACCGCACGATGATCCCGCTGGGCTCGTGCACCATGAAGCTCAACGCCACCGCCGAAATGATTCCGGTGACCTGGCCGGAGTTCTCGCAGATCCACCCGCTGGTGCCGGCCGAGCAGGCGCTGGGCTACAAGGAACTGATCGATTCGCTGGAAGCGATGCTGGTCGAGTGCACCGGCTACGACGCCGTCAGCCTGCAGCCGAACTCCGGTGCGCAGGGCGAGTACGCCGGCCTGCTGGCGATCCGCGCCTACCACCGCTCGCGTGGCGAAGATCACCGAGATATCTGCCTGATCCCGGATTCGGCGCACGGCACCAACCCGGCCTCGGCACAGATGTGCGGTATGAAGGTCGTGGTCACCAAGACCGATGCCAACGGCAACGTCGACGTCGAGGACATCCGCCTCAACGCCGAGAAGTACAGCGACCGCCTGGCCGCAATCATGATGACCTACCCGTCCACGCACGGCGTGTTCGAGGAAGAGGTGGTGGAGATCTGCGAGATCATCCACAAGCACGGCGGCCAGGTGTACACCGACGGTGCCAACATGAACGCCCTGGTCGGCGTGGCCAAGCCGGGCAAGTGGGGTTCGGACGTTTCGCACCTGAACCTGCACAAGACCTTCTGCATCCCGCACGGCGGCGGCGGCCCGGGCGTTGGCCCGTGTGCGGTCAAGTCGCACCTTGCCCCGTTCCTGCCGGGCAAGCTGGGTGACAACGGTCCGGTCGGCATGGTCAGCGCCGCCAGCTTCGGCAGCGCCTCGATCCTGCCGATCAGCTGGATGTACATCGCGATGATGGGCACCGAAGGCCTGCGCAAGGCCACCCAGGTCGCCCAGCTCAACGCCAACTACATCGCCAAGCGCCTGGCCCCGCACTTCAAGACCCTGTACACCGGTCGCAACGGCCTGGTCGCGCATGAGTGCATCCTGGACGTGCGTCCGCTGGAGAAGACCAGCGGCATCGGTGCTGAAGACGTGGCCAAGCGCCTGATCGACTTCGGCTTCCATGCCCCGACCCTGAGCTTCCCGGTGGCCGGCACGCTGATGGTCGAGCCGACCGAGAGCGAATCGCTGCACGAGCTGGACCGCTTCATCGACGCGATGATCCAGATCCGCGAAGAGATCACCGCGATCGAAGACGGCCGCCTGGACCGCGAGGACAACCCGCTGAAGAACGCGCCGCACACGGCGACCGCAGTGACCGCCAGCGAATGGACCCACGCCTACCCGCGCGAGCTGGCCGCGTTCCCGCTGCCGAGCCTGAAGCTGCAGAAGTACTGGCCGCCGGTGGCACGCGTCGACAACGTGTACGGCGACAAGAACGTGATGTGTGCCTGCATCCCGGTCGATGCCTACAAGTACGATGAAGTAGAGGCGTAAGCCTTCGCGGTACCGGAATTGAGAACGGCCCGCGCAAGCGGGCCGTTTTCCTTTGCAGTAGATCCACGCCATGCGTGGATGCCCTGCCGTCACGGGTCCGGCATCTGCCCCAGGCTCAACTGCCACGACACGCCGAAGCGGTCCTGCACCCAGCCATAGCGGCTGCTGAACTCGTAGTCGCCCACCGGCATCAGCCAATGCCCGCCGTCGCCCAGCACGCGCGCGGCACGCTCGAACGATTCGGCACCCGCACATTCCACGAACAGCGACATCGAGGGCGTGAACGTGAAGTCATGCACATCCAGGCTGTCGAAGCACAGGTAGTGGGTGCCGCCGAGCAGGAAAATGGCCTGGCGGACCTGTCCGGGCACGCCCGCGCCCGCCCCGTCCGGATGGCGCTGCAGGGCCAGCAGGCGGAATTCCGCGAAGGCTTCGGCGTACAGGGCCAGCGCGGCTTCGGCCTGGCCGGTGAACATCAGGAAGGGACGGCTGCGCAGCATGCGGTGCTCCCGTTCGTCGGGCCGGTGATGGCCCACCCGATCAGGATGGCACGCGGAATGTGGGCGCGGCGTATCGGTAGCGCCGGGCCATGCCCGGCGGCCCCATCACGCCTCGCGCATGCGCCGTGCAATGGCGCTGCTGGCCGCGATGGTCGCCGTCAGCGCCACCATCGACAGGAACTGCAGGCGCGTATGCGCTTCACTCAGCAGCAGGCCGAAGATCAGCGCCAGGATCGCCAGCGCGCAGACGGTCAGCCACGGGAAGCCGGCCATGCGGAACGGCAGGCGCGTGCCCAGGCGGTCGGCGCGACGGCGCAGCACCAGCTGCGAAACCAGCGACAACGTCCACACCAGCAGGCAGGTGGAACCGACGATGTTCAGCAGCACCGGCAACACCTTGTCCGGGAACAGCAGTTCCATGATGGTGGCAGCGAAGCCGAACAGGACGCTGGCCAGCACCGCGATCACCGGCACCTGGCGCGGGTCGGTCCAGCCCAGCACGGCCGGTGCTTCGCGGCGTTGCGCCAGCGAATACATCATGCGCGAGGCGCCGTAGAGATTGGCATTGAGCGCCGACAGCAGGGCAATCACTGCGATCAGGGTGATGGCCGTGGCCGCACCCGGAATATTGGCGACATCGAGAACCGCGGCGAACGGCGATTTCAGCGCTTCGCTGGTCCACGGCACCACGGCGATGATCACGCTCAGCGAACCGATGTAGAACACCAGGATGCGCCAGGCCACGGTGCGGATGGCACGGGCGATGCTGCGCTCGGGGTCCTCGGTTTCCGCCGCCGCGACGGCCACGATCTCGGTGCCGCCGAAGGCGAACACCACCACCAGCAGCGCCGCGCCGATGCCGGCCAGGCCCTTCGGTGCGAAGCCACCGTGCTCGGTGAAGTTGCTCAGGCCCGGCGAGGCCACCTGCGGCAGCCAGCCCATCAGCAGCGCCACGCCAACAGCGATGAATGCCAGGATCGCCGCCACCTTGAGGATGGCGAACCAGAATTCGAACTCACCGAAGTTCTTTACCCCGAGCAGGTTGATCGCGGTGAAGAACAGCATGAATGCCAGTGCCGCCATCGGTACCGGCACCACCGGCCAGACCGTGGCCAGCAACCCGGCCGCACCCACCGCCTCGGCGGCGATCACGATGACCAGCTGCACCCACCACAGCCAGCCCACGGTGGCGCCCGCGGTGGCGCCCATGGCATCGGCCGCATACACCGAGAACGCACCGCTGGTCGGCTTGGCGGCGGCCATTTCGCCCAGCGCGTTCATGACGATGATCACCAGCGCACCGGCCACCAGGTAGGACACCAGCACCGCCGGGCCGGCCGCCTGCACGCCCACGCCGGAGCCGAGGAACAGGCCGGCGCCGATGGCGCTGCCCAGCCCCATCATGATCAGCTGGCGTGGCTTGAGCGAATGGCCGAGGCGGGAGGGCGAAGCGGTCTGATCGGGGGTGGCGGGCATCGGCAGGGCTGGCGGCGGCGACAAGGGCGACACCTTACCGTGTCCAGCCGCCGCGGGGATAGGCACAGCGCAGCAGGGAACTCAGGCCGGTACCGGCTCGCCGAGATTACCGCTGACATTCCCACCAATACGGGCGCGATAGGCGCGTGGTGAGAAACCGGTTTCAGCCTTGAACTTGCGGGTGAACGCGCTCTGGTCGCTGAAACCGCAGGCCTGGCCGATGCAGGCGATGCTCTCGTTGCCATGCAGCAGGTGCATGGCCATCTGGATCCGCAACCGGGTCAGCACCTGCTGCGGGGTCATCTGGAACACCTTGCGGAAGCTGCGCTCCAGCTTGGACAACGAGAATCCGGTGATGTCCAGCAGGGTCTGCATGCGCACGTTCTCGGCGTAGTGCGTATTGAGGTGGGCCAAGGCCAGACGAAGCTGCTCATACTGGGTGCCCAGGCTGTCCTTCTGGCCGAGGTCGCGGGAGATGCCGATCAGGCCCTCGACCTGCCCGTCCACCACCAACGGGCGTTTGCAGGTCAAGCACCAGCCCGGTTCGCGGTTGGCGAACAGGTGCAGTTCCATCAGGTTCTCGATCACCTCGCCGGACAGCACGCGTGCGTCCTGGTCGACATAGTCCGCACTCAGGCCGGTGGGGTAGATCTCGGCCGCGGTGCGGCCGATCACGTCCTTGCGCGCACGCAGGCCCAGCCGTCGCAGCATGGTCTGGTTGACGTAGGTGTAGCGGCCCTGGCGGTCCTTCATGAAGAACAGCACGTCCGGAATGGCGTCGAACAGGGCTTCGATGTCGGCGGGTTCGACTCGCATGCGGCAAGCATACCCGAGCCGCCGATTTGTCTGCGCGTTCACTCCTACGGGACCGTGCATTAACGCCGCCAGCGCCAGTGTCTGGAGTCTGCCCCTACCCGCTCCAGGAGATCCTCCATGGCCGCCAGCAAGCCGACCGGCAAGCGCGCTCCCGCCACTCCCTCCGCCGACCGTGACAGCCGCGGCCAGGGCGATGAACTGCATCAGCTCGCAGGAGGCGCCCATCCGGTACTGACCAGCAACCAGGGCATCCCGGTCGCCGACAACCAGAATTCCCTGCGCCAAGGGCCGCGTGGCCCGACCCTGCTGGAAGACTTCCTGCTGCGCGAGAAGATCACCCACTTCGACCACGAGCGCATTCCCGAGCGCATCGTCCACGCGCGCGGTTCGGCCGCCCATGGCTACTTCGAACTGACCCGCTCGCTGGGCAAGGTGACCCGGGCGAAGATCCTCACCGAGGTCGGGGTGAAGACGCCGGTGTTCACCCGCTTCTCCACCGTCGCCGGCGGCGCTGGCTCGGTCGACACCCCGCGCGACGTGCGCGGCTTCGCGGTGAAGTTCTACACCAGGGAGGGCAACTGGGACCTGGTCGGCAACAACATTCCGGTGTTCTTCATCCAGGACGCGATCAAGTTCCCCGACCTGATCCATGCGGTGAAGATGGAACCGGACCGCGCGTTCCCGCAGGCCGCCAGCGCGCACGACACGTTCTGGGATTTCGTCTCGTTGATGCCCGAATCGATGCATATGATCATGTGGGCGATGAGCGACCGCACGATCCCACGCTCGCTGCGCACCATCGAAGGTTTCGGCATCCACAGCTTCCGCCTGCTGGATGAAGAAGGGAACTCCACCTTCGTCAAGTTCCACTGGCGCCCGAAGCTGGGGCTGCAGTCCACCATCTGGGACGAGGCGCTGAAACTGCAGGCAGCCGACAATGATTTCCACAGGCGCGACCTGTTCGAGGCGATCCAGCGCGGTGACTTCCCCGAGTGGGAGCTGGCCGTGCAGTTGTTCAGCGAGGAACAGGCCGACGGTTTCCCGTTCGACCACCTGGACCCGACCAAGATCATCCCCGAGTCGCTGGTGCCGCTGCAGGTGATCGGACGCATGGTGCTGGACCGCTGGCCGGACAACTTCTTCGCCGAGACCGAGCAGGTTGCGTTCTGCCCGGCCAACGTGCCGCCCGGCATCGACTTCAGCAACGATCCGCTGCTGCAGGGACGGCTGTTCTCCTATCTGGATACCCAGCTGATCCGCCTCGGTGGACCGAACTTCCACCAGATCCCGATCAACGCACCGAAGTGCCCGTTCGCCAACCACCAGCGCGATGGCCACATGCAGATGCAGGTGCCGAAGGGGCGCGTGGCCTACGACCCCAGTTCGCTGCAGGAAGACAGCCCGCGCGAGACCCCCGCCGGTTTCCGCAGCCACGCCAGCGCCGATGACGGGCGCAAAGGCCGCACCCGCGCGGAGAGCTTTGCCGACCACTACAGCCAGGCGCGGATGTTCTTCCGCAGCCTGGAGAAACCGGAGCAGGCGCACCTGGCCTCGGCGCTGGTGTTCGAGCTGTCGAAGGTGGAAACGGAGAAGGTGCGCGTGCGCACCGTCAGCCATCTGCGCAACATCGACGAAGGACTGGCCAAACGCGTGGCCGATGGGCTGGCCCTGCGTACCCTGCCCGACCCGGCACCGACGGCAACCCCCGCGCAGGACCTGCCCGCCGCACCCGAAGTACGCGTGATCGGCCGCAACAAGCCAGTGCTGCAGGGGCGCTGCATCGGCATCCTGTTCGACGAAGGTTCCGATGCGCGAGTGATCGCCAACCTGCGCAAAGCCGCTGAAAAGGCTGGCGCCAGCGTCAAGCTGGTGGCACCCAAAGTGGGCGGCGCCACCCTCAGCGACGGCAAGGTGCAGGCCGCCGACGGACAGCTGGCCGGTACCCCATCGGTGATCTTCGATGCGGTCGCGGTGGTGCTGAGTGCCGATGCTGGCAAGGCGTTGGCCAAGGAAGCGGCGGCCGTCGGCTTCGTCAGCGACGCCTGGGCGCACCTCAAAGCGATTGCCAGTGACGAAGGCGCACAGGCCCTGCTGAAGGCAGCGCGCGTCGGCAACGATGCCGGCACCGTGGAGGCCGAAGACAGCAAGGCCTTCCTCGCCGGTGCCGCCATCCGCCAGTGGGCACGCGAGCCGAAGCTGCGCCTGCTGGCCTGACCATACGACAGGAGAATTCCCATGCCCCGTGGTGACAAATCCGCCTATACCGACAAGCAGAAGCGCCAGGCCGAGCATATCGAGCAGAGCGAGCGCGAACGTGGTGCCAGCGAGGGCACCGCCGAGCGCATCGCCTGGGCCACCGTGAACAAGCAGGATGGTGGCGGCAAGCGCAGCGGCAGCGCCCGCAAGGCAACGAAGAAGGCGGCCAGAAAGACAACGGCGAAGAAGGCTTCCGCAAGCAAGGCGCCTGCGAAGAAGGTGGCCAAGAAGACCGCTGCGAAAAAGACGCCTGCAAAGAAGGCGGCCACCAGGAAGACTGCTGCAAAGAAGGCGGTGAAGAAAGCCCCGGCAAAGAAGGCGGCCGCCAGCAAAGCAACGAAGAAGACCGCCTCACGCAGCACCGCAGCGAAGAAGGCCGCGAAGACGCGTGCAGCAAAAAAGGCGGTACGCAAGACCGCGGCGAAGAAGGCCGCACGCACCCGCGCTGGCGGTTAGCCGGTAGCGGGCAGCGCCCTCACCCAACCGGCCACCACCGCCGCGGCCGGGGGGCACGTGGACCGCGCAGATGGTGGTCAGGGATCTGCTGCGGAATGTGAGCCTGCCCCTGCAGGCGCGCTTCGACGTCCGTTGAAGCATGGCCAACAGATGAAGACGCGACGGGTGATGAGCTGGACTGGTCGACCGCGTATGCGGTGCTGGTTCCTCCAACGCTGCTGCTGTACGCGGCCGGTTGGTTGATCGAACGTTCCGCGCGCGGGCGCTAGCTGTGCCCATCCTTTGGACCCATCGGCGCCCTGCATGCGGGCCATCGCATGCAGGGCGTCATCCAACTTCCAACTACGGACTGCTTACGCCGCGCGTGCAGACACGGTGGGCATGCGCACCCCCTGTTCCAGCTGGAACACCAACACCGACGTGGTCAGCGCATGTGCCTGCTCTTCCAGCGCACGGCTGGCAGCGGTGGCCTCTTCCACCAACGCCGCGTTCTGCTGGGTCACCTGGTCCATCTGCACCACCACTTGGTTGACCTGCTCGATGCCAGCCGCCTGTTCCTTGCTGGCGGCGGCGATATCGCTCATCAGCAGGGTGGTACGCGAACTGGCCTGCGCCACGCGCGCAATGGCGGCTTCGGACTGCACGGTCACGGCCAGGCCGCTCTGCACCTTGGCAGCGGCGTCCTCGATCAGTTCCTTGATCTCCTTGGCAGCGACACCGGCACGCTGGGCCAACGTACGCACTTCGCTGGCCACCACCGCGAAGCCGCGGCCCTGTTCGCCGGCACGCGCCGCTTCCACTGCGGCATTCAACGCCAGGATGTTGGTCTGGAAGGCGATGCCATCGATCACCGTGGAGATCTCCGAAATGCGCGCGGAAGACTGATCGATCTCGCCCATCACCGTGGCCATCTGCGCCATGGCCTGCTCGGTCTCGCGTACGGCAACGCCGGCCGCATGCGCTTCGCTGTCTGCCTGGCGGGCCAGCTCAGCGTTCTGGCGCACGGTCGAAGTCAGCTCCTCCATCGAGGCGGCAGCCTCTTCCAGATTCGCGGCCTGTTGTTCGGTACGGCGCGACAGATCGTTGTTGCCGGCCGCCAGTTCCTGTGCCGCGTTGTTGATGCTGTCAGCCGCTACCTGGATGCCGCGCACGATGCCGGTCAGCTGCGTGGTGGTGGCATTGGCATCGTCACGCATGCGCGCGAACACGCCTTCGTACTCGCCTTCCATGCGCGCGGTGAGGTTGCCATGCGAGATGGCGCGCAGCACGTCGGAGACATCGGCGATGCTGGCCTGCGAGCTGGCCATCATGCCGTTGAGGTGGTTCACCATTGCCTGGAACTGGTACTGGAATGCCGCAGCATCGCCACGCACGCTGAAATCGCCAGCGCGCGCGGCACGGGCCAGTTCATCGATCTGCGCGTTGATCGCCATCAGGCTCTGCTTCACCGCCGCCAGGGTGCGGGTCAGCGTGCCCTTCTCGCCCGGATACTCGGGCAGATCGCGGCTGAGATCGCCGATGGCATAGCGCTGCATCACCTCGGCCATCAGCAGCTGCACCTGCACGTGCGACTCGACCAGATGGTTGGTGGCCTGCACCATGCGGCCGAAGTCGCCGGGGAACGCACTGGCATCCATCCGGTAACGGATCGCACCGGCTTCATGCTGTTCGGCCATCTGCAGCTGCGCGCCGATCGCCGCCTGCACGCTCTGGCGCACACTGGCCATGGCCTCGCCAAGCTGGGTCAGCTCGTCACGACCGCCAAGGCGGAATTCCTGGTCCAGTTCGCCCTTGGACAGGCGCTCGGCCAGCTGCACCGCACGCGCCAGCGGGCCGGTCATGCTGCGGCCGATCAACACCGACGCGGCGATGCCGACCAGCAGCGCCACGCCACCCAGCACCAGCAGCTGCAACAGGCTGCGCTCGCCCAGGCGGATCGCCTCGCCAGCAGCCTCGCGGCTTTCCTTTTCTTCATAGGCCACGCCATCGGCCAGCGCCTTGTTCCAGCCATTGGCCGCTTCCTGCACCGGGCCCAGGGTCAGCGCCACGGCACCGGGGAAATCGCCCTGCTCCATCAGTTCGCTGGTCTGCTTGTTGAGCGGACGGGCGAGCGCACGCTTGGCGGCGATGGTCTCGCCGATCACCTTGCCCCCGGCATCGCCGGGCAGGGCCTGGTAGGCAGTCCAGCTGGCCTCGTAGCGCTTGACCAGATCGGCAATGCGCTGCTCGTCGTTGGCGCGGTCTTCGCCCTGGCGGATCAGCATCTCGCGGCGCACGACCATCATCTGGTTGTTGGCATCGAGCATCTCCGACAGCAGCCGTACCTTGGCTACGCCAACCTCGACCACCTGCTCCATCGCGCGCTTCTGCACGGTGGTGGCGGTAGCACCGGTGGCCACCACGGCGGCAACCAGCAGCAACAACAGGCCAAAGCCAAGCCCAAGACGCCAGGCAACCCTGACGTTCCTCAAGTAGTTCATGGGGTGAATCCAAAACGGGGGAGATGCGCCCATATCGGCCTGCCTGTCGGGAATCTTGATCGCCCCGCGCTCGCCTGCGTCGGATGCCGTTCACCTTGGTGAGGCGCCGTCCTCCGCTTCTGCGGTGGATCTTTGGCGTGACGATGCACCCCGCTGCTCATGCCGGCATCAGTTCCCTTTCACGGCAGCTACGCAGCGTTTGCAGGCAGGGTGAAGGCGTTATCTGTCTGGAAATGCCCATGCCCGTATGCCGCCTCGCCCTGCTTGCCCTGTCGCTGCTGATGTCGCCCGCCTTCGCGCAGACGTCTCCACCTGCCGGCCTGCCAGCGCCCATCGCCGAAGAGGCCGGACCTGACACCGCAACGCGCTCGCCTCTGCACGCACAGGTGCTGTTGGACCGCGCGAACTTCTCGCCGGGCGAGATCGATGGCGAAGTGGGCAGCAACCAGCGGCGGGCGGTGTCCGGCTTCCAGGCCGCGCACGGGCTGACCGTCAGCGGTGAACTGGACGACGCCACCTGGAGGGCCCTGCAGGCCGATTCGGTTGGTCCGCTGGCCAGCTACACGCTGACCGCCGAGGATGTGGCCGGTCCGTTTGTTGCGGTTCCCCAAAAGCCCGCCGAACAGGCCAAACTGAAATCCCTGGGCTTCAGTAGTATCGAAGAATCACTGGGCGAGCGTTTCCATGCCGCCCCGGAGCTGTTGAAGGCACTCAATCCCGGCGTGGATCTGAGCAAGGCCGGCAGCCGCATCCAGGTGCCCAACATTGCGCCTGCCGCTTTGCCCAAGGCCACCAAGTTGGTGGTCGACAAATCCGACTCCACCCTGCAGCTGCTGGACGCACAGGGCAAGTTGATCGCACAGGTGCCGGTGTCGTCGGGCAGCGAGCATGACCCGCTGCCGATCGGTGAGTGGAAGATCCTTGGTGTGTATCCGGATCCGCCGTTCCACTACAACCCGAAACTGTTCTGGGACGCGAAGAAGGGCGATCGCAAAGCCACGATTCCGCCCGGCCCGAACAATCCCGTCGGCCGGGTCTGGATCGACCTGTCCAAGCCGCATTACGGCCTGCACGGCACGCCGGTGCCCGGCCACGTCGGCAAGACCGAATCGCACGGCTGCGTGCGCATGACCAACTGGGATGCGCTGCGCGTGGCCGCGGCGGTGGATACGTCGGTAGTCGTGGTGATGCAGGAGTAAGCCGATGCGACTTGCGCAACTGATCGTGCCAGGACTGGTGATGGGCGTCGCCGCCGGGTGGTGGCTGCAGCGCGATGGCGAGCCTTCCGATGGCGCGGCTGTCCACCCTTCTGCAGTAGTTGCGGCGGACCACGCACCTGCCGTACCCGCGGAGCAGGCAGCGACGGCAATCGCTGCGCCCGCCCCACCAGCAACCGGCGACACACCCTCCGGCCTGCTGCTGCCGGTACAGGGCATTGCGCCGTCGCAACTGCAGGACACCTTCACCGACGCACGCAGCGAAGGCCGTGTGCACGACGCCATCGACATCATGGCCGCTGCCGGCACGCCGGTGCTGGCCGTGGCCGATGGCCATGTCGAGAAACTGTTCGACAGCAAACGCGGTGGCCTGACGATCTACCAGTTCGAACCCAGCGGCCGCTGGTGCTACTACTACGCACACCTGCAGCGCTACGCCGACGGCCTGGCCGAGAAGCAGACCATCAAGCACGGCGACGTGATCGGCTACGTCGGCAGCACCGGCAATGCCAACCCCGAAGCTCCCCATCTGCATTTCGAAGTGCACACATTGGGGCCAGAGAAGCAGTGGTGGAAGGGCGAGTCGATCAATCCCTATCCGCTGCTGAAAAAAGGGGACGGAGGGGATTAAGTCGCAACCCACACGGTTTCTGCGGGACGCCTATACAGCGCGCGGGCTCTGCCTGCGCAGCGCGATGGTGAAGATCACCAGTGCGATGCCTGGAATCAGCAGCAACAGCGCCGCCAGTTTCCAGAAGAAGAACGGCCACAGCCAGATGTAGTCCAGGTCGGTCAGTTTCAGAAGATCCAGCGGCGGTTGCAGCTCGATGGTTGCCGGCCTGCCGAGCAGCGCCGGCTCCACCTCCAGCACGGTCACCCGCAGCCAGGAACGGCCACGGGGCAATGCGTCACCGCGGCCATAGCCGAAGTACGCGGCGGCGAAACCCGCCGTTTCAACGGTTTCCACCCTGCGCACGACATCCGTTGCGGGCGGGCCTGATCGCACGCTCGCGCGGAAGTCCGCATGCTCGTTGGGGGTTTCGACGCGCAGCAGCACGTCGGGGTCGAGGGCCGGGTCGGCAGCGTTGGGCGGATAGCGCAGCCGCAACCGCAGGCGATCGTCAATGAAGCGGTAGACCGTGATCTCCGCGCTCGCACCCGGGCTCAGCTCCAGCGGCAGGGTCTGGGTGCGTGAGGCCAGGTGGTTGGCCACAGCGCCCACCGCCAGCACCACACAAGCGGCTGCCCACAGGCCCCAGAACACCCACAGGGTGATCCGCAGCACCTTCGTCCCTTTCACGCTGACATCGCCGGGCATCGATCCGCTTCCCTGCTGGCATTGCGTACACACTAACGAAAAAGCCCCGCTTTCGCGGGGCTTTTTCTTCACGCTACCAGGCAGTCACTCAGGCGAACGGATCCTGCAGGACCATGGTGTGGTCGCGGTCCGGGCCGGTGGAGACGATGCTGATCGGGCAACCGGCCAACTCTTCCAGCGAACGCAGGTAGGCACGTGCGGCGGGCGGCAGGTCGTCCCAGTTGGTGATGCCGTGGGTGTTCTCGGTCCAGCCCGGGAACTCCAGGTACACCGGGGTGCACTCTTCCCAGCCCTGCGCGTCCAGCGGCGCGTACTCGGTACGCTTGCCGTTGTATTCGTAGGCGATGCAGACCTTCAGCTTCTCCATGCCGTCCAGCACGTCCAGCTTGGTGATGCACAGGCCGCTGATGCCGTTGATGGCCACGGCGCGCTTGAGGGCGACGATGTCCATCCAGCCGCAGCGACGCGGGCGGCCGGTCGAGGCACCATACTCGGCACCGCGATCGCGGATGCCCTGGCCGATTTCATCGTCCAGCTCGGTCGGGAACGGGCCACCGCCCACGCGGGTCGCGTAGGCCTTGGCGATGCCCAGCACGTAGTCGATCGCATCAGCGCCGACGCCGGCACCGGCCAGCGCGCCACCAACGGTGGTGTTGGAGCTGGTGACGTACGGGTAGGTACCGTGGTCGATGTCCAGCAGCGCGCCCTGCGCACCTTCGAACAGCACGCGCTTACCCTGCTTGCGCAGGTCATGCAGAATGCCGGCAACGTCGGACTTCATCGGCTGCACGTACTCGCCGAAGGCCAGCGCTTCGTCGAAGGTCTTCTGGAAATCGACCGCGTCGGTCTTCAGGTAGTTGGTCAGCACGAAGTTGTGGTAATCCAGCGCGGTGCGCAGGAGTTCTTCCAGCTGCTTGGGGTAATGCAGGTCGGCGATGCGGATGCCGCGACGCGCTACCTTGTCTTCGTAGGCCGGGCCGATGCCACGGCCGGTGGTGCCGATCGCCTTGCCGCCGGCAGCGCGTTCGCGCGCCTGGTCCAGGGCGATGTGGTACGGCATGATCAGCGGCGCGGCCGGGGAGATCTTCAGGCGCGAACGCACTTCCACGCCGGAGGTTTCCAGCTCGGCGATTTCCTTCTGCAGCGCAGCCGGCGAGATCACCACGCCGTTGCCGATCAGGCACAGCGCATCGTCACGCAGGATGCCCGACGGGATCAGGTGCAGGACGGTCTTCTTGCCGTTGATGACCAGGGTGTGGCCGGCATTGTGGCCGCCCTGGAAGCGCACGACCGCGCCGATTTCCTCAGTGAGCAGATCGACGATCTTGCCCTTGCCTTCATCGCCCCACTGGGCACCAAGCACTACGACAGACTGACCCATGACGGGTTCCTCTATTTGTTGCGGCCATCGGGGCCGCGGACGGGTAAACCGCAGCGGGGCTGGCCAGCGCTTGGGTGGCGGCTCCAAACGGGGAGCGGCCGGCGATGGAAGGCCCAGACACGGAAAAAGCCGAACGGGGAGGCCCGTCCGGCTTTTGTGCATTATCCGGGTTTCCGGGGTCCGGTGCCACCTTTCCGACGGGCGGCTTCACCAGCCGGTCAGCCACCCGTCTGGACGTCCGGAATGGGGTCAGATCCCTTTCCTGCGGAAAGGGATCTGCCCCCTGCTAATGCCGTACCCACCACAGCAGGCTCAGCCCGGCCAGCAGGACCAGGCCACCGAAGCTGCGCAGGGCCGGGCTGGGCAGGTCCAGCAGGCGTTCGGCCATGCGCTTCCAGGCCACGGGAGCCGCGAACAGCAACAGGCCTTCCAGCACCGCGACCAGGCAGACGGCGGCGAACAGATCTTTCATGGGGGAACTCCGGAAAAGCACGGGGCCCGGCGCATGGCCGGGCCCCGTGAAGTACTGCCGTGCGGTCTCAGCGATCGTTCTTGAGGTACTGCAGGAACGGGTCGTTCTTGTCCAGCACGATCACGCCGTTGCCGTCGGTCATCGAGCCGCGATAGGCCTCGAGGCTGCGGTAGAACGCGTAGAACGACGGGTCGGCCGAACCGGCCTTGCCGTAGATGCGCGCGGCCTCGGCATCGCCTTCACCACGCATGCGCTGGGCATCGCGCTCGGCTTCTGCGATCAGCACCGTGCTGTCACGGTCGGCCTGGGCACGGATGGTCAGCGACTGCTCCTCGCCTTCGGCGCGCAGCTTGGCGGCTTCCTGCTTACGCTGGGCGCGCATGCGCTCGTACACGTCATTGATCACCTGGCTGTCGGTGGGCAGGTCCACCTGCTTGATGCGCAGGTCGATCATCTGCATGCCCAGCCCGGCAACAGCTTCGTTGATGCCCTTCAGCTGCTCGGCGATCAGCTCGCTGCGGTCGCCGGAGACCAGCTGCTGCAGGGTGCGCGAGTTGATCTGGTTGCGCAGCGAGTCGGTGATGATCGGTGCCAGGCGGGCGTTGGCGATACGCGGATCGCCGCCGGTGGCACGGAAGTAATCACCCACGTTGGAGATGTAACCGATGGCGAAGAAGTCGACGCTGACGTCCTTCTGCTCGGCCGTGAAGTAGCGGGCCGGCGCGGTGTCCAGCACCTGGAAGCGGCGGTCGAACACCCGCACCGTCTCCACCACCGGCAGCTTGAAGTGCAGGCCCGGCTTGATATCCGAACGCACCACCTTGCCCAGGTTCAGGACCATGGCGGTCTGGTCCTCGCGGACCACATACACCGAGCCCAGCAGGCCCAGCAGCACCGCTACGACAGCGGCGATCCAAATGGAATTTCTCATCGGCTGCCCTCCTCACGGCCGCTCGAACGCCCGGTCGGGCGGCCTACCGGCCGGCCCGGATCACGGGAAGCTTCAACCGCCGTGGTACCCGGCAGCGACGGCATCACCACGTCCGGGTTCGGTACCGGCGCCGGTGCCGAGGTGCTGGCACGGGTATCACCGGTCATCGGCACGTAGATCAGCTGGCGGCCATCGCCACCAATGACCTTGCGGTTCTCGCTCAGCACCTGCTGCACCGTTTCCAGCCACAGGCGCTTGCGGGTGACTTCCGGCGCGTCCTTGTACTGGGCCTGCAGCAGACTGAAGCGCTGACCATCACCCTCGGCCTTGGACACCACGGCCTGCTTGTAGCCTTCGGCGGTAGTACGGGCACGCGAGGCCTGGCCACGCGCTTCAGGCACGACCTTGGCCGCATAGGCCTGGGCTTCGTTGATCAGACGTTCCTTGACCTGCTGGGCACCATTGACCTCGTCGAAGGCCGGCTTGACCTCCTCCGGCGGACGGGCGTCCTGCAGGGTCAGGCCGGTCACGGTCAGACCGGTCTTGAAGGCCGTCAGCAATGTCTGCAGGCGCTCTTCAGCAGCCACGGCCAGCGGGCCACGGTTGTTCAGTACGGCGTTGAGGTCGGCGCGGCCGACTTCCTCGCGCACCGCGCTCTGCGCCGACTGTTCCAGCACCTGGTTGGCATCGACAGTGCCGAACAGATACTGCTGCGGGTCATCGATGCGGTACTGGACGTTCAACGAGACGTTGACGATGTTCTCGTCGCGGGTCAGCACCGGCACCTGGATCGAGAAGGTCTTGATCTCGGTGGCGTTGACCTTGGTGACCGATTCGATCGGCCAGGGCAACTTGAAGTTCGGGCCTGGGGTCAGGATGCGCGAGAACTGGCCGAAGCGCAGCACGACACCACGCTGCTGTTCGCCGATCAGCTGGAAGCTGGAGAACAGCACCAGCAGTACCGCTGCCGCCGCCACCCAACGCAGGATGCCGCCATCGAACAGGTCCTTCAGCGGTCCGGGCAATCCGCCCCAGCCGCCACCATTGCCACCGCCGCGCGACCCGAACGGCCCGCGTCGATTGTCTTCGGGGCCTTGTCCGCCCTTGTTGCCGCCGGGTGTATTCCAGGCCATGCACGCTCCATCAAGATGTGGGCTGCGACGCGGGCCCTTCCCGCAACGCCAGCCATGAACCACTACCGATCATACAAGATGGGGCTGACCGGCAGGATTGAAAGGGGCTGGAGCGGGTAAGGTGGCGTTTTCCTCGAAGTCAGGCAACGCCGATGGTCCCCACCGCCCCGTTCACCGCCTTCCGCATCGAAAAAGACGACGCCGGCTACCGCAGCGGCCTGGTGCCGCTGAGCCTGGACGACCTCAACCCCGGCCAGGTGCTGATCCGTGCGCACTGGTCCTCGGTCAACTACAAGGATGCCCTGGCCGGCACCGGCAAAGGCCGGATCCTGAGACGCTTCCCGCTGGTAGGCGGCATTGACGTGGCCGGCACGGTGGTCGCCTCCACCGATCCGGCCTGGCACGAGGGCGATGCGGTGCTGGCCACCGGCTGCGGCCTCAGCGAAACCCGTGATGGCGGCTACAGCCAGTACGTGCGACTGGAATCGAGCGCGGTCATCGCCCAGCCGGCAGGCCTGAGCCCGCGCGAGGCGATGGTGCTGGGCACGGCCGGCTTCACCGCCGCGCTGGCGCTGCTGCGCCTGCAGGACAACCGGCAGACGCCCGAGCTTGGGCCACTGGCGGTCACCGGCGCCAGCGGTGGGGTCGGTGCCCTGGCCGTGGACATCTTCAGCCGCGCCGGCTATGCCGTGCACGCGATCAGCGGCAAACCGGAGCAGAGCGACTTCCTGCACGGCATCGGCGCTGCCGAAGTGCTGCCGCGTGATGCCCTTGCCGACACTGGGCCGCTGCAGTCGGCACGTTTCGGCGGTGGCCTGGACAACGCCGGCGGGCCGATGCTGGCCAGTCTGCTGGCCCAGACCGTGCCTTACGGCAGCGTGGTCAGTGCGGGCCTGGCCGCCAGCCCGACGCTGGACATGACCGTGATGCCCTTCATCCTGCGCGGTGTCTCGCTGCTCGGCGTTTCGTCGGCCAATGCCCCGCGCGCGCTGCGCGAAGAAGTGTGGGCACGCCTGGGTGACGCGTGGAAACCGCAGCACCTGGACCGCATCTGCACCGCCGAAGTCGGTCTGGACGGTCTGCCTGCGGTGTTCGACCGCATGCTGGCGGGCGGCTCGCTTGGCCGCACGGTGGTGCGGATCGACTGAACGTCGCAGGCAGGCGACGGACGGCAGCTGTCGCCCTCCCGCCAACCGGATGCCGGCACTACACTTCCGGCATCACATGGGGAACAACATGGCACGCATTCTGATCGTCGACGACTCACCGTCGCAGCTGTTGGGGATACAGCGCATCGTCGAGAAGCTCGGGCACCAGATCCTGACCGCCACCGATGGCGCGGCCGGGGTGGAGACCGCCAAGGCCGAGCTGCCCGACCTGGTACTGATGGACGTGGTGATGCCCAACCTCAATGGCTTCCAGGCCA
This sequence comes from Stenotrophomonas indicatrix, assembly GCA_041545745.1. Taxonomy (NCBI): domain Bacteria; kingdom Pseudomonadati; phylum Pseudomonadota; class Gammaproteobacteria; order Lysobacterales; family Lysobacteraceae; genus Stenotrophomonas; species Stenotrophomonas indicatrix. The sequence continues at coordinate 3,414,442 of CP168152.1, forward strand.
CCCGCACCCTGGCCCGTGATGAAGCGACCCGGCACATTCCGGTGATCCTGGTGACCACCAAGGACCAGGACACCGACCGTATGTGGGGCATGCGCCAGGGCGCCAAGGCCTACATCACCAAGCCGTTCTCGGAAGACGAACTGTCCGAAGTGCTGGAGCGGGTGTTCGCCGGCCAGGGCTGACACACCGCCCTGATGGATGCCAACCTTGGTTGGCACGCCTTTGCTCTGGTAGGTGCCAACCTTGGTTGGCACGCCTTTGCCGGCCAGCGGCCGGCACCACCGCAATTCGTGCGGACCAAGGTCCGCACCCACCGAAGCAGATCTCAGATCGTTTCGCCAAACGCCTTGGCCAGATTCCGATAGGCCTTCTTCTGCGCCTCGTCGGTCGCCGCCGGGGCGACAATCTCCAGCTCGACGATCTGATCGCCCTCCGGGCTGCCCGGCAGGCCACGCCCACGCAGGCGCAGCTTGCGACCGGCATCGGAGTCGGCCGGGATCTTCAGTTCCACCGCTCCGCCCAAGGTCGGCACGCTGATGCTGGTGCCCAGCGCCGCCTGCCACGGGGTGACCGGCAGCGTGTACAGGATGTTGCGGCCATCGACCTCGAACTGCGGATGCGCGGCGTACTCCACTTCCAGCAGCAGGTTGCCGCCGTGATTGCCCTGCCCAGCCAGGCGGATCACCTGCCCGGGGCGGATGCCCTTGGGCACGCGCACATCCAGCTGCTTGCCGTTGACGGTGATGCGCAGGCTGTCGCCGTTGTAGGCCGCCTCCAGTGGTACCGACAGCTTGGCCCGGGTATCACGGTTGGGTGCATGGCCGTGGCTGCTGAAGCCCGGACCGGGGCCTGCGCCCTGGCCGCCGCGCTGGCGCGCGAACAGGCTCTCGAAGAAGTCGCTGAAGCCACCGTTGGGGCCACCGCCACCACCACCGAATACTTCCTCGAAATTGAAACCGCCGCCGCCGTAGTTCGGCGGCACGTTGAACTCCTCGCCCGGGCGATAGCCCTGCGCGCGCAGCTGATCATAGGCCGCGCGCTTCTCAGGATCGCGCAGCGCCTCGTAGGCTTCGTTGATGGCCTTGAACTTGTCTTCGGCCCCGGCCTCCTTGCTGACGTCCGGGTGGTACTTTCGTGCCAGCCGACGATAGGCGGTCTTGATTTCCGCGTCGCCCGCGCTCGGTTCCACCCCCAGGGTGGCGTAATAATCCTTGAATTCCATCCAGCTACCTCGATTCGCTTCGGCGGCGCCGGTGGCGCTGCCCCGGGTTCATTCTACGCGCCGGCGATGCTACGCCGCCGGTCGTGCGGCAACGGTGAGGCCGACTGATCCAGCGCAATGCACCAGCCATCGCCCTGCCCCATGCTGTGGCTGACAGCCCCCGCGGACGACAGAGATGGGGTGTATACGTGGGTTTTCCAATGTCTTGACGCGCCCGTCCCCTCCTGGCCCCTACCCTCACCCAGCAAGGAGTTCCCATGACCATCCATGTCGGCGACCGCATCCCGGAAGTCACCCTCAAGCGCATCCGCGAAGGTATCGAGACCCTTGATACCCACGCCCTGTTCGATGGGCGCAAGGTGGTGCTGTTTGCCGTGCCCGGTGCGTTCACCCCCACGTGCTCGACCCGCCACCTGCCCGGGTACGTGGAAAAGTTCGAGGCGTTCCGCCATCGCGGCATCGATGTCTACTGCGTGGCGGTCAACGACCCTTTCGTGATGAAAGCCTGGGCCACCGACCAGCACGTGCCCGACGGTCTGCTGATGTTGTCCGACGGCAACGCCGAACTGACCCGCGCGCTTGGCCTGGAGCTCGATGCCAGTGCGTCGGGCATGGGCATCCGTTCGCGCCGCTTTGCCCTGTACGTGGTGGACGGCACGGTACGCGCAGCCTGGATCGAGGAACCCGGACAGTTCGAGGTGTCTTCGGCCGAGCATGTGCTGGAGCACCTTCCTACCTGAAACCCTGACTGCACAGGAAACCGGCCAGCCATGTCCAACAAGCCAGCCAAAGCCAGCAACACCTCTCCGTCCGCCAGGATCGAAGGCATCAGCGATCGCCAGACCCTGCGCGAGCGGGCACGGAAGAACATCGAGGACGGAGCGATCACCGACAGCTACAGCGCCGACCGCAAGGTGGTGATCAAGCTGCTCAACGATGCGCTGGCAACCGAATATGTGTGCGTGCTGCGCTACTACCGGCACTATTTCATGGCCAAGGGCATGCTGGCCGATGCGGTGAAGGCCGAGTTCCTGGAACACGCGCAGCAGGAGCAGGCGCATGCCGGGAAGTTGGCTGAGCGCATCGTCCAGCTCGGCGGCGAGCCGGACCTCAATCCGGACACGCTGACCGCACGCTCGCATGCCGAATACAGGGAAGGCAGCGACCTGCGCGACATGGTCCGCGAGAATCTGGTGGCCGAGCGCATCGCCATCGACAGCTACCGCGAGATGATCAACTTCATCGGCGACAGCGATACCACCACCAAGCGCATTCTGGAGGAGATCCTGGCGCAGGAGGAGGAGCACGCCGATGAGTTCGCCGACCTGCTGGAGGGGTGGATCGGGGAGTAGTGCCGGGCCATGCATGCCAGGCGAACGCACTGGTAGTTGCCCACCTTGGTGGGCAGCTTCTGCGCGTGCCAACCAAGGTTGGCAGCTACCGGGCCATGGTGCATCAGGGGTGCCGAGCCATGCACATCGAACGGGTCCTGATACATCGGTAGCGCCGGGTCATGCCCGGTGAACGCCTTGGTAGTCGCCCACCTTGGTGGGTGCTTCTGCGCGTGCCAACCAAGGTTGGCACCTACCGGGTCATGGTGCATCGGTAGCGCCGGGGCATGCCCAAGATCGGCATCTACCTGAGGACGTTGAACCGTACCTGCGTCCAGGCGCCGTCAGCGGCCAGCGCGGTCAACGTATGAGCCCCCGGATCGGCAAACTCGCGCTGCATCAGCTGCGCACCGCGCGTCTGCGCGATCCAGCGGCCATCCAGCAGCCAATCCACGGCCTGTTCGCTGCCCAATGCGCGCAGCTGCAGGCGTACACCGTGCTCGGCATTCGGCGCACGCGCCAACGTCGCGCCCTCGTTGAGGCCATCGATATGCAGGGCCACACTGGCCTCACGACCATCGTCGCGGCAGTCCGCTGACAGCACGGGAAGCTGTGAGGCATCGCGCGTGGCCTTGGGCAGCCAGGGTGACAGCAGCGCCGGCCATCGCGCGATTTCACGCGCGACCTCTTCATGCGGTGCGCTGCAGTCAGCCGATACCCGCAGGCCGGTGCGCGCGTCGGCCAGATAACGTTGACGACCGGGCTGCCAACGCCGCGCGTCGCGCTCCGGGAACGTGGGCGGCGCCGCGCCGTCCAGCAGGTAGGCCGACAACCGTCGCTGGCAGAGCGCGGTGGGCAACGCTTCGGCCAGTTCACCGGTCGGCCAGCAGATGTCCGCCTGGGTCACGCTGGCCGGCATCGGCACGGCCGCCGCATCGCCGCGCTGACGCGGCAGGCTGTCGACCACTTCGAACATCAGCGGCAACGCCGTGACCGCACCGTACTGGCCCGGCAAGGGCGTGCCATCGGGCCGCCCCACCCACACGCCCACGGTGTAGTGGCGGGTACTGCCGATCGCCCACGCATCGCGGTAGCCATAGCTGGTACCGGTCTTCCAGGCCACGCGCGGCCGCCCGCCAACGTCGAACGTGCCAACGCCATAGCCCGGGCGCGGATTCGATTCCAGCATCTCGCGCACGATCCAGCTGGCACCAGGCGAAGCCAGCCGGCGCTCGATCATCGGTTCGTCATCGGTGTAGCGCACGCGGCCGGCAATGCCGTTGCGGTTGAGCGCAGCGAACGCACCGACCAGGTCTTCCAGCCGCGCGCCGGTACCGCCGAGGATCAGCGACAGATTGGGCGAACTGCCCGGCGGGAAGCGCAACTGGATGCCGGCGTGCGACAGGCGTGCGGCGAAGCGTGCCGCACCTACCCGCTGCAGCAGATCGACCGACGGCACGTTCAGCGACAGACGCAGGGCACTGGCGGCGCTGATCGGTCCGTTGAAGGCCATGTCGAAATTGCCTGGCCGGTAGTTGCCGAAACTCTGCGGTGCATCCACCAGCAGGCTCTCGGAATGGATCAGGCCATCATCGAGTGCCATCGCGTACAGGAACGGCTTCAGCGTGGAGCCCGGGGAACGCCAGGCCTGCACCATGTCCACGTGACCCAGCCGTTGCCGATCACCGAAAGACAGCGTGCCGACGTACGCACGCGCCTGCAAGGTCTGGTTGTCGACCACCAGCAGCGCCGCCGAGGTGCGCTCGGGCAGCGTGGAGAAATAGCTGGCGACGCGCTCTTCCAGGGTGCGCTGCAGGCCGATGTCGATGCTGCTCTGGATCCGTGCCTGCCCCGGATGCGCGGAGTGCAGGCGCTGGGCCAGCAATGCGGCATGCAGTGGCGGACGCAGCGAGCGTGCAACCACGTTCTCGATGCGCGCATCTTCCACTTCGTCCGGCGTCCACGCGCCGAGCTCGGCCATGCGCGCCAGCACCTTGTCGCGTGCCTTCTGTGCCGCTTCGGGATGGCGGTCCGGGCGCAGCCGGCTGGGGGCCTGTGGCAGCACCGCCAGCAGTGCGGCCTCGGCATGCGAGAGCTGTGCGGCCGGTTTGCCCAGATAGGCCCAGCTGGCCGCTTCCACGCCCTCGATGGTGCCACCGTAGGGCGCGCGCTCCAGATACAACGCGAGGATCTCGCGCTTGGACAGGTGCACTTCCAGCTGCAGTGCACGCAGCATCTGTTTCAGCTTGCCCCAGGGGGTGCGTGTATGCGGATCCAGAATGCGCGCGACCTGCATGGTCAGGGTCGAGCCCCCGGAGACGATGCGGCCACCGCGCAGCAACTGCCCGCTGGCACGCAGGATCGCCAGCGGATTGATGCCCGGGTGCTGCCAGAACCAGCGATCCTCGTAGGTCAGCAGCGCCTGCAGGTACAGCGGCGAAACGCTGTCGACCGACGCCGGATAGCGCCACACGCCCTCGGCGTCGGCGAACGCACGCAACGGGCTGCCGTCAGCGGCAACCACCAGCGTGCTGGTGTCGCGTTGCCTGGGCAACGGCGGCGGGAAGGCGAAATCCAGCACCAGCAGCAGCGCCAGCAAGGCAGCGGTGCCCCAGCGCAGCCATGGCCACAGCGGTTGCAGCCGCTGCCGCAGGCGCGGCAGCCGCGTTTTCAGCGATCCCACCTTCATCCACGGCATCCAGTGGGACGGGCCGCGCCGTCGCGGCCCGTCCGCACGGTCACGGCTGTACCACCGTCAACGTGGTCGGGTTGCTGCGGCCGACGCCACGCAGCTGCGGCCGGTACATGTCCTCCACCAGCGGCGGCGGCACGGTGTAGGTGCCCGGGGTGACCGCACGCACCAGATAGAACACATTGGCCTTGCTGCCACGCGAGAGCTTCAGCGCCGCCACGTAGCGGTCATCGCGGAACTCTTCGTGCTTGGTATCGGCCGCTTCGCTGCGGTCGCTGATGGTGATGCCATCCACCACCACATCGGCCCACTGCTTGGCATCGCCCAGGTTGAGGTTCTCGATCTCCAGGCCCGCCGGCAGCAGATCGGTCAGCAACGCATCGGGCATCTCGCTGTCGGCGGTGACGGTGACGCGCACGATCAGCGCTTCACCCTCCTTCAGCGGACGCGGCGACCAGGGCTTGCCATCGGTGCCGAAGTAACTGCGCTCCACGCCGATCACGCTGTTGTCCGGCGCCGGTGCGCTGCGCGGAATGCCGGCCACGTCGATGCTGGCGAACATCGGCGGCTGTCCCTGCGGGGTGAAGCGCACGCCCGCGGCCAGCTGTCCTGCATCGAAGTTGCGGCCAAACAGCTTGCGCTCGCCGATGGCTTCGGTGCTGCCACCGATCACCAGTTCGCCGGCCACCAGTGCCTTCTGGTTGGCGGCCAGTGCCTTGCCGAGGCGGGCGATGGCCACCTGTTCCTGCGTGCTCAGCCACATCCACCCGCTGCTGCGGCGCGCATCCAGGCCACGGCCAAGATCGACCGCGCGTGCATCCCACGCCGGCTTGGCCAGCTTGTTCTCGTGGGTCAGCGCGATCATCAGCGCATCATCACGTACGGCACTGCCGTAGTCGCCGAAGTACGAGGGGCGTTCGCTGCTGGACTTGGCGAAGCCGGCCGCAAGAGCGGCCTGGCCACGCTTGGCATCGCCCTGCAGCGACAGCGCCACGCCCAGGTGCACCAGCGAAAGGCCACCGACGGCCTTGCTGCGTTCGTTGTCGTACAGCGTGCGCAGCGTACCCAGCGGCGCGCGGTTGACGCGGGCCAGCACGTAACCCGAGTACGCCTGGTTGGCGAACTTCAGGCTCTCGCGTTTTTCCTGGCCATAGAACTGGTTACCACCGGACAGCAGGTCTTCGCTCAGGCGGTTCAGCGCCTTCTGCAGCACGTTGTCCGGCACCGCGAAACCACCGTCCTTGGCATCGAGCAGGAACTCGGCGATATACGGCGTCAGCCACGGGTTCACGTAGCCGTCGTCACCCCACATCGAGAAGTTGCCGTTGGCCACCTGCATCGATGCCAGGCGACCGAACGCACCTTCCATGCGCTCGCGACGGGTCTTCGCGTCCAGGCCGTCAGCGCCGAGCATGGACGACGTGGCCTGGTCCAGGATCAGCGCGGCGTAGCCCTTGCTGGTGGTCTGTTCGGCACAGCCGTACGGGTAGTTCAGCGCGCCCTGCAGCGCGCTGGCGAACGGAATCGGCGGCAGCGGGCTGACCAGCAGGCGGGCATTGACCGATTCGGACATCAGCCCATCCATCAGGCTGCCATCCAGGCTTACCGCCGCCAGCGGATCGAGCGTGCGCACCTGCGAACGCAGCACCTGCGGCCACGCCGCGCGTACCGGCAGATCGTAGCGGCGGTCGGCCTTGAAGCCGTTGCCATCCACACGCACGCGCACCTTGGCCACGCTGTGGCCCTCGCGCGCGGACAACGGGAAACTCAACGTGGTCTTGGCATCAGCATTGAGCTGCACGCTGCGCGTGCCCTCGCTCAGGCTCAGCGGGCCTTCGCTGTCAACGCGCACATTGAACTGACCCGGCTTGCCGGTGAAGTTCTGCACGTCCAGGGTGACGGTGCTGCGGTCGCCCGGGGCGAGCACGCGCGGCATGCTGGCCTCGGCCAGGATCGGCGCGCGCACCACGGTTTCCACATCGCGCTTGCCGTACTGGTCATCGCTGTAGACCAGCGCCGACACACGCAGGGTGCCGTTGAAATCCGGCACCTTCAGGCGGATGCGGGCAATGCCCTTGGCATCGAGCTGCACCGGGCCGGAGAAAAGATCCACGGTCTGCACGCGCGCGGTCGGCCGCTTGGCCTGCGGCAACGCCTGCAGCGCCATGTCGCCGCCGAACTTCAACTTGCCACTGCTGCCGTCGAAGCTCTCGATCACCCGGCTGTAGATGTCATAGGCATCGATGCCAAGGCGGCGTTGGGCAAAGAAGTGTGCGCCGGCATCGGGCACCGGGAAGCGGGTGATGTTGAGAATGCCCACGTCCACAGCCGACACCGTGACGTGCGCGGTCTTGCCGGCCAGCTGCGGTGCGCTGACCGTCACCGGCAGGTCCTGCTCCGGTCGCATCTGCTTGGGTGCGGCCAGGCCGACGGCCACGGTGCGGCCCTTGCGGTCCATCGGCACGTGCACCACGCCTACGGCACGGGCGGGAGTGATCTTGCTCGGCGCACTGCCACCGCGGAACACCAGCGCGGTGATGTAGACGTCGTGGCGCTCCCAATCGGCGGTGACCGGGATCTTGTAGGTGGCACCGGGCTTGGCGTCGATGTCCTGCACGTACAGCATGCGGTCGGTCTCGACCATCAGCACGCCCTTGCCGGCGTGCGGCGGGGTCACCGTCACTTCCAGGGTATCGCCGGCCTTGTAGCCGGTCTTGTCCAGGCCCAGCTTGACCTTGTCCGGGCGGGCATCGAGGCCACGGTTGTCATCGCCCCAGCTCCAGCCGGCGCGGAACGGATAGCGGCTGGTCAGGCCGGTGGACGGATCGAACACGTCCACCCGGTACTCGCCCCACTCCACCGGGAAGTCGAAGGCCACCGCGCTGCCGCCGGCATCGACGGTACGGGTTTCCTTGTTTTCGAAGCGGCGGGTGAAATCGTAATCCCAGCGGTTGTCGTTGAAGGTCCAGTGGTAGTCGCGCAGCTCGCGCACCAGGGTGATCTTCAGGCCCTTGGCCGGCTGCGGCTTGCCGTCCGCATCCACGCGCATCAGTTCAAAGCGCGCGTTGCCGTTGGAATCAGCACCGTCGTTCGGATTGAACAACGGGCGCACGCCGACCAGTGCGGCGGCCGGCCACACCACCCGTTTCAGGGTGCGGGTGACCGTGCGGCCACCGGTTTCATACAGGCTGCCGGACAGCACCACCGCGATCGGCGCCTTCGCTTTGACCGCTTCTTCCGGCAATGACACGTCTTCGCGCAGCTGGCCATTGGCCGGCAGCGTGGTGTCGATCACATCCTTGGCTTCGCGCGGCAGCTGCAGGGTCGGGTCGCCGAAGAAGTAACCCGGCAAGCCCTCCACCGGCTTCTGTTCGGCGGCCACCGCCATGCGCGCGGTGAAGCGGTTGCCATCGGCCGGGGCACCGTACAGATAGGCGCCGTTGGCCTGCAGGCGCAGGTCTTCACCCGGCTTCAGGGTCTTCTGCGCGCTGTCCAGGTCCAGCTTCATGCGCTCGGGCAGGAACTCCTCGATGCGCAGGGTCATGCCCTGGATCGCTTCCTTGCTGGCCGGGTCGGTGCGGAACTCGACCTGCCAGCGCCCGGTCGGCGCCTCGGCGGGAATGGTCTGCTCGAAGTTGATGTAGCCCTGTTCGCCCGGTTGCACGCGGGTTTCGCGGAAGGTCTTGCCGTCGGGCTGCTTCAGGCGCAGGAACACCGGCTGGGCGCTTTTACCAGGCCCGCCGACCGGCTTGCCGTCGTTGTCACGCAGCAGCGCCGACAGGCGCACCGTCTCACCCGGGCGGTACAGGTCGCGGCCCGACCAGGCGTAGACATCGAACCAGGCGTTGTCACGGCCGGCCACGGCGAACTCGCTCAGGTCCAGCGCGGGCTGGTTGAAGGGCAGGAAGCTGGTGTCCTTGCCACTGCTGGCCACCAGCACGTGGGTGGCATCCAGGGTGTAGTTCAGCAGCGCATTGCCGTTGCTGTCGGTGCTGCCCTTCAGCACCACCTCGCCCTTGGCATCGAGCACGCGCAGGTCGATACCCTTCAGCGATGCACCGTCCTTCAGCGCGGCGGTATGGACGAACAGCTTGTCCTTGTACGCGCGGGTGTGCAGGCCGATGTCGCTGACCGAGAAGAACGCGGTATCGAACTCACCCTCGTAGTCACCGGTGCGCTTGAGCAGGGCGAAATACAGCCCCGGCTCCTGCAGCTCCTTGATGTCCTGGGTCGGCAGGTAGGTCAGCACCCGCTCGTTCTGCTTGCCACCCAGAATGAAGCGGTTGACGTAGACCGGCTCGGCCAGCTTGTTGATCGGGCTGCGCTCGTAGTCGCTGCTCAGCTCCCAGCTGCCACGGCGACCGCCGCGCTGGTACTGGCTGAAGAAGGTCGGCAGGTCCTTTTCGCGCACGCGCAAGAACTCGACGTCGACTTCCGGCACGTTCACCGACACCACCGGCAGGCCACGGCTGTCCTTGGCCGGCAACACACTGCCCTGCGAGGCGAAACCGGCTACCGGCTTCAGCTCGCCGCTGAACACCTTCTGCTTCAGTTCCTTGCCCAGGCGGCTGCCATCGGCGGCCAGCAGGTCCGGCGAGACCACCAGGCTGAATTCCTTGCCGGCTTCGACGAAGGGGTAGCGCAGGGTCAGGCCGTCGTCGGACAGCGTCCAGCTGCTGTCATCGTTGCCGACTTTCTCTTCGAAGCGCACCAGCTTGTCGAAGTCCTGGGTGCCGACCAACGGGCGCGAGAACTCCAGCGCCAGCGACAGGCCTTCACTCTTCTGGTCCGGGTAGGCACGCAGCAGGGTGAACTCCTTCACCTGCTCGGCCTTGGTGGCGATGGCTTCGCCGCTGGCCTTTGGCAGCTGCCCGCTGTCGTTGCGGCAACCGGCCAGGCCCAGCAACAGGCCTCCTGCCAGCACTGCTGCCGTCCATCCCCACCGCATCCGCCGTGCCGGACCGCTCATGTCGTCACTCCTTGATCGAGGTGCCCATTATAGGGCCGCCGCGTCAAGGCGTTGACGCCGGGCACCCGGTACCGGAAACCCGGTAGGTGCCAACCTTGGTTGGCGCTGTGCGTCACGCATCCGCTGCCGGCGCTGTGCCAACCAAGGTTGGCATCTACCAGGGCAGGTCCAGCGCGGGTGCCCGGTGGAGCATCGGAACGGGCCCCGCCCTACCCCGGCAGGTACAGGTCCACGTAGTCGGTCACCGGCATCGCCGCCAGCGCCACCGGGTCCAGCGAGGCGGCCAGGATGCGCTGCTGCTGGGCGGTGGGGAAGCGGTGCGCCAGGTGCCGGCGGAACTTGTCCATCAGCAGCGGGATACCCTCTTCGCGCCGGCGCGCGTGGCCCAGCGGGTACTCCACCAGCACCTCCGGCAGCGCGCTGCCGTCGTCGAAACGCACCTTCAGGCCGTTGGCGATGCTGCGCTTGTCCGGGTCCAGGTAGTCGGCACTGAGCTGCGGGTCTTCATGGCAGGCCATCTTCGCGCGCAGCGTGTCGATGCGCGGATCGGCCGCCATGTCGTCCTCGTAGTCCTCGGCCACCAGCCGTCCATGCAGCAACGCGATGGCCACCATGTACTGCACGCAGTGGTCGCGGTCGGCGGGATTATGCAACGGGCCCTGCTTGTCGATGATGCGGATGCAGGCTTCCTGGGTACGGATCGCGATGTGTTCGATGTCATTGGCCGTTCGCCCCTGCGCGCGCAGCTGCTGGTGCAGGATGATCGCCGCCTCCACCGCCGTCTGCCCGTGGAATTCGGCCGGGAAACTGATCTTGAACAGCACGTTCTCCATCACGTAGCTGCCGAAGGGGCGGCCGAGGGTCAGCGCCCGGCCATGCATCGATACCGCCTCGAAGCCCCAGGTCGGTGCACTGAGCACGCTGGGGTAGCCCATCTCGCCGGTGGCGGCCATCAGCGCCAGGCGCACGCCACGGCTGGTCGCATCACCGGCTGCCCAGCTCTTGCGCGAGCCGGTGTTGGGCGCATGCCGGTAGGTGCGCAGCGCCTGCCCGTCCACCCAGGCCAGCGACACCGCATTGAGCATGCGCTCGCGGTCCAACCCGAGCATCTGCGCGACAACGGCGGTGGTGGCCACCTTGACCAGCAGCACGTGGTCCAGACCAACGCGGTTGAAGGAGTTCTCCAGCGCCAACACGCCCTGGATCTCGTGCGCCTTGATCATCGCCAGCAGCACGTCGTGCACGGTCGGCGGTGGGCGCCGCAGCGCGGCTGCATTGCGGCCGAGCCAGTCGGCTACGGCGAGGATGCCACCGAGGTTGTCCGAAGGGTGACCCCATTCGGCGGCCAGCCAGGTGTCGTTGAAATCCAGCCAGCGCACCATCGCGCCGATGTTGAAAGCCGCCTGCACCGGATCCAGCACGAAGTTGGTGCCTGGCACGCGCGCGCCATTGGCCACGCTGATGCCCGGCACCAGCGGACCCAGCAGCTTGCTGCAGGCGGGGAAGGACAGCGCCTCCAGCCCGCAGCCAAGCGTGTCGAGCAGGCAGTGATGCGCAGTCTGGAACGCCAGCGGCGAATCGATGCGGGTGTCACGCACGTAGTCGACGATGTCCACCAGCAGCGCATCCCAGGCTGCATGCGCGTTGGATGGGGGGTGGCTGTTGGACATCGTTCGGTCTCCTCGTTGGGGTGCACGGTTGCCCGTGCACCATGCCAACCAAGGTTGGCATCTACCAAAGCAATCGGTCTCCGCGGCCCGGCAGTCGCCAACCTTGGTTGGCGTTTACCAGAGCATCACTCGGCTGGCACCCGCACCTTGCCTTCCATCAGTACGCGGGCGCTGCGGCTCATGATGGCCTTGGCCACCGTCCACTGACCGTCAACGAGGGCTGCCTGCGCTCCCACGCGCAACGTGCCTGACGGGTGCCCGAAGGTAACGGCCTCACGCTCGCCGCCACCGGCCGCACGATTGACCAGCGTGCCGGGGATGGCCGCAGCGGTACCGATCGCCACTGCAGCGGTACCCATCATCGCGTGGTGCAGCTTGCCCATCGACAGCGCGCGTGCATGCAGATCGATGTCCGCAGCCGAAATCGCCTTGCCGCTGGACGACACATAGTCCTGCGCGGGAGCGACGAAAGCCACCTTCGGCGTGTGCTGGCGGGTCGCCGCATCTTCCAGCGTCCGGATCAGGCCCATGCGCAATGCACCATGGGCACGAATCTTCTCGAAGCGCTCCAGCGCCGCCTTGTCTTCGTTGATCGCCGGCTGCAGTTCGGTGCCGGTGTAACCGAGGTCGGCAGCGTTGAGAAAGATGGTGGGGATGCCGGCGGTGATCATCGTCACCTCGAAAGTGCCCACGCCCGGCACGTCCAGCGTATCGACCAGGTTGCCGGTGGGGAACATCGCGCCAGCATCGCCATCGTCGGACGGGTCGATGAATTCCAGCTGGATCTCGGCCGCTGGGAAGGTCACGCCATCCAGTTCGAAATCGCCGTTCTCCTGCACTTGCCCATCGCGCATCGGCACGTGGGCGATGATGGTCTTGCCGATGTTGGCCTGCCAGATGCGCACGGTGCACAGGCCATCGCGCGGCACCCGCGCTGGATCGATCAGGCCGTTGGCGATGGCGAACGGGCCGACGGCGGTGCTGAGATTGCCGCAGTTGCCGCTCCAGTCGACGAATGCCGTGTCGATCGAGACCTGACCGTACAGATAGTCGACGTCGTGATCCGGCACGGAAGCCGTGGAGATGATCACGCACTTGCTGGTGCTGGAGGTGGCGCCGCCCATGCCGTCGGTCTGCTTGCCGTACGGGTCGGGCGAACCGATCACACGCATCAGCAGGGCATCGCGCGCGGCGCCCGGCACCTGTGCGGCTTCGGGTAGGTCCTGCAGGCGGAAGAACACGCCCTTGCTGGTGCCGCCGCGCATGTAGGTGGCGGGAATACGGAGTTGCGGGAGAAATGCCATGGATCGGTTCCTTGCAATGAAAGACGGCCCGTTGCCGGGCCGTCGGATGTCTCACGCCACCTTGGCGCCTTCCAGGAAGTCCTGGGCGAAGCGCTGCAGCACGCCGCCTGCTTCGTAGATCGCCACTTCCTCGTCGCTGTCCAGACGGCAGGTCACCGGCACGATCACGTCCTGTCCATCACGACGATGGATCACCACGCTCAGCTCCGCGCGGGGCGTACGCTCACCAATCACGTCGAAGGTCTCGGTGCCGTCGATGCCCAGGGTCAGGCGGGTGGTGCCCGGCTTGAACTCCAGTGGCAGCACGCCCATGCCGATCAGGTTGGTACGGTGGATGCGTTCGAAGCCTTCGGCCACGATCGCCTCCACGCCGGCCAGGCGCACGCCCTTGGCGGCCCAGTCACGCGAACTGCCCTGGCCGTAGTCGGCACCGGCGATGATGATCAGCGGCTGCTTGCGCTCCATGTAGGTCTCGATGGCTTCCCACATGCGCATGACCTTGCCTTCCGGCTCGACGCGCGCCAGCGAACCCTGTTTCACGCTGCCATCTTCATTACGCACCATCTCGTTGAACAGCTTCGGGTTGGCGAAGGTGGCCCGCTGCGCGGTCAGGTGGTCACCGCGATGGGTGGCGTAGGAATTGAAGTCCTCTTCCGGCAGGCCCATTTTCGCCAGGTATTCGCCCGCAGCGCTCGAGGCGAGGATCGCGTTGGACGGCGACAGGTGGTCGGTCGTGATGTTGTCGGGCAACACCGCCAGCGCACGCATGCCGGCCAGCGAGCGCTCACCGGCCAGTGCGCCCTCCCAGTACGGCGGGCGGCGGATGTAGGTGCTCTGCGCGCGCCAGTCGTACAGCGGACTGACCTTTGCAGCGTGCTCCACGCGTACGTTGAACATCGGGTTGTAGACGCTGCGGAACTGCTCCGGCTTCACCGCCGCCTTCACCACCGCATCGATCTCGGCGTCACTCGGCCAGATGTCCTTCAGGCGCACTTCGTTGCCGTCGGTGTCCACGCCCAGCACATCCTTTTCGATGTCGAAACGGATGGTGCCGGCAATGGCGTAGGCGATCACCAGTGGCGGCGAGGCGAGGAAGGCCTGCTTCGCGTACGGATGGATGCGGCCATCAAAGTTGCGGTTGCCCGACAGCACAGCGGTGGCGTACAGGTCGCGATCGATGATTTCCTGCTGGATCTCTGGATCCAGCGCGCCGCTCATGCCATTGCAGGTGGTGCAGGCGAAGGCGACGATGCCGAAGCCCAGCTTCTCCAGGTCCGGCAGCAGGCCGGCCTCTTCCAGGTACAGCTGCACCGCCTTCGAGCCCGGCGCCAGCGACGACTTCACCCATGGCTTGCGCAGCAGGCCGCGCTCGTTGGCCTTGCGTGCCAGCAGCGCCGCAGCGATCACGTTGCGCGGGTTGGAGGTGTTGGTGCAGCTGGTGATGGCGGCGATGATCACCGCACCGTCCGGCATCAGGCCCTGCGCCTGTTCGGCCTTGCCGGCCTCCAGCTTGGCGGCATCGGCGATGCCACGCTCGACCAGTTCCGATACCGGCAGTCGACGATGCGGATTGCTCGGGCCGGCCATGTTGCGCACCACCGTCGACAGATCGAAGCGCAGCACGCGCTCGTACTGTGCGGTGGCCAGGTCATCGGCCCACAGGCCGGTGCTGCGCGCGTAGTTTTCGACCAGTGCGACCTGCTTTTCCTCGCGACCGGTCAGGCGCAGGTAGTCAAGCGTTTGCCCGTCGATGTAGAACATCGCGGCGGTGGCGCCGTATTCGGGGCACATGTTGGAGATGGTGGCGCGATCACCGATGGTCAGTGCAGCGGCACCCTCACCGAAGAACTCAAGCCAGGCGCCGACCACGCGTTCCTTGCGCAGGAACTCGGTCAGGGCCAGCACCACGTCGGTGGCAGTGATGTCCGGCTGCGGCTTGCCGGTCAGCTCGACGCCGATGATGTCCGGCAGGCGCATCCACGACGCGCGGCCCAGCATCACGTTCTCCGCTTCCAGGCCGCCCACGCCGATGGCGATCACGCCCAGCGCATCCACATGCGGGGTATGGCTGTCGGTGCCCACGCAGGTATCGGGGAAGGCCACACCGTCCTGCACGTAGATCACCGGCGACATCTTCTCCAGGTTGATCTGATGCATGATGCCGTTGCCCGGCGGAATCACGTCCACGTTCTCGAAGGCCAGCTTGGTCCAGTCGATGAAGTGGAAGCGATCTTCATTGCGGCGATCCTCGATGGCGCGGTTCTTCTCGAACGCCTGCGGATCGAAACCACCGCACTCCACCGCCAGCGAGTGATCGACGATCAGCTGCACCGGTACCACCGGATTGACCTTGGCCGGGTCACCGCCCTTGTCGGCGATCGCATCACGCAGGCCAGCGAGGTCGACCAGCGCGGTCTGGCCGAGGATGTCATGGCACACCACGCGCGCCGGGAACCACGGGAAGTCCAGGTCGCGACGGCGCTCGATCAGCTGCTTCAGCGAGTCGGTCAACGTGGCCGGGTCGCAGCGACGCACCAGGTTTTCGGCCAGCACGCGCGAAACGTACGGCAGCGTGGCATAGGCACCGGGCTGGATGGCATCGACCGCGGCGCGCGCGTCGAAGTAGTCCAGCGAGGCGCCGGGGAGGTTCTTGCGATAGTCGATATTCATGGGCTGGCGGAATGCTTGAGGCGGGCCGGGTGCCGGCGATGCGGCGGCGAAAACATCCGGCCGGCACGGGGCCGGCCGGATGCATGCAGCAGTGCAACAGTGCAACAGTGGCGATGATCAGGAACGCTTGTCGATGGCCACGAACTCACGATCTTCCGGGCCGATGTAGTTGGCGCTCGGACGGATGATCTTGCCGTCGATGCGCTGCTCGACGATGTGCGCGCTCCAGCCGGCGGTGCGGGCGATCACGAACAACGGGGTGAACATTGCGGTCGGCACGCCCATCATGTGGTAGCTGACAGCGCTGAACCAGTCCAGATTCGGGAACATCTTCTTGATGTCCCACATCACCGTTTCCAGGCGCTCGGCGATGTCGTACATCTTCAGGCTCGACTGTTCTTCGGACAGTTCGCGGGCGACGTCCTTGATCACCTTGTTGCGCGGATCGGACACGGTGTAGACCGGGTGGCCGAAACCGATCACCACTTCCTTGCGCTCGACGCGGGCCTTGATGTCTTCCTCGGCTTCGTCCGGGTTGTCATAGCGCTTCTGTACTTCGAACGCCACTTCGTTGGCGCCACCGTGCTTGGGACCGCGCAGCGCACCGATGCCACCGCAGATCGCGCTGTACATGTCGCTGCCGGTGCCGGCAATGACGCGGCAGGCGAAGGTCGAGGCGTTGAACTCGTGTTCGGCGTACAGGATCAGCGAAGTGTGCATCGCCTTCACCCACGAATCCTGCGGCTTCTCGCCGTGCAGCAGATGCAGGAAGTGGCCACCGATGGAGTCATCGTCGGTTTCCACGTCGATCGCGCGGCCGTTGTGGCTCCAGTGGTACCAGTACAGCAGCATCGAGCCCAGGCAGGCCATCAGCTTGTCGGCGATGTCACGTGCGCCCGGATGGTTGTGGTCGTCCTTCTCCGGCGACACGCAGCCGAGTACGGACACGCCGGTGCGCATCACATCCATCGGGTGCGCCGACGGCGGCAGCTCTTCCAGCGCAGCCTTCACCGCAGCCGGAATGCCACGCAGCGACTTCAGTTTGGCCTTGTACGAAACCAGCTCGGCGCGGGTCGGCAGCTTGCCGTGCACCAGCAGGTAGGCGATTTCCTCGAACTCGCTGGTGTTGGCCAGGTCCAGGATGTCGTAGCCGCGGTAATGCAGGTCGTTGCCACTGCGGCCGACGCTGCACAGCGCGGTGTTGCCGGCGGCGGTGCCGGACAGGGCGACGGACTTTTTCGGCTTGAAGGTCGGGGTTGCGGTCGTATCGTTCATGTTTCCCTCCGAAACTTGATGGTGCAGGGTACTGCTTATTTCTTGGCGGCGAACAGCGCATCGAGCTGCTGCTCGAAGGCGTGGTAGCCGATACGGTCATACAGCTCCTCGCGGGTCTGCATGCTGTCGATCAGGTTGCGCTGGTGGCCTTCGCGGCGGACCGTCTGGTAGACATTCTCGGCAGCCTTGTTGGCGGCGCGGAACGCCGACAGCGGGAACAGCTGGATGGCCACGCCGGCCGAGGCCAGCTCGTCGCGGCTGAACAGCGGGGTCGCGCCGAATTCAGTGATGTTGGCCAGCACCGGCACCTTCACCGCGTCAACGAAGCGGCGGTAGGTATCCAGGTCGTAGGCGGCCTCGGCGAAGATGCCGTCGGCACCCGCTTCGACGCAGGCGATGGCACGTTCGATGGCCTTGTCCACGCCGTCCACCTGGATGGCGTCGGTGCGCGAGATCAGGAAGAAGTCCGGATCGGTCTTGGCGTCGGCAGCAGCCTTCACGCGGTCGACCATTTCGCCCTGCGAGACGATCTCCTTGCCCGGGCGATGACCGCAGCGCTTGGCGCCGACCTGGTCTTCGATATGGCAGGCGGCCGCGCCGGCCTTGATCAGCGACTTCACCGTGCGCGCGATGTTGAACGCGCTCGGGCCGAAGCCGGTGTCGATGTCGACCATCAGCGGCAGGTCGCAGACATCGGTGATGCGGCGCACGTCCACCAGCACGTCTTCGAGGGTGTTGATGCCCAGGTCCGGCAGGCCCAGCGAGCCGGCCGCAACGCCGCCGCCGGACAGGTAGATGGCACGGAAACCCGCGCGCTTGGCCAGCAGCGCATGGTTGGCGTTGATCGCGCCGATCACCTGCAGCGGCGATTCGGCAGCCAGCGCCTCGCGGAAGCGGGCACCAGCGGAGAAGGGGGTGGAAGCGGTCATGCGGCGATCCAGGTTGAAGGACAGAGGGGTAAGCGCAAGCACCGTGCCAACCTGCAAGCGCTTGATTTCACGGGAATGACCAGCCAACCGCAGTGAAACATATGAAACATTGAAACAGATGTATCATGAAACATCGCCACACCTGACCCCCGCGCCATGTACCTGCCCCGCTCGCCCCTGCGCCACGCCGATGCCGACCCCGGCCGCCCGGTGATCTGGACCGTCAGCGTTTCGCGCCTGACCGGTCTGCTTGGCGATGTCATTCCCGAATTCGACCGCCGCGCACGCATCGAGCAGATCAACCTGGGCTTCGAGGAAGCAGTGGCGGTGATCGGCCAGCGCCTGCGCCGCGAGCACTGCGACGTGGTGATCGCCGGCGGCTCCAACGCGGCTTGGCTGCGCGGCCGCCTGGACCTGCCGCTGGTGCCGATCCAGGCCAACGGTTTCGATCTGATGGAAGCGCTGGCGCGGGCGCGCCGCATCGCCCCACGCATCGGGCTGGTCACCCACGCCAGTGACGTGCCGGTATTCAGCAGCTTCCAGCAGAGCTTCGGCCTGGACATCGAGCATCGCCGTTTCGTCACCCGCGAAGACGCCCGCGACTGCATCGCCGACCTGCGCGCCAACGGCATCGAAGTGATCGTCGGTACCGGCATGGCCATCGACCATGCCGAACAGGCAGGCCTGCCGGGCGTGCTGCTGTACTCGGCCGATTCGGTGCGGCAGGCTTTTGAGCATGCGCTGGAACTGACCCAGACCCTGGCACGCTCGGCGGACGCGCGCCCAGCCGCACGCCGAAGGACCGCACCGCGCGCCGATGCGCATGCGCTGCTCGGCGACAGCAACGCGATGGCCGACGTGCGCGCACAGATCGCGCTGTACGCCCCGCACGACAGCACCGTACTGGTTACCGGCGAGACCGGCACCGGCAAGGAACTGGTTGCACGCCAGCTGCACGCCGCCAGCGGTCGTCGCGGTCGTTTCGTTGCGCTGAACTGCGGCGCGATCAGCGAATCGCTGCTGGAGGCCGAGCTGTTCGGCTACAGCGATGGCGCCTTCACTGGTGCACGGCGCGGTGGTCGCGTCGGCCTGGTCGAGGCCGCCGATGGCGGCACCCTGTTCCTGGATGAGATCGGTGAACTGCCGCTGCCGTTGCAGACCCGCCTGCTGCGCGTATTGGAAGAACGCGAAGTGCTGCGCGTGGGAGCGACCGAGCCCACGCCGGTGGACCTGCGCGTGGTCGCCGCCACCCTGCAATCGCTGGAGCAGCGCGCGGCAGCTGGCAGCTTCCGTCGCGATCTGTATTACCGGCTGGCGGCGCTGCGCATCGCGCTGCCCACCCTGCGTGCGCGTCGCGGCGATATCCCGCTGCTGACCACGCACTTCTTCCGCGAGCTGCGCGGCATCGATGCACCACTGGACGCAGAGGCGATGACCCTGCTCAGCGCTGCCGATTGGCCGGGCAATGTGCGTGAACTGCGCAACCTGGTGGATAGGCTGCGCATCCACTGGCAGCCCGGTGAAGGACTGATCGATGCAGCACGCCTGTTGCAGCTGGCGCCGGAGCTGGTGAGCGAAGGCGCCGCCACACTGCCGCTGGAAAGCAACGGCAAGCGCCCACCGCGTGCGCAGTTGGAGGCGCTGCTGCAGGAACACCGCAATGACCGCGAGGGCATGGCACAGGCGCTGGGCGTCTCACGCACCACGCTGTGGCGGTGGCTGCGCGCGGAAGGGTTGTAACCACCTATTGCCTGGTGGGTGCGAACCGATGCCTATGGGTGCGAACCTTGGTTCGCACCGCTCTTCTGTCAAGCATCTCATCCACGCATGGCGTGGATCTACTGGCATCACGGGGCACTACAAGTGCCACACGCGCCTCATCACGGCGCCTTACGGGTACAGCAGACGCTTGCTCCAGCGCCCTTCGGCACCGGCCTCATAGCACCAGCGCTCGTGCAGGCGGAACTGCGCGCCGTACCAGAATTCGATACGGTCAGGCACCACCCGCAGACCACTCCAGCCGTCCGGACGCGGCACGTCCTTGCCGTCGAAACGTGCCTCGACCTCCGCCACGCGTGCGTCGAACTCCTCGCGCGTGCTCAACGTCTTCGACTGCAGCGACGCCCATGCGCCGATCTGGCTCATGCGCGGACGGCTGGCGAAATAGGCATCTGCCTCGGCGTCGGCCACCTGCTCCACGCGCCCCTCGATACGCACCTGGATTCCGGCCTCGCGCAGGCTGCGCCACAGGAACAGCAGCGCCGCCTGCGGATTGGCCTGCAACTCGGTGCCCTTGTGGCTGTCCAGGTGGGTGTAGAACACAAAGCCGCGCTCGTCGAACGCCTTCAGCAGCACGGTGCGCGCCGATGGCCGGCCCTGCGTATCGGCAGTGGCTACGGTCATCGCATTGGGCTCGACTTCGCGGCTCTGTTTCGCTTCTTCAAACAGGGCGGCAAAGGTCGACAGGGCTTCGGCGTACAGGTCGCTCATGACAGCATTCTTCTCACACGGTTTGGGCTATTGTGGCGGCATGGTCGCTGCTGCGTACATGCCCCAGGTGAAAGGATTCCTCGAAACAGTGGTCGAGCAGGCGCTGGATGACGCGCTGGGCAGCAGTACAGCCGTTCCAGTATTGGCGATCAGCGGCCTGCAGGGGAGCGGCAAATCGACGCTGGCTGCGCAGGTGGTCGCCCGTGCCCAGGCCCGTGGCCTGAACGCCGCAACGCTCTCCATCGACGATGTCTACCTCACCCGCGCGCAGCGCCAGCGCCTGGCACGTCAGGTGCATCCCTTGTTGATCACCCGTGGCCCGCCGGGCACCCATGACCTGTCGCTGGCGCATGCGGTGCTGGATGCAGTGGCCGCACGACAGCCCCTGGCCCTGCCCCGCTTCGACAAACTGGCCGACGAGCGCCTGCCCGAAGCGCAGTGGCCGCAACTCGAAAAACCGCTGGACCTGCTGGTGTTCGAGGGCTGGTTCCTCGGCACTCCGGCGCAGGACGCCTCCGAACTGGATACTCCTCTGAACGCTCTGGAGCGCGAGGCCGATGCCGATGGCTGCTGGCGGCGCTGGTGCAACCAGGCGCTGGCCCGCGACTATCCGGCGCTGTGGCAGCG
This sequence comes from Stenotrophomonas indicatrix, assembly GCA_041545745.1. Lineage (NCBI taxonomy): Bacteria > Pseudomonadati > Pseudomonadota > Gammaproteobacteria > Lysobacterales > Lysobacteraceae > Stenotrophomonas > Stenotrophomonas indicatrix. The sequence goes on from CP168152.1 coordinate 3,435,621, forward strand.
CTGCGACCGTCTGTGGTTCCTGCAGCCCCCGGATTTCTCGGTGGTACCGCGTTGGCGCTGGCAGCAGGAGCAGAACCTGCAGGCGGGCCAGCCGGGCCGGCACGGCATGAGCCGGCCGCAGCTGGAGCGCTTCGTGCAGTACTACGAGCGGGTCAGCCGGCAGGCATTGCGTGCGCTGCCGGCCATTGCCGACCGGATGGTAGTGCTGGATGCGCAGCGCCAGGTGCAGGCGCTGCGCTGAGCAGGTTCATTCGACCAGGAAGGTGATCCGCAGGTTCACCCGCCATTCGGTGATCTCACCGTTGCCGTCGGTGACCACCTTGGTCTCGTTGATCCAAGCGCCCTGAATGCCCTTGACCGTCCCGGACACCTTCTTCAATCCGCTGCGCACCGCGTCCTCCACGCTCTTGGGCGAGGACGCATTGATTTCGATGACCTTGGCAACCGACATGGCAGGTACTCCGTCAGGCGCGGGAAACCCCGCAGGAACCCCCAGCCTGACGTGAAGAACGTAAAGGCCAAGGCACGGAGGTGTTAGCATCAGAGGGCATGAATCCCGCTCCGAACCTGATCCTGATCGGCCCCATGGGTGCCGGTAAAACCTGCATCGGCCGTCGCCTCGCCGAGCGCTTCACGCTGGACTTCGTCGACGTCGACCAGGCCATCGTCGATGCGACCGGGGCCAGCATCCCCACGATCTTTGAACATTCCGGCGAGGCTGGCTTCCGCGCCCATGAGCGCCAGGCACTGGCACAGGTGCTGGCCGGCCGTGGCCAGCTGGTGTCCACCGGCGGTGGTGCCGTACTCGATCCCGACAATCGTGCCCTTATTGCCCGGCGAGGCTTTGTCGTCTACCTGCGGGTCAGCGTCGCAGCCCAGCTGGAGCGCCTGTCACGCGACAAGGCGCGCCCCCTGCTGCAGCGGCCGGACCGCGAACAGGTGCTGCATGATCTGGCGGCGCATCGCGACCCGCTGTATCGCGAGCTGGCCGATGTCACCCTTGATACCGACCCGTTTACCGCTGCCGATGCGACCGCCCAGCTTGTGCTCAAGCTGGCCACGCACTGGCAGCGACAGGACCCCACTGCATGACTTCCCCTGCCCTGCTGCAGGTCGCCGTTGGCGGCGACCGCCCCTATTCCATCACCATTGGCGCCGGCGCCCAGACCGAAGGTTCCGCATTGGCCAGCCATGTGCGTGGTCGTCATGTGCTGCTGGTCAGCGACAGTGAGGTTGCACCGCGCTATCTGGATGCCGTCAGGCAGACCCTGCTGGACGCACGCCCGGAGCTGATCGTGGCTGAGCATGTGCTGGCTGCCGGCGAAGCCTCCAAGACCCTGGCCGAGTTCGGCTCGGTCATCGAGGCACTGGCTGCGCTCGGTGCGACCCGCGATGCCTGCGTGTTCGCCCTCGGCGGCGGTGTGGTCGGCGACCTTGCCGGCTTTGCCGCAGCCTGCTGGATGCGCGGCGTCGACTGCGTGCAGCTGCCGACCACGCTGCTGGCGATGGTCGACTCCTCGGTGGGCGGAAAAACGGCCGTGGATATCCCGGCCGGCAAGAATCTGGTCGGCGCGTTCCATCCGCCGCGTGCGGTGATCGCCGATACCCGCGTGCTGGCCACCCTGCCGCCGCGTGAACTGCGCGCCGGCCTGGCCGAAGTGGTGAAGTACGGTGCGCTGGGTGATGCCGTGTTCTTCGAATGGCTGCAGCAGCATGCCAACGCACTGGTGGCCGGCGAAGATGCCGTGATCGCCGAGGCCATCGCCCGCAGCTGCCGGCACAAGGCGGCGATTGTCGAGCGCGATCCGTTCGAGAAGGGCGAACGCGCCCTGCTCAACCTCGGCCACACCTTCGGCCACGCCATCGAAACCGAACAGGGCTACTCCGCACCGGGGCGCAATGCGCTCAACCACGGTGAAGCCGTGGCGGTGGGCATGGTGCTGGCGGCCCGCCTCTCCACTCAGCTGGGCCTGGCCGACGACGCCGACCGGGTGCGCCTGCAGGCCCTGTTGGAGCAGTTGGGCCTGCCGGTGGCAATCCCCGTCGGACTGGACCCGCAGGCCCTGCTCGGCCGCATGCGCCTGGACAAGAAGAACGTGGCCGGCCGCCTGCGCCTGGTGCTGTGGCGCGGCATGGGTCGTGCCGAAGTGGTGCCGGATGTGGATGAAGCGGCGGTACTGAAGGTACTGGGCGAAGGCTGACCGCTTCCGCATTCGCCGGGCATGGCCCGGCGCTACCGGGGAGGTTTCATGAGGTTGCCGGCCAGCGGCCGGCACTACCGGATCAGCGTTGCGGCAGGGGTCACACCACCCCCGCTACAATCGACGCCATGCACGTCCACCTGCAACAACCCGCCGACGGTGCCCAGGCACCGCGCTTCCTGCGCCTGACCCTGGTCCCGGACCTGTTCGGCGGCTGGGAGCTGCTGCGCGAATCCGGCCGCGTCGGCGCCCGCTCGCAGCTGCGGCGCGAGCTGTACCTCAAGGCCGACGAAGCCCGCCACGCCTACGAGAAGGCCCGCGATGCCGAACTGCATCGGGGCTTCCAGATTCTTTCGCACGGCGACTGACTGCGCCGCTGCCCTTTTTGCCCAAGGAATGCCCACTGTGACCAGCCCTCTCCGCAACGATCGCCTGCTGCGCGCCCTGCGCCGCGAACCGGTGGACTGCACCCCCGTCTGGCTGATGCGCCAGGCCGGCCGCTACCTGCCGGAATATCGCGCCACCCGGGCCAAGGCCGGCAGCTTCCTGGCCATGGCCAAGAACCCGGAGATCGCCTGCGAAGTCACCCTGCAGCCGCTGCGCCGCTTCCCGCTGGACGCGGCCATCCTGTTCTCGGACATCCTCACCATTCCCGATGCAATGGGCCTGGAGCTGTACTTCGTCGAAGGCGAAGGCCCCAAGTTCCGCCACCCGGTGCGCGATGAAGCGGCCATCGCCAGGTTGGCGGTGCCGGACATGGAACAGGACCTGGGCTACGTGACGGACGCGGTGCGCCTGATCCGCCGCGAGCTGGACGGCCAGGTGCCGCTGATCGGTTTTTCCGGCAGCCCGTGGACACTCGCCTGTTACATGGTCGAAGGCGGCGGCAGCAAGGATTTCGCGCGCATCAAGGCGATGGCGCTGAATCATCCGCAGGCCCTGCACCGCCTGCTGGAAGTAACCACCGACGCGGTGATCGCCTACCTTGGCGCGCAGCGCGCCGCCGGTGCGCAGGCCCTGCAGGTGTTCGACACCTGGGGCGGCGTGCTGTCGCCGGCGATGTACCGTGAGTTCTCGCTGCGCTATCTGCAGCGCATCGCCGAAGGCCTGGAGCGCGGCGAAGGCAGCGAGCGCACGCCGCTGATCCTGTTCGGCAAGGGCACCGGCCTGCACCTGGAAGCGCTGTCGCAGACCGGCGCCGATGCGCTCGGCCTGGACTGGACGCTGGACCTGGATGAAGCGCTGCGCCGCACCGGTGGCCGCGTTGCCCTGCAGGGCAACCTGGATCCGACCACGCTGTATGCCTCGCCCGATGCGATCGCCGCCGCGGCCGCACGCGTGCTCGATACCTATGCCGCCGGCAATGGCGGTTCGCGCGAGGGCCATGTGTTCAACCTCGGCCACGGCATGTCGCCGGACATGGACCCGGCCCATGTACAGGTGCTGGTCGACGCGGTGCACGCACACAGCCAACGCTGAGCATCCCGCATGCAGTCACGGCGCGATGTTGATCGCGTCGTGACCCGCAGTGCGCGATCATGGCGCCCCCCACGTTGCACCGGCCACGTCCCATGTCCACAGCGCCATCGACCTACACCCGCCAGCGCCCCCTGCTGTGGCTGGTTTCGCTGGCGATCTTCATGCAGATGCTGGACTCGACCATCGTCAACACGGCCTTGCCGGCGATGGCGGCGAGCCTCGGCGAGAGCCCCCTGCAGATGCAGTCGGTGGTCTTCAGCTACGCGCTGGCGGTGGCCACCTTCATTCCCGCCTCCGGCTGGATCGCCGACCGCTACGGCACCCGTCGCACCTTCCTGGTGGCGATCATCCTGTTCACCCTCGGCTCGCTGGCCTGCGCGATGGCACAGCAGCTGCATCAGCTGGTGGCCGCGCGCGTACTGCAGGGCATCGGTGGCGCGATGCTGCTGCCGGTCGGGCGCCTGGCGGTGATGCGCTCGGTGCCACGCGAGGACTTCCTGCGTGCGATGAGCTTCATCGCCATCCCCGCATTGGTCGGTCCGCTGATCGGCCCCACCCTGGGCGGTTGGCTGGTCGAGATCGCATCGTGGCACTGGGTGTTCCTGATCAACCTGCCGATCGGTGTCATCGGCTTCATCGCGGCGATGAAGATCATGCCCGACCACTACGCCAGCCATCGCACCCGTTTCGACCTGCGCGGCTACGCCATGCTGGCCTTCGCGATGGTGGTGCTGTCGCTGGCGCTGGATGGCATTTCCGGACTCGGCACACCGCACGCGCTGGTGATGCTGATGACCGTGGCCGGCCTGGCTGCACTGGTCGGCTACTGGCTGCACGCGGCAAATTCAACGGCACCGCTGTTTTCGCTGGCGCTGTTCCGCGTGCCCAGCTATCGCATCGGCATTCTCGGCAACCTGTTCTCGCGCATCGGCAGCAGTGCCATGCCGATGTTGATTCCGCTGCTGCTGCAGGTCGGCCTTGGCCTGGGGCCGATGAACGCCGGCCTGATGATGGTGCCGGTGGCGGCCGCGGGCATGGTGTCGAAGAAGCTGGCGGTGAAGCTGGTCGAGCGCTACGGCTATCGCCGCGTACTGATGACCAACACCGTGCTGGTCGGCCTGGCGATGGCCAGCTTCATCCTGATGACTCCAGGCCAGCACCTGAGCGTGCGCCTGCTGCAGCTGGCCTTCTTCGGCGCGGTCAATTCGCTGCAGTTCACCGTGATGAACACCGTGACCCTGCGCGACCTCGATCGCGAGTTCGCCAGTTCCGGCAACAGCCTGCTGTCGATGGTGATGATGCTCGCCGCCGGCTTCGGTGCGGCGGCTGCAGGCAGCCTGCTGGCCGCGTTCGGCACGCAGCTGGAAGGCCACGGCGCGACGGCTGCGCTGCACGCTACCTTCCTGTGCGTGGGCGCGATCACCCTGACCTCGACGCTGATCTTCTGGCAGCTGCCCGATACCAGGCCCGAACCGCGCGAGGTCGAGCACGTAGCGGAGTAGTGGGTTCGGCAGGGCTGCGCCCTGCACCTGCAGAGGCCAGAGCAACGGCAACAGCCGAAGCAAAAGCTGGCATTCCGTAGGATGGCGGGGCGGTGTCGGAGTGCGGGGACGCCGTAAATCCGTCCATGGAGGCTTGGCAGCCGCATCCATGCGGCTGACACCCCGCAATCCGACACCGCCCCACCTTCGACAGATTTCCGGTGGCTGATGGATCCACGCCATGCGTGGATGAATCTCTGTCAGATATCGAAATAATTCTGGGGTCAGACCCCATGCCATTCCGGTGTCGACCAAAGTCGACATCCACCAACAGCAACACAGAACGCCGTTCCGACAGATTGCGGAAAACTGTCGAAGGCGGGGTGGGTCCGGTTGCGGGGGTGTCCGCGGCATGGATGCCGCGGCCAAGCTTACAGGGACGTACTTGCAGCGTCCCCCGCAATCGGACCCACCCCGCCATCCCACGGATAGCCAGCTGTTGCTGTTGCTTCGGCCGTTGCCGTTGCTCTGGCCTCGGCAGGTGCAGGGCGCAGCCCTGCCGCCCCCCTACCGCCCCAAGACCCGGGCGATCGCTTCCACCAGCAGCTCACCGGTCACCGGCTTGCGCAGGAAGCCACCGATACCGGCCGCTTCCACCTGCTGCTGCAGATCAGGATCGGTGCGCGCGGTCACCGCCAGCAGCGGCAGCGTGTAACCCTGGTTGCGCAGATGCTGGGCCAGTTCGAAACCGCTCAGGCCCGGCAGATCCAGATCGAGCAGGCCGACATCGAAATCCCCCGCGCTGATCTCACGCAGCGCGGCCAGCGCATGGGCCGCATGGACTACCTCATGGCCACGGGTGGTCAGCAGCCCACACATCACATCGGCCACGGTCGCATCGTCCTCCACCAGCAACACCCGCAGCGGTGGCATGTTGAACGCAGCAGCAGCGGCGTCACTGTCGGCACCTCCGTCGCTGGCCGCACCCTGCTGCAGCGGCAATGGCAGGCTGACACCGAAGCAGGTACCGCTGCCCAGCTGGCTTTCCACCCGGATACGCCCCTGCATGGCCAGTGCCAGCTCGCGGCAGATCGCCAGGCCCAGGCCGCTGCCGCCGTACTGCGCGGCCGTGCGCGCGCCGTCAGCCTGCTCGAAGCGCCGGAACAACCGTTGTTGTTGCTCCTGGCTGATGCCCGGTCCGGTATCGCGCACTTCGAAATGCAACCCGCGCGGCCCTTCCTCGCAGCGCGCGTGCAGCGTGATGCTGCCGCGGCTGGTGAACTTGACCGCGTTGGACAGCAGGTTGAGCAGGATCTGCCGCACCCGCATCGCATCGCCGGTCGCCTGCAGCCCTGCGGGCAACTGGTTGTCGAGGACGAACCGCAGGCCCTTCTGCGCAGCCAGCGGCCCCATCAGCGCGGCCAGATCCTGCAGCAGGCGATTGAGCGCGAACGCATTGGATTGCAGTTCCAGGCGCCCCGATTCGATCCGCGCCAGATCCAGCGCATCGTTGACCAGGTGCAGCAGATGCTCGCCCGCATGCCGGATCGACTGGGTATAGCCGCGCTGCTGCGGATCCAGCGGCGAGGCCAGCAGCAGTTCACTCATGCCCAGCACCCCGGTCATCGGCGTGCGGATTTCATGGCCGAGATTGGCCAGGAAGCGTGTCTTCGCCGCCGACGCGTGTTCGGCCAGATCCTGCTTGTGCAGGGCGAGCTGGTAAGCGTGCTGGCGCTGCAGCCGGCGCCGGTACAACCAGGCGAACCAGCTGGTCAGCAGCAGTGCGATCGAGGCCAGCACCAGCAGGCCGGACAAGCTGCGCCACCATGGCGGCTGCACGTGGAATTCCAGGGTCTGCACCCGCGACCATACGTGGTCAGCCGAGCGCGCCTGCACTTCCAGCCGGTAAGCACCGGGTGGCAAGCGTGAGAACAGACGCTCGCCTGCCGGGCCCACCTCGACCCAATCCGGGTCGTAGCCGGCCAACCGGTAGCGGTAGGTGTTGGAGGCCGAATCGGCGAAGGACAACAGGCGCGCGACGATGCGCAGGTCACGGTCGCCATCGGCGATCTGCAGCGGCGTGTCATGGGTCAGGTCCAGCAACTGCTCGTTGCGGCGCACCTCCACTCGCTCGATCACCAGCGGCGCACGCCGGGTAGACGGCCGAACCTGCTCGGGATCGAATACCACTACACCAGCGGGCGTGCCTGCCACCATGCGCCCAGAGGCGGAGGCGATCAGGGTGTGTTCGCGGAACTCCTGGCTGGGCAGACCATCGTGCACCCCGTACAGGCGTACGCTTTCGCCATCGGCACTCACCCGCACCAGGCCGCGGGCACTGGTGGCCCACGCCACGCCCTGTGCGTCGACTACCAGACCGGTAGCGGAAATCGCCGGGTAGCCCTGCTCCGCCCCCACCACCGCCTGCCGTTCCAGTCTGCCCTGGCTCCAGAGGTAGCGCGACAGGCGGCCATCCTCGGACAACCAGACCTGCCCGTCCTTGCCGACGTGCAGGGCATACACCGCCGTGGCCGGCGCACCGGGCACCGGCTGGAAGCGCTGCGCATCCGGTTGCCATTGCAGCAGGCCGCGGCTGCTGGCAAGCCAGATCCGGTCCTGCGGGCCACATTCCACGTCCAGATTGAGCTGACCGGCCTGAAGACCCTCCTGGCCGTTGTCCAGCTGCCGACGCACATGCCCGTCCAGGTCACGCTGCTGCAGGCCCGCTGCCAGCATCAACCACAGGCTGTCGCCATCGCAGGTCATCATCGCCTCGATGTTGCCTTCCATGGTCGCATCCGCGCCGGAGTCACGCCCCCAGCGCCGCAGCTCGCCACGACGCGGGTCATAGCGCATCAAGGCATCGGTCGAGCCCACCCACACCCGTCCCTGCCGGTCTTCGCGCACCGACGTCAGCCAGTGCATGCCGTTGACGAAGGTGCGGTGCTGCTCGATCACGCCCGTGCGCGGATTGAAACGATCCAGCGCGCCATGGCTGCCGACGGTCCACACGCCACCATTGCTGGAGGGGCTGGTCCCCAGCACATAGGAATTGCGCAGCGAGGACGGATCATCCTCCAGTCGCGAAAACACCGAAAACTGCCACCAGCGCGGAAGCAGGTGCCACAGGCCGGCATTGGTACTGGCCAGCCAGATGCCGCCTTCGCGGTCCTCATAGGCGCCGGTCCAGTTCGGCCGCACCAGGCCACGGGCGATGGCGCTGTACAGCGGTACGGTCTGGTATCGGCCATCGATACCCCGGCCCAGGCCGCTGCGCGTGTCCAGCCAGTGCCCGCCCTGTTCATCGCGCAGCATCATGCCCAGCACCTGGTCGCCGGCGGGCAAGGTCCAGGGCACGGATTCGAAACGGCCATCCGGGCGCCGCACCGTGGCCCCGGCCAGCGTGCTGATCCAGAGGCTGCCGTCGGGTTCTGCGGTCAGTCCATTGATCAGCAGGCTGGGCACCAGGTCGCCGCCGATGCGTTCGAAATCGGTGCCGGTCCAGCGCGCCACGCCATGCTTGGTGCCGACCCACAGGCTGCCATCGGCAAGCGTGGCCAGGTACGGTACCGACGCGGCCGGCAGACTGCGCGGGTTGTTCGCTTCGGGCAGGAACCGCTGCAGACGATCATTGCTGTCCAGCCGGTACAGGCCGCCCTCGTGGGTGCCGAACCAGATCGCGCCATCCGGTGTCGCAGCCAGGCTCCAGACCGTATTGCTGCCCATCAGCGGCTGACTGCTGCGGTCGTAGAAGCGCAGCTGCCGGCGATCGGCCGACATCCGCACCAGGCCGGCATTTTCAGTGCCGATCCACAGCTCGTTGCGGGCATCGACCAGCACGCTCCAGATGCGGTTGTCGCGCAGACCGTCTTCGGAGCGCCAGATGCGGTAGTTGCGCCCGTCGTAGCGCGCCAGGCCATCGTTTGTGGCAATCCACAGGTAGCCGTAACGGTCCTCGGCCATGCGGTTGACGGTGTTCGATGGCAACCCGTCGAACACGGTGACCTGGCGCGGCGAAGGCGGCACCGGCTGCGCGGCAGCGGGCACCAGGCAGCACAGCAGCAACATCAGCAGCGTCACTGCCCGCAGATACACCACCGATGGCCTCCTCACGCTGCTGTTGATGATGCCCACGCCGTGGGCGTCGGCATGGTAAACCGAAAGTTGCGCGATTCACGCCGCTAGATGCCGTGCTCAGCTGATGATCTGGCGTTTGCTGCGTGCCTGGGCAATGGCCGCCACCAGCAGATCACCGGTCACCGGCTTGCGCAGGAAACCATCGAATCCGGCCGCAAGCACCTGGGTCTCGGCATAGGCATCCGAGCGCGCGGTAACCGCCACCAACGGCAACTCGTAGCCCATCGCGCGCAGCTGGCGGGCGATGGCGGTGCCGTCGAGTGCCGGCAGGTCGAGGTCGAGCAGACCGACATCAAACCCCTCGGTGGATATCTCCGACAGCGCTCCCAGTCCATGCAGCACGTGCACCACCTCATGGCCACGGCTGCGCAGCAGGCCGGCAATGACCTCGGCAACGGTTGCATCATCCTCGACCAGCAGGATGCGCAGTGCAGGCAGCGTTGGCGACACTGCCTCGCCAGGGCTGGAGGTCTGCTGCCGGCTCCATGGCAGCGGCAGCCGCACGGCGAAACGTGCGCCACGCCCCGGCTGGCTGTCGACATCGATGCGGCCACCCATCGCCACCGCCAGTTCCTGGCAGATCGCCAGGCCCAGCCCGCTGCCACCATAGCGCGAGGCGGTACGCGGGCCATCGGCCTGTTCGAAGCGATGGAACAGGCGCTGCTGCTGCTGGGTATTGATGCCCGGCCCGCTGTCGCTGACCTCGAAGGTCACCGCGCCGCCGTTGTCGTCCAGGCGCGCCGCCAGACCGACATGGCCGCGCTCGGTGAACTTGATCGCGTTGCCCAGCAGGTTCAGCAGGATCTGGCGGACACGCATCTCATCGCCACTGACGCAGATCGGGCCTGGCAGTGCATCCCCGCGCTGGAACGCCAGCCTGCGCTGTTGTGCCATCGGCTGCATCAGCGCCTGCACCTGGTCCAGCAGCCCGCCGAGGTCAAACGGCCGGATGTCCAGCTCAAGTCGTCCGGCCTCGATCCGTGCCAGGTCCAACGCGTCGTTGACCAGCCGCAGCAGATGACTTCCGGCCTGCTGGATCGAGCCGGCATAGCTGCGCTGCACCGGGTCCAGTTCGGTGGCCAGCAGCAGCTCGCTCATGCCCAGTACGCCGGTCATCGGCGTGCGCACTTCGTGGCCCAGGGTCGCCAGGAAGCGGCTCTTGGCCTGCGACGCCTGCTCGGCGATCTGCTGCTTGTGCACCGTCAACTGCCACTGCTGGCGCCGCCGCAGCCGCCTGCGGATCGACCACAGCAGTGCCAACAGCAACAGCGAGCCCAGCATCACATAGCCGAAGATCGCCATGCCGCTGCGCCACCAGGGCGGCAATACCTTGATGTGCAACTGCTGCGAGGGCGTCCACGGGCCACTGGCCGATGCGGCCTGCACCTCGATCAAATAAGCCCCGGGCGGCAGCCGCGACAACGTGCGCTGGCCATCCCCGCCCTGTTCCACCCAGTTCTGGTCGTAGCCCTCCACGCGGAACCGGTAGCGGTTGCCCTGCGGGTTGGCGTAGGACAGCAACCGCGCATCGATCTGCAGGTCGCGGTCATCAGGCCCCAGCAACAGCAGGCCGGAGGTCGGCAAGGGCTGCCAGCCGCGCGCATCATCGCGACGGACGCGTACCTGCGCGATCACCAGCTGCGACGGCGGCAGTTCGGTGTCGGCGGCATTCGGATCGAAGCCCACCATGCCGGTCTGGGTGACGGCCAGCACCCGGCCATCGGCATCGATCGCCGGCGGGCGTCCGGTGAACTCGGCATCGAGCAGACCGTCACGCTCATTGAAGATCTGCAGGCGACGCTGTTTCGGATCCCAGCGCAGCAGGCCGCGGGGTGTCGTTGCCCACAACTGGCCGTTCCGGGCCAGAGCCAGCCCCCCCATACTGACCGGCGGCACGCCGGCACTGGCATCGACGCGCTGGATCAAGCGCAGGCTGAGGCCATCCCACTGGTAGCGTTCAAATGCGCCCTGGCGTGCGACCCACATCTGCCGGGGATCAATCCATACCAGATCGTAGATCGGGCCGCTGGAAACCCCCGGCACCGCTTCGAAGCGATCACCCTGCTCGCGCAGAATGCCAGTTTCCCCCATCACCCAGGCCCGCCCCGTGGCATCGAAGCGGATCTGTTCGACCGGTGCATCGGTGTCACCACGCAGCGTAGCGCCATCGAAACTGCGCAACAGGCGGCCCTCGGCACTGCGCTGCTGCAAGCCCAGATTCATCACCGACACCCAGACCGTGCCATCAGGCGCCTGTCGCATCAGATCGATGCGCTGCCGCAGGTCGGAGCCGCCGCCGATGCGCCAGTCGCGCAGCGCACGGGTGGCCGGGTCGTAGACGCTGATGCGTCCCGCGCGGCCCAGCCACAGCCGCCCATCGGGACGTGGCAGCACCGACCACACTGCGCCGCCGCCCAGCTCGCGGTCACTGGCCAGCAGGCTCAACGTCCCCTGTGCATCGATCTGGTAGACACCGTGGGCAGAACCGACGTAGTAGCTGCGACCGTCGCTGGCAGCACTCAGCAGGTACTGGCTGTCCAGCGGCTTGCCATCGGCCTGGTACCAGGTCGAAAAGCGCCGCCAGTCTGGTGGAAGGTAGGCCAGGCCCTGGGTCAACAGTGCTACCCAGAGCCCTCCCTCATGATCCTGCAGCAGGTCCAGCACGCCGCTATGGCCGGTCAGGAAGCCACTGCCACGGTCGCCTTCCAGCTTGCGCAGCACCTGGCCGTCACCGCGCAGCAGGCCGTCGGAGGTTCCCGCCCAATAGCCTCCGTGGCTGTCGGCCAGGACCAGTGCCGAGCGCAGGCGGGCACTGTCGGCCCAGGCCGGTCGCGTCACCCGATCCTGCGCATCGATGCGATACAGGCCGTCGTTCTGCGTGCCGACCCATATTGCGCCATCGGCATCGCGGCTCAGCCGCAACACACTGACCGCCCCTAGTTCGCGCGGTGCCACGGCTTCGAAGGACTGGCCGTTCCAGCGCGCCACACCGGCTTCGGTTCCCACCCACAGCCGGCCCTGCGCATCAACCAGACTGCTGAAGACGGTGTCGCTCGGCAGACCGCCAGGCTGCGCCGGATCATGCTGGAAATGGCGTAACGAGCCATCTTCGCCGAAGCGGCAGACCCCATGGCTGCTGCTGCCGACCCATAGCGCATCCTCGGCATAGGCCAGGGTCCAGAACTGTCCCTGGCATCCTTCGGTGACGGACTCGAAGGTCTTGAAGCGTTCGCGGTCGGCATCCAGGCGGGCCAGTCCCTTGCCGTTGATGCCGACCCATACCCGGTCGAGCGGGTCGACCAGCAGGGTTTCGATCTCGTTGCCGGGCAGCGAATCCGGTTGTGCCGGGTCGTGCTGCCACACCCGCAGTTCACCACCGTCATAGCGGGCCAAGCCGCCGTCGGTGGCCGCCCACACACGGCCCTGGCGGTCTTCGGCCAGCGCGACCACCATGCGCGAGGGCAAGCCCTCGGCCGCGCCGAAACGGCGCAGGCGCGGTGTTTCACCGGCCATGTCCAAGGTCGCGGCTGCAGCGGAAAGCGCCAACAGCACCAGACCTGCTCCTGCAATGCCTTGGCACCACCGGCGCCAGCCGCTCGTCATCCTGAACCCCCTGTCCTGTGCCGATTGTCACACAGGGCTGCAGCCATCGCTGCAACAGCTTGTTTCCGGCCACATCGGCACCACGAACTGTTGCAGCCGTGCACACAGCGTTGCGCAAGGGCTATGGGTATGATCGAACAGTCATTTTCCCCGAGTCCACCGCCGATGCGCCTCCGCCTGGCCCTGCTGCCGATGCTGCTTGCCGTCGCCCCCGCCTGGGCAGGCAACGATGCCTACCGCATCGATCCGGTGCACACCCGGGTGCTGTTCGCGATCGACCATGCCGGCTACTCGCAGGCGCTGGGTACGATCTCCGGAAGCCAGGGCCAACTGCAGTTCGATAGCGACAACTGGCGCGATGCGACACTGGACGTCGAGATTCCGGTGTCGCGATTGGACCTTGGTGATGCCAAGTGGAACCAGGCAACCCTGGCGCGCAGCCTGCTCGATGGCGAACGCTTCCCCACCGCCCGCTTCGTCTCCCGCCATGTCGAACCGATCGACGCCACACATGCCCATGTGACCGGCACGCTGACCCTGCGCGGGGTCAGCCAGGAGGTCACGCTGGAAGTGACCTTGAACCAGATCAAGCGCTATCCGCTGCCGCCCTTCCGGCGTACGGCCGGCTTCTCCGCCACCACCACGCTGAGCCGGCGTGCCTTCGGCATCACCGCCTGGCCGGGCGTGATCGGTGATGCGGTGCAGGTGCGGATCGAGGCTGAAGCCACGCTCGACCGCAGCGACCGTGCGGGAACTCCCACGCCCCAACCCCACTCCGACAGCCAGACGGCCACCAAGGACCCTTCATGACCGCCAAGAACACCCCTGCCGCCTGGGGGAGTGTCAGCCAGACCCTGCACTGGCTGATCGCACTGCTGATTCTCGCCCTGGGCATCGTTGGCCTGACCATGGGCGAGCTGCCGAAGACGCCCAAGTACTTCTGGGTCTATACCGCGCACAAGTCGATCGGCATCACCGTGCTGGCACTGGTGGTGCTGCGCCTGGGTTGGCGCCTGTATGCCGGTGCCCCCAAGCCGGTACCGGGCGTGCCGGGCTGGCAGGAACGCATCGCCAGCGCCACCCATGTGCTGCTGTATGTGCTGATGTTCGCCATCCCGTTGTCGGGCTGGCTGTACGACTCGGCCAGCGGCCTGCGTCCGTTCCGCTGGTTCGGTCTGGCCGATGTGCCCAAGCTGAGCGGGCCGGACCCGCAGGTCGTGGCGGTTTCCCATGCGTTGCACGAATACGGCTTCTGGCTGCTGATCGCGGTAGTGCTGGCCCATGCCGGCGCTGCCTTCTACCACCACCTGTTCCAGCGCGATGCCACCCTGTCCCGGATGTTGCCGCGTGGCTGGCTCGCCTCTCCCCAGAAGGACTGACCGATGAATCTGAAACTGACCACCCCGGCCGCCGTGGCTGCCGCCCTTGCCGGCATGCTGGCCGCCGCACCGGTGCTCGCCGCCGATTACGCGCAGGCCCCAGGTGCCGGTTCGTTCCTGGCCTTTGCCACCAAGTACGACGGTGAAGTGTTCACTGGCAACTTCCCGGGCTTTGCCACCAAGCTCAGCTTCGACCCGGCCAATCCGTCCGCAGGTTCGCTGGACGTGGTGATTCCGTTGGCCGGCGCCAAGAGCGGCAACAGCGACCGCGACTCCACCCTGCAGGGCGCGGACTTCTTCAACGTCGGCAAGTTCGCTACCGCGCGCTACACCGCCAAGGGTTTCCGCGCGCTCGGCAACGACCAGTTCGCCGCCGATGGCACGCTGGAACTGCGCGGCGTGAGCAAGCCGGTCACCTTTACTTTCACCTGGAAGCCCGGCGCTCAGCCGGTGCTGACCGGCAAGGCCACGGTCAAGCGCCTGGACTTCGGTGTCGGCGGCGGCGACTGGGCCGATACCAAGACCATCCCCGACGAAACCGCGATCAGCACGATCGTGAAGTTCGACGCGAAATAAGCAACGTGCCGGGGCACAGCCCCGGCCATCTCCGGTAGTGCCGGCCGCTGGCCGGCAACCACATGGATCCAGGCAACTGCCGGCCAGCGGCCGGCACTACCGACCGGCGGCCAGCCAGGCCTGCACCGCAGCCGCATCGAACGGCCAGTCCAGCTCCCGTCCTCCGGCCTCATCACGCAGCACCGGCACCCGCGCCCCATAGCGCGCCTCCAGCGCCGGCTGGTCATCCAGGAACACCGATTCGAACTCGGGCGCCCGCGCCTTGGCCAGCTCGGCCAGGGCCATGTCACACAGATGGCAGTCGTCACGCTGGAACAGGGTCAACACCGCGGTTTGCTCCCTTGGCGGAAATGCTGCGCCGCAGTCATGGAAGTGCGGCGTGAACCGCTAGAATAGCGGTCTCTCCCGGTACCCGCAGTACGGCAACCATGGCTGTCAGCACGTTCGACGTTTTCAAGATCGGCATTGGCCCGAGCTCCTCGCACACCGTCGGGCCGATGAGGGCCGCCGAGCGCTTCATCCATCGCTGGCTGCTCGACCCGGGCAAGCTTGCGGAGGTTGCGCGCATCCGTGCCGATGTGTACGGCTCGCTGGCACTGACCGGTCGCGGCCACGGCACCGACAAGGCGATCCTGCTTGGCCTGGAAGGGCAGCGTCCGAACCTGATCGATCCGGACATCATCCCCTCCACGCTGGAGCGCATCCGCGGCAGCAAGCGGATCGTACTGATGGGCCAGCACGAGATCGCCTTCGACGAAAAGCGCGACCTCGGCCTGAACAAGCGGCAGAAGCTGCCCTACCACACCAACGGCATGCGCTTCACTGCGTACAACGCTGATGACGAAGTACTGGCCACCCGCGATTACTACTCGGTCGGTGGTGGCTTTGTGGTCAACCAGGACGATGCGGCCGATGACCGTATCGTGCCTGACGAAACGCCACTGCCCTACCCGTTCAAGAGCGGCGACGAGCTGCTGGCGCAGACCGCGCGCAGTGGCCTGAGCATCGCCCAGTTGATGTTCGAGAACGAGAAGTGCTGGCGCAGCGAGGACGAGATCCGCGACAACCTGCGCGAGATCTGGAGCGCGATGCAGGCCTGCGTGGCGCGCGGCATCCGTGAGGAAGGCGTGCTGCCGGGTGGCCTGAAAGTGGGCCGCCGCGCACCGGCGCTGTACCGCGAACTGTCGTCGAAGCCGGAAGCGGCGATGCGCGATCCGCTGACCACGCTGGACTGGGTCAACCTGTATGCGCTGGCCGTGAATGAAGAAAACGCTGCCGGTGGCCGCGTGGTCACCGCGCCCACCAACGGCGCGGCGGGTGTACTGCCGGCGGTGCTGCATTACTTCGACCGTTTCTGCCCGGGCGCGAACGAACAGCGGGTGTTCGACTTCCTGCTGACCTCGGCGGCGATCGGCATCCTGTACAAGGAAAATGCCTCGATCTCCGGCGCCGAAGTGGGCTGCCAGGGTGAGGTCGGCGTTGCGTGTTCGATGGCCGCCGGTGGCCTGGTCGCGGCACTCGGCGGCAACCCGAGCCAGATCGAGAACGCGGCGGAAATCGGCATGGAGCACAACCTGGGCTTGACCTGCGACCCGATCGGCGGCCTGGTGCAGATTCCGTGCATCGAGCGCAACGCGATGGGTGCGGTGAAGGCGATCAATGCCTCGCGCATGGCCATGCGCGGCGACGGCAAGCACAAGGTGTCGCTGGACAAGGTCATCAAGACCATGCGCGATACCGGCCGCGACATGCAGGACAAGTACAAGGAAACCAGCCGCGGCGGGCTGGCGGTGAACGTCATCGAGTGCTGATGATTGGCGCAGCCAGGCATGGCCTGGCTCTACTGCAGGGCCGGGCATCGCCCTGGCTCTGCAGGGTGTTTCCTTATCGGACAACACCGTCACCGTTTTCCGGTTAGGCTCGGGCATCCCCTGCCCCGGAATGTCCCATGCGCGTGATCGCCGCCGCCCTGCTTGCCTGCGTTCCGTTGTCCGCTCTCGCTGCGCCAGCCTATGGGCCGCGGCTGGAGGGGTTCGATTACGGCTATCCGGTGAAGACCTTTGCGCTGGAATCGCAGCGCCAGCCGCTGGAAATGGCCTATCTGGATGTCGCGCCGAAGAAGAGGCCGATCGGCGTGGTGGTGCTGCTGCATGGCAAGAACTTCTGCGCAGCGACCTGGAAGGAGACGATCAAGCCGCTGGTGGCTGCTGGCTACCGGGTGATCGCGCCGGACCAGGTGGGCTTCTGCAAATCGAGCAAGCCCGAGCGCTACCAGTATTCCTTCGGGCAGCTTGCCGACAATACCCATGCGCTGCTGCAGCAGCTGCAGCTGGGTGACGTGCCGGTGCATGTAGTCGGTCATTCGATGGGCGGCATGCTGGCCATCCGCTATGCGCTGATGTATCCGCAGGAGCTGCGCAGTCTGTCGCTGGTCAATCCGATCGGGCTGGAAGACTGGAAGGCGCTGGGCGTGCCCTGGCGCAGCGTGGACGCGTGGTATGCCGGCGAAATGAACATCAGCTATGACAGCATCCGTCGCTACCAGCTGGACGTGTACTACGACGGCAAGTGGAAGCCGGCGTACGAACCGTGGGCGCGCATGCAGTCGGGCATGTACGAGGGCCCGGGCAAGCAGCAGGTCGCCTGGAGCCAGGCGTTGACCTCGGACATGGTGTTCAACCAACCGGTAGTCCATGAACTGAAGAATCTGCAGGTACCGACCACGTTGTTCATCGGCCAGAAGGACCGCACAGCGATCGGTCGTGACCAGGCATCGCCCGAACTGAAGGCAGCGCTGGGCAATTACCCGGTACTGGGCAAGGCGGCCGCCGCGGCTATTGCAGGCTCGACCCTGGTCGAGTTCGCGGCGCTGGGCCATTCGCCGCAGGTGCAGGATCCGAAGCAGTTCAATACGGCGTTGCTGAAGTCGCTGAAGGCGCGTTGACGTTCCATGACCGCCGGGCATGGCCCGGCGCTACCAGGATCGGTGTGGGTAGCGCCGGGCCATGCCCGGCGAGCGCAGCGGCGGCTGGGGTCAACCCACGATCCGCAACACATCATCCAGCAGTGCCGCTGCGGTCACTTCCGCACCCGCGCCCGGCCCCTGGATCAACAGCGGCTGCGCGCGGTAGCGATCGCTGTGGATTGCCACGCGATTGTCGGTGCCGGCGCCCTGCGCCAGCGGATGGTCGGCCGCCAGCTCGCGCAGGCCCACCTGCGCACCCTCGCCATCAACGCGCCCGACAAAACGCAGCACGCGGCCGTTCTCGCGCGCCTGCTGCCAACGCGCCTGCAGCGGTGCATCCAGTTGCTCCAGCGCGTTCACTGCATCTTCCAGCGGCAACGCTGCCAGCGTATCCGGCACCAGTGAATCGACCTGCACCTGCGAAGCATCCAGCGCCAATCCGCTGCTGCGCGCCAGGATCAACAACTTGCGGCGCACATCCTCGCCGGAAAGATCCAGCCGCGGGTCCGGCTCGGTGTAGCCGGCCGCCAGCGCTTCACGCACCGCCGCCGAGAACGGTGACTGGCCGTCATAGCGATTGAACAGCCACGCCAGCGAGCCGGAAAGCACGCCTTCGATGGCATGGATGTGGTCGCCACCGGCAACCAGCGCGCGCAGGCTGCTGAGCAACGGGAGGCCGGCGCCGACGGTGGCACTGTCGCCGTAGCGTGCACCACTGTCGGCGCAACGGTCGGCGATGGCCTGCGCGCGCGACAGGTGCGCACCACGGCCGAGCTTGTTGGCGGTCACCACGTGCACGCCGCGCGCCAACCACTGCACGTGGCGCGCCGCTACGTCTTCGCTGGCGGTGGCATCGACCACCACGTCACCACGCTCCAGCCCTTCGGCACTGGCCCAAGGCGGCGAGCTCTGCCCATCGCGCGGCGCGCGACGTGCCAGTTCCAGCGGCAACGCCAGATCACGGTCGATCGCCAGCGCCGTGCGCGAATTGGCCAGCCACTGCACGCTGGGCAACTCCAGCCCACGTGCCTGCAGCGCCTGGTAGCGCTGTACGAAGGCCGTACCGACGGTGCCGGTTCCGAGCAGCGCCAAGCGGCCGGTACCCAGCAGCGGAATCTCGACAGGCAAAGCGCTCATGCGTCTGCTACCTGTTTGCCACGCGCCACCGCATCGATCACCGCCTCCGCACGCGCCAGTGCAGCGCCCAGATCCGCCAGCAGGTCACGTTCGCCTTCGATGCCAACCGACAACCGCAGCAGGCCTTCGCTGATGCCCGCGGCAGTGCGTGCTTCGGCCGTCATCGCCGCGTGGGTCATGGTTGCTGGGTGCGCGATCAGGCTCTCCACCCCACCCAGCGACTCGGCCAGCGTGAAGTAGCGCAGGCCATCGACAAACGTGCGCACAGCGGCATGCGGATCGTCACCGGCACAGCTGGCCAGTTCGAAGGACAACATCGCGCCGAAACCGCTCTGCTGCCGGGCGGCAACGGCGTGGCCGGGATGATCGGCCAGGCCCGGGTAGTAGACCTTGGCCACCGCCGGATGCGCATCAAGCAGTGCCACGATTGCGGCGGTATTCTCCTGGTGCGCGCGCAGGCGTGCATCCAATGTGCGCAGGCCGCGCAGGGTCAGGAACGCATCGAACGGTGAACCGGTAAGGCCCAGTGCATTGCCCCACCACACCAGCTGCTCGTGCACGGCGGGATCGCGGGCAATCACCGCACCGCCGACCACGTCGCTGTGGCCGTTGATGTACTTGGTGGTGGAATGCAGCACCAGGTCCGCACCGAACGACAGCGGTTGCTGCAATGCCGGCGATAGGAATGTGTTGTCCACCACCACCAGCGCACCGGCCTTGTGCGCAGCATCGATCACGAAGCGCAGGTCGGTGATGCGCAGCAGCGGGTTGGATGGCGTTTCGACCAGCACCAGCTTCGGCTGCGTGGCCAGCGCCTGGGCCAGCGCGCGCGGGTCGGTCAGGTCGGCGGTAACCAGTTCGAAATGGCCCTTCTTGGCCAACGCGTTGAACAGGCGCCAACTGCCGCCGTAAGCATCGTGTGGCACCACCAGGGTATCGCCGGGCTGCAGCAGTGCGTTCAGCACCAGGTTGATCGCACCCATGCCGGTGGCAGTGACCACGCCGCCGGCGCCGCCCTCCAGTTCGGCCAGCGCCTCGCCCAGCAGGTCGCGCGTGGGATTGCCACTGCGGGTGTAGTCGTACTGGCGCTTGTTGCCGAAGCCTTCAAAGCTGAAGTTCGACGACAGCACGATCGGCGGCGTGACCGCGCCATGGGCGGTGTCCCGATCGATGCCGGCGCGGACGGCGGCGGTGGTGCGACAACAGGACGGTTCAGCGGCGTGCAGGCTCATGCGGACTCTCCAGAAGTGCGGAAGGCGGTGGCGAGGATCGCGTCGATGCGATCGGTTTCTTTCAGGAAGGCGTCGTGACCGTAGGGCGAGCGCAGCACGCGCAGGCTGCCGCGCGGGCCCAGTCCCTCGACCAGGCCGACCAGGTCGGCAAGCGGAACCAGGCGGTCGCCTTCAACGGCAACCACCACGGTCGGCGGCAGGATCGCGCTCGGGTCCACGCGGTGCAGGTCGATCGACTCGGACAGGCGCAGGTAGGCGTTGACCGGCGTGCGTGCGACGTACTGCGCGCCAGCGGCGTCGAGGTAATCTTCGGCGGCAACCCGGACGCGACCATTGACCACTTCCGGTGCTGCGTCGAAGCGCTCGCCGAATTCTTCCGGCGTGCGATAGCTGAGCATCGCGAACTGACGAGCCAGCGCCAGGCCGTGGTCTTCGCCACACTGCAGCTGGCCCAGCGCCACGGCACGGCGCTGCAGCGCACGCCAGGCGGCGGCATACGGATGCGGGCGGTGTGCGCCGCTGACCAGCACCAGCTGGCGTACCCGGGCACGGTGGCGGATCGCCAACTGCTGGCCGACCAGTGCACCATACGAATAGCCGACGAACGCCTTCAGCGCGCGGATGCCGAGGTGGTCCAGCAGCAATGCCAACGCATCGGCCTGGTCGGCGGTATCGATCGGCACATCCAGCGCGCCGTCGGCGCCGATGAAATCGAACGCGAGCACACGCAGCTGCTGCGGATCCAGCGCGCGGCCGCTGCCGACCAGGCCTTCGGCCCAGCCCTTCTCGGTGAACTGCGCATTGGACGCCACATGGCGGTGCGCGGAAATGCCGCCGGCCAGCACCACCACTGGTGCGTTGACCGGACCGACCCACTCGTAGCGCAGGCGTACCGGGCAAGGACCGGCATGACGCATCGAGAGCACGGCGGCGAACTCGCCGCGCTCGGCGTGCACGCGGTCATCGACCGGCACGCTGACGGGGACAAAGGATTCGGGGCGAAGCACGGTGCTGGTGGCGAAGCTCATGGCGGGTTCCGGTAGGGAAATCGGCCATCGAGCCTTCGCGGGGCTCGCGTTCGACATGCACGTTGTGTGCAGGTTCGAACCATCTTTCGGTGGACGCCACGGTCCCCGCAGGATTTGGCACCTACGCAGGCGCTTTCGCGTCTGCGGGCTGCCCCGGCTTCAAAGGGCCTGTCCCTCTGCCGGTCTCGATGGTGGAGCCACGATGCCAGTCCTTTCCGGGCATGTCAATCCCTTCATGCGGATAAAGAGATGAATGAGTGCAGGCGCCCCCACCCTTCCCCCATCCCGACAGCTTGCGTAGAGTCCCGGCGGTCCATGTCGCTGGAGCCGTCGATGCGCCGCTTGCCCCTGCCCTGCCTGCTGCTGCCCCTGTTGGCGAGCGCCTCCGCGAACGCCGCCGACTGGCGCCAGGCCTGGGGACTGGTACCGAAGACACCAGCCGTGCCCACGTCCGACGCCGCGCCGCAAGCGGCGCCGATGGCCCGCCTGCGGCTGCAGCAGATCGGCGACCAGTGGCAGGCACGGATCGACAACCCGCTGTCCGGCCCGGTGCAGATCGAGCTGCGCGCCGCCCCCGGCACGCAGGTGGAGGGCCTGCCGCTGCAGTCACTGGTGCAGGCCACCGGCAGTCTGGTGGTGGGCCACCTTCCCTCCCCTCCCAGCGGCAAGGCAGTGGACCTTCGCCTGCAGTCGGTGCCGGGCAATCCGGTCGCGCGCGCCGAAGACGTCGCCTATCGCCTGCCCTTCGAGGCTGTCCAGCTGCGTGTGGACCAAGCCCCGCAGGGCCGGTTCAGCCACGATGACGAGGAGAACCGCGACGCCATCGACTTTGCCCTGCCCGAAGCTACGCAGGTCCTGGCCGCCCGCGAGGGTACGGTGATGCAGGTACAGGACGGTTTCCGCGGCAATGGCCTGGATCGTGAACGCGATGCCGGACGCGCCAACTTCGTTCGTATCCTGCACAGCGACGGCAGCATGGCGATGTACGCCCACCTGCAGGCTGGCGGCATGCGGGTCCGTCCCGGCCAGGCCGTGCAGGCTGGCCAGCCGATCGGCCTGTCCGGCAACAGTGGCTACAGCACCGCCCCGCACCTGCACTTCGTGGTGCAGCTCAACCGGGGCATGGGCCTGCGTTCGGTGCCGGTACGCATCCTCGCGCCACAGGGCGAATTGCACTTCGCCCGCGAGGGCCGCGGCGACGCCAGCGCCGGGCGCTGACCCGCCGACGCCGGCAGGCCGGTATAATCGGGCGCTTATCTCTTTGAAAAGCGCCCCGTGCGGGCGCCACTGCCATGTCCGAAGTCGCCACCGAAGCGTCGCGTCGCCGCACGTTCGCCATCATTTCCCACCCTGACGCCGGCAAGACCACGCTGACCGAAAAGCTGCTGTTGTTCGGAGGCGCGATCCAGATGGCCGGCTCGGTGAAGGGCCGCAAGGCTGCCCGCCACGCCACCTCGGACTGGATGGCGCTGGAAAAGGAGCGCGGCATCTCCGTCACCTCCTCGGTGATGCAGTTCCCGTACGAAGGCAAGATCATCAATCTGCTCGATACCCCGGGCCACGCCGACTTCGGCGAGGACACCTACCGCGTGCTGACCGCGGTGGACTCGGCGCTGATGGTGATCGACGTGGCCAAGGGCGTGGAGGAGCGCACCATCAAGCTGATGGAAGTGTGCCGCCTGCGCGACACCCCGATCATGACCTTCATCAACAAGCTCGATCGCGAGGGCAAGGAGCCGATCGACCTGCTGGATGAGGTTGAAAGCGTGCTCGGCATCCAGTGCGCACCGGTCACCTGGCCGATCGGCATGGGCCAACGCCTGAAGGGCGTGGTCCACCTGATCACCGGCGAAGTGCACCTGTACGAACAGGGCCGCAACTTCACCCGTCAGGATTCGACCATCTTCCCGTCGATCGATTCGCCCGGGCTGGCCGAGAAGATCGGCGAACGGATGTTGGCCGATCTGCGCGACGAACTGGAACTGGTGCAGGGTGCCAGCCACCCGTTCGATCTGCAGGCCTACCGCGCCGGCAAGCAGACCCCGGTGTTCTTCGGCTCGGGCGTGAACAACTTCGGTGTGCAGCCGCTGCTGGACTTCTTCGTCGAGCACGCGCCGTCGCCGCAGGCGCGCTCCACCACCGGCCGCGAAGTCGCCCCGCAGGAGCAGAAACTGACCGGCTTCGTGTTCAAGATCCAGGCCAACATGGATCCGTTGCACCGTGACCGCGTGGCCTTCATGCGCGTCTGCTCGGGCCGGTTCACTGCCGGCATGAAGACCCTGCACGTGCGCACCGGCAAGGACATGAAGCTGGCCAACGCGCTGACCTTCATGGCCAGCGACCGTGAAATCGCCGCCGAGGCGTGGCCGGGCGATGTGATCGGCATCCACAACCACGGCACCATTTCCATCGGTGACACATTCACCGAGGGTGAAGCGATCACCTTCACCGGCATCCCCAACTTCGCCCCGGAACTGTTCCGTCGCGCCCGCCTGCGCGATCCGCTCAAGCTCAAGCAGCTGCAGAAGGGCCTGGCACAGTTGTCCGAGGAAGGCGCGACCCAGTTCTTCCGTCCGTTGACCAGCAACGACCTGATCCTGGGTGCGGTGGGCGTGCTGCAGTTCGATGTGGCTGCCTACCGCCTGAAGGACGAATACGGCGTGGAAGCCACCTTCGAGCAGGTCAGCGTGACCACGGCGCGCTGGGTCCACTGCAGCAACGAGAAGAAGCTGGAGGAGTTCCGCGAGAAGAACGCGCTGAACTTGGCCCTCGACGCCGCCGGCCACCTGGTCTACCTGGCGCCGACCCGGGTCAACCTCCAGCTGGCGCAGGAACGCGCGCCGGATGTGCGTTTCTCGGCAACCCGTGAAGCCGCGCATACGGTCACCGGCAACTGATCGCAGCAACCATACGGTGGCGGGGGTGCACGCGCCCGCCATCGCGGCGATGATAGGGGGGTGCGGGTCCCCCTCCCTGCAGACGATGCTCATGCCATGTCCACGACTTCTGTTGCTTCGATCCGTGAAGAAATCGCCAGCGCCCTGACCCACGGGCTGGGTGCGGTGCTTGCCCTGGCCGCCAGTGCGGTACTGATCACCCTGGCCGCGATCTACGGCGATGGCTGGCAGCTGGCCAGCGCGATCGTGTTCGGCATCGCCCTGCTGCTGCTGTACACCGCCTCCACGCTGTACCACGCCATCCAGCACCCGCAGGCCAAGGGCCGCCTGAAGGTGTTCGACCATTGCGCGATCTATGTACTGATCGCCGGCACCTATACCCCGTTCACCCTGATCGGCCTGCGCGGTCCCTGGGGCTGGAGCATGTTCACCGCGATCTGGGCGCTGGCCCTGGGCGGTGTGGTGTTCAAGCTGTTCTACACCGGCCGCTTCAAGCTGCTGTCCACGGTGATCTACATTGCCATGGGCTGGCTGGTGGTGGTGGCGATCAAGCCGATGTGGGCCTCGATCGATGGCGGCACCCTGGCCTGGCTGTTTGGCGGTGGCCTGTCCTACACGCTGGGCACGTACTTCTATCACCGCGAATCCATCTCCTATTCGCATGCCATCTGGCATCTGTTCGTGATCGGCGGCAGCGTCTGCCACTTCGTCGCAGTGACCCGACAGGTGCTGTGACCCTCGATCAGCGGTAGCGCCAGGCCCTGCCTGGCAAGCAAGCGTTCGCTCTGCACGCCATGCACATGAACGCTTCGCGCCCCGTCCACCCCGACGGGGCAACCATGGCAGCGTGAATGCTGCCTCTGCTCCTGCTGCTCCCAAGGCGTCGCGCTGGCGCCTGCGTCGTCCCGGTCCGCGCGGGCAGCGTTGGCTCGCCGTGCTGGTGTTCCTGTTCGCGGCGATCCTGGTCCTCCTTGCCCTGTGGGACTGGAACTGGTTCAAGGGCCCGGTCGAACGTGCGGTGCAGGCCCGTACCGGGCGCGCCCTGCACATCGGCAACCTGGATGTCGACCTCGGCCGCACCACCACCGTGCGTGCCGATACCCTCACCTTCGCCAATGCGCCCTGGGCCAAACAGCCGAACATGGCCAGTGCCGACCGGGTCGAGATCGACGTTCGGGTGTGGCCACTGCTGCGCGGCAACGTGCAGCTTCCCGAAATCCGCCTGACCCGCCCTGACGTACTGCTGGAGACGGCACCGCGCAAAGGTGACCCGGGCAACTGGAACTTCCTCGGCGACAGCAAGGGCGGCACCACGCCGCAGCTCAAGCGCCTGCGCATCGACGATGGTCGCCTGCAGTTCCTTGACGCCCCAGGCCGCACCGACATCCTGGTGAACGTGCGCAGCGGGCAACCCAAACAGGCCGACGCTGCACCACCGTTGCTGGTGGCCGGCAAAGGCCGCTGGCGGGGCAACCCCTTCATCCTGAGCGGCGGCACCGAGTCGCCGCTGGAGCTGACCGACAGCGGCCATCCCTTCCGCATCCACCTCGATGGCCGCGCCGGCGCCACCCATGCCGTCGCCAGCGGCACCTTGACCAACCCGTTCCAGCTGCAGGTGTTCGACCTGCAGTTCGCGCTGAGCGGCAAAGACCTGGCAGACCTGTATCCACTGCTGGGCATCGCCATTCCACCCTCCCCGCCTTACGCATTGGACGGCCGCCTGAAGCGCGATCACCAGATCTGGCGCTACGAGCGCTTCACCGGCAAAGTCGGCGACAGCGATCTGGCGGGCGCTGTGCAGTTCGATGTCTCCGGGGAACGCCCACGGATGGCCGCGAACCTGGTGTCGCGCCGCCTAGATTTCGATGATCTTGCAGGTTTCGTCGGCGCCCCTCCGAAGGCCAACGGCGGTGAAACCGCCAATGCCGGACAGAAGACTGAAGCTGCGCGCAAGGCCGCCAGCGCAAAGGTGCTGCCGGCCACGCCGTACAACCTGGGCAAGCTGCGTGCGATGGATGCCGATGTGCGCTGGAAGGCACAGCACATCAACGCGCCGAAGCTGCCGCTGGACGACATGGATGCGCATCTGCTGCTGGATGATGGTGTGCTTCGGCTGGACCCGTTGAACTTCGGCGTTGCCGGCGGTGACATCCGCAGCACGATCCGGATGGACGCACGTCGCCCACAGATCGCAACCACGTTCAAGGCCAGCGTGCGTGGCGTGCAGCTGAGCCAGTTGTTCCCCGACGCCAAGCTGGCCGAGCAGGCCAAGGGGGGTATCAGCGGCGCCATTGATCTGACCGGCAACGGCAACTCGATCGCGGCGATGCTCGGCAGCAGCAGCGGCGACGTGGCGTTGGGCATGGGCCGCGGTCATGTCGGCAACCTGCTGATGGAAGTGGCGGGGCTGGACATCACCGAATCGCTGAAATTCCTGTTCACCGGCGACAAACAGATTCCGCTGCGCTGCGCCTTCGCCGATTTCGGCGTGCGCGAGGGCCTGATGCATACCAGGTCGATGGCGGTGGACACCACCGATACGATCATCGTCGGTGAAGGTGATGTCAGCCTGCGCGATGAAACACTGGACCTGCTGCTGAGGCCACGGCCGAAGGACAGGAGCATCCTGGTCCTGCGCTCGCCGCTACGCATCGGCGGCACCTTCAAGGACCCGTCATTCCGCCCGGACTTCAAGGCGCTGGGCATTCGTGGTGCGGTCGCGTTGACGCTGGGCAGCATCGCGCCGCCGGCGGCACTGCTGGCCACCATCGAACTGGGCCCGGGCAAGGATGCCGACTGCGGTGGGCACTACGCGAAATAGAGCGGGCGTTCGGCGCCTTGATTCCCATGCGGAGAGCCGGAGCAAGGCAACAGGCAGGACACGCCGTAAACCCGTCCATGGGGGCTCGGTCGGCGCATCCATGCGCCTCACGGTCCTGCCTGCCGCCTTGCTCCGGCTTCGGACAGTTTCCTGCGCGCGCGGAACGAGAGCGGAAATTCAAAATCAAGAGAAAAAGCAAAAAGCAAAGTCAAAAGCTGTGCCAACCGAGGTTGGCATCTACCCAAAGCGGGGGCCCTACGCACCGCGCTCGCAGGGACGTGTCCTGAGGCGGAGGGCATGGCCGTGCAGGACCGTTGGCGCCATGGATGGCGCCATCGAGCCCCATGGATGGGTTTACGGCGTGTCCTGCACGGCCATGCCCTCCGCCTCCCCGCACATCAGGAAGGCGCTGCTTTGGCTTTGGCTTTGGCTTTAGCAGTTGCTTGAAAAAGCGGGCCGGCGGGCCGCAGGCCCGCCAGCGACACACTCACCCCGCCACGATGTACTGCTGCAGCTGATCCAGCTCGCGCCGCTGCGCATCGATCACCGACTTCACCAGGTCACCAATGGAAATCACCCCCAGTACCTGCCCGCCCTCGACCACCGGCAGATGGCGGATGCGGTAATCGGTCACCAGCTGCAGGCAGTGTTCCACCTGCTCGCCCGGCGTCACTGTCACCACTTTGCCGGTCATGATCTCCGACACCGCCGTATCGCGGGACGAACGATCATGCAGCACGATCTTGCGTGCGTAATCGCGCTCGGACAGGATCCCGACCAGTCGCGGTCCATCCATCACCAGCACCGCGCCGACGCCCTTCTGTGCCATCAGCCGGATCGCATCGATCACCGCCGCATCAGGCGCGACCGCATGCACTTCAGGGGATTTGCCGTCCAACAGTTGCCGTACCGACGTCATCTGCCTGCCCTCCCAGGGTGGGTTGCGGCTCCGAGTCTGCCACGGAAGGCGTCAGCCACGCGTCAACCAGGTACAACGGCCGCTGCTTGGTCTCTTCATACAACCGCCCCAGGTACTCGCCGATCAAGCCCAGCGCGATCAACTGCACACCGCCCAGGAACAGGATCACCGCCATCATGGTCGGCCACCCCGCCACACGGTCGCCATACAGCGCCGCCTTGGCGATCACCCAGATGGCAAATACAAAGGACACGCCCGCGGTGGCCAGCCCCATGTAGGTTGCCGCCCGCAGTGGGACCGTCGAGAAGCCGGTGATGCCTTCCAGTGCGAAGTTCCACAGCCGCCACAGGCTGAACTTGCTGCTGCCGGCCAAACGGGCATGCCGGTGATACGGCACCGCCACGCGGCGGAAGCCGACCCAGCTGAAGAGCCCCTTCATGAACCGGTGACGTTCGCGCATCTCGCGCAGTGCGCTCAGCGCGCGCGGCGACAACAAACGGAAATCGCCGGTATCGGCCGGAATGGGCGTGCGCGAAAGGCGCCCTATCACCCGGTAGAACATCGACGCGGTCGCACGCTTGCTCCAGCTCTCACCGTCGCGCACCAGGCGGGTGCCGTAGACGTTGTCGTAGCCCTCGCGCCAACGTTCAACGAACTGAGGCACCAGTTCCGGCGGGTCCTGGCCATCGGCGTCGAGGATCATCGCCGCACCTTCGCGCACCTGGTCCAGACCGGCGGTCAGCGCGGCCTCCTTGCCGAAGTTGCGCGACAGCTTCAGCGCCGATATCCGCGGGTCATTCTGGGCCAGCGACGTGATCAACGACCAGGTCGTGTCACTGCTGCCATCATCCACGTACAGGATGTGTCCGTCGATTCCGGCCAGGCCGTCCAGTACCGCGCACAATCGCGGATGCAGCTGGGGTAGAACCAGCTCTTCATTGTGCGCGGCGATGACGAAGGTAAGACGCTCACGAGTCATCGCAGGATTGTACGTGGTTGACGGGCATGCAGCCCGCCAGTCCACCGTTCAAGCCACCCGCTTCCGGCACCAGAAGCAAAGGCACCACGGACGCCGCTGCTGTCGGCGCCCTCAGTCCTCGGCCAGATACCCCGCTCCACCCAGCTGCCGTGCCTGCCGCTGGATCCACGCCGCGCGCCGCTGCACGTAGGGGCCTGGCTTGGCCGCGTTGTAGCGACGCGGCGCCGGCAGCACTGCCGCCAGACGTGCGCTCTCCGCAGGGCTCAGCCGCGCGGCGTCCTTGCCCCAGAATGTCTGCGCCGCCGCTTGGGCGCCGTACACGCCGTCGCCGAATTCGGCGATGTTGGCGTACATCTCCAGGATCCGCTGCTTCGGCCAGAAGGCTTCGATCAGCACCGTGTACCAGACCTCCAGGCCCTTGCGGATCCAGCTGCGGCCCTGCCACAGGAACAGGTTCTTGGCCACCTGCTGGCTGATCGTGCTGGCCCCGCGCAGGCGCCCACCGCGCGCGTTGTGGTCGCGCGCCTTTTCAATGGCCTGCAGGTCGAACCCACTATGGTCGGGGAAGCGCTGGTCCTCTGCGGCCACCAGCGAAATGGGCAGGCTCGGCGCCATCTGGTCCAGGTCCCGCCACTGGTAGTGCAGCCGGTAGGACCAGTCGCCTTCACCCAGGGCTTCGCCGAAACGCCAGACCATCACCGTGGACAGCGGCGGATCGATGAAACGCAGCACCAGCACCTGCAGGCAGCTGAAGGCCACGAACAGTACCGGCAGCCACAGCAGCCGCTTCCAGCGCCAGCGCCGACGCGGCACCGTGTCGGCGCTGGCCACTACCTTGTCCTGCTCTCCCCCTGCCCCCATTACTGGTGCATCCTTCTTATGCCTGGTTGTCGGCGCATTATCCGGCAACCATCCCCGTTTCCGCGCGATGTGAGCCGATGACCGCCCAATCCGATTCCCTTATCCGTTTCCTGCTCCCCGACGCCGGTGTCCGTGGCGTCCACGTGCGCCTGCAGGCCACCTGGCAGGACATCCAGTCCCACGGCGAGTATCCGGACAGTGCCACCGAACTGCTGGGCGAGGCCTGCGTGGCCTCGGCGCTGTTCACCGGCCACACCAAGGTGGACGGCCGCCTGTCGATCCAGCTGCGCAGCAACACGGCCCTGCGCACGCTGTTCGCCGAATGCACTGCCGCCGGCACCCTGCGCGGCATCGTCCAGCTGGCCGAAGGCGGTGATGCCCCCCGCGACCTGACCGACCTGGGCCAGGACTCGCTGCTGGCCATCACCATCGAGAACCCGGGCCTGGATCCGCGCGAACCGCAGCGCTACCAGAGCCTGGTCGCACTGACCGCGCCGGAACTGGATGAAGCGTTCGAGGACTACTTCCGTCAGTCCGAGCAGTTGCCGACGCGGCTGCTGCTGGCCGCCGGCCGCGACGGCGCTGCCGGCCTGCTGCTGCAGAAGCTGCCGGGCGACGAGGGCGACGACGACGGCTGGGCCCGCGCCAGCGCGCTGTTCGACACCCTGGGCAAGGCGGAGCTGCTGGCCACCCCGGCCGAGGAACTGCTGCACCGGTTGTTCCACGAGGAGAAGGCAGAGCTGGTGGGTGATAAGGCCCTGTCCTTCGCCTGTTCCTGCTCGCGTGAACGGGTCGCCTCCATGCTGTTCTCACTGGGCGAGGAAGAGGCCCGTGCGGCTGCCGAAGACACCGGCGCAGTGGACGTGCGTTGCGAATTCTGCGGACAGGAGTATCACTTTCCGTTGACGGAGTTCGGCATACTGTTCCACGGTGCCCAGGGGGCTGTACCGGCACCTGAACGTCTTCAGTAAAAACGAATGAGTCTTGTATCTGGGGAGGAACAAGGCTTGTTAAGAATTCATAAACACCCTAGGATCGAGTCCCCGCCCCAGCGGGAACTTTCACTGTCCGCCCCTGTCTGAACTGGTCCGATGCGTACCTTCCTGCGTCTACCGCTGGCCCTGCTGATCGCCCTTGGCGCGATCACGGGCGTGCATGCGCAGAGCAAGGACATCCGTACCGTGATTCCGGTCTGGAACAAGGGCAGTGGCAAGGTCGAGGCCCTGCTGTATCTGGAGCCGACCGGTGAACAGGCCGTCGGCGCACGCTGGCATTTCGGCCGCAATTCGCTTGATGCTGCGTTCGGCCTGTCCTCGGGCGACTCGCTTGGTTTGCTGTGCAACAGCAGCAGCGGTTCGAGCATCAGCGGTCTGGCCAGCCATTGCATGCTGGCCAGCCTGGGCGACGACGATGACGCCATCGGTTCCAACCGGCGCCTGACCGGCACCGCCGCGCTCAACCGTGGCACCGGCCGCCTGGGAATCACTGCCGGCACCGGCCGCGAGACCCTGCCCGCTTGGCTGGCGACGCCCAGCAAGACCCCGTCGTTGCGCGCCGAACAGAATGACCTGACCGTGTTCGCGCAGAAGAACATCGGTCGCGAAGGCTTTGTCTCCATCGCCGGCACGTATGCCAAGGCACGCCTGGTACCACTGGCTGACGCCTCACCGGCGATCGTTGACCGCTGGGACAGCAAGAGCCTGAGCCTGGGCGCCGGCTACGGCAATTTCAGCGGCAGCATCATCGGCCGCGTGGTGGACGTTCCGGGCAAGCCCGGCAAGTGGGAAGGCCTGGGCATCGGCCTGACCTGGCGTACCCCGTGGTCAGGCCAGCTTACAGTCGGCGCGGAAAATGTGATCAGCCGCGGCAAGAACCCGTTCTCCCCGCGCAACGAAAGCAACGATGACGGCACCGTGCCGTACGTCCGCTACGAGCAGGATCTGTAGTCGCTCATCGACTGGTAACAAGCTGTGTTCAACATCGGGCGCCCTGGGGCGCCCGAATTGTTTCCGGACACTTCTGTCAAGTGCGAAAAGCACTCATCCGTTACAAACGGATACATCACGACATGCATCAACTGAAACTTTTTTGTGCTCCGAAGGCGGGTAGACGCAGTGACACCCGCCCGCGCACCAGGATAACTCGTTGAAATAAAAGAAATCGAAGCGCATTCATCTGTAACCACAGCGTGAATTAACACAGCTTTAATTTTTGGCGAAGGGCCGTTACTATCGATTCAGCCTCGCGATTTTGGAGCCTTCTTTTTTGGGCACCGCCGCGCAGGCACTACCCCAGCCAAGATTTCTTGGAGAGAGAGAGCCAATGAATTTCCAGTCCAACAAGCTGCGTGACGCTGTCGTCGTCGCGCTGATCGCCGGTGCGGCGACGTCCGTAACAGCCCAGGCGCAGGAAGCGACCAACCTGGATCGCATCTCGGTGACCGGTTCGCGCATCAAGAGCACCGACATCGAAACCTCGCAGCCGGTCCTGAGCCTGACCCGCGCCGACATCGAGAAGCAGGGTGTGACTTCGGTCGCTGACATCCTGCAGCGCGTCGCCGCCAACGGTGCTGCACTGAACCGTACGTTCAACAACGGCGGTGATGGCACGTCCGGCATCAGCCTGCGCAACCTGGGTACTGCGCGCACCCTGGTGCTGGTCAATGGCCGCCGCTGGACCACCGGCCTGGACGGCAGCGTCGACCTGAACACCATCCCGACCGCGATGATCGAGCGCATCGACATCCTGAAGGACGGCGCGTCGACCATCTATGGTTCGGACGCCATCGCCGGCGTGGTGAACATCATCACCAAGCAGAACTTCGACGGCGCTGAAGCGAACTTCTACAAGGGCCAGTACAGCGAGGGTGACGGCGAGCGTGAAGCCGCCGACTTCACAATCGGCACCACCACTGACCGCGCGTCGCTGACCTTGGGCGCTTCCTATGTCAAGGAAGATTCCGTCGGCGCCGGCGACCGCGCGATCTCAGCCGGTGGCCCTCCTTTCTTCGGAGGCCAGAGCAGCACCGGCCTGCCAGGCTCCTACATCCGCGATGGCAAGCGCTACGTCATCATCAATGGCGTCGAAACCCTATTCAACAGCCAGATCCACGGCTACAACACCTCGCCGGATAACTACCTGCTGACGCCGCAGGAACGAACCTCGCTGTTCGCCACGGGTTCGTACAACATCACCGACAACATCACCTTCAAGACCGAGGCGATGTACAACGAGCGCAAGTCCGAGCAGCTGCTGGCCGCCATGCCGGTGACCGGCATGGAACTGAGCGCGGACAGCATGTACAACCCGTACGGTCAGAAGCTGACCGGCGTCAATCGACGTTTCAATGAAACCGGCGGTCGCTCGTTCAACCAGAACGTCAAGAACTGGCATTTCTACGGCGGCTTCGAAGGCTTCTTCGAATTCGCCGATCGCAACTTCGACTGGGATGTCGGCTACCGCTACGACAAGACCGATGAAAACGTACTGACCTACGGCCTGTTCAACCTGGCGAACCTCGAGAACGCCTATGGCCCGTCGGAACTGCGCAACGGTGTTCCGGTGTGCGTCAGCGCACCGGGCGGTGATGTGATCCCCGGTTGCGTACCGGTGAACCCGCTCGGCCCGGAAGGCTCGATCTCGCAGGGTGCGATCGACTACACCGCCTTCACCGCGCATGACTCGTCAAGCCTGGTGTCCAAGGGTTACTACGCCAACATCTCCGGTGAGATCGTGCAGCTGCCGGCCGGCGCTCTGGCTTTCGCTGCCGGTTACGAGTACCGCAAGGAGAGCGGTCAGTTCGATCCCGACGCTTTCATCGCATCGGGCTTGAGCACCGGCAACGGCGCCAAGCCGACCAAGGGCGGCTACGACCTGGATGAGTTCTTCCTGGAACTGTCGATCCCGGTGCTGGCTGACCTGCCCGGCGCCAAGCTGCTCGACTTCAGCGTGGCGACCCGCTACTCGAAGTACAGCAACTTCGGCAACACCACCAACAACAAGTTTGGTTTCCGCTGGAAGCCGATCGACGACCTGATGATCCGCGGCAACTACTCGGAAGGCTTCCGCGCGCCGAGCATCAGCAACCTGTACGCAGGCGACGGCGATTCCTTCGAAACCTACGCTGATCCCTGCGCCAAGGCCAACAACCCATCCGGCGGTACGCTTGCCCTGTGCCAGGCCCAGGGTGTGCCAGACGGCTTCGTGCAGCCCAACAGCGTGGACGCAAGGGGTGACGCGCAGCCGGGTGCTTACCAGACCAACGAGCCGTTCACTTGGACCTCCAACCCGAATCTGAAGCCGGAAACCTCGACCAGCAAGACGCTGGGCGTGGTGTTCAGCCCGAGCTTCGTGCAGGGCCTGAACGTGACGCTGGACTGGTGGCAGATCAAGGTCGAAGACGCAATTACCCGTCCTTCGATCGGCGACATCATGGATCGCTGCTACAAGGGCAACGCTTCCGAGCAGGCGGCGTACTGCGGCCTGATCACACGTGACCCAAACTACGGCACCCCGGAAGAAAACTACACCATCACCAACGTCCGCATGCCACTGCAGAATCTGGCGTCGTACAAGGTGGAAGGTTGGGATCTGGGCGTCTCCTACCGCTTGCCGGAGACGTCCTTCGGCCAGTTCACCATCAGCTGGGACAGCACCTACCTCAGCAAGTGGGAGACCAAGGCGACCGAGGATTCGGCTGCTGTAGGCTACCAAGGTCGCTATCTTGACCAGGATCCCTACTGGCGCATCCGTTCCAACCTGTATGTCGACTGGAGCTTCGGCGACTTCGGCGTGAACTGGGGCATGCGTTACAAGTCGGGCATCACCGAAGAGTGCGACCTGGGCTCACTGCAGAGCTACTGCTCGGATCCGGACGGCAGCGAAAACCGCCTGCCGACCACCGTGTACCACGACGTCCAGGTGCGCTACAACACCCCGTGGAAGGGCACGATCATGCTGGGTCTGAACAACGCGTTCGACAAGCAGCCGCCGGTCTCCTACCAGGTGTCGTACAACATGTTCGACCCGCAGTACGACCTGCCGGGCCGCTACATGTACATGCAGTACAAGCAGAAGTTCTGATCGATCCCTTGATCAGCTGACGCAGCAACGGCCCCGCAAGGGGCCGTTGTTTTTTGTACGCTCGTTGCTGGCGTCGACGCCAACGAAAAAGGCCGCGGCAGTGCCGCGGCCTTTCTGCATCCAGCGATGAAGAACGCCTCAGCCGTTCGGAATCAGCGTGTCGATCAGATGTTCGACATACGCTTCGAAATCCTCGCGCGCCTGCTTGGGCTGCTGCAGCTGCAGCGACAACTGCAGGAAGCCTACATAGGCCGCATAGGCCAGGCGTGCGCGATGGCGTGCATCGGTCGAGCTCAGGCCCGCCTGGCGGAACGAGGCGATCAGGTAATCGAGCCGTCGCTGCGACACACGGTCGATCACCGGCCGCACCATCGGATGGTCAAGGGCCTTCAGCAGCTCGCTGTAGATGATGTGCGGCTGCACTTCGTGCGCCACCATCTGGAACAGCTGGCGCAGGCGCACGCGCGGGTCCGGCACGTCTTCCAGGCTGCCGAACACCTGTTCCTGCTCGAACAATTCCCAGCGTTCCAGTGCGGCCTGCAGCAGCGCATCACGCGAGGGGAA
Source organism: Stenotrophomonas indicatrix (assembly GCA_041545745.1). Taxonomy (NCBI): domain Bacteria; kingdom Pseudomonadati; phylum Pseudomonadota; class Gammaproteobacteria; order Lysobacterales; family Lysobacteraceae; genus Stenotrophomonas; species Stenotrophomonas indicatrix. The sequence goes on from CP168152.1 coordinate 3,470,962, forward strand.
GTGCCAGTAGAAACTGCCTTTGGTCACGCCAAGGCGGCGCGCCAGCGGCTCCACCGCGACGGCACTCACACCTTGCTCGGCAATCAGATCGAGGGCCGCCTGGGCCCAGTCTTCGGCACTCAGGCGGCTGTTGCGGCCGGCACGCGGTTCGCCGGCGGAAGCGTCAGGTTGATTCATTTGCTGATTTAACCATACGCCGGGGTTCGTTGCAGTACGCGGTTGCGGCCGAAACCGTCGGCAGCCGGGCCAGAAGGGATTCCCGCAGCGCACCATACCGTGCAGTATTGACTTCCTGCAGGAGCGATCCATACTAGCAAGTATGGTTATGTCCCCTACTCCCGCTGCATTCCATGACCTGCGCCTGGAGGCTGCCCACGGTGCCTCGCTGGCTGCAACTGCCAGCACCTCCGGCCGTCGCGGACGCGTATTGTTCGCACACGGCTTTGGCCAGACCCGCCATGCCTGGACGACCACGGCCAAAGCACTGTCGGCCGCTGGCCTGCAGACTCTGGCCTACGACGCCCGCGGTCATGGCGATTCCGACTGGAATGCGGCCGATCTGGCCTATCACGGCGAGCAGTTCGCCGATGACCTGATCGTGCTGGCCGGCGAGCAGCCGCGACCGCCGGTACTGGTGGCGGCCTCGATGGGGGGCCTGTTCGGCCTGTTGGCCGAATCACGCTGGCCCGGGCTGTTCTCGGCCATGGTGCTGGTGGACATCACCCCGCGCTGGGACACCGCTGGCGTCGAGCGCATCCTCGCCTTCATGACCGCGCACCCGGAAGGATTCGCCTCGCTGTCGCAGGCTGCCGATGTGATTTCGGCCTATGTGCCGCACCGCCCGCGCAAATCCGAGGATTCACTGCGCGCCCTGCTGCGCGAAGACGGCCACGGCCGCTGGCGCTGGCATTGGGACCCGCGCCTGGTGGCCGAACTGGCCCGCGACAGCGAGCAGCACCAGGATGCACTGGCCGAGGCCGCGCGCCAGGTGAAGTGCCCCCTGCTGCTGGTCAGCGGTGGCCGCAGCGACCTGGTCACCCCGCAGACGGTGGCCGAATTCCTGGCATTGGCGCCACACGCGCGCCACGTACAGTTGCCGCAGGCCACGCACATGGTCGCCGGTGATGACAACGACGCCTTTACCGCTACTGTGTTGGACTATCTGGACGTGTTGCCCGCAGCGGATGCTGCAGCTTCGTCCGCCATAAACGAGCACGTCACCGGAGCACGCTCATGAGCCTCGTCATTCCCTTCCTCGCCCTGCTGCTGGCAGGCGCGTTCGTTGCCTACCACCGCATGCGCCTGCTGACCTGGACGCTGATCAGCGTGGCCCTGCTGGTGGCCTGCTGGTTCATTCCCTACGTCAACCAGACCGCCACGACCGTCGCTGCCGCGATACTGGCCGTGATCGTCGTGCCGCTGCTGCTGCCGTTCATCCGCAAGCCGCTGCTGACCGGCCCGATGATGAAAGTGTTCCGCAAGGTGCTGCCGCCGCTGTCGCAGACCGAGCGCATCGCACTGGAAACCGGCTCGGTCGGCTTCGAAGGCGAACTGTTCACCGGCGACCCGGACTGGAACATCCTGCTGAACTACCCCAAGCCGCAGCTGACCGCTGAAGAACAGGCCTTCCTCGACGGCCCGGTCGAAGAGCTGTGCAAGATGGTCAACGACTGGGAGATCACCCACGTCCATGCCGACCTGCCGCCGGAACTGTGGGCCTTCATCAAGAAGAACCGCTTCTTCGGCATGATCATTCCGAAGGAATACGGCGGCCTGGGCTTCAGCGCGCTGGCCCACCACAAGGTGATCCAGAAGCTGGCCTCGGTGTCTTCGGTGGTCAGCTCGACCGTCGGCGTGCCGAACTCGCTGGGCCCGGGTGAACTGCTGGTGCATTACGGCACCCAGGAACAGAAGGACCAGTACCTGCCGCGCCTGGCCGATGGCCGCGAAGTGCCCTGCTTCGGCCTGACCGGCCCGTTCGCCGGCTCCGATGCGACCTCCATTCCCGACTACGGCATCGTCTGCAAGGGCGAGTGGAACGGCGAGCAGGTGCTCGGCGTCAAGCTGACCTTCGACAAGCGCTACATCACCCTGGCCCCGGTCGCCTCGCTGATCGGGCTGGCCTTCCGCATGTACGATCCGGATGGCCTGATCGGCCAGACCCGCGACATCGGCATCACCCTGGGCCTGCTGCCGCGCGAGACCGCCGGCGTTGAAATCGGCCGTCGCCACTTCCCGCTGAACTCGACGTTCCAGAACGGCCCGATCCGCGGCAAGGACGTGTTCATTCCGCTGACCCAGCTGATCGGTGGCGCTGCAATGGCCGGCAAGGGCTGGAACATGCTCAACGAGTGCCTGGCCGTGGGCCGCTCGATCACCCTGCCCTCCACTGCCAGCGGCGGCGCCAAGGCCGGTGCCGCAGTAACCGGCGCCTATGCGCGCATCCGCAAGCAGTTCGGCCTGTCGGTCGGCCGCTTTGAAGGCGTGGAAGAAGCACTGGCCCGCATCGGTGGCAAGGCGTACAAGATCAGCGCGCTGTCGCAGGCCACCGCCGCTGCTGTGGACCGCGGTGACGTGCCGTCGGTGCCGTCGGCGATCGCCAAGTACCACTGCACCAACATGAGTCGCGAAGTGATCTCGGACATGATGGACGTGATCGGCGGCAAGGGCATCATCCTGGGGCCGCGCAACTTCGCCGGCCGCAGCTGGCAGGCCGCGCCGATCGCCATCACGGTGGAAGGCGCCAACATCATGACCCGCAGCCTGCTGATCTTCGGCCAGGGTGCGATCCTCTGCCACCCGTGGGTGCTGAAGGAAATGAAGGCCGCGCAGGACCCGGACACCCGTGCCGGCCTGCAGGACTTCGATCGCAGCCTGTTCGGCCACATCCGCTACGGCATCTCCAATGCTGTTCGTTCGTTCTGGTTCGGCCTGACCGGCGCACGCTTCGGGGCTGCCCCGGGCGATGCCTACACCCGCCGTTACTTCCGCAAGCTGGACCGTTACTCGGCCAACCTGGCGCTGATGGCCGACATCTCGATGATGACGCTCGGCGGCAAGCTGAAGTTCAAGGAATCGCTGTCCGGCCGCCTGGGCGACGTCCTGAGCCATGTCTACATGACCAGCGCCATGCTCAAGCGCTACCACGACGAAGGCGCGCCGCAGGCCGACCAGCCGCTGCTGGCCTGGGCTTTCCATGACAGCGTGCACAAGATCGAGGAATCGCTGTCGGCCGCCCTGCGCAACTTCCCGATCCGTCCGATCGGCTGGCTGATGTGGGCACTGATCTTCCCGCTGGGCCGTCGTGCCGAGGCCCCGGGCGACCGCCTGAGCCGTCGCGTGGCTGCGCTGCTGATGGCACCGAACGAAGCCCGTGACCGTCTCGCCAGCGGCGTGTTCCTGACCCCGTGCGAGAACAACCCGGGTGGCCGCATCAACAGCTACCTGAGCAAGGCGATCATGGCCGAGCCGGTGGAGCGCAAGTTCCTGAAGGCGCTGAAGAGCAAGGGCATCGAAGCGCTGGACTTCAACAGCCAGCTCGACGAGGCCGTGGCCGAGGGCGTGATCACCCAGGACGAGCGCAGCCTGCTGGAAGAGCTGCGTACGCTGACCCTGGACACCATCACCGTGGACGATTTCGACACCCACGAACTGCGCGCGGCCAGCTATTACGACCGCCAGAACAAGGACCCGCACTCGCAGGCGGCCTGATCGCCCGCGACACGCGTTGCCTCGACGGCGGGCCTGGCCCGCCGTCGCTTTGTCCGCCAACCGGAAACCGCCATGTCCACGCCCCTGCTTTCGCTCTATCACCGCCTGCAGCGCTGGCCTGCCGGCAACTGGTTGTTCTCGCGCGCGGTGTGCTTCAAGGCACCCTACTTCGCCAGCATCGCCCCGCGCATCACTCTCCTCGAGAACGGCCGCTGCGAGGGCACGCTGGCCGACCGCCGCAAGGTGCGCAACCACATCGGTACGGTGCACGCGATCGCGATGTGCAATCTGGCCGAGCTGACCGCCGGGCTGATGGTCGATGCGTCGCTGCCGAAGGGCATGCGTTGGATCCCAAAGGGGATGCAGGTGCAATACCTGGCCAAGGCCCGTGGCACGCTGCATGCGACGGCCTTGCCGGCGCAGCCGATCGTGGTGGCAGCCGAAGGCTACGCGCTGCCGGTGACGGTGAGCGTGCGCGACCACGCGGGCACGGACGTGTTCAGTGCGGTCATCGACATGTGGGTGTCGCCGGCGAAGTGATGTTGCCGCGAACGGCGCAGCCCCTCGTGGGTTGGTCGCTGGAAGCGGGTCATGGGTTGGGCCGGAGGGCTGGGATGCCCAGGGGACGCCGTGAATACGTCCCTGTAGGCTCGGGCGCGCCATCCATGGCGCTTACGCCCCTGCGCATCCCACCCCTCCGGCCTCTGACAGATCTCTGCGGCGTCCACCCACGCAAGAGAAAAAAGAAGAGCAAAAGCAAAAACAAAAGCGGCCGGTGGCCGCTTTTTCATGCGCGCAGAACCACGAGCGCAGCAACCCGCTGTTGCTCTTGATCTTCTTTTTCTTCTCCGTGGGCTGGCCGCGCACGGAACCTGTCAGGGGTGGGGCGGGTGGGCCGTGCAGGGGCGTTGGCGCCATGGATGGCGCCATCGAGCTTACAGGGACGTACTTGCAGCGTCCCCTGCACGGCCCACCCGCCCCGCCAAGCGCGGCTTTTGATCTAAGCGGCCAACCACGAGGGGCTCAGCCGTTGGCTGGAAACTCACGCCACAGCGCGAAGAATCAACGCCAGGATCGCCGGCACCGCCTGGATCATGAAAATGCGCCGGCTCACGCTGTAGGCGCCATAGCACCCCGCCACCACCACGCACGCCAGCGAGAACGTCACCAGCACCGGCTGCGCCAGCACCAGCCCCACCACGATGCCCGCCGCCAGGAAGCCGTTGTACAGACCCTGGTTGGCCGCCAGCACGCGCGTGGTCTCCGCCTTCTGCGGTGAATTGCGGAACGTCTTCAGGCCCAGCGGCCGGGTCCACAGGAACATCTCCAGCACCAGGAAATACAGGTGCAGCACGGCGACCAGCACGGTCAGCAGCAGCGCTAGCAATGACATCGACTCTCTCCTTTGGAAAGTTGGGGTCAGAGCCCTTTTCCAATGAAAAGGGATCTGACCCTGGATCACTCAACGGTCGCGCGGCAGCTTCTTTTCTTCGCGCAGCACGCCGAACGCCGCAGCGGTCATGCAGGCAGCCACCACCACGCCGCCGACGAATACCACGTGCGAGCCGAACAACGACAGCCCCTTGTGCAGCCAGGCGAAGGTCAGGTCGGCGCCGCGGTACACCACCGTGTCGATCGCTGCGCCGGCCTTGTAGCGCCACTGCCGGTCCACGCGGGTGTAGATGGTTTCGCGGGCCGGCTTGGCCAGGGCGAACTCGCTGGCGCGGGTCATCACCTGCACCACCGCCACCATCAGCGGCATCGGCGATGCGGCCAGCACCGAGAAGCCGATCAGGATCGCAAAACCGGGAATCAGCAACGCCGGCGCGATGCCGTGGCGCGACAGCAGCCAGCGGGTCAGCCCGAGCTGCATCAACAGCGCCAGCCCGTTCACCGCCAGGTCGATGCGCGAAAAGAAGGCTGTGGCAGCGCCTGCATCGGTGAACGAGGCACGCACGATGGTGGCCTGCTGGTTGTACAGCAACGTGCCGACACCCACGCCGAACAGCACCATGATCGCCAGCCAGCGCAGCAGGGGCTCGCGCGCGATCAGCTTCAGGCCATCAAGCACGCTGCCGCCCATTGGCTGCTCGCCGGACGCCAGTTGCTGCTCGCGCTCGCGCAGCACCGCCCAATGCCGCAGGCGCCAGATGCACAGCAGGCAGACGGCCAGGAAGCCGGCCGACACCAGCATCAGATTGGCAATACCGACCCGCTGCACCAGCGCACTGGTAATGATCGGGCCGAGGAAGGCGCCGACGGTACCCGCTGCACCTATATAGCCGTAGTACGCCCGTGCCTGCGCATTGGAGAAAACGTCGGCCATGAAGCTCCAGAACACCGCCACCGCAAACAGGTTGAAGACCGTGATCCAGAAGAAGAACGCCATGCCACGCCCCGGCATGCCGCTGTCGAACAGCGCATAGAAGCCCAGCAGGGTGGCGATGAAGAAGCCGTACACCGCCGGCAGGAACACCCGCCGCGGGAAGCGGCTGACCAGCCAGCCATAGACCGGCTGCAGGACCAGCATGATCACGAACACGCAGGAGAACAGGAACTGCAGGACGAAGTCCTTCAGGGCGATGCCATGGCTGGCGAACCAGGCGATCAACGCCACCGGGAACACCGTCTCCAGGTCGGCCGAAGCGGCCATCGCCTCGCGTACCGGCCGCAGCACGTAGTAGCCGCTGAGCAGGCAGAAGAAGTACAGGAACGACCACCACAGCGCCGGCGACTCGCGCAGCGCGGCCAGCAGGCCCTTCAGTGCCCCGCTCTCCCGCGCCGCGCTCACGCGGCTCCCCTCGCCCGCAAACGGCGGTTGGACAGCGGCATGGCGGGCTCCGGGGGCAGTGAAGCGCGTACGTTATCCAATGCACTGCAACATCGCCAGCGCAGGCGGCGCCGATGGCTGCAACGCAGTGTCACGGACTGGCCCGGCGGACACCTTGTGATACACGCTTTTCTGGCGTCAAAAATCCAACTTTTTCAACGAGATGCGCATTCATCTTCGCTTTGTTTGTGCACAGGCGAAAAGCGGCGCTAGAATCATCCCCAGCAGTCGCGCACGGGTTCCAACCGATGAAAAAGAACAGCCTGCGTCGTCCGATCCGTTCGGCGGCCACCGGTTTGCTGGGCATGTTGATGCCCCTTGCCTTGTCCACCACCGCGCAGACCCCGCCGGCGTTGCCGCCGATGCCGACCAACATCGAGACCGCTGCCGGTGGCGCCATCGCCCACACCCAGCCGGCGGCCTACCGCACCGGGCTGGTGCCGCAGGTGCAGTTGCCGGCCGCTGGCTTCAACGTCGCCAACATCGAATCGATGGCGCAGCAGCTCACCTATGGCGAGCGCGTGCCGGGCATGGCCGTGGCCATCGTGCAGGGCGGCCGCGTGCTCAGCGCGCGCGGCTACGGCGTCACCGACGTCAACAACCCGTTGCCGGTCGACGCCCACACCGTGTTCCGCCTGGCGTCGCTGTCCAAGGCCTTCGCCGGCACCATGGCTGGCCTGCTGGTCAACGATGGCACCCTGCGCTGGGACAGCAAGGTCACCGACTATGTGCCGGGCTTCCGCCTGAACTCGCCGGAGGCCACCGACCGCCTCACCGTGGCCGATGTACTCAGCCACCGCGTCGGCCTGCCGTACAACGCCTACGACCGCGACATCGAAGGCAATGCCGAGTACTACGCGCTGACCCAGAAGCTGGCCAACACCGGCCTGAAGTGCCTGCCGGGCGACTGCTACGCCTACCAGAACGTGGCCTTCAGCCTGATCGGCGACGTCGTGTATGCGGCCTCCGGCAGCTTCTACGAGCAGTCGGTCGAACGCCGCATCTTCAAGCCGCTGGGCATGAACGATGCCAGCCTCGGCCTGGCCGGCATCCAGGCCAGCTCGCGCTGGGCACGCCCGCACGTGCGCAGCCGCAACGGCTGGGTGTCGCTGACGCCGAAGCCGACCTATTACCGCGTGGCCCCGGCTGCCGGTGTCAACGCCAGTGCCAGTGACATGGCGCAGTGGCTGCTGGCCCATACCGGCCACCGTCCTGACGTGCTGCCGGCACCGCTGCTGGCCACCCTGCACTCCAGCCTGATCAACACGCCCGGCGAGATGCGCTCGGGCTGGCGCCGCGAACGCCTGCACTCGGCCGGCTACGCGCTGGGCTGGCGCACCTTCGACTACGCCGGTCACGATGTGGTGTTCCATGCCGGCGCCGTGCAGGGTTACCGTGGTCTGGTGGCATTGGTGCCCGAGCGCGACCTCGGCATCGCCATCATGTGGAACGGTGAAAGCAGCCTGCCCAGCGGCCTGTTGCCGACCGTGCTCGACGCAGCCCTCGGCCTGCCGTCGCAGCGTTGGCTGGACGTGGACACCGACTTCGGCAGCGACAATCTGATGGCCGAGGGTGCCGCCCCGGCACAGCAGGACAAGCGCAAGGGCAAGGGAGCCTCGGGCAACCGCGCGGTGGCCTCGCCGCGCTGAGCTGGCGAACTCGACGTTGAGCAGAAGGGCGGCCCTCGGTCGCCCTTTTTGCGTCAGCGACCTCCACGCGGCGCCAAGCCCTGCCCGGCCGCGCGTCGACGATGCTAGTGGGCGAAGTAGTGCATTCCCCCATCCACCGGAATCACCGCGCCGGTGATGTACCCCGCCAACGGTGAGGCCAGGAACGCTACCAGGTGGGCCACCTCCTCCGGTTCGCCGAAACGCCCCATCGGGATGTTGCGGGCGATGAACTCACGTCGGCTCTCTTCGGTGGGATGCAGCCGATCCAGGATCTGCGCGCTGTTGATACGCCCCGGGGCGATCGAGTTGATGGTGATGCCCTCGCCCGCCACGTCGCAGGACAGCCCCTTGCTCCACAGATGCAGCGCCGCCTTCGCCGGGCTCGCAGCATTCACCGCGCGCGGCTCCATCGACCCGCTGAGGTTGATGACACGCCCCCAGCCATTGGCCCGCATCGACGGCAGCAACGCCTGTGTCAGCCGTCGTGCCGCCGAGAAGTTCAGCGCCATCGCCTCGTCCCACACCTCATCTGCTGCAGCCACCCCGGCCAACCGTGCACCACCGGCTGCATTGACCAGGATATCCACGCGCTGCAGCGCCTCCAGCGATGCGCTGGCGATGCGTTGCACATCGTCGGCGTCGGTCAGATCACCCATCACCACGACCGGTACCGGCCCACCCGCCGCCTCGATCGCGGCCGCCACCGACTGCAACGGCGCCTGCCGCCGCGCGGTGATCGCCACGCGCACACCCAGCGTTGCCAGCACCCGCGCGACACCGGCGCCGATGCCACTGCCTGCGCCGGTGACCAGCGCGGTACGTCCTTCAAGATCCAGTTTCATGTGTTGCCCTGCCAGGTTCTGCCGGCCCATCTGGCCGTGCGGACATGCTCTTTGAATACCTTCGATTGATAAACTTCGGCGAGGTTTCAACATTCAGAACCCGGGGTGTCAGATGAACCTGTTGGAGAGCATGCAGGTCTATGTGCTGGCCGTGGAAAAGGGCAGCCTCAGTGCCGCGGCGTCGGCACTGGACATCTCCGCGACGATGGCCGGCAAGCACCTGCGCGCCCTGGAGGAACGGCTGGGCATGCAGCTGTTGAGCCGCACCACGCGACGGCAGCACATGACCGCTTTCGGTGAGGCCTACTACGGCCGCTGCAAGGAGATCCTGCGCCTGGTGGAAGAAACGGATGCGCAGGCCCAGCATCACCATCTGGCACCGGCGGGCAAGCTGCGGATCAGTGCACCGGTGATCTTCGGCACGCATGCGCTGGTGCCGGCACTATCGACCTACATGGACCGCTACCCCGAGGTCAGTGTCGAACTGGTGCTGGCCGATCGCGTGGTCGAACTGGCCGATGAGGGATTCGAGGCCGCGATCCGCATCGGCACGCTTGCCGACACCACGCATCTGGTGGCGCGTCCGCTCAGCCCCTATCGGCTGACCTTGTGCGCATCACCGGCCTATCTCGCACGGCATGGCACGCCGCACAGCGTGCAAGCGCTGCAACAGCATCAATGCCTGTCGCTGGATCCGGCTGCGCTGTCGCATTGGCTTGGCAACGAGGCAGCGTCGGCGGGGCAGCCGCCCTCAGCACGCCTGCAAATCAACAACGGCGAAGCGTTGCGGCTGGCCGCGCTGCAGGGCCTGGGCATCATCCTGCAGTCGAGCCTGCTGCTGGCAGCGGACATCGCTGCGGGTGGCCTGGTCCCGTTGCTGCCGGAACATGGCCGGCACGGTCGGCCCATGCACGTGGTCTATCCGCACGACCGTTATCACTCGACCCGGCTGCGCAGCTTCGTGGATTTCCTGGTCGAGCGGTTTCCCGGTGAAGCAGCTGACCGTCGCAGCTAGCCAAAGCTGATGCCCATAAAAAAACCCCCTCCCCGCTGGGCAGTCGGGGAAGGGGTCTCAGGGTACGGCTATCGGGAAGTACTTAGATCAGCGGTGCCGGCGTTGCCGGAAGGGCCACCGGGGCGGCCTTCTTCTTGCGGGCGGCCGGCTTGCGCTTGGCAACCTTCTTGGCAGCCTTCTTCGGGGCAGCCTTCTTGGTGGCCTTCTTCGCAGTCTTCTTCACCGCCTTCTTGGCGGTCTTCTTTACCGCCTTCTTCACTGCCTTCTTGGCGACCTTCTTGGCCGGCTTGCGGGCAGTAGCTTTCTTGGCGGTCTTCTTTACGGCCTTCTTGGCAGTCTTCTTGGTGGCCTTCTTGGCTACCTTCTTGACGGCCTTCTTCGCGGTCTTCTTTACGGCCTTCTTGGCAGTGGACTTCTTGGCTACCTTCTTCGCAGCCTTCTTCACTGTCTTCTTCGCCGTGGCCTTCTTGGCGACCTTCTTGGCAGCCTTCTTCACTGCCTTCTTGGCCGTCGCCTTCTTCGCGACCTTCTTCACTGCCTTCTTGGCAGCGGCCTTCTTGGCGACCTTCTTCACCGCTTTCTTGGCGGCAGGCTTTTTCTTCGCAGCTTTCTTGGTTGCCATGGTGATGGCTCCTCGTCAGTGATAGGGAGTTGAAACGCCCAGGTGGATCAAACCCGCCCATGCTGCGTGCGGGGACCGCCGGCGCGTCAGGCGCGCCGTTACGGATGCGGTGATGCCCGCCACGATCGGCGGAGCAGGCATCGGAACAGGGGTCGCCTTGCATTTCTCCGGGGGAAGCGGGGCCATGTCCACCGTCGTCAGGATCGCGGTGGTCTTCGAGGGGCTGCTTCGCATCGGACGATTGATTCTGCGCACTCGGTTTGGCAGGCAAGGTCTGCTGAGGCGAAACCTAATCACGGTTTTTTTTACTGTCAACAACCCCCGCGAAAAATTTTCACATCCGCCGCGTCCCGGGAGCCCTTCCTGCGCCTGCCGCTGCGCCTTCGCGAGCGCCAGCAAACACTGCATCGCGCAGCGCCGCCGCCATCAGCTGCGCACGATCATCGAAGAAAAAACACTTGAAATAGGCACTCTGCGTCATGCACAGGGAGGAGATGGAACATCGCACGGCGACGTGGTCGTGCATGGCGACGCACTCGCCAACGCCAGCACAACGGACCTGCAACAAGGCCAAAAACTTTTCACATCCGGGCGCGCCGCCGCGGGGGTGGAAACGCGGATTTGCGCAAAACTGCGCACGCCTTTTGGCCGCGCTCAACACCGGCTGATGCCATGGCGATGGCATGCGGCGAACCGGTCGGCATAAGTTCGACGCGTCCTCCGAAACGAAAACGGCCACCCGAGGGTGGCCGTCTTCGTACCGGGGAAGCAACGACTCAGTGCTCTTCGTCTTCCAGGCCTTCGGCGTACGCGTCCGGGTCCAGCAGCTCGTTGAGCTCTTCGCTGTTGGACACTTCGACCACGAACATCCAGCCGTCGCCGTAGGCGTCTTCGTTGATGGTTTCCGGCTTGTCGGCCAGCGCCGAGTTGACCTCGACGATGGTGCCGCTGATCGGGCTGTAGACGTCGGAGGCGGCCTTCACCGACTCCACGACCGCGATCTGCTCGTTGGCCTTGGCGGTCGTGCCGACTTCCGGCAGCTCGACGTAGACCAGGTCACCCAGCAGGCCCTGAGCGTGGTCGGAAATACCGACGGTCACGCGGCCATTGCCTTCGACACGGGCCCACTCATGGGACTTGAGGAACTTGAGGTCGCCGGGGATCTCGCTCATGGGACTGCTCCAGAGATATGCAGGGGGTGGAAAAAACGGGGCTAGTGTAACCAACCGGCCGCCACTGCTGGCAGTGACGACCGGCACGTTTGGATCACGCGTCGGTGAGCACGCCGGGCTGGGCCTGGCCTTCGCGCACGAACGGGAACTTGACCACCCGCACCGGCACCTGACGGCCGCGGATGTCGACGGTGACCTGACCGAGTTCACCGGCCGGTACGCGCGCGAATGCGATGCCCTTGGCCAGGGTCGGCGAGAAGGTGCCGGACAGGATCTCGCCCTGGCCGCCGGCCGTGGTGACCGCTTGGCCATGGCGCAGCACGCCCTTCTCATCCATTACCAGGCCGATCATCTGACGGGCGTTGCCGGCGGCCTTCTGCGCCTCCAGCACGTCGCGGCCGATGAAGTCACGGCCTTCGTCCAGCGACACCGTCCAGGCCAGCGCCGCTTCGTACGGGCTGATCGCTTCGTCCATGTCCTGGCCGTACAGATTCATGCCGGCTTCCAGGCGCAGGGTATCGCGCGCGCCGAGACCGGCCGGCTTCACGCCGGCAGCAAGCAGGCGGTTCCAGAACGCGACCACGGCATCCTGCGGCAGCAGGATCTCGAAACCGTCTTCGCCGGTGTAGCCGGTGCGGGCGACGAACAGTTCAACGCCGTCGTCGGACTGCGCCTGCAGCGCGGCGAAACGGCCGAGCTTGCCCAGCGACTCACGGTCGGCTTCGCGGGCCAGGCCGATGACGATGTCGCGCGCCTGCGGACCCTGCACGGCGAGGATTGCCAGGTCCGGCCGCTGCTCGACCGAAACGTTGAACGGCGCAGCCTGCTCGCGCAGCCACGCCAGATCCTTCTCGCGGGTGGAGGCATTGACCACCATGCGGAAGAAGTCTTCGCCCAGGTAATAGACGATCAGGTCGTCGATGACGCCGCCCTGCGGATTCAGCATGCACGAGTACAACGCCTTGCCGGTGATCTTGAGCTTGTCGACCGAGTTGGCCAGCAGGCGGCGCAGGAACGGCTTGACCTGGTCGCCGCGCAGGTCGACCACGGTCATGTGGCTGACGTCGAACACGCCCGACTCACGACGCACCAGGTGGTGCTCGTCCAGCTGCGAGCCGTAGTGGATGGGCATGTCCCAACCCCCGAAATCGACCATCTTGGCGCCAAGGGCGCGGTGGGTATCGTTGAGCAGCGTCTTCTGGGTCATGACCGGGTCCGGCAGCAGAGGAAACAAGAACGCGCATTATCCCAGATCGGTCGGTCGCAGGTCGCGCCGCAGCGCAGCGGGGGATGGTCGGTTGTGGCCGGCCGGCGGCCGGCGGGCGCTTTCTACAAGCCAGGCAACGGCAACGGCCAAAGCGCATCGGCTCGGCGACGTCTGTGGGCTGGTGGGGCGATGTGGGGTTGCGGGACACGCCGCAAGTACGTCCGTGTAGGCTCGTAGGCGCCATCCATGGCGCCTGCGGTCCCTCCACCCCACACCGCCCCACCCCGACAGGTTCCCGGTGACGGGACGGAAGGCAAGAGCGGTTGTGGATGTCGATACATATATGGAGAGAAGGGTCGGAGCCCTTTCCTGCGGAAAGGGATCCGACCCCGGGCACACAGAGCGCAGCGACCGCGTTTGCTTCCCGCTTTTAATTTCTTTTCCGTGGTCTGGACGCGCACGGAAACTGTCGGGGGTCGGGCGGGTGGGCTGGGCAGGGGTGTCCGCGGCATGGATGGCGCGGCCAAGCCTACAACGACGTACTTGCGGCGCCCCCTGCACAGCCCACCCGCCCGACCCAACCCAGCATCTGCCTCAGCGAACACCCACGAGGGGCTGCGCCGTTTGCTGGAAAAACTCAGCCGGCCGCTTCGACCACCAGCGCACTGCCCTGCACCGCCACCACCCGCACCAGCGTGCCGGCCGGCAGCTCCGGTCCACTCACCTGCCACGACGCGTCATCGATGCTGACCCTGCCCTGCCCGCCGACGATGGCCTGCTGCAATGGCACCACCCGCCCGATCAGTTGTTCAGCGCGACGGTTCAGCAGCGGCGCGTCGCTCTGCCGCGCACGCGGCTTGCCCCAGTGCCGGTAGCACTGGATGGACAGCACGCTCAGCACCACGAAGGCGATTACCTGCCACAGCACCGGAATATCGGCGAACGCCGCTACCAGCGCGAACACCGCCGCCGCACCGATGCCGATCCACAGCATGAACGCACCGGGCGCCAGCGCTTCGGCGGCGAACAGCAGCAAGGCCAACGCGCCCCAGGCAACGACTTCCCAGCGCATGTCAGCCTCCGATCGGTGGCGGCCGCTTTGCCTGCGGCCGGGTTTCCTGGTTGGACAGGGCCTGCTTGGCCAGCTCGGCCACGCCGGCGATCGAACCAATCACGCCGCTGGCCTCCATCGGCATCAGCACCAGCTTCTGGTTCGGCGATGTGGCCAGTTCCTTGAACGCTTCCACATACTTCTGGGCGATGAAGTAGTTGATGGCCTGGACGTCGCCGTCGGCGATCGCCGCCGACACCACCTGGGTCGCCTTGGCTTCGGCTTCGGCCAGGCGCTCGCGGGCTTCGGCGTCGCGGAACGCGGCCTCGCGCCGCCCCTCTGCTTCCAGCACCGTGGCCTGCTTCTCGCCTTCGGCACGCAGGATCTCGGACTGCCGCGAACCTTCCGCCTCGAGGATCTGCGCGCGCTTCTCGCGCTCGGCCTTCATCTGCCGTGCCATCGCATCAAGCAGGTCGCGCGGCGGCTGGATGTCGCGGATCTCGATGCGGTTGACCTTCACGCCCCAGGGATTGGTCGCCTGGTCGACCACGCTGAGCAGCTTGGCGTTGATCACCTCGCGCTGGCTGAGTGATTCATCCAGGTCCATCGAGCCGATCACGGTACGGATGTTGGTCTGCACCAGGGCGATCATCGCCACTTCCAGCACGGACACCTCGTAGGCGGCCTTGGCCGCGTCCAGTACCTGGAAGAACACCACGCCATCAACGCGCACGGCGGCGTTGTCCTTGGTGATCACTTCCTGGCCGGGCACGTCCAGCACCTGTTCCATCATGTTCACCTTGCGCCCCACCCCGTAGACGATCGGGATCAGGAAATGCAGGCCGGGCGACATGGTGTGGGTGTAACGGCCGAACCGCTCGACGGTCCATTCATAGCCCTGTGGCACCATCCGCACCGCCTTGAACAGGATGACCACGGCCACGAAGGCCAGTACCGCGCTGAAGAACATGGTCGGGAACATCGCGCTTTCCTTATGGGAGACGTCCGGAGCCCAGCATAGCGCGTGGATGCAGGCGATGCGGGTACCGCACGTTCCAGCCGAAAGCAGCCGAGCGTGGCCCGGCACTACAGGATGAACCCGGTCAGATCCGGGTCGTGGCCAGGAAGCGCTCGCGGTCCTGCTGGGTCTGCCGGCGGATCTCGGCCAGCGCCTGGCTTTCGGTCGCCTCCAGCATCGCCTCGAACAGGCGCTGGAAGTGATGACGCATCGCATTGCGTGCCGCGACCGGATCGCGCGCGCGCAGACCTTCAAAGATCGCCATGTGCTCGTCGGCGCGGCTGGCACCATCGTCATGGCACACCCGGGCATAGACCTCGGTCACCCGCGGCAGCTCGCTGCGCATGCGCCAGATCTGCTGCACCAGATACTCGACCACCGGATTGCCCGACAGGCGGGCGATGGCCAGGTGGAAGCGGCGGTCGTAGTCGCCGGCCTCCTCATCGGTGAGGTCACGCCGGCACAGTGCTTCGGCCAGTACCTGCAGCTCGGCGATGCCAGCCTCATCGATATTGCTTGCCGCCAGCGCAGCGGCTTCCGCCTCGAACACGGCACGCGCCGCGGTCAGGTCGAAGGCGCTGATGTCGGGCAATCCACCGACGGCCTGTGCCGGGCGCGGTTTCACATAGACACCCGAGCCGATACGGATCGCGATCCAGCCCTGTGCTTCCAGGGCGATTTCCGCCTCGCGGATGGTGACCCGGCTGACGCCGAAGCGTTCGGCAAGTTCACGTTCGCCCGGCAGGCGCGAACCCGACGGATATTCGCCATCTTCGATCAGCTTGCGGAGCTTGGCGGCGATGGTCTGGTAAAGACGGTTGGCGGACATGCGGCTGACCCTTGGCGGTTCCCTCCGGGCCCGTCCCCGGCCACCGGGCACGGTGCGGGTCCGGTTGGAGCGACGGCGCGACCATTGGCCGCGCCGCCCTGTTCAGAACTTGTATCGTACACCGAAATACGCGCGCCGCCCGTAGCTCACCACCTCGCGGAAATTCCCGTAAAGCGGTTGGTATGCCACACGCGGTTCGTCGGTCAGGTTCATCAGTTCCAGCGACAACGACAGCTGCTTGCTCACCTGGTAGCGAAGGCGCAGGTCGACGCTGGTGTTGTCATCGTAATAGCGGTTCTGCTGCGCCGTGTTGCCGGTGAAGTCCTGGTAGTAGTGCGAACGGAACTTGCCGATGGCCTGGATGTTGAAGCGGCCCACATCCCAGTAGAGGGAACCGGACAGCACGTGCCGCGAGAATCCGCTCAGGCCGGCTGGCGGCACGATGGCCGGAATGATCGATCCATCGGCGGCCAACTGCTCGCCCAACCGCGAATCCTGGGTCTGGTAGTCGGCGTCGGCATAGTTGTAGCTGACCTTGAAGCCGAGGCCATCGAACGGCTTGGGCAGGTACGAGAACCGGTGGGTGGCACTGAGCTCGATACCGGTCAGGGTGCTGTCCTCATCGGTGGTCACCTGCTGGCGCACCGGCACGGTCACCGTCTGTCCGTTGAGGGTGTAGGTTTCCGGCACCAGCGCGGTGGCGGTGCCGCCGTTGAACTGCTTCCAGTACACCGCACCGGCCAGCAGCGTGTCCGGGTTTGCATACCACTCCAGCGAGACATCGCCGTTCCAGGACATCAGCGGCTGTGCGGCCGGATTGCCGCTGGCACTGATGTCGTCCAGCGCGTCGGCCAGGCCGGTATAGGTGGCATCGCTGCTGACATTGATGGTTCGACCGGCACCGAGTGCAGCGATATCCGGCCGCGACATCGCCCGGTACGCCCCCACCCGCAGCAGCAGGTCCGGCTTCAGCTCGAAGGCGGCATTCAGGCTTGGCAGCAGCTTGTCGTTGCCCGACTTGAACACCTGGGTGGTGAAATCACCCGTGGGCTGCAGGCGGATCGTGCCGTCGCCGTTGTCGATGATCGCCAGGTCGGTGCGCACACCTTCCGAGCGCACGTCGGTCTTGACCCAGCGCAGGCCGACATTGCCGGTGACCGGCAGCCCGAACAGCGTGCTGCTGAACTCGCCCATCAGGTACAGCGCGCGGGTTTTCTCGGTCACATCGACGTTGTTCGGATCCTGGAAATCCGGGTCCAGGCCGCTGGCGCTGGTGCCGCGGAAGGACTCATAAAGGCAGCTCGGATCGAAGTACGCCCACGAGGAGATCGTGTTGCCGCTGGCCGCATCCATGAAGTCGTCCTGCGGGAACGGTGCACGACAGGCACGGTTGGCGGCGATGATCTTCGCCTTGTCGGCCGCTACGCGCTGGTCGTAGTCGGTCACCAGGGTGTTGTCGCGCAGGCGGTAGTCGGCTTGGCTGGCGCGCACGCCGCCCTTGATGCGGGTGAAGAAGCCGGACTCGGGCATGAAGCTGGCATCAAAGCGGCCAGCCTTGATCT
Organism: Stenotrophomonas indicatrix; assembly: GCA_041545745.1. Lineage (NCBI taxonomy): Bacteria > Pseudomonadati > Pseudomonadota > Gammaproteobacteria > Lysobacterales > Lysobacteraceae > Stenotrophomonas > Stenotrophomonas indicatrix. The sequence continues at coordinate 3,488,491 of CP168152.1, forward strand.
TGTGGTCATTCTCGGTCGCGCTGGAGGTCACCCTTGCCGCACCGGTGTAGGCATCCCAGTTGTTCGGGTCGAAGTTCGGCGCCAGCGCCACGCTCGGCACCTCGCCATGCCAGTCCCAGTCGTAGTCGACATAACCGGTGGCGCCGCTGCTGATGCCCGGCACGACGGCGTTGTTGACGTCGCGCTGGTTGGCGCGCAGCCGGGTCATGCGCTCGCTGTCCAGGCGGTTGGTATGCGAATAGGAAAGATCGGTGGACAGTTCCCAGGCCGGGCTCGGGCGCAGGATCAGGTTGAGGCCGCCACCGGTGTACTCCTCGCCACGCCAGTAGCGGTTGGAGGTCGAATCGATGGAGGTGCTGCCATGCAGGTGACGGACGATACCGTCCTCGTCCACCTCGCGCTGGGTGATGCCGCGACGTGCGTTGGACAGGCTCAGGTCGCTGCGGTTCTCGTCCCAGTTGCGCTCGGTATGCTCGAAATCGAGGTTGACCTCGACCACGTCGTTGGGCCGCCACTGGATCGCCGCGAATTCGCTCTGGCGATCATTGCGTTCCTGCTTCAGGCGATAGATGCGGCTGCTTGGCACCAGGTAATAGGGGGCGCCGTTGGCGATGGCCTGCGCGCTGACTTCACTGCAGTTGGCATTGGCCACGTTCTGCCTGCCATCGCAGGCATACCAGGTGGAGCCGCTGGTGATGCTCTCCTCCGGATCGGTGCCCTCAAGCCGCTGGACGCCCAGCGAGATGCCGAGCTTCTGGCCGTTGCCGAATTCGAACTGGTCGATGTAGCTGGCGGTACCGCGATAGCCGATGCCATCGTCGTCGCGGTACTTCTTGTCATACTCGGCCCAGCTGCCGCGCAGATCGATCTGCGCCGAGCGCTTGCCGTACTCCAGCGGCTTCACCGTTTCCAGCCCGATGGTGCCGGCGACACCGCCTTCGATGATGTCGGCGCGCTGGGTCTTGTAGATCGCCACCGTATTGATCAGCTCGGCCGGGAACATGTTGAAGTTCACCGAACGATCGCCGCTGCCGTTGGTGATCTCGCGGCCATTGAAGTTGGTGCTGCTGAGGAATGCGCCGAGACCACGGATCGAGATTTCCGACGCGCCGGTCTTGTCGCGGGTCGAGGCGGCACCGGTCAGCGTTTCGATCGCATCGGCCAGCGATGGCGCGGGCAGGTCACCGATGTCATCTGCCGACAACACATCGGCGATCACCGTGTCGTCGCGTTTCTTGTTGATCGAACTCTGCATCGACTCGCGGATGCCGGTGACCTGGACCTGGTCCAGGGTGGTGGCGTCCTGCCCGGAACCGGTCGCGGCAGACTGCGCCTGTACGGCCGGCGAAGCGGCCAGCGCAGCGAGCAGTGCCACGATCAGTGGTGTGGGTGACAACGGTGTACGACGTACAACTCCGGCAGGTTGCCGCATGGTTTTCCTCCTCCCAAAGGATCGCCCGGACGGTAGGCGTGGAACGCAGCTTCGACACGTCGACACAGAAATGTCAACCAACTGGACTGGATTTTTCGTAATACCTTTGATTCAGACCGGTTGTTAGCCATTTCATGTGCTGGTGCAGCATGACTTTGCGCGCAACGTGGCTTACAACACACCCAACAAGTGGTATGCACACCCACTCTGAAACCACGGCATTGCCGTCTCTGGAAGGACTTCATGCGCACTCAATCGACTTCGCACCGCCTTTCGAAATCCGCCCTTGGATATTGCCTGGCAATTGGGCTGGCAACATGCCTGACCAGTTCACCAGCAACGGCTGCCAGCTGGTTCGTCCACGACGCCAGCGAGTTCGCCACCGCCGCTGCCGCCCTGCAACCCGGCGATGAGATCGTGCTGGCCGATGGCACCTGGACCGACGCGCGCCTGCTGCTGAAGGGCCAGGGCACAGCCGCCGCTCCGATCGTGCTGCGCGCGCAGACACCGGGCAAGGTGATCCTCAGCGGGGCGTCGGACCTGCGTCTGGCCGGCAGCTACCTGCAGGTCTCCAACCTGGTGTTCCGCAACGGCTACACGCCGGGCGACGCCGTGGTGGCCTTCCGCGAGTCGAGCAAGGCGGTGGCCAGCCACAGCCGCGTCACCGGCCTGGTCATCGACGACTACAGCAATCCCGATGGCAGCGACCAGGACTACTGGGTGTCGCTGTACGGCAGCAACAACCGCCTCGACCACAGCCAGCTGCGTGGCAAGACCAATGCCGGCCCGACGGTGGTGGTGGTGCGCGATGCCACCCAGGGCCTGGACAACCAGCACCGCATCGACCACAACTGGTTCGGCCCGCGCCCTGCGCTGGGCGTCAATGGCGGCGAGACGATCCGGGTCGGCACCAGCGACACCTCGCTGAGCGATTCCAACAGCACTGTCGAGAACAACTGGTTCGAAGGGTGCGATGGCGAGACCGAGATCGTCTCCAACAAGTCCGGCGGCAATACCTTCCGCGGCAACGTGTTCTATCGTTCGGCCGGTGCGCTGACCCTGCGCCATGGCAACGGCAACCGGGTGATCGACAATCTCTTCCTCGGCGACGACAAGGCCGGCACCGGCGGGGTGCGCATCATCAACGCCAACCAGACCGTCAGCAACAACTACTTCGAACGGCTGGCCGGCTCCAGCAACCGTTCGGCGTTGGCGGTGATGGATGCACAGGCCAATCCGCCGCTGTCCGGCTATGCGCCGGTGGTCAATGCGACGATCAGCCGCAACACCTTTGTCGACGTGGCGAAGATCAGCTTCGGCGTGGGCCATGACGAGGCCAAGGGGATCGTGGTCGCCGCCAGCAACAGCCACTTCAGCGGCAACCTGATCGTCAACCGCACCAGCAGGAATCCACCGAATGCGGCCAGTTCGCTGGCCGGCATCGCCTTCAGCAACAACGTGCAGTCGCCGCAGGCCAGCAGCGTATTCCCGGGCGGGGTGAGCAGCGCCAGCATCGCCCTGCAGCAGGCCGCCAGCGGTCTGTGGGTGCCGGCAACGCCCCTGCCCACCATCGGCGCCGATCCGGCGCTGGTGATGACCCCGCGCGAACAGACGGGGGTGGACTGGTATCCCAAGGTGGGCGAGGTTGCCCTGTCACGCACCAGCACCGGAGTTGATCGATGAGGTTGCAGCCGCTGTCCCTTTGTTCCCACCGCCTGGCGCTCGCCCTTGCCCTGGCCGCTCCCTTCGCCCTGATGCCGACGGCACCGCTGCACGCTGCGCCTGCCGCAGCCGCGCAACAAGGGGATACCGCGCCGGTACTGGTGACCGCCGCGCAGTGGCAGCAGATGGCCAGCGAAGGCAGCCGCTATCCGTGGTTCGCCAAGGAACAGGCGCGTACGCAGAAATCGCTGCAGAAGATGATGAAGGCCGGCATCGACGTGCCGGTGCCAAAGGACAAGGGCGGCGGTCGCACCCATGAGCAGCACAAGCGCAACTACCAGGCCCTGCTGGCCGCCGGCACCCTGTACCGGCTGACCGGCGACAAGGCCTATGTCACCTATTCGCGCGACATGCTGCTGCAGTACGCCAAGCTCTACCCGACCCTCGGCCCGCATCCTGAAGGACGCGGGCAGATTCCCGGCCGGGTGTTCTGGCAGGTGCTCAACGATTCGGTCTGGCTGGTCAACGCCATCCAGGGTTACGACGCGATCCGCGACGCCCTGTCGCCGCAGGATCGGCAGATCATCGAATCGCAGGTGTTCCGGCCGATGGCCGAGTTCCTGGCCAGCGAGCCGAAGAACTACGACCAGATCCATAACCACGCGACCTGGGCGGTGGCGGCCACCGGCATGACCGGCTACGTGCTGCACGATCCGGAACTGGTGGAAAAATCGCTGCGCGGCAGCCGCAAGGATGACCAGTTCGGTTTCCTGCGGCAGATCGACCTGCTGTTCTCGCCCGATGGCTATTACGAGGAAGGCCCCTACTACCAGCGCTATGCGCTGGCGCCGTTCCTGCTGTTCGCCAACGCGATCGAGCGCAACGAGCCGCAGCGAAAGATCTTCGCGCGCCGCGATGGCGTGCTGCTGAAGGCGGTGGACGTGCTGGTGCAGACCAGCTATGACGGCCTGTTCTTCCCGATCAACGATGCGATCCTGGACAAGGGCATCGATACCGAAGAGCTGGTGGCGGGCATCGGCATTGCCTATGCGCAAGCCGGCGATGACCGCCTGCTGTCGGTCGCGCAGCAGCAGAAACGCCTGCTGCTGTCACCGGAAGGACTGCAGGTGGCGCAGGCATTGGCAGCCAACAAAGCCAAACCGTTCGACTACCGGCCGATGCTGCTGCGTGATGGCCCGGACGGTGAACGCGGCGGTCTGGCAATCCTGCGCATGGGCGGCGAACGCGGCCAGGCGCTGGTGCAGAAGGACACCATGCAGGGCATGGGCCATGGCCACTTCGACAAGCTCAACTGGTTGTTCTACGACAACGGCAATGCCGTGGTGACCGACTACGGTGCGGCGCGCTTCCTCAACGTGGAAGCCAAGCGAGGCGGCATCTACCTGGCCGAGAACCGCAGCTGGGCCAAACAGACCGTGGCCCACAACACCCTGGTGGTGAACGAGCAGAGCCACTTCAAGGGCGACTGGAAGCGCGGTGAGGAACATGCGCCAACGATGCGTTTCTTCCAGGCCGACGCCGATACCCAGATCGCTTCGGCGACGATGCGCGATGCCTACCCCGGCGTGGTATTCACCCGCACCCAGGCGTTGCTGCGCCACCCCGACCTTGGCTTGCCGGTGGTGCTGGACCTGCTGCAGGTGCACGGCGACAAGGCGGCGCGCTACGACCTGCCGCTGCACTTCAACGGCCATATCGTCACCACCGGTTTCGAGGCCGAGCATTTCCCCACCCAGCGCCCGGTGCTCGGCGGCGACAACGGCTACCAGCACCTGTGGCTGGACGCACGCAGCAAGGCCGGCAGCGAACCGCGCACGCTGGCATGGCTGCTCGACGGGCGTTTCTACACCTATCGCTTCGGCAGCAGCGCACCATCGCAGGCGTTGCTGGTGGAAAGCGGTGCCAACGATCCCGAATTCAACCTGCGCCGCGAACCGGCACTGCTGCAGCGCGTGGAAGGACAGAAGGATGTGACGTTCTTCAGCGTGCTGGAGCCGCATGGCGAGTACAACGGCACCGCCGAGTACGTGCACGGCGCCGACAGCCGCGTCAAGCAGATCATCCGCACCCGCGGCAATGGTGCCGAGGTCCTCGAGCTGCGCCTGGCCAGCGGCGCCCGCATCGCACTCGGCGTGGCCGACGACAGCGACGCAACGGGCGAACACAGCGTGACGGTGGACGGCCATGCCTACCGCTGGAGCGGCAGCCATGCGCGCATGGACCGCAGCAAGGGTGACGCACGATGAACGGCCCCTCGGCCGTAGCCACGCTGCGCAAGGTGCCGGTGCGTTCGGCCGTGCGCTGGCTGATCGTCGGTCTGATCGCGGTGGCCACGGTGATCAACTACATCGACCGCAATGCGCTGGCCGTGATGTGGCCAGAGATCGCCAGGGAAGTCGGCGCAACCAAGGACGACTACGCGCTGCTGGTGACGGTGTTCATGCTGTTCTACGCCGCCGGCCAGTTCCTGTTCGGACGCCTGTTCGACATGATCGGAACGCGGCTGGGGTTCGCCTTGTCGATCAGTGTGTGGTCGATCTCGATCGCGCTGCATTCGGTCACCCACTCCATGCTGTCCTTCAGCGTGGTGCGGGCGATGCTGGGCATCAGCGAAGCCGGTGCCTGGCCCGGCGCGGTGAAAGCCAACGCCGAATGGTTCCCCGCGCGTGAGCGCGCCCTCGCGCAAGGCATCTTCAACGCAGGCGCGTCCATCGGTGCCATCGTTTCGGCGCCGGCCATCGCCGGCCTGTACCTGTGGCTTGGCTGGCGCGGCACCTTCGTGCTGGTCGGGGCACTTGGTTTCCTGTGGCTGCTGCCATGGCTGTTCGTCTATCGCGCCGGCCCGGACAAGCATCCGTGGGTGAGTGACGCCGAGCGGCGCCTGATCATGGAAGACCAGGCTGGCCAGCAACGCGTGGATGCACCGAAGGTCAGCGTGCGTTCGCTGCTGGCCCACCGGCAGAGCTGGGGCATGCTCGCCTGCCGTTTCCTGCTCGATCCGATCTGGTGGCTGTTCGTATCGTGGCTGCCTATCTATCTGGCCGAGACCTTCGGCTTCGACATCAAGCAGATCGGCCTGTTCGCCTGGGTGCCGTTCGTCGGCGCCATGCTGGGCAGCCTGAGCGGCGGCTGGCTGTCGGGACGGATGATCAATGCCGGCCATAGCGTGGATCGCGCGCGCAAGCTGTCGATTTCGCTGGGCTGCGTGATCATGGCACCGGCCCTGCTCGGTGCGGTACTGGCCAACCAGCCGCTGTATGCGGTGCTGGCGATCGCTGCGGTGCTGTTCGGTTTCCAGATCGCCATCGGCAACATCCAGACCCTGCCCGGCGATCTGTTCGACGGTCGCTCGGTGGGCACGCTGGCCGGTCTCGGCGGCCTGGCCGCAGTGGCCGGCACGTTGATCACCACCTGGCTGGTGCCGGTGCTGACCCGCCATTCCTACGCACCGATCTTCATCCTCGTTGCCGCACTGGTGCCGCTGTCGCTGGCGGCGCTGTGGTGGTGGACCGGACCAATCCACAAGCTCGACCGCAACGACGGTTGAGCCCCCCTTTCCCTCGCATTCCCCCGCAAACCAAGGAGTTTCCCGCATGTCGTTCCAGGACAAGGTGGCCATCGTCACCGGTGGTGGCCGTGATATCGGCCGTGCCATCTCGATCAAGCTGGCTGCGGCCGGTGCACGCGTCTGCCTCAACTACGCCAACGACGAAGCCAGCGCGCAGGAAACGCTGGCGCTGATCAAGGCGGCCGGTGGCCAGGCTATCGCCCACCGCGCCGACGTCACCGATCCGGCCGCGGTGGCCGGTCTGGTCGCAGCAACCCAGGCGGCATTCGGCCAGCGCATCGATGTGCTGGTGAACGTGGCCGGCGGCATGGTCGAGCGTCGTCCGCTGGCCGACATCGATCCGGCGTTCTTCCACAAGGTCATCGACCTCAACCTGACCTCCACCTACCTGACCACCCACGCCGTGGTACCGCACATGGGCGAAGGCGCGGCGATCGTGAACTTCGCCTCGCAGGCCGGTCGCGATGGCGGCGGCCCCGGCGCGGCGATCTATGCCACCGCCAAGGCCGGCGTGATGACCTTCACCCGGGCCATGGCCAAGGAACTGGGGCCGAAGGGCATCCGCGTGAATGCGCTGTGCTGTGGCATGATCGCGACGCGCTTCCATGATGAATTCACCAAGCCGGAAGTGCGCACGGCGGTGGCCGGCGCGACGCCGCTGCGTCGCCAGGGCCAGCCGGACGAAGCCGCCGATGCGGCGGTGTACCTGGCGTCGGACGCAGCAGCGTTCGTCACCGGCGTCAATCTGGACGTCAACGGCGGCACCTACTTCTCCTGACCGGACCGAAGCCCATGCAGCGCTGGATCACCCTGCTTTCCCTGGCCATCGGCAGTGCCGTGGCCGCCCCCGTGGCGCTGGCCGCACCGGTCTGGGTCGCTGCCTGGACCGCCTCGCCCGCACCTGACCGCAAGGATGGCAGCGCCGATGCCCCCGTACAGTTCGCCGCGCAGACCGTGCGCCAGGACATGCGCCTGGGCAGCAAGGGCGATGCGCTGCGGCTGCGCATCAGCAACGAGCTGGGCACCACGCCGCTGCATGTGGAAGAGGTGCGGGTACGCCTGAAGGATGGCAAGGCGGCAGCGCTGCCGGTCACCGTCGATGGACGCGTGTCCATCGACGTACCGGTGGGCGCAGCACTGCTGAGTGATGCGCTGCCATTGCAGGTCGCCGCACTGCAGGAGATCAGCGTGACCGCGTACTTCCCGCAGCCCACCCGCCCTGCGGTGCGCCGCACCGTGGTGCGTGTGACCGACGGCAAGCAGGATGCGGTGGCCGACAGCGTGCGCGTGGGTTACCAGCAGAATGTGTTCTCGGCCGTACTGGTGCAGCGCGCGGATCGGCCTCAGGTGATCGTGGCCCTGGGTGATTCCATCACCGAGGGCGCGACGGCTTCGCGTGGCTCGTTCAACCAATGGCCCGAGCGGTTGGGCCAGCGTCTGCAGCAGGCGTGCCCTGACCGCTTCGTGGTGCTCAACCAGGGCATCAGTGGCAACAAGCTGCTGGACCATGGCCGCAGCCATAGCGCGCTGTCACGGCTGGATCGCGACGTGATCGCGGTGGCCGACGCCGACCAGGTGATCCTGTTCGAAGGCATCAATGACATCCGCCATGGTGGCGGCGCACAGCCCCTGCCTGGACGCAGCGCGGCGGACATGCTGCTGGGCTACCGCCAGGTAGCCGCCCGGCTGCATGCACACGGCATCCGCGCTCATCTCGGCACACTGACGCCATTCGGCAATTCGGAGCGCTACGAGCCGGTATCGGCCGCCACCCGCACCGCGATCAACCAGTGGGCGCGTGGCCAGGACACCGGATTCGATGGCGTGGTGGATTTCGATGCAGCCCTGCGTGATCCAAAACAGCCGGAATCATTGCCGGCGGACATCACCCGCGATCATCTGCACCCGAACGACGAGGGCTACCGGCGCATGGCCGACGCGATCGACCTGGCGGCGCTGGGCTGCAACGCGCGTTGAAAAAGCAGCGAGCCGGCTTACCCCGACTGCCGCGGCCCGAACATGATCACTGCCATGCCGGCCAGGCAAAGCGCGGCACCCAGCATGTCCCAGCGGCTGGGACGGATGCCGTCGACCAGCCACAGCCAGAACAGCGCCGTGCCGATGTACACGCCACCATACGCGGCGTAAACGCGGCCGCTGGCGGTCGGGTGCAGGGTCAGCAGCCAGGCGAACAACGCAAGACTGGCCGCCGCCGGCAGCAGCAGCCAGATGCTGCCGCCCTTGCGCAGCCACAGCCAGGGCAGGTAACAGCCAACGATCTCGGCCAGTGCGGTCAGCAGGAACAGGCCCAGCGTTTTCACGCTTTTTCCGTGGCCTTGGCGTGCTGCCAGAGCGCTTCCTGCGCATCCAGATCGAGTGCAGCCAGCGAATCGCCTTGTGCCTCGGCCTGCGCCTCCATCAAACGGAAGCGACGTTCGAACTTGTGGTTGGCCCCACGCAACGCCGCGCCCAGATCGATGTCCGCATGCCGCGCCAGGTTGGCGCAGACAAACAGCAGGTCACCCAGTTCCTCCTGCAGGCGCGCCTTGTTGCCCGCGATGTCACCGCGCTCGAACTCCTCGCGCAGTTCCTGCAGTTCCTCGGCTGCCTTGTCCAGCACCGGCAGCGGGCCGGGCCAGTCGAAGCCGACCTTGGCCGCGCGCGACTGCAGCTTCACCGCCCGCTGCCATTCGGGCAGACCGCGGGAAATCCCGGCCAGCGCAGAGGTGTCCCGCTCGCCCTTGGCAGCACGCTCGGCACGCTTGATCGCGTCCCAGTTGCGCATCACGCCATCAGCATCGTCGACGCTGACGTCGGCGAACACGTGAGGGTGACGCCGCTGCATCTTGTCGCTGATCGCGCGCGCGACCTCGGCGAAAGCAAACGCGCCCTGCTCTTCGGCCATGCGCGCATGGAACACGACCTGCAGCAGCAGGTCACCCAGTTCATCGCAGAGGTCGTCAAGATCGCCCCGATCGATCGCATCGGCCACTTCATAGGCCTCTTCGATCGTATAGGGCGCGATGGTGGCGAAGTTCTGTTCCAGGTCCCAGGGACAACCGCCCTGTGGGTCGCGCAGGCGCGCCATGATGGCCAGCAGGCGCTCCAGCTCCGTGCTGGCAGTGCCGGTGGCAGGGGTGTCGGGCGTGCTCATGTGTTTCTCCAGGATCAATCGGACAACCAGTCCCGCCACGGCAGGCTGGTATCGCCCAGGGCCATGAAACTGCCATTCAGCAACGTCGGCCGGCGGTTGTAGCGGAACGGCTTGCCGGTCCCGGCCGAGAGCACCGCCCCCCCCGCCGCGTGCAGCACGCACTGGCCGGCAGCGGTATCCCATTCGGAGGTCGGGCCCAGCCGCGGATAGACATCCAGGCCCCCTTCGGCGATCCGGCAGAACTTCAGCGAAGAGCCCTGCACCACGGTCTCGATGTCGCCCATCCTGGCCAGCAACGCATTGGTCTCGGCTGAGCGATGCGAGCGGCTGGCGGCGACCCGCAGGGGTGCAGTTGCGGGCGTCCGCGTACGTAGTACGGTGTCATGTACACCCTGCCGGCGATACGCCAGTTCGCCCCGCATCGCGTGCCAGACAATGCCGGTGACCGGCGACTGGACCACGCCGAAGGCCGGCGCGCCCTGGTAGATCAGCGCGATGTTGACGCTGAACTCGCCATTGCGCTTGACGAAATCACGGGTGCCATCGAGTGGATCGACCAGCCAGTACGCGCCCCAATGCTGACGCTGCTCCCACGGCACCAGCGGCGACTCTTCCGACAGGATCGGCAGCTCCGGGGTCAGCTGCCGCAGCCCCTGCTGGATCACCCGGTCGGCAGCGAGGTCGGCAGCGGTGACCGGGCTGTCGTCGTCCTTGAGTGTCACGTCGAAACCGTTGCTGTAGATCTGCATGATGGCCTGCCCGGCTTCCTGGGCGATGGCGATCGCGGTCTCGCGCAGTTCCGTGGTCAGCTTGATCATCGTGCTCCCTGCAGCCACTGGCGGGCAATGAACAGGGCCGCCAGCGAACGCCCTTCGGAAAAGTCCTCGCGCAGCATCAGCTGGTCCAGATCGGCCAGCTTCCACGGCACCACTTCCAGCTCCTCCGGCTCGTCTCCAGCCAGCTTCTCCGGATACAGGTCGCGCGCGACCACCAGCCAGGACTGATGGCTCATGTAGGTCGGTGCCAGCGTCATCGCGCGCAGCACGTCGACTCGCCGTGCGCCATAGCCGGCCTCTTCCTTCAGCTCACGGTCGGCGGCCTGCTCCGGCGTTTCGCCGGCATCGATCCGGCCCTTGACCAGGCCAAGCTCGTAGCGATGCATGCCGGCCGCGTATTCACGCACCAGCAGCACGGTTTCATCATCGAGCATCGGCACCACCACCACCGCGCCATGGCCACGGCTGACCAGGCGTTCGAAGCGGCGGCGTTCGCCATTGGAGAACTCCAGGTCCAGGTGCTGGCGCTGGAAGGGCCCGTTCTCCTCGTCGGTGATCCGATGGATGATCGGCAGAGGACGCCTGGCGCGGTCATCGTTCATGCGGAATCTCCGTGGCAACCGGCGCATGCGCCGAGGCCGATAGAATGTGCAGGCAGCAACATGTTCATGAGCCCGAAATGCTAGCAGACCCAACCCCCTCTCCGCTGGTCCAGCACTGGCGGCAACGCGACCTCCAGGTCCTATGGCACCCGTGCACGCAGATGCGCGAGCATCCGCACACGTTGCCGCTGGTGCCGATCGCCCGCGGCGAAGGCGCCTGGCTGATCGATCACGACGGCAACCGCTACCTGGATGCCGTCAGCAGCTGGTGGACCAACCTGTTCGGCCATGCCGAGCCGCGCATCGGCGGTGCCATCGCCGCCCAGGCCGGGCAGCTGGAGCAGGTGATGCTGGCCGGCTTCGGCCATGAACCGGCGATCACCCTGGCTGAACGCCTGTTGGCCCTCGCGCCGCGCCAGCCCGGCCGCGCGCCGCTGGCCAAGGTGTTCTACGCCGACAACGGCTCGGCCGGCGTCGAAGTGGCGCTGAAGATGGCCTTCCAGTATTTCCAGAACCGCGGTGAGACCCGGCGCACGCGCTTTGTCTCGCTGGAGAACGGCTACCACGGCGAGACGCTGGGTGCCCTCGCACTGGCCGACATCCCGCTGTATCGCCGCGTCTATGCGCCGTTGCTGGCCGAAGGCCTGTTCGCGCCCTCGCCCGACGCCTACCTGGCCGAGCCCGGGCAGAGTGCAGCCGACCGCGCACGCCAGGCCACCGATGGCATGGCCACGCTGTTCGACCAGCATCCGGGCGAAATCTGCGCGGTGATCCTGGAGCCGCGGCTGCAGTGCGCCGGTGGCATGCGCATGCACGATCCGGCCTATCTGCAGCGTGTGCGAGAACTGTGCGATGCCCATGGCGCCTTCCTGATCGCCGACGAGATCGCCACCGGCTTCGGCCGCACCGGCACGATGTTCGCCTGCGAGCAGGCCGGGGTGATGCCTGATCTGCTGTGCCTGTCCAAGGGCCTGACCGGCGGTTTCCTGCCCTTGGCTGCGGTGCTGGCCACGCAGGCACTGTACGACGCCTTCCTTGATGATTCGCGTGAACGCGCCTTCCTGCATTCGCACAGCTATACCGGCAACCCGCTGGCCTGTGCGGCGGCGCTGGCCACGCTGGACATCTTCGGCGAGGACGATGTGATCGCGCGCAATCGCGGCATCGCTTCGGTGATGGGCACCCTGGCCGCACCGTTCGCCGACCATCCGCACGTGGCCGATGTGCGCCAGGCCGGGATGGTGGTGGCCTTCGAACTGACCCGCAACGGCGACAAGCGCACGCCCTTCGATCCGGCACTGCGGCTGGGGCTGCACGCCTACAAGGCGGCGCTGAAGCGCGGCGTGGTGCTGCGCCCGCTGGGCAACGTGCTGTACTGGATGCCACCGTACTGCGTGGACGACGAACAACTGGAGCTGCTGGCGAATACGACGCTGGCCGCCATCGACGAGGCGATTGCATGCGCGTGACCCGCTGCCCCATCGACCTGGCGCTGCACAGCGGCCAGACCGTGACCCTGCCGGAAGAGACGGCCAACCACCTGGTGCGGGTGATGCGCCTGCGCGAAGGTGACACCTGCGTGCTGTTCAACGGCGATGGCCACGACTACACCGCGACGCTGACGCTGGCCGGCAAGCGCGAAGTGCAGGTACGCATCGACGAGGTGCAGCTGATCACCAACGAATCGCCGCTGACCATCACCCTGCTGCAGGGCATCGCACGCGGCGAGAAGATGGACCTGATCCTGCAGAAGGCCACCGAACTGGGGGTGAGCTCCATCGTGCCGGTGAACGCCGAGCGTACCGAGGTGAAGCTGGATGCAGCGCGCGCGGAAAAGCGCGTGGCGCACTGGAACAACGTGGTGCAGTCGGCCTGCGGGCAATCCGGCCGTGCGCGCATTCCGCAAGTAGGGCCGCCGCAGTCGCTGGCACACGCCAGCGCGGCACTGCCAGCCGATACGTTGCGGTTGACCCTGGACCCGCTGGGAGCACACCGGCTGTCGACCCTGCAGGCGGCGCCGGCCGGCGGCGTGGTGATCGCCATCGGCCCGGAAGGTGGCTGGTCGCCGCGTGACCGTGAGCAGCTGGCGGCCGCAGGCTTCCAGGGCCTGCAGTTGGGCCCACGCATCCTGCGCACGGAAACCGCAGGCCTGGCCGCGATCGCGGCATTGCAGGCACGGTTGGGCGATCTGGGATGAGGCTCCGGTCCGGTGGCCGCTGCGCTCGCCGGGCATGGCCCGGCGCTACCCGATATCCGGAACGCCTGCGGTAGCGCCGGGCCATGCCCGGCGGATTCCGGTCACGCCGTCAGTGAATCCAGCGCGGCTTCCAGTGCGTCGAGATTCGGCAACAGCGCGCTCTGTTCGCCCAGCAGCACGCGCATGTGCACGATGTCGGGCAGGTTTTCCTCCGAAGCGTCGGCCAGCAGGCCATCGCGCGGTACCGAGATCAGCTGCGGGAAGCTCTGCGTCAACAGCGCGTAGTAGGGACGCTCCGGGTTGCCGCTGAGGGTCTTGAGCACCACCACCTTGTTGTGGCCGGCCACCGTCTCTTCGCCCAACCCGGAGAGCCGTGCGAACGACACAAGGGGCACCTGCCAGCCGTGCCAACCGATCTCACCCACCAGCCAGCGCGGAGCGTCGGCCACCGCCTGCACCGGTACCCGCGACATCATCTCGGCCACGGTTGCATTGGGCAGCAGGACCCGCTCGGCACCGGCCGAGATCAGGACGCCGCGGATCTCATCATTGCTGGCGTAACTCATGCGGCATCTCCGTCGTCATCTAGGCCCCAGCGCGCGGCGATCACCTGCGCCAGTTCCTGCGGTTCACCGGCCGCCATGCCGGCGGCGACCACGGCCGTCGCCGCAGCCGGGTCGTAGCAGCCTTCGCCCACCTGCCCGGCTACCCAGGCGCCGGCGGCTGCGAGGTCCAACGCCGGGCCGACGTGGGCCAGGTCGGCACCACTGAGCAGCACCAGCGCGCTGTGTTCGGCCGACAACGCGGCAATCGAGATGCCCTGCGCTTCGGTCTGGAAATACAGGCCATCAGCGGCGGCGTGCACACCGATGTCATCGGCCAGCACATGCACTTCGCTCGCCGTGGCGCGCTGGCCGGCTTCGGCCAACTGCACCGGCAGCGGCGATACGCGCGCCATCTGCTTGACCAGATTGCCGTAGCGGCCGCCGTCCAGGCGCATGTGCACCAGCACTGGCACGGCCAGCCCGCTGGGCAGTGCCGCGAGCAGGCGGCGCAACGCATCGGGACCGCCGATACCGGCCAGTACCAGCAGCGCACCGGCGCGACTGCCTGCGGGCGCGGCGGCGTCCAGGTCGACCAGTGAAAGATGCTCGGTGTCAAATGCCGGTTCCGGCGCCGCGACTGTAGTAGCAACACGCGGCTCTGCTGGCGTGTCGCTGGCCTCGTCGACCAGCGACCAGGCCGTGTGATCGGTGAACGCCATCGGTGGAGCTGCCGGCACCGGCGGCGGTGCAAGCGCTGCATCAGCGGCGGGCGTCGCCGTCTCCGGCAGCACCGGCTGCAGCGCCGCTAGCGCCCTCTCCAGCGCGATCGACTCATGCAGATGTGCCGGCGGCGAATAGAGGCCATCCGCCGGCACGTCGTCGGCCCACGAACGGGCCTGTTCCAGGTGCGGCTGCAGTGCGGCTTCCTTCGGCACCGGCGGCGTCGACGGCCGGCCCGGCTCAAGCTGCAATGCCGGCTCGTCCTCCGCGCCCGGCGGTAGCACCTGCTGGTGGCCGTGCAGCTTGGCGGCCAGGTGGCGGCCCCAGCGCTGCGCTTCCCAACCATCGCGACGCGCGGCCAGTTCAGCCTCGTCGAACACCAGGGTCAACCCGGGCGCCGACAGCGCCGGTTCCAGGCGCTCCAGCGCATCTTCAATGGCCGCTTCCAGCGCGATCACCACGAACTGCGGGCGTGCATCATGCAGCGCCTGCGGCTCCAGCGTGATGGGATCGTCTTCCAGCACGATCTGCACGTCCGCATGGGCCAACGCCTCGCGCAGGCGCTCACGCGCCGCGCCCGGGCGGGCCAGCAGGGCTACGGCCGGAACCGCATCGAGGTCACTCACGGACACGGGCAATCCCCAGCAAGTCGTACACGTTACGCATCAGGTCCAGCTCCTGGTACGGCTTGCCCAGGTAACGCTGCACACCGATCTCGAAGGCGCGCTGGCGGTGCTTGTCGCCGCTGCGCGAGGTGATCATCACAATCGGCACGTCCTTGTAGCGCGGGTCAGCACGCATCGCGGTGGCCAGCTCGTAGCCGTCCATCCGCGGCATTTCGATGTCCAGCAGCATCAGGTCCGGCACGCGTTCTTCCAGCTGTTCCAGGGCTTCGACGCCATCACGGGCGACGCTCACCTCGAAGTTGTGACGCTCCAGGATGCGGCCGGTGACCTTGCGCATGGTCAGCGAATCGTCCACCACCATCACCAATGGCACCTGCCGTTCCTGGCGCGGCGCATTGACCAGAACCGGCGCGGTCGGGTTGGCCAGGAAGCGACGCACCAGCGGGGCCACGTCCAGGATCACCACCACGCGGCCATCGCCGGTGATGGTGGCGCCGTAGATGCCCGGTACCGAGGCGATCTGCAGTCCCACCGGCTTGACCACGACTTCGCGGTTGCCCAGCACCTGATCGATCGCAACGGCGGCACGCAGGTCGCCCGCGCGGACCAGCAGCAGCGGTACCTGGGCCTGGCCGTCGGCGCGCGCCGGGGCCTGGCCGACCAGACTGCCGAGGTCGTACAGAGGATAGTCTTCGCCGCCGTAGCGGTAGCTGCTGTCGGCCGCTTCAAAGCGTTCGTGCGACAGCCGTCCAATGCCACTGACCGACGCCACCGGTACTGCGAAGGTGGTTTCGCCGATCTGCACGAACACTGCCTGGGTGACCGCCAGCGTCTGCGGCAGGCGCAGGGTGAAACGCACGCCCTGGCCGCGCACCGACTGGATGTCGACCGAGCCGCCGAGCTGGCGCACTTCGTTGCCGACCACGTCCATGCCGACGCCACGGCCCGCCAGCTGGCTGACCTGGTCAGCAGTGGAGAAGCCCGAAGCGAAGATCAGGTTGTCCAGCTCCTGCTCGCTCGGCTGCACATCGGCAGGCAACAGGCCGCGTTCGATGGCGCGACGGCGGATCGCCTCACGATCCAGGCCCGCGCCGTCGTCGGCCACGTCCAGCACGATTTCCGAGCCTTCACGGTGCAGGCGGATGGCGATTTCGCCTTCTTCCGGCTTGCCGGCGGCACGACGTTGTTCCGGTGCTTCCAGGCCATGGGCAACCGAGTTGCGCAGCATGTGCTCCAGCGGCGCGACCATGCGATCGAGCACGTTGCGGTCGAGTTCGCCGTGGGTGCCTTCCAGGGTCAAGTGAACCTGCTTGCCGGTGTCCATGCCGGCCTGGCGGACCACCCGGCGCAGGCGCGGCACCAAGCCGTCGAACGGCACCATGCGCGCGCGCATCAGGCCATCCTGCAATTCCGAACTGACACGCGACTGCTGCTGCAGGAGCGAATCGTACTGGCGCGACAGATCGTCCAGCACGCCCTGCAGGCCCCCCAGATCGGCGGCGGACTCGTTCAGCGCGCGGCTGAGCTGCTGCAGGGTGGAGAAACGGTCCAGTTCCAGCGGATCGAACTTCTGGTCGGCCTGGTCCTGCTCGCGCTGGTAGCGGGCAACGATCTGCGCCTCGGTTTCCAGGTCCAGGCGACGCAG
The DNA here is from genome assembly GCA_041545745.1 of Stenotrophomonas indicatrix. NCBI lineage: Bacteria > Pseudomonadati > Pseudomonadota > Gammaproteobacteria > Lysobacterales > Lysobacteraceae > Stenotrophomonas > Stenotrophomonas indicatrix. Next base: position 3,505,439 of record CP168152.1, read on the forward strand.
CTGGTCGCGCAGACGCGCGTTGGTGCGTTCCAGCTCGCCCATCGCGCCGCGGAAGGCACCGAGCTGCTGTTCCAGGCGCGAACGGTAGATCGCCACTTCACCGGCGTGATTGACCAGGCGGTCGAGCAGGTCGGCGCGCACACGCACCTGTTCCTGCTGCGGACGGGCCAGCGGGTCTTCTTCGGTAGAACCTTCCACCGGCAGCGGCGCAGACAACGGGGCGTCGACCACGGCCACGGCCGGAGCGGCCTGTGGGGTCTGCTCTGCCAGGGCCGCAGCAGCGGCTGCAGCTGCGCTGGCAGCAGCGATGTCGGTCGTGGTCCGCGCTTCAAAGGCGTCGAGCAGATCCTGCGCCGGCTCGACAACGCGGTGTTCGCCGGTGCGGGTCAGCAGCTGGTGCAGACGGTCGAAACCGCGTTCCAGCAGTTGCACGTCACGACGCTCGATCTCGGTGCGCCCGCCAGCGACGGCCTCCAGCAGCGATTCGATGCTGTGGCCGAGATCGCCGATGGCGTTGATGCCCGCCATGCGCGCACCGCCCTTCAGCGTATGCAGATCGCGCTGCAGGCCGGCCAGGGCTTCGCGATCCTGCGGCGCTTCGCGCAGTTCGCTGATCAGCCCATCGCAATGATCCAGCAGGTCCTTGCCTTCCTCGACGAAGATGTCGACCAGCTCGCGGTCATAGACGCTGAAGTCGAGCAGGTCGGCGCTGTCTTCGGATTCGGATTCGGTCTGGGCGTCGAGCGGAGCCGTATCCGTCGGCACCACTGCATCGGCGCTGTCGACGGCGACAGGTTCGGCGTCGATCGCTGCAGCCTCCGCCGCGACCGGCACCACAATCATGCCGCTGTCCGCCGCGGCAACCTGGCCCGGAGCATCTTCCAGTTCGAAGAAACGCGAGGGCGAAACGGCGTCCTGCGCCGAGTCCTTGGACTTGACGTCTTCCACCGTCGCCGGGGACGGCTGGTCGGTGCTCTCTCCTTCACCGACCGCCGCCTCCCCGCCGACGTCCGCATCCTCGGCAAAGGCTTCCGCCTCGCCAGGCGCGAGTTCGCTGGCCTGCAGGCCGAGCACGGGCCATTGCCCGTCTTCGTCCCGGCCCTGCTCCTCGTCGATCACGTGCAGGCCGGCCTCAAGCGCGGCTTCCAGCGTGACCGGGTCTGCGAAGCCCGGCACAGCCATTTCATCCTGCAGGCTGGACAGCTCGCTGTCGAGTGGCACTGCAGCAGCATCGTCATCCACCGCCGTTTCAGGCGTGAACAGCGGCGGCGTATTCAGGTCGTTTGCGACATCCAGGTCGCGGTCGTCAACCGGCAGCGCGCTGGCGTCCAGATACGGCGACAGATCGTCCACCGCCGTCAGCGCGGTGTCTTCCAGTGCGGTGTCTTCCGATGCTGGCACTGTCGGCCCGGCATCGATCTCCGCGCCGACGAGCGTGGAAGCAGCTACTTCCAACGTTGATTCCGGCGCTGGGGCGTCCGGCATCGAAGGCCACCCTGCGTTGAAGTAGCGCGACAGATCATCGCTGCCGGTCAATTCAGCGGACTCCAGGCCCGTATCACTCAGCGAATCCTCGCTGACCTGCAGTGCATCCAGCGCGTCGGCGTCGGCGTCGGCGACATCGGTATCACGTCCGGCTTCCGGCTCGATCTCAAGCCCATGGGGCGACTCGACCACGTCGGCATCGGCGGCCAGCGAAGGCAGCTGGTCGTCTTCGTCTTCATCCTCGACGTCCAGCCCGGTCATCGGCCAGCGTGCTTCCGGCAGTTCACCGGCCAGCGCCTGCAGGCGCTGCGCCAGTTCAGCCCGCGGCGCAATCCGCGGCTGCTCGGCCTGCAGCGCGTCCATGGTCGCGTTGATCGCCTGCGCGGTCTCGTCCAGGGCCGCCACGGCGTCATCCCCGGGCACCACCTCGGCGGCCAGCGCGCGCTTGATGTAGGACTCGGCGCCGCCGGTAACGGCAGTGATTTCCGGCACTTCGGTCATCGCGAAGGCACCGTTCATGGTGTGCACCGCACGCAGCAGCGCGTCGCTGACCGGCTGCGGTGCCTGTTGCGCCGAGCGCAACCAGCCCTGCAGCGTGGCCTGGTGCAGTTCCACCTCGGCCTCCAGGATCTCGCGCAGCACGCTGTCGATATTGGCCGGGGTACCCGCCGCTTCAACCGTGCTTTCAGCAGGGGTATCGACAACCGGCACGGCGCTGCCCACCAGCCCGGCAGCATCGGCCGGTGCCGCTGCCGTCGGCGCGGTGGCGCCCGGCAGCGCAACGTAGAACGTCTCTTCGCCTGCACCCACGCGATCGGCGACGGCCTGCATCGCCTGCAGATCGACGCTGATCCGCTGGCCATCGCGCAGTGCCGCGTTCAGCTGCGGCAGTGCCGTGTATGCGTGATCGACCATCGCCAGTACCGCCGGCGTGGGGGCACGGGTGCCATCGAGCACACGATTGAGCATGCCCTCGATCTTCCACGCGAACTCACCCAGGGTACGTGCACCGACCAGGCGGCCACTGCCCTTCAGGGTGTGGAAAATGCGCCGGATCGGCCGCAGCCGATCCATGTTGTCCGGCTGCATGCGCCAGGCCGGCAGCAGCGTACCCAGATTGCCGAGCTCGTCGTCGAATTCTTCCAGGAACACCTCGCGGATGTCCTGGTCGATGTTTTCGGCATCGTCGTCGAAACCCGCATCGAACCCGCCCTCGGCCACGGCCGACGGTACGGTTTCGGCCGACCCGGCAGTTGCCTGCATGGCCTGGGGATTGAAATCGGCGGCGGCGGCGTTCAGCTCTGCGAAGAACTGCGCATCGGCCTCGCTGAAGTCGATCGGCGCGATGGTATCCACATCGACCAGAGCCACGGCCGGCACAGCCGCAGATGCCGGCAGGTCTTCGGACGCGCGCAGATCTGCGACCGGTTCGACGTAAGCCTCCGCCTCGGTCTCGGCGGTGGCGTCGGTCAATTCGGCAACGGCCAAGCCATCGTCGGCCTGCGGCACCGCAACTGCGTCAATGAGCTCCAGCGTCGCAGACGACTCCTGTCCATCGTCCAGCGACAGCGTTTCCATCGCCTCCAGCGACAACACGTCATCGGCGTTGTGCAACAGGCTGCTGTCGAAACGGAACACCACATCGTCGCTCAGCGACGTCTGGCCGTCCTGTTCGGCGGCAACTGGATCGAAGGCCGGCGAAATGACCACGTCCAGCGACGTGGCAGACGACGCCTCGTCCAACGACGTCGCCAGGAAGGCGTCATCATTGCCGTCTACGGCGCTTGCCTGCGTGTCGTCCTCTTCCGGCACCGGAATCGCGGACAACGTCCAGGCAGCAGCGTCGGACTGTTCGGCGGACACGGGATCGAAACTGACCGGATCGAAGCTGTCGAACGTCGGCGCACGCTCGTCGCTGCGTTCGGCAGCACTACCTGCCGGCGCGTCGAATCCGCCCAGTTCCCATTGCGGCACTTCCGGCGCGGGTGCACTGGAGGCGGCAAACAGCAGTGGCGCCGGCGCGCTGTGCGATCCGGCAAGGACAGCCGGCGTACCCAGCGATCCGAACATCAGGCCGTTGTCGGCGGGCGGGGCCTCCGGCAGCGGGTCGAAGGTGAAATCGGGCAGCGACGTCGGCACGTCACCCGGTGCCGGCGCGGAGGCCTGCACGTCGATATCCAGTGGTTCGGTCTGCAGCGGCTCGGCTGGCACGATCACGGCTTCGCGCTCGACCGGCTGCACCGGCTCGGCAGCGACCACGCCGCGCTCGGGCAGCGGCCAGTAGCGCAGCGCCTCCAGGCTGCTGCGGGTGATGTCGAGGATATCCTCGCGACCCGGGCGGCGGTCACGCAGGGCTTCCAGGTAGTATTCCAGGCTGGCCATGGCGTCGGCCAGGGTGTCCAGCTGGCGACCGCTGGGCACGCGCTGACGACCGATCAGTTCGGCTTCGATGTACTGCTGCACGCCGCGCAGATAGTCTGCCGCAGTGCCCAGGTCGAGCATGCGCAATGCGCCGGAGACATCGCCGAGCAGGCGCGGCACGTCCTGCAGTTCGGCGTGGTTCCAGCTGGTTTCAATGAAGGCGACGAAATGCTCGCGGGCGGCGGCGAAATTGGCGATCGCCTCGTGTGCCAGCACTTCCACCGTGCGCCGGTTCTCCACCGCGCTCGGATCATCCTGGCCACTGCCACTGGCACCGAGGTGTGCGACCTGGTCGTCCAGCGACGCGTCGACATAAAGCAGCGCACCGGCGATATCCAGCAGCATGTCTTCGTCGATCTGCTGGCGGCCCTCGACGACCCCGCGCAGCGCGTCGCGCTGCTGCACGACCACGCCCCGCGCAGCGCCCAGGCCGAGCATGCCCAGCGTATCGGCCACCGAACCCAGCTTGGTCACCTGCTCCTGCAGCTGCTGCGGCGAACCGTCGGTACGCAGGTGCAGGTCCAGCGCGTCCTTGACCTGCAGCAGTTCTTCCTTGACCGCGTTGCCAACGGTGTCCAGCAGCTCGCGGTTGCGGCCGCTGAGGCTGCCGCGTGCATGGTCCAGTTCCGCTTCGGTGGCGGTCACCGAATCGGGCGCGAACGCGAACAGCACGCTGTCGTTGATCAGCGCTTCGCCACGGGCGGCGCGGATCTCGTTGAGCAGCGGCTGCAGCACGATCGGAATGTCACGGTGCCCGTTCTGCAGGCGCTCCAGGTAATCGGGCAGCAGCACGCTGCCGCGCATCAGGGTGGCGCAGGCCTCATCGCGTTCGGCCACCTCGCCCTTGCCGACGGCAACGGCGAGCTGTTCCAGCTCTTCGGCCACCATCGCCGGTGCATACAGTTCAACCATGCGCAGCGTGCCCTGCACCTGGTGCAGGTAGCCGGCGCAGATGCGCATGCGGCTGCTGTCGCCCGGGTCTTCGGCGAAGTACTCGACCTCGTTGCGCACCAGGCGCAGGGTCTCGTCCAGCTCGGGCTTGACCCAGCCCAGGGCCGCGTGGCTCATCGCATCGCGCAGGCTGCTCATGGATGCGCTCCGGTCGCCGCCGCGCGACGGTCGCGCGGATCCTGGCGTGGGAAATGGAAATGCTTCATCGACTGGTTCCTTGCTCGCCGCCCTGCCCGTGTCACGCCGGCAGCTTGAAGTCGGCGACCGAACGACGCAGGTCGGCCGCCAGCTGCGCCAGGTGGCCGATCGACTCGGCGGTCTGCCCGGCACCCTGCGAGGTCTGGCCGGTGATCTGGCGGATCACGCCCATCGTGCGGGTGATGTCCGACGCCGCCGACGACTGCTGCTGGGCGGCGATGGAGATGTTCTTGATGAGGGTATTGAGTGCGTTGGACACGCGCTCGATCTCGGTCAGTGCAGTACCGGCGTCTTCGGCCAGGCGCGCACCGGACACCACTTCGGCGGTGGTCTGCTCCATCGAGGTGACCGCTTCGTTGGTATCGGCCTGAATGGCCTGCACCAGGTTCTCGATGCGTCGGGTCGCACCAGAGGTGCGCTCTGCCAGTCGCTGCACTTCGTCGGCCACGACCGCGAAACCACGACCGGCCTCACCGGCCGAAGCCGCCTGCACGGCCGCATTCAATGCCAGGATGTTGGTCTGCTCGGAAATGTCGTTGATCAGTTCCACGATCGAGCCGATCTCCTGCGAGGACTCGCCCAGGCGCTTGATGCGCTTGGAGGTTTCCTGGATCTGGTCGCGGATCTGGTCCATGCCCTGGATGGTCTCGCGGACCACGCCGGCACCCTCGGCGGCGATCACCACCGAACGCTGTGCCACGTCGGCCGACTCGGCCGAGTTGCGCGATACCTGCTCGATGCTGGCGGCGATTTCGCCGATCCGGTCCGACGCCGAGGTGATCTGGTTGGCCTGGTGGCCGGCCGCTTCGGCCAGCTGCATCGCCGTTGCCTGCGTTTCCTGGGTCGACAACGCGACCTTGGCCGAGGTGTCGTTGATGGTAGTCACCAGGTGGCGCAGTTCATCCACCGCGTAGTTGATGGCGTCCGCGATCGCGCCGGTCATGTCCTCCGTAACCGAGGCTTTCACCGTCAGGTCGCCCTCACCGAGCGAGGAAATTTCATCCAGCAGCCGCATGATCGCCTGCTGGTTGCGGCTGTTGAACTCCACCTGGGTCTGGTAGCGCAGTTCCTGCTCGCGCGAGCGGCTGCGCACGTTGGTGGAGACGAAGCCGATGATCGCGATCAGCGACAGTGCACCGGACACCACGCCGATCCAGAAATTCGGGAACAGGCGGGTGTCGGACACCGAACCGAACGAGGAGAACGCTTCGAACAGCTTGCGGCTGTCGGTCAGCATCTTCGCCGAACCCTGGCCCAGTGCGGAGGCAGCGGACTGCGCCGCGAACAACTGGCGCGAGCTGGCCAGGATCGCGTCGGCGTCCTGCTTCATCGCCTCCCACTTCTGCTGCGACTGCTCCAGCGCCGCAACGGCGGCAGCGCCGCGTACTGCGGTGATGCCCAGATCCTCGTTGCCATTGCGCAGCGCATCGAGCACCTGCGAGAACACGGTGATGTCACGGGCCAGCGCGTCACCGGCAGCGGCTGCGGTCGTGCCGCCGGCGCGTATTTCAGTCACGCGACGCGCCATCGAACCGGCCACCACCACCTGCTGCAGGGCACTGTAGACCTGCGACGACGGGGCGCCGGAGGCGGACATCGCACGCACCAGTTCGTTCAACTGGGCCTGCAGGCCCGGCACCGCACCGGAGAAGTTGTTGGCGTTGCCGGCCAGGGCCAGCACTGCCGGTTCACTGGCGACCAGCTGCCCTGCCTGCTTGCCCAGCGGCGTCCAGGTATCGGCCAGGGTCGAGATCGCCCCGGAGACGCCCGGCTCGTTGCCGTAGCGCCCCTGCAGGGTCGACACGTTCTGCTCGATCGCGTTGCGGGTGGCCTTGAAGGCGGTGAAGGCCTGCGCGTTGCCGCCGACCGCGTCACGTCCCTGGTTGGCCAGCTGCTGCGACAGCACCTGCAGGTCCGCGGCCTTGGAGCCGGCATCGGCCAAGCGGCTGCCCTGCCAGGTGGACACACCGGTGTTCACACCGAACAGGATCATCGACAGGGCCAGCAGCGCCAGCCAGAGGTTGCTGCCGCCCAGCCGCAGCTTGCCGGACTTGGTGGCATCCGAAGCAGTACTCATCGTTCAACCTCGATTTTCAATGCAGGGGGCAATGCCCGGCCTCAGGCCGCGGCTTGCCGGAATTCAGGGGTGCGCGACAGCAGCGAGAGCGAGAACACGCCCCAGTCGTTGCCATCGGCATGGAAAGCGCGATCGACGAAGTGCCCGTAGCGTCCTTCGGCCAGTGAACCGGCCTCGATCTGCTGGGTCAGCTCGAAACTGCGCTGGCCGAACAGTTCGTCAATGGTCAGGGCGACGTCGCCACCGGCCTGGCGCATGATCAGCACACGCTGGCCTTCCTGCTGGACGGTGCGCGCACCTTCCAGGAAATATTTCAGGTCGACCACCGGGAACAGGTTGCCACGCAGGTTGCCCACGCCCAGCAGCCACGGCTGCGCGCAGGGCACCGGGGTCACCGGCGGCATCGGCACGATCTCCACCACTTCGCGGAAATCGGACACCAGCCGGCGCTGGCCAACACGGAAACCGACGCCTCGCCACAGGTCCTGGGCAAACTGCCGTCCGGGCAGCTGCACCGCGTGGGCCAGGCTGCGCCGTTCGTAGGCTTCAAGAATGTCGAAGGGTGAGCGCATCAGGCCACCAGCTCGTTGATCCGCGCGATGAGTTCTTCCTCGCGCGGTGGCTTGACGATGTAATCGGCGGCGCCCTGGCGCAGCCCCCAGGCCTTGTCGGTTTCCATCGCCTTGGTGCTGACGATGATGACCGGGATGTGCTTGATCGCTGCGTCGCGGGCCATGGCCCGGGTCGCCTGGAAACCGCTCATGCCCGGCAACACCACGTCCATCAGGACAAGCTGCGGCACCTGGTCGCGGACCAGCTGCAAGCCATCTTCGGCATTGTCCGCTTCCAGCACCTCGTGGCCGGCACGGCGCAGCCATTGGGTGAACACCGCGCGGTCGGTCGGTGAATCCTCGATCAGGACGATACGAGCCATTGTGCCTTTCCCCCCTGGTCAGGCGTTGACGTACGTGCGGATGGCACCCAGCAGTTCTTCGCGCGTGAATGGCTTGGTCAGGTATTGCTCCGAGCCGACGATGCGCCCCCGCGCCTTGTCGAACAGACCATCCTTGGACGACAGCATGATCACCGGGGTCGCCTTGAACAGCTGGTTGCCCTTGATCAGTGCGCAGGTCTGGTAGCCATCCAGGCGCGGCATCATGATGTCGACGAAGATGATCTGCGGCTGCTGGTCGGCGATCTTGGCCAAGGCCTCGAAACCGTCCGTTGCGGTCACTACTTCGCAGCCTTCGCGCTTCAGTAGTGTTTCCGCAGTCCTGCGGATGGTCTTCGAGTCATCGATGACCATCACTCGGAGTCCTGCGAGCTCCCCGCCCGCAGTCGTGTTTTCAGTCATTGCCATTCCCCAAGCGCGCGGCCCAATCTTTGGCGGGAGCCGCTGCGAAAGCGTATCTATATCGCACTTCCCGCGCCCGCTTCAAGGGCGGTCCGTGGCGCGGGGCGTGGCGCCGGGCTGAACGTGACCGGATTGGCAATCACTGCGCAGCCCGGCAAGGGACGCTGCGTTGCACATCGCCGGGGAGGCGCACGGCCGGCGTTGCCGCTACCATCAACGCCTTGCCTGACAGGTGCGCCCATGCCGTTGAACGTCATCGTGGTGATGGATCCCATCGCCCACATCAAGATCGCCAAGGACACCACGTTCGCCATGCTGCTGGAAGCCCAGCGCCGCGGCCACGCCCTGCACTACGTGCGCCCGGGTGGGCTGGCGCTGGAAGGCGGGGTGGCCGTGGCCTGGACCGCCCCCCTGCAGGTGCGCGACGACCCGGCCGGCTGGTACGAGCTGGGCGCATTCAGCCGGACTGAGTTCGGTCCCGGCCAGATCGTGCTGATGCGCAAGGATCCGCCGGTCGACGCCGAATACGTCTACGACACCCAGGTGCTGGATGTCGCCGCCGCCGCCGGTGCCTGCGTGGTCAACAACCCGCAGGGCCTGCGCGACTACAACGAGAAGCTGGCCGCGCTGCTGTTCCCGCAGTGCTGCCCGCCGACCCTGGTCAGCCGCGATGCCAAGGCGCTGAAGGCCTTCGCGCTGGAACACGGCCAGGCCGTGCTGAAGCCGCTGGATGGCATGGGCGGACGCTCGATCTTCCGCAGCGGCCAGGGCGACCCCAACCTGAACGTGATCCTGGAAACGCTGACCGACGGCGGCCGCAAGCTGGCCCTGGCGCAGAAGTTCATCCCCGACATCACCGCCGGCGACAAGCGCATCCTGCTGGTCGACGGCGAGCCGGTCGACTACTGCCTGGCGCGCATTCCGCAGGGCGATGAGTTCCGCGGCAACCTGGCCGCCGGTGGCCGTGGCGAAGGCCGTCCGCTGAGCGAACGCGACCGCTGGATCGCCGCCCAGGTCGGCCCGGAGATGAAGCGTCGTGGCATGCGTTTCGTCGGCCTGGACGTCATCGGTGACTTCCTGACCGAGGTCAACGTGACCAGCCCGACCTGCGTGCGTGAACTGGACGCGCAGTACGGCCTGAACATCGCCGGCACCCTGTTCGACGCGATCGAGGCCGATCTGCACTGATGGATGCCGCACCTGCCGTCCTCGCCCCGCCGCCGCGCGAAGCGCAGCGGCTGGGCGCCACCATCGCCCTGTCGGTGCTGGTGCACGCCCTGCTGATCCTCGGGGTCGGTTTTGCCGTGAAAGGCGATGCGCCACTGGTGCCGACCCTGGAAGTGATCTTCAGCCGGACCCGCACCGCGTTGACCCCGAAGCAGGCGGATTTCCTGGCCGCCGCCAGCCAGGAGGGCGGTGGCGAACATGATCGTGCGCAGCGCCCTCGCGACAACCAGGCCGGCATCGTGCCGCAGGCACAGTCCGGCATCAGCCCGGTACCCCAGCAGCAACAGCCGGCAGCACCGGTGCCGCCGCCGCAGGCGCGCGTGGTCAGCAGCCGCAATGGCCAGGACACGGTGGCCCTGGCGCAGTCGCGCCCTACCCCGTTGCAGCCCACGCCGGATGCACCACTGACCGCACGCGAACAGCGTGATGCTGAAATGGCGCGGCTGGCGGCGGAAGTACACCTGCGTTCGGCGCAGTACGCCAAGCGCCCGAACCGGAAATTCGTTTCGGCCAGTACGCGCGAATACGCCTACGCCAGTTATCTGCGTGCGTGGGTGGACCGCGCCGAGCAGGTCGGCAACCTGAACTACCCCGACGAAGCGCGGCAGCGCCGGCTGGGCGGGCAGGTGGTGATCAGCGTGGGGGTGCGCCGCGACGGCAGCGTGGAAAGCAGTCGGGTGTTGAAGTCCAGCGGCACGCCGCTGCTGGACGAGGCCGCGCTGCGGGTGATCCAGCTGGCGCAACCGTTCCCGCCGTTGCCCGACAGCGACGATCAGATCGACATCCTGCAGGTCACGCGCACGTGGGTGTTCCTGCCGGGCGGCGAACTGCGCGACGACCGGTAAGGGTTTCTGCCCGGGCCTGCGGCCCGGGGACCCGCCGAGGCAACAGCAGAAGCGGCGGCCGGTGTACTGAAGCTTGGCGGGGCGGTGTCGGGCGGCGGGGACGCCGCAAGTACATCCCTGTAGGCTTAGCCGCGGCATCCATGCCGCGGATACCCCGCCACCCGACACCGCCCCACCTCTGACAGATCGCGGCGCATCGTCGCCCCGCTGTTGGTAGGTGTCGACCTTGGTCGACACGATGCATCCACGCCATGCCTGCAAGGTAGATCCACGCCATGCGTGGATGCGAGCGAAGCGACCGGCTTTTGAATTTGATTTTTTTGATTTTCCGTGGCGGACGCGCACGGAAACTGTCCGTGGCCGGGCGGGTGGGTTGCGCAGGGGCGTAAGCGCCATGGATGGCGCGCCCGAGCCTACAGGGGTGAGGGCGCTTTGCTTGCGAAGCACTGCTTCGCAAGCGCCCGAACGCACAGCCGCCAGCGGCTGGGCCGGTCTGGGGATTCACGGCGTCCCCTGCGCAGCCCACCCGCCCGGCCAACCCACGGCTTTTGATTTACGCGACCAACCCAACCACGAGGGGCTCAGCCGTTGGCTTTCGCCTTCGCGTCCCGCGCAGCCTGCTGCTCGACCAGCGTCAGCGCCACGTTGTCACGCAGGTACGCCGGCTCGACCTTCTCCGCTACGATGCCTTCGCCGCGAGCGAACGCCGGTACCGCCAGTGCCAGCACATCTGCCGCGTGCGGCAGCGCCGTCGCATCGAAGCGGCGCAGACCTGCACCCAGCTGCGCGACCAATGCGCCCTCAGCGGCGGCAAAACCAGTGCCAACGCCGTAGACGGATGTGTCTTCCGGCAACGACACCGCCGCCGGTACGCACACGCGCTCGGCGTCACGCGCCACCGGCAGTCCATCCACGCGTTCGAAGCGTGCCACGTACAACTCGCCCATCCGCGCATCGATCGCCGACAGGATCTGTTTCTCTTCCGTCGGCGCGCGCAGTGCCAGCACCTGCAGCGTCGACACCGGCAGCAACGGACGATCCAGCGCCAGCGCGATGCCCTGCGCCAAGGCGATCGCCAGGCGCACACCGGTGAACGCACCGGGACCGCGACTGAGCGCGATGCCGTCCAGCTGGTGGCGGCTGATGCCGGCCTCGGCCAGCAACTCTTCCGCCCACGGCAGACTCAGTTCGGCATGCCGGCGGGGGGCGATCTCGAAGCGTTCCAGTACCTGCCCATCGACATGCAGGGCTACGGAACAGGCTTCGGTGGCGGTTTCAAAGGCGAGCAGTTTCATCGGATCGGGTCAGAACAGGGGGAACGTGGCACCGGGGGCCGGCTCCGGGCCCGCCACGGGGGTGGTCGGGGCTGCGGCATCTGCCACGGGCGCCCATTGTGGCGCAAAGAAGGCCTGCACATCGGCCAGTGCCCGGGTTTGCCGGAACGGCGGCAGCGACTGCAGGAAGACCTTGCCGTATCCACGGTTGAGCAGGCGCGGGTCGCACAGCACCAGCACGCCACGGTCGGTCTCGCTGCGGATCAGGCGGCCGACACCCTGCTTCAGGGCAATGACCGCCTGCGGCAACTGCTCGTCGCGGAACGGATTGCCACCCTGGGTACGGATTGCCTCCAGCCGCGCTTCATACACCGGATCATCGGGCGTGGCGAAGGGCAGCTTGTCGATCACCACCACGCTCAAGGCCTCGCCGACCACATCCACGCCCTCGCGGAAGCTGGCCGAGCCCAGCAGCACGCCATTGCCGGATTCACGGAAACGCTGCAGCAGGGTCGCGCGCGGCGCTTCGCCCTGCACGAACAGCGGCCAGGGTCCATCACGCAATGCCTCGGCTGCTTCGCGCAGCGCACGATGCGAAGCGAACAACAGGAACGCCCTGCCCTGCGACGCCTGCAGCACCGGGCGCAACACCTGGATCAGTGCGGTTCCGAAACCGCGTGCAGCCGGATCGGGCAAGCCTTCAGGCAGGTAGCACAGTGCCTGCTCGGGCCAGTTGAACGGGCTGGGCTGTACCAGCGTCTGTGGATCGTCCAGGCCCAGGCGCGTGGCGATGTGCTCGAAGCCGCCGCCAACGGTCAGCGTGGCCGAGGTGAAAATCCATGCGGCATGGCTGCGCTCGCGATGTTCGCGCAGCGGCGCGGACACATCCATCGGCGTGCGCTGGCAGCGGAAACCGCGCGGGGTCAACTCGTACCAGAGCACATCGCCGGCGGCAGCGCTCGTTTCGGCGGGATCGGCATCGAAGTCGAGCGCGGGTTCTTCATCGCCCAGCCAACGGCCCAGCCGCGAGATCGCCTCACGCGCGCGCGCATGGCAGGCATCCAGGCCGGCAGCGGCTTCACGCAACGGCTGCAATGCCTGCTCCAGCACCACCAGACGGGACATCACCGCATCGAAACCTTCGCGTACCTGCGGCATCGCCAACGCCCGCCACTGCGTACCGCGCGCGGGCAAGCCTTCCATCGCAGCACGCAGCGCAGACAAGGCCTGCTGCAGATGATCAACCGGTTCCTGCAATGCCGACTGCGCGCCACCCACGCCGCGCGCTTCAACCAGACAGTCACGGCCCAGCTCCTGCCAGGGGCGCATGCCGAAGCCCTCGCCGAAGAACTGCGCGGCCAGCTCGGGCAACTGATGGGCCTCGTCGATGACGAAGGCCTGCGCACCCGGCAGCAGTTCGCCGAAGCCCTCCTGCTTCAGCGCGAGATCGGCGAGCAGCAGGTGGTGGTTGACCACGACCAGGTCGGCGGCCTGAGCACGCTGGCGAGCACGCACGACGAAGCAGTCATCCCAGAAGGGACACTCGTTGCCCAAGCAGTTGTCGACGGTAGAGGTGACCATCGGCAGCAGCGGCGAGTCATCGGCCAAGCCATCGAGTTCAGCGATATCGCCCGAATCCGAGCGCCCGGACCAGGCCAGGATGCGCTGGAACTGCGCCGCCTGTTCGGGGCTGGAAAAGCGCGGCTCGCCGCGTGCCTGCTGCAGGCGATAGCGGCACAGGTAGTTGCTGCGTCCCTTCAGCAACGCGCTGCGCAGTCCGACGCCCAGCGCCTGGCGCACGCGCGGCAGGTCACGGTGATAGAGCTGGTCCTGCAGCGCGCGGGTACCGGTGGAAATGATGGTGCGCATTCCGGACAGCAGCACCGGCACCAGATAGGCAAAGGTCTTGCCGGTGCCGGTACCTGCCTCGGCGAGCAGCAGGTCGCGCTGCTGCATTGACGCGGCAATGGCCTCGGTCAGGCGCAGCTGCGCAGGACGCGGAACGAACGCATCCAGATGGGAGGCGAGCGCGCCGCCTTCGCTGAGGGCTTCGCGGCTGGCATGGACAAGGTCGGACATCAGATGGAAAGGATACCCGGCCGGGCGCTGCCCGGCACCCGTTTCAAGCCGGGGCACAGGCAACAGCAACGGCAACGGCAACAGCGTTTGTTCATGGCTCTGGGTTGCTACGTGCTGGGGTGGGTGGGGCAGGGCAGCCAGGACACGCCGTAAACCCATCCATGGGGGCTCGATGGCGCCATCCGTGGCGCCAACGGTCCTGCCTGCCCTGCCCCACCCACCCTCGACAGTTTCCCGGTGACGGGAGGCAAAGGCGGAGCAGAAGCAGTTGGTGTAACGGGGAAAGTAGAAGGGGTCGGAGCCGTTTTCCCTTGGAAAACGGCTCCGACCCCTCAGCGAGCGCGCGCAGTGCGCGACCCGCGTTTGATTTTGATTTTGTTCTTGCCTGCGGCGGCCGCAGGAAACTGTCCGTGGCCGGGTGGATGGGCTGGGCAGGGGCGTGAGCCGCATGGATGCGGCGACCGAGCTTACAGGGACGTACTTGCAGCGCCCCCTGCCCAGTCCATCCACCCGGCCAACCCGCATCAGACCATCAGCCCGCCCGCCGCAGAGGGGGCAGCGCCCGATGGAGGGAAATACCTCAGTACCGCTTGATCCCCGGCACCGTGCAACCTTCGATCTGCGCATGCGCGGACACCGCATTCTCCTTCTCGCCCCGTGCCAGGCGCGCCTGCTCGATCGTCGCCCAGTGCCGGCGGCACAATGGCCCCGTCTTCGAGCCAAGGTCCACAGCCTTGCGCGCGAACGTTTCCGCCTCTGCCCACTGGCCCTGCAGCAGCGCCAGTTCCGCGCGTTCCTGCAATACAGATGGATCACCGGCCACGATCTGCAACGCCTGGTCCAGGCTGCCAGCCGCGCCGGCCAGGTCGTTGGCCCGGCGCTGGGTCAGCGCCGTCTGCCGCAGATCCTCGACCTGCGAATCGCGTAACGGCTGCACCGACAGTTCCTTGTCATCCGGGCCGGCGGCTGCTTCCACGGCTGCCAGCCGCTGTGCGGGCGTGGTGGTGTCCACCGGCTTGACCACTTGCGGCGCGCTGCTCACGCAGGCCGCCAAGGCCAAGGCGAGGCCACTCAGGACCAGGGGCTGGAACAGCGAACGGATAGTCATCGGCATCATCGGCTTGGAGGAGGAGTCGCTGCAGCGGGTGCTGCGGCAGGTTCAGCAGCGGGTTCCGGTTTACGGTCAAGGCCGAACCAGCTGCGCCAGCCGCCGCCCTCGCCTTCCGCACCGCCCTGCGCGTCCGGCAAGGGCGCCGGTGCACACGGTTCATACGCAGGCGCATAACCCACCACGAACGGGAATCGCCTCGCGCCCGGGCAGCCTTCATCGGTGCTGTTGGTACCCGTAGCGGCAACCGGCTGCCAATCGAGGCCCTTGTTGCTGACCTTCAACGGCGCCGTCGGCAGGCGCTGGAAGATGCCCGACCACACCCGCATCGCGCCGGTGGCGCCGTACAGACCGGCCTGTTCGTTCTGGTCGTTGCCCATCCAGATCACCGCCAGATGATCGCCGGTGTAACCGGCATACCAGCTGTCGCGGCCATCGTTGGTGGTGCCGGTCTTGCCGGCCGGCTGCAGGCGGCCCAGGCCATCGGCATTCAAGCGTTGCGCGGTGCCACTGGCCACCACCTGCTGCAGGCCGATGCTGATCAGGTTGGCGGCAATGGAGTCGCCCTCCTGTGCCGGCGCAGGCGTCTTGTCGTAGCGCTTGAGCAGCTTGCCCTGCGGATCAAGGACACCACGCACCGCGTGCAGCGGCTGGATTTCGCCGCCCGATGCCAAGAACTGGTACAGCTGCGCCATCGCATATGGGCTCTGGTCGGTCGAGCCGAGGATCACCGCCGGATTGGGTTCGGCCTTGATGCCGGCCAGCACATGGATCAGCTGGGTCACCCGCTCCGGGCCGACCTGCATGCCCACGCGTACCGTGGCCTGGTTGTAGGAATGGGCCAGCGCGTCGATCAGGCGCACGGTGCCATGGCTGCGGTTGTCCGCATTGCCTGGGTTCCAGTTGCGGCCGCGGCCGAGCTGCACGGTCACCGGTGAATCGTCGACCCAGCTGGCCAGCGAATAGCGTTCCGGCTGCGCCAGTGCCAGCAGGTACACGAACGGCTTGAGCAGCGAACCGACCGGGCGCTGCGCCTCGATGGCGCGGTTGAAGCCGACCTCGGACACGTCGCGGCTGCCGATCACCGCCACCACGTCGCCGTTGTGCACGTCGGTCATCACCAGGCCGGCCTGCAGCTCGGGGCGACGCTTGCTTTCCAGCGACTTGATGGTGCGC
This sequence comes from Stenotrophomonas indicatrix, assembly GCA_041545745.1. Taxonomy (NCBI): domain Bacteria; kingdom Pseudomonadati; phylum Pseudomonadota; class Gammaproteobacteria; order Lysobacterales; family Lysobacteraceae; genus Stenotrophomonas; species Stenotrophomonas indicatrix. Next base: position 3,521,634 of record CP168152.1, read on the forward strand.
GTGACCGCACCTTCGGCATAGGCCTGCGCGGACGGCGACATGCCGCTCATCACGCTCAGGCCGGCGCCCTGCAGGGCCGATTCCGGATAGTCGTGGGCAAGCTGGCGACGCACCAGGTCGACGTAGGCGGGGAAGCGGTTGGCCGCCACCAGGCCCGGGGTCTTGGGTACGCCCAGCGGCGCCTTCAACGCACGCTGGTACTCGGCATCATCGATCAGGGTCGCTTCGTGCAGTTTGCCCAGCACGAAGTTGCGACGGTCCAGCGCGCGCTCGGGATTGCGGCGCGGGTCGTAGTAGGACGGCCCCTTGACCAGGCCGATCAACAGCGCGATCTGCTCGGTTTCCAGCGAGGAGAGATCACGGCCGAACCAGAACTCGGCACCAGAGGACATGCCGTGGATCGCCTGGCTGCCGCGCTGGCCCAGATACACCTGGTTGAGGTAGGCCTCGAAGATGGTGCGCTTGTCATAGCGCGCTTCCATGATCAACGCATAGAGCACTTCGTTGAATTTGCGGGTGACGGTCTGTTCCTTGCCGATGCCGAGCAGACCACTGCGGGCCAGCTGCTGGGTCAGGGTGGAAGCGCCCTGCCGGCTCTGCCCACCGGAGCGGACCGTCACCCAGACCGCGCGCGCGATACCGGACAGATCGATGCCGTGATGGCGGTTGAAGTCCTTGTCCTCGACCGCCTGCAGGCCAGTGACCAACAGGTCCGGGGCCTCGTTCATGCGGATCAGGCGGCGCTCTTCCTGCTTTTGCCCATACAGCGTGGCGATGCGCGCAGGATCCATGCGGGCTGCCTTCAGCGCCTTGCGGCTGTCGGCGTCACGCAACGATGCGATGCTGCCGCCGGACAGCGACAGCTCGACCCGACGCGCCGCGACCTGGCCATCAACATCGTTGTAGCCACGGCTGGAGATGACGAAGCGGCCGCCCTGCACCGCATAGGTTGCCGGTTCCTTGCCCTGGCCATCATCGCGATAGGCCGAGGCGGCCAGCTCGGTCTTCAGGGTCGCCGCATCCATCGCCTTGCCGGGCAACAGCACCAGCGGGCGTGCATAGACGCGCGTCGGGATCTGCCAGCGCAGTTCACCGAAACGTTGCGTCACCTGTTGGTTCAGGTACAGCGTATAGGGGATCAGGAAACCCAATCCCAACGCGACCGCCGCCATGCTCCAGGTGATCAGCCGGCGCCGCCAGAGCGGACCGGTGTCCTGCTGGTCGTCGTCGAAATCGTCGATATCGTCTGAATCGTAGCGTCGGGGCACGGGAATGCGACAATGTAGGGTCTGGCGAGTCTACCCCAGCCGCTGCGGCAGGCGAATTCTCCCGGCCCCCCTGCTTAAGCTGGAGTTGCAACCGGATGGCGATGTCCCTGGCCGAAATCCGCTACCTGATCAATCGCCTGACCGGGCTGGCCCGCCGCAGCCTGGCCAGCCTGCGTACCCGCGGCTGGCGGGCCACCTGGCAGCGGATCCGGGTGCACACCCAGCGCGCCGTTCCAGCACCGCGCAAACCGCTGTACCTGCCACCGGCACAGCCGTTCGCTCCCTTCGCGGTGCCCACCAGCGATACGCCGGACGTCAGCATCGTCATTCCGGTCTACAACCACGTCGACCATACCCTGGCCTGCCTGCGCGCCCTGGCCGCGCACCCGCCGTCGGTGGCCTGCGAGATCCTCGTGGTGGACGACGGCAGCAGCGACGCAACGGCGCAGTGGATGCCGCAGATCAGCGGCCTGCGCTACGAAGTGCGCGAGCGCAACGGTGGCTTCATCGAGGCCTGCAACGACGGCGTGTCGCGCACGCGCGGTCGTTACGTGGTGCTGCTCAACAACGATACGGTGCCGCAGCCGGGCTGGCTGGAGGCATTGCTGGACACCTTTGCGACCGTCGCCGATGCCGGCCTGGTCGGCAGCCAGCTGCTGTACCCCGACGGCCGCCTGCAGGAATCGGGCGGGGTGATCTTCGGCGATGGCAGTGGCTGGAGCTACGGCCGTTTCGAAGCGGCCGATGATCCCCGCTTCGCCAGCCTGCGCGACGTCGACTACTGCTCCGGCGCCGCGCTGATGCTGCCCCTCGCACTGTGGCAACAACTGGGCGGCTTCGATACCCGCTACAAGCCCGCCTACTACGAAGACACCGACCTGGCTTTCCGCGTGCGTGCACAGGGCCTGCGCGTGCTGGTGCAGCCGGCCAGCCGGGTGATCCACGATGAAGGCACCAGCAACGGCACCGATACCGGCAGCGGTGTGAAGGCCTATCAGGTACGCAACCAGGGCATTTTCGCAGCCAGATGGGCCGCTGAACTGGCCTCCCATCCGAAGGTCGGCGAAGTGCCCTCGCCGGCGCTGCTGCTGCGCGGCCGTCGCCAGGTGCTGATCCTCGACGAGGAAGTGCCGCGCCCGGAACGCGACTCCGGCTCGCTGCGGCAGGTCAACCTGATCCGCCTGCTGCTGCAGGGCGGCGCCCACGTGGTGTTCGTGCCCACCCGGCGCGAACACGGCGGCGTGGCGACCGAAGCCCTGCAGCGGATGGGCGTGGAAGTCTGGTACACGCCCTTCCTGGACGGTGTTGCAGGCTGGCTGCGCAGCCACGGCGCCCGCTTCAACGTGGTGATGATGGTGCGCCACCACGTCGCCAACGAATGCCTGCCGCTGCTCAAACGCTATGCACCACAGGCCCGCACTGTGTTCGACACCGTCGACCTGCACTACCTGCGCGAACGCCGTGGTGCGGAAGTGGCGGGCGATGCTGGCCTGCTGCGCAACGCCGAACGCACCCGCGCCAGCGAACTGGCAGTGATGGACCAGTGCGATATCACCGTACTGGTCAGCGCTGCCGAGCGCGAGCAACTGCAGGCCGATGCGCCCCAGGTGCGGGTAGAGCTGATTTCCAACCTGCATGAAGTTGCAGGCGCGGGCGCGCCGTTCGCGCAGCGCCACGACCTGGTGTTCGTCGGCGGCTTCCGCCATCCGCCGAACCTGGACGCGATGGAGTGGTTCATCGGCGACGTATTCCCGCACATCCGCGCTGCGCTGCCGCAGGTGCACCTGCATTGCATCGGTGCCGGCGCACCGGACACGCTGCTTGCCCTGGCTGCTACCCAGCCGGGCGTAGTGATGCATGGCTTCGTTGAAGACATTGTTCCGTACATGGACGGTGGCCGCATTGCTATCGCGCCGCTGCGTTTCGGCGCTGGCGTGAAGGGCAAGATCAACCTGAGCATGGCTCATGGCCAGCCCGTGGTCGGCACCACCTGCGCGGTGGAAGGCATGCACCTGCGTGCCGGCCAGGATGTGCTGGTGGCCGACGATGCAGCGGGCTTTGCCGATGCGGTGGTCCGCCTGTACCAGGACCCCGTTCTCTGGCAGCAGCTGGCCGCCGCTGGCCTGGCCAACGTGGCCGAGCATTTCTCGCTGGATGCCGCATCGGCAACCGTGCAGCGCTTGTTCTTCGACTAGTCGATGTGGCCGCCTGCGTGCCGCAGGCGGTCCTCGAACGCGGCAAGCTCGGCCAGATCCGGCTGCAGCCGCCGCGCCTGCTCCACGGCCGAGGCGGCAAATTCCACATCCCCGCGACCCAGCCGTTCGCTGCCGATCGCCAGCCAGCGCTGTGCCAGGCGCGAACGCGCATCGGGCAATCCTGCGGCGGTCGGCGCCAGCGTCTGCCAGGCCTGCAGGCAGGCGCCCGCAGCCTGCACCCGGTTCTGTCGCAGGTTGTCATCGAAGCAGGACCTGCTGGCGGGCAGCAGACGCGCTGCCGCCGCCTTGACCCGGCTGTCGCGCGGTGCCAGTGCCTGCGCTTCACGCAGCGCATCGAAGGCGCTGTGACCGGGGGGGCTGATCCACCGCCCGGCACGCTCGGCGCGATCGATCTGGCGCAGTCGATCACGCAGCTGGCGCTCACGCTGGGCAGCGCTGATGCCCGGCTGCTGCAACGACTGGCGTGCCTGCCGCGCACGCTGCAGGCGCTGTGCCAGCTGCTGCTGCGCCGCTTGCGAGGCGCCCAGATCTGCCGCCAGCGCGGCGTCCTTGTCGGCCGCCTCGAACTGGAAATCGTCGGCCCGCTTCTGGCTGCGCGCCAGCAATGCCTGCACGGTCTGCTCGCGCCCACGCAGTGCGGTGGGATCATCGGACGTGACCGCCAGCACGGCTTGGAAACTGTCTGCGGCCATCTCCAGCTGCTGCCGTTTGAGCGCGCGCTGGCCCTGCTGCAGCCGCTGGTCGACGGCCTGGGCCAGTGCTTCCTGGCTGGCAGGAAGCTCGGAATGACCTGCATCGAACTGGCGTGCACGCTGCAGGATCGCAGCCGCCGTGGTCAGTTCGCCGCGCGCAGCCTGTGCACGCGCCTGCTGCAGCAGGTCGCTCAATGCATCCTCGCGACCTTCCAGCGCAGGCAGGTTGTCCGGTTGCAGCGCCAGCACACGCTGGAACAACGGCAACGCACTGCTGTCGCCGTCGTCCAGCCGCCCCGCTGCAAAGGCATTGCGGGCCTGTGCAAGCAACGCGCCGATGCCAGCGCCGGCGCGACGACGCGCCTGCAGTTGCTGGGCCACCGCATCCGCTTCGGCGCGCGGCACCTGCAGCTCACGCGCCAACGCCAGCGCCTGCGCGCAGCCGTCGAGGTCGCCCGCCTGCAGCCGCTCACGCGACTGCTGCAACGCTGCCGCGCCGGTACGGGCCAGGCCCTGCCGCGCCTGCGGGCGGTCGCCGTCCAAAGCCAGTACCGCCTGGTAGCGTTCGCGCGCGCCACTGCCGTCGCCCGCAGTCAGGCGCCCTTCGGCCAGCGCGCGATCGCCCTCGGCCAGCAGTTGTTCTATCTGTGGCTCATCCCAGAACCAGTCGGCCAGCGGCTTGCGCACCAGCACCAGCAGAACGAACACGGCTGCAGCAGCCAACAGCGCCCAACGCCACACCCGGCGCGCATGGCGCGCCTGCAGCCACCACCAGCGGCTTTCGCGGCGAACGCGATCGAGCGCCGGATGTGCGGCGCCGTGTGAGCGATGCGGGGGCTCGCGTTCCATGCGTGCAGGGTAGCCGGGGCAGCGTGAAGCTCAGCCCAGACGACGCGCCTCGCTGACACCGGGCAACGCATCGAGCTTGCCCAGCAGATTCGACAGCTGGCCGTAGTCGCTGACCTTCAGCCGCAGGCGCAGATGCGCGCGGCCACTGTTGCGGACGTTGTCGCTGTGGATGTCCAGCACGTAGGCGTCTTCCTGTGCGATCAGGTTGGTGATGTCCTTCAGCAGCCAGCGGCGGTCCACTGCGTCGACCACCACGTCCACTTCATAGCCACCGCCGGCCTGGCCCCATTCCACCGGCAGGATCCGCTGCGGGCTGGTCGCAGCCAGCCGCGCCAGGGCCACGCAGTCTGCACGATGCACCGTGACACCCCGGCTACGGGTCAGGTAGCCGACAATCGGTTCGCCCGCCACCGGCTGGCAGCAGCGCGCCAGCTGCACCAGCAGGTTGCCCACGCCCTGTACGGTGAACTTGGACTTGCCCAGGTTCTCGCGGCGCGCGGTCGGCCGCGGCAGGGCCGACGTCGGCGCCGGCTGGCTGGCCGCACGCTCGGCCTCCAGCAGCGAACGGCTGACCTGGTTGGGGCCGGTATCGCCCAGGGCGACCTGGATATAGAGGTCGTCGACACTGTCGGCATGGAACTTCTTCGCCGCTGCGGACAGGTCCGAATGCTGCAGGCCCAGCCGCTTCAGTTCGCGCTCCAGCAGCTCGCGCCCTGCCTGCACGTTGCGCGCACGGTCCAGCTTGTGGAACCAGCTGCGCACCTTCTCGCGCGAGCGGTTGCTGGCCAGGAACCCGTTGGCCGGCATCAGCCAGTCGCGGCGCGGGTCGGCCTCCTTGCCGGTCAGGATCTCGACCCGGTCACCGCTGCGCAGGCGGTAGGTCAACGGCACGATGCGGCCGTTGACCTTGGCGCCACGGCAGCGGTGCCCGACCATGGTGTGCACCTGGTAGGCAAAATCCAGCGGTGTGGCACCTTGCGGCAGGTCCAGCACCTCGTCCTTCGGGGTCAGCGCGTAGACCCGGTCCTCGGTCAGCTCGGCATCGAGCGCGCCGGCCAGTTCATTGCCCTGCCCGTCCTGCGCCTGCTCCAGCAGCTGCCGCATCCAGGTGATCTTGCGATCGAACGACTTCTCCGCGCCCTTGCCGCCTTCCTTGTATTTCCAGTGCGCGGCCACGCCCAGCTCGGCCTGCGCGTGCATGTCGTGGGTGCGGATCTGCACTTCGATGGTGCGCCCTTCCGGGCCAACCACCGCCGTGTGCAGCGAGCGGTAATCGTTGGCCTTGGGCCGGGCGATGTAATCGTCGAACTCGCTCGGCACCGGTGCCCACAGCGCATGCACCACGCCGAGCGCGGCGTAGCAGGCGGCCACGTCGTCGACCATCACCCGAACCGCACGGATGTCATACAACTGATCGAATGCCAGGCGCTTCTTCTGCATCTTCCGCCAGATGCTGTAGATGTGCTTGGGCCGGCCACTGACCTCGGCGCGGATGCCCTGCACGCCCAGTTCGCGCGACAGCACCTTCTTCACGTTCTCGACGTAGCGCTCGCGGGCGATGCGGGTCTCATCGACCTCGCGCGCGATGCGCCGGTAGGTTTCCGGCTCCAGGTGGCGAAACGCCAGGTCTTCCAGTTCCCACTTCAACTGCCAGATGCCGAGCCGGTTGGCCAGCGGCGCATGGATGTCGCGGGTCAACTGGGCCAGCGCGCGGCGCTGCTCCTCATCGAGCTTGTCGGCCGCGCGCATGCGCGCCAACTGCCGGGCCAGCAGGATCGGCACCACCCGCAGGTCGCGGATGATGGCCAGCAACAACCGGCGCAGGCCTTCGCTGTTGCGGCCTGCCTCGCGACCGGCATGCAGTGCCCAAACGGGATCGGCCGCATCCTGTCCATCGAGCAGACCGATCACCGCCGCTTTGTGGCTGCCCAGCGGCAGTGCATCGAGGTGGACGCGCAGACCCGGCAGATCGAACAGCAGGGCCGCCACCACGGCGCCCTCGTCTGCCGAGAGCATTGCCAGCGCGTCCAGGGTATCGCCCAGCACCGACCAGCTGGCACGCATCTGCGGGTCGCAGTCCGGCGCTTCCCAGTGCCCGCGCAGGGCCTGGCGCAGCGGAGCAGGCAGCACGGCTGCCGAGGGACGGTTCAACAAGGCATCCAGGCCGGGGACGGAAGCGCGGTTCACAGCATCGAGCAGGCAAGACGGAAGCCCCTACACTAGCGCCGCAGCCGTTCAGGAACAATCGCCGCGGCCACCATCGCCGGGAATGTGGACATGCCGCTACACTCGCCGACATCCACGGGAGAGTTCCGCCATGCCTTCGATCACCCTGCCTTTCCGCCCGCACCTTCTGGCCTGTGCCGCCGTACTGCTGTCCCTGTCGGCACCCGCGCTGGCCCAGCGCGTGGTGCAGGGTGACCTGCAGCAGCAGATGTCAGCGACCGAATTCAAGGCCGCCGGCCTGGACAAACTCAATGCCGCCGAGCTGGCGACGCTGAACCGCTGGCTGCAGGGCAAGGTTGAAGCCGCCACCACCGAAGCCGTCGCTGCGGTGCGCGAAGAAGCGCGCGAGGAAGGTCGCCAGGAAGTGATCGTGAAGAACCGCGGCTTCTTCGACTTCGGCAGCAACGAGCCGATCAGCGGCGTGCTGCAGGGCGAGTTCCGCGGTTTCGGCAAGGGCCGGATCTACGTGCTGGACAATGGCCAGCAATGGGAACAGACCGATACCACCTCGGTTTCCGGCGTGCGCAAGCAATCGCCGAAGGTCAGCATCAGCCCCGGGGTGATGGGCGTGTGGTACCTGAAGGTCGAAGGTGTGAACACCCAGCCCAAGGTGCGTCGCACCAAGTAACGGCGCCATCGGCCGCTACCGCCGAGACCGGCAGTAGATCCACGCCATGCGTGGCTGGCATTCCACCCACCCCGCCGGTCAGCACCCGGCGGGGTCAGGCCGGGGGTTACGAGGCCTGGCGCAGTGCGGCCACCCGCTGCGCCAGTTTCTTCGCTGAAACGCCGGTGCGTGCGCCCAGTTCCTGCGCGAACAACGACACCCTCAGTTCTTCCAGGTCCCAGCGCAGTGCCTGCCACTGCGGCCGCTCGCGCAGGCCCTGCTGCTCGCCCACCTGCAACGCCTCCAGGAACGGATGCAGTTCCAGCATGCGCGCCTGGTCACGTGGCGGATCGCGCTTGGCGCGTTCAGTGCGCAGGATCATCGCTTTCAGGTAGCGCGGGTACTGCGCCAGGGCATCGGCCGGCGTGTCACGCAGGAAGCCCGGATGGATCAGCCCGACCAACTGCGCTTCCATGTCATCCAGATTGCCGCGCGCCCAACCCATCAACGGCGCTTCCAGCATCGGCTTCAACTCGGCCACCAGGGCAAGGATCGACTCGGCCAGCTTCAACCGCTGCATGGCTTCGCCGAACAGCGTTTTTGCGGCGTGTTCACGACGCTGCTCGAATGTCGCCGCATCGCGGATATCGCCCAGACCATCAGCCAGCACGGCATTCAGCGCCGCATCGACCAGATCGCCACGCAGGCGTTCCTGGGTTTCGATCGAGGCGTACAACAGGCCGGTTTTCGCTGCGACCGGCAACTGCTTGCGTGCCTGCTTGATCTTCTCGCCCAGGCCGATCTCCAGCAGCCGGCGCACGCCGAGCGGGTGCAATTCCTCGGCCTGTTGGCGATCGGCGTAGATACGCAATGCGACGCTGTCACCCTCATCCTTCAGCGCGGGATAGGCCGGCACACCGGCTTCGCCCGGCACCTGCAGCGGAATCGGCGTGGCCGGGAACGTGCGCAGGCCATCGGCTGCCATTTCGCGCCCGGCACGTGCGGCGAACGCATCGCCGGCCTGGCCGCCGAACTTCGCACGCAGCGCCTCGAGGTCGCGCGAGGTTGCCAGCACCTTGCCCTGCTCATCGCGCAGGCGCAGGTTCATGTGCAGATGCGGTTCGATGGAACCGGGCTCGAAATCGGTGGCGGCCACGGTTGCCCCGGTTGCCCGGGACAGGAAGCGCGCCAGCTCGCCGGTGATCGCGTCGGCGCTGGGCTGTGGGAAGGCCTCGTAGAACGCGCGCGCGAAATCGGGTGCCGGCACGTAGTTGCGCCGCATCGCCTTGGGCAGGCTGCGGATCAAGGCCGCCGCCTTGTCGGCAACGAAACCCGGCGCCAGCCACCCCAACTGCACTGCATCCAGTGCATTGAGCAGATGCAGCGGCACGTCCAGGGTCACGCCGTCATCTTCGGCCCCGGGTTCGAAGCGGTAGTGCAGCGGCAGCCGCGCCTGGCCCAATGCCAGGTACTTCGGGTAGCGCTCCTGCTCGCTGCCTTCGCCCGGCAGCAGATCCACCAGCGACCAGTTCAGTCCCCTGCGCTGTTCCGGCGGCAACGCCTTCCACCACGCATCCAACCCGGACGCGGAATGGATCTGCGGCGGCACCCGGTCCAGATACCAGCGTGCCTGCCAGTCCTCGTCGGCGACGATGCCGGCACGGCGCAGCTTGGCTTCTTCCTCGCGCGCCTGCTCCAGCACCTTCTGGTTGTCAGCCACGAAGCTGGCGCGGGTGTTGATCTCACCGGTCACCAGCGCCTGGCGCACGAAGATGTCGTGCGCTTCGACGGCATTGATGCGGCCGTAATGCACCGGTTTCTTCGGTGCCAGCACCAGCCCGAACAGGCTGATCTGTTCGGAGGCCAGCACCTGGCCCTGTGCACGCGACCAGTGCGGATCGAAATGCTTGCGCAGCAGCAGGTGCGGCAGTTCGGCAATCACCCAGTCCGGCTCGATTGCCGCCAGGGTCATGCCCCACACCTTCTGCGTATCCAGCAGGTTGGCTGCCAGCAGCCACGGCGGCGGCCGCTTGGACAGCGTCGAGCCGGGGAACGGCAGGAAACGGCGCTGGCGTGGCGCCTGGAAATCGCCTTTTTCGCTGCGATGGCCGATCTGCGTAGGCAGGCCCGCCACCAGCGCCCGATGCAGGGTCTGATAAGCAGCAGCGCGAACGCGTTCGCTGTAACCACCGCCGTCGGGCGCCTGGTCCTTCTGCGCGCGAGCGGCGACCGGCGCGGGCGCTGTTTCGCCCTTGCCCTCGCGGGCCAGGCGCGCGGCACGGTGCAGCTGGCCACGGGTCGCCTTCACCGCCGCGGCATCATCGCGCGTCGGCGCCGGCGCACTGCTGCCGGCCAGCAACGGCGCCATCGATACCTCATTGGTCTCTTCTTTCCAGCCCAGTTCCTCGCACAGCAGGCGCAGCTGCCGGTGCAGCTCGCGCCATTCGCGCATGCGCAGGAAGCCGAGGAAGTGGCGGCCACACCAGTCGCGCAGCTTGGACTGGGTCAGATCCTCATGGGACTGGCGATAGGCATCCCACAGGCGCAGCACACCGACGAACTCGGAGCGGCCGTCAGCGAACTGCGCATGTGCGTTGTCGGCGGCGCCACGCGCTTCGGGCGGCCGTTCGCGCGGATCCTGGATACCCAGGAACGAGGCGATCACCAGCATCGGCCGCAGGCAACCGGCCGCCTGTGCGGCAACCAGCATGCGTGCCAGCTTCACGTCCACCGGCAGGCGCGCCATCTGCTTGCCGATCGCGGTCAGATGGCGCTCGCTGTCGATCGCCCCCAGCTCGGTCAGATGCTGCCAACCATCAGCGACGGCCCGCTCATCCGGCGCCTCGAGGAACGGGAAGTCCTCGATGCGGCCCAGGCCAAGCTGCAGCATGCGCAGGATCACCCCGGCCAGGCTGGAACGACGGATTTCCGGATCGGTGAACTCCGGCCGTGCCTGGAAATCGGCCTCGGCATAGAGGCGATAGCAGATGCCCTCGGCCACGCGACCACAGCGGCCCTTGCGCTGGTTGGCACTGGCCTGCGAGATCGGCTCGATGTGCAGGCGGTCAAGCTTGTTGCGCGGGCTGTAACGCTTGACGCGGGCGAAACCGGGGTCGACCACATAGCGGATGCGCGGCACCGTCAGCGAGGTCTCGGCCACGTTGGTGGCCAGCACGATGCGCCGGTTCGGGCCAGGGTTGAACACCCGGTCCTGGTCTTGGTTGGACAGCCGCGCGTATAGCGGCAGTACTTCGGTGTTGCGGTACTTGCGCCGCTCCAGCGATTGGTGCGCATCGCGGATCTCACGCTCGCCCGGCAGGAAGATCAGCACGTCGCCACGGGAATCCAGGCGGGTGATTTCGTCGATGGCCGAGACGATGGCATCGTTGACCGTGCGTTCGCCCTGCTCTTCGCCCTCGCCTTCCAGCGCGCGATAGCGCACCTCCACCGGATAGGTGCGGCCTTCGACGCTGATCACCGGCGCGCTGTCGAAATGCTGGGCGAAACGCTCGGTGTCGATGGTCGCTGACGTGACGATCAGCTTCAGGTCCGGGCGCTTGCGCAGCAGTTGCTTGAGATAGCCGAGCAGGAAGTCGATGTTGAGGCTGCGTTCGTGCGCTTCATCGACGATGATCGTGTCGTAGTTCGACAGCCAGCGATCACGGGCGATCTCGGCCAGCAGGATGCCGTCGGTCATGAACTTGATGCGGGTGTCTTCGCCGACCTTGTCGTTGAAGCGCACCTGGTAGCCGACCAATTGGCCCAGTTCGCTCTGCAGTTCCTGCGCGACACGGCTGGCCACCGCACGTGCGGCGATCCGTCGCGGCTGCGTGCAGCCGATCATCCCCGCTTGGCCACGGCCGGCGGCCAGGCACAGTTTCGGCAGCTGCGTGGTCTTGCCCGAGCCGGTTTCACCGGCGATCACCACCACCTGATGGTCGCGGATCAACTGGGTGATGGTCTCGGCTTCACGCGCAATCGGCAGCTGTGGGTCCAGAGTAATGGCCGGCTGTTGTTGCGCCCGCGCCTGCCGGCGCTGCACCGAAACCTGCAAGGCCTGCTCGAAGTTGGCGGCCAGCGCCGCATCCTGTGGCTTGGCCTGGCAACGCGAGAGCATTCCCAGCAATCGTCCACGGTCGCGGCTCATGGCGCCATCGATGGCGACACGCTGTTGGCGCTGGCGGGACTGCGGCATTTTGTCGATAGCGTTCATCAATCGGTTCGTTTAAAACTTTGAATGCGACCAGTCATCAAGACTGATTTATTGTGAAGGCCAACGATTCCACAAGGAGGAACCCCATGGCGAAGACCAAGAGCACGACCAAGCCCAAGACCGGCAAGCAGAAGCTTGCGGCTTCCGCGCCGTCGGCCCCCAACATCGATATCGGGATCACCCAGGGCGACCGCAAGAAGATCGCCGACGGTTTGGCGCGGTTCCAGGCCGATGCGTTCACGCTCTACCTGAAGACCCACAACTTCCACTGGAATGTCACCGGCTCGATGTTCAACTCGCTGCACACCATGTTCGAGACCCAGTACACCGAACAATGGGCGGCACTGGACGATGTGGCCGAGCGCATCCGCGCACTGGGCTTCAATGCCCCGGGCTCCTACCGGGAATTTGCTGCGCTGACCTCGATTGTCGAGGAGCCGGGCCTGACCGACAGTGCGGACTGGCGTGAAATGGTACGCCAGTTGGTGGTCGCCAACGAAGCGGTATGCCGTACGGCACGTGAAGTGCTGGATGTGGCGGCCAAGGGAGACGACGCTCCGACCGAGGATCTGATGACCCAGCGCCTGCAGACCCACGAGAAGTACGCGTGGATGCTGCGTTCCCTGCTCCAGTAGGAGTTTTGGGTGGTTCGGCAGGGCTGCGCCCTGCACCCGCAGAGGCCTTGAAGCCAAGGCCAGAGCCAGAGCAAAAGCTGGTTTCCTGTGGTTTGGCGGGGTGGGTCCGGTTGCGGGGGACGCTGCAAGTACGTCCCTGTAAGCTCGGTCGCGCCATCCATGGCGCTCACGCCCCCGCAACCGGACCCACCCCGCCTTCGACAGATTTCCGCGATCTTCCGGAACAGCCATTGGGGTCGGATCCGTTTTCCGCAGGAAAACGGATCCGACCCCATTTTGTTTGTCGATATCTGACAGATTTGATCCACGCATGGCGTGGATGGACCCACCGCCACCGGGAAACTGTCGAAGGCGGGGCGGTGTCGGATTGCGGGGTGTCCGCGGCATGGATGCCGCGGCCAAGCCTACAGGGACGTACTTGCGGCGTCCCCGCAATCCGACACCGCCCCGCCAAACCACGTATCAGCCCAAAGCCGGCTGTTGCTGTTGCTGTTGCCAGAGTTGCCGGCCAGCGGCCGGCACTACAGCAGGTGCCGGGTGCAACCCGGCCGAACCCCCGCCGGGGTAAACTAGCCGGATGGCTTCCCGTCCCGCGCACGACCTGCTCCGCCGCGTCTTTGGTTATGACGATTTCCGTGGTCCGCAGCAGGACATCGTGGAGCATGTGGCTGCCGGTCACGATGCCCTGGTGCTGATGCCTACCGGCGGCGGCAAATCACTGTGCTACCAAGTGCCCGCCCTGCTGCGTGACGGCTGTGGCATCGTCATCTCGCCGCTGATCGCACTGATGCAGGACCAGGTCGAAGCCCTACGCCAGCTCGGTGTGCGCGCCGAATTCCTGAACTCGACCCTGGACGCCGAAACGGCCGGCCGGGTCGAACGCGAACTGCTCGCCGGTGAGCTCGACATGCTCTATGTCGCCCCCGAACGCCTGCTGACCGGCCGTTTCCTGTCGCTGCTGTCGCGCAGCCGGATCGCCCTGTTCGCCATCGACGAAGCCCATTGCGTGTCGCAATGGGGCCACGACTTCCGCCCCGAATACCGGCAGCTGACCGTCCTGCACGAGCGTTGGCCGGAGATTCCGCGGATCGCCCTGACCGCTACCGCCGACCCGCCGACCCAGCGCGAGATCGCCGAGCGCCTGGACCTGGCCGAAGCACGCCACTTCGTCAGCTCCTTCGACCGCCCCAACATCCGCTACACCGTGGTGCAGAAGGACAACGCCCGCAAGCAGCTGAGCGATTTCCTGCGCAGCCATCGCAGCGAGGCCGGCATCGTCTACTGCATGTCACGGCGCAAGGTGGAAGAAACCGCCGAGTTCCTGTGCACGCAGGGTTTCAACGCCCTGCCCTACCACGCCGGCCTGCCCTCGGAAGTGCGTGCCAACAACCAGCGCCGGTTCCTGCGTGAGGACGGCATTGTCATGTGCGCGACCATCGCCTTCGGCATGGGCATCGACAAGCCGGACGTGCGCTTCGTCGCCCACACCGACCTTCCCAAGTCGATGGAAGGCTATTACCAGGAGACCGGCCGCGCCGGCCGCGATGGCGAAGCCGCCGAAGCCTGGCTCTGCTACGGCCTGGGCGATGTAGTACTGCTCAAGCAGATGATCGAGCAGTCCGAGGCCAGCGAGGAGCGCAAGCAGCTGGAGCGGTCCAAGCTCGACCACCTGCTGGGCTACTGTGAATCGATGCAGTGCCGCCGCCAGGTGCTGCTGGCCGGCTTCGGCGAGACCTATCCCAAACCCTGCGGCAACTGCGACAACTGCCTGACCCCGCCGGCCGCTTGGGATGCCACCATCCCCGCGCAGAAGGCCTTGAGCTGTGTGTACCGCAGTGGCCAGCGCTTCGGCGTCGGCCACCTGATCGACGTCCTGCGTGGCAGCGAGAACGAAAAGGTCAAGCAGCAGGGCCACGACAAGCTGAGCACCTACGCCATCGGCCGCGATCTGGATGCGCGCACCTGGCGCAGCGTGTTCCGCCAGTTGGTGGCGGCCAGCCTGCTGGAAGTGGACAGCGAGGGACACGGCGGCCTGCGCCTGACCGATGCCAGCCGCGATGTACTGACCGGTCGCCGCCAGATCAGCATGCGCCGTGATGCGGTCAGTGCCAGTGCCGGGCGTGAACGCAGCGCGCAGCGCACCGGCCTGTCGGTGCTGCCGCAGGACCTGGCCCTGTTCAACGCGCTGCGCGGCCTGCGCGCCGAGCTGGCGCGCGAGCAGAACGTGCCGGCCTTCGTGATCTTCCACGACAGCACCCTGCGCAACATCGCCGAACAGCGCCCGACCTCGCTGGACGAACTGGCCCGGGTCGGTGGCATCGGCGGCACCAAGCTCAGCCGCTATGGCCCGCGCCTGGTGGAGATCGTGCGCGAGGAAGGTTGAGCGCGCCCCGGCCCCAGCCTGGTGCTGCTCCAACCTTGAACCGGCCATTCAGCCGGATGTGCATGTCCGCCCACTTGCCGCTAGATTAGCGCCATGTCCCTCGCCTCGACCCTGCTCCGTGTCGTGCTCATGCTCAGCCTGTTGCTCAACGGGCTGAACGCGGCCATGGCCAGCGGACACGAGGAAATGGGCCGCATGGCCCACGCGATGACCTCGGCGATGACCGACGAGGGCGACGCGGACTGCCACCACCACGCCGGCATGACCGCCGACGAAGCGCCACAGGCCAAGGCCCCCGCCCATGACGCGCACTGCCAGATCAAGGACTGCGTGCGCAGCTGCGCGCAGCACCCGCTGCTGGCGGTGCAGGCACTGCCGTTCCTGGCCGGCCCCGGTCTTTCCCTGACTCCGCAACCGATGCCTGCCAACGGCCGCCCGGCACCACTGTTGCCGCCGATCTCACGCCCTCCCATCAACTGATCCAACACGCCTCGTGCGCGCTGCGCACTGAAGCCGGCCCTGTGCTGGCGTCCTTCCGTGTTTGGAGTCACCACCATGAGTACCCGTATTCCTCCCGGCCCGGGCGCTGTGCCCATGCCGTCGCGCCGTCTGTTCGTGCAGGGCATCGCTGCTGGCGGCGTGGTCGCCGGCATCGCCGCGGCCAGCATCCCGCAGCGCGCGCTCGCTGCCGCCTCTGCCGCGCCACGCCTGGCCGGCGCGCCGGCGGTCATCAGCGATACCCGCGTCGAACTGGCCATCGGCGAGTCGCTGGCCAACTTCACCGGCCGCACCCGCCCGGCGATCACCGTCAACGGCTCGCTGCCGGCACCGATCCTGCGCTGGCGCGAAGGCCAGACCGTGGACCTGTTCGTGCGCAACACGCTCGGCCAGCACCCCACCTCCATCCACTGGCACGGCATCCTGCTGCCGGCCAACATGGATGGCGTGCCCGGCCTGAGCTTCAACGGCATCGGCCCCGGCGAGACCTACCACTACCACTTCGATCTCAAGCAGTCCGGCACCTACTGGTATCACAGCCATTCGCTGTTCCAGGAACAGGCGGGGCTGTACGGCGCGCTGATCATCGACCCGGCCGAACCGGCGCCGTACCGGCATGACCGCGAGCACGTGATCATGCTGTCCGACTGGACCGACATGGATCCTGGCGCGCTGTTCCGGCGCATGAAGAAGCTCGCCGAGCACGACAACTACTACAAACGCACCCTGCCTGACTTCCTGCGCGACGCCCGTCGCGATGGCTGGTCGGCCGCGCTGTCCGACCGCGGCATGTGGGGCCGGATGCGGATGACGCCCAGCGACATCTCCGACATCAACGCGCACACCTACACCTACCTGATGAACGGGACTGCGCCGGCCGGCAACTGGACCGGGCTGTTCCGCAGTGGCGAAAAGGTGCTGCTGCGCTTCATCAACGGCGCGTCGATGACCTACTTCGACGTGCGCATTCCCGGCCTGAAGATGACCGTGGTCGCCGCCGATGGCCAGTACATCCATCCGGTCAGCATCGACGAGTTCCGCATCGCCCCGGCCGAAACCTACGACGTACTGGTTGAACCCAGCGGCCAGGATGCCTTCACCATCTTCTGCCAGGACATGGGCCGCACCGGTTATGCCGCCGGCACGCTGGCGGTGCGCCATGGCCTGCAGGCACCGATTCCGCAACGCGACCCGCGCCCGTTGCTGACCATGAGCGACATGGGCCACGACATGGGCGGCGGTGGCCATGGTGGCCACGACATGGCGGCAATGAAGGGCATGGAAGGCGGCTGTGGTGCCAGCATGGGCCACGGTGCGCATGGCGGCGGCAGCGATGCCGCCAGCAAGGCACCAAAGCATCCGGCCAGCGAGCACAACAACCCGCTGGTGGACATGCAGAGCTCGGCCACCGAGCCAAAGCTGGACGACCCCGGCATCGGCCTGCGCGACAACGGCCGCCAGGTGCTCACCTATGGTGCGATGCGCAGCCTGTTTGACGACCCCGACGGCCGCGAGCCCGGCCGCGAGATCGAGCTGCACCTGACCGGCCACATGGAGAAGTTCTCCTGGTCGTTCGATGGCATTCCCTTCGCCGGTGCCGAACCGCTTCGGCTGAACTACGGCGAGCGCATGCGCATCGTGCTGGTCAACGACACCATGATGCAGCACCCGATCCATCTGCATGGCGTGTGGAGCGACCTGGAAAACGCACAGGGTGAATTCCAGCTGCGCAAGCACACCATCGACATGCCGCCCGGTACACGCCGCACCTATCGCGTACGCGCCGATGCACTCGGTCGCTGGGCCTACCACTGCCATCTCCTGTACCACATGGAAGCCGGCATGATGCGCGAAGTGAGGATCGAAGAATGAGCCGTTCCCTGCTTGCTCCGAGCCTGTTGACCCTCGGCTTGCTGGCCACGCTGCCTGCATTCGCACAGTCCCATGCCGGCCATGACATGACAGCGCCTTCGCCTCCTGCCGACGCCACACCAGCGGCAGCTGCCGACGTAGATCATTCGAAGATGGATCACGGTGCGATGGACCATTCAACGATGGATCATGGCGCGATGGATCACTCGACAATGGGCCACGGCACGCCCGCGCCGATGCAGCCGCGCGAACCGATACCTGTCCCCACCGATGCTGATCGTGCGGCCGCGTTCCCACCCATCGCGCATGGTGCGATGGAGCACCCACCGGAAATCCACAGCCTGCTGCTGATCGATCGCCTGGAACACTGGGATGGAAAGAACGGCAACGGCCAGGCCTGGGAGGCCAGCGGCTGGATCGGCGGCAACATCAACCGCCTGTGGCTGCGTACAGATGGCGAACGCAGCGAAGGCCGCACGGAATCGTCGGGCGTGGAAGCACTCTACGGGCGTGCCATTTCGCCGTGGTGGGACGTGCTGGTCGGCGTACGCCAGGACTTCCGCCCCGCCGACTCACGCACCTGGGCGGCGATCGGCATCCAGGGGTTGGCACCGTACAAGTTCGAAAGCTCGGCCACGCTGTATGCCGGTTCCGGTGGCCAGCTGATGGCCAAGGCCGAAATCGAATACGACGTGTTGTTGACCAACCGGTTGATCCTGCAGCCCCTGCTGGAAGCGACCGTGGCCAGCAAGGATGAGCCGGAGTACGGCATCGGCCGCGGCCTCAACAAGGTCGAAGCCGGCCTGCGCCTGCGCTACGAGTTCAGCCGCCGCTTCGCGCCGTACATCGGCATCAGCCACGAACGCGCGTTCGGCGACACGGCGGACTATGCAGGCGACCATGCACGCGACACGCGCTGGGTCGCCGGCATCCGCATGTGGTTCTGAGCAGCCGATCATGAGCACTCGCCAGCCCCGGCAACCACCGGGGCCGGCTACACTGCCGCACGTTCCATTGCAGGCTGCACCATGTCGTTGCATATCCGCCGCGCCACCCTGGCCGACGTCGACGCGCTGTCGGCGATCGCCATCGCCACCTATACCGAAACCTGGGGCGATTCCTATCCGCCGCAGGACCTGCACACCTTCCTGCAGGATCACTACGGCACCACACCGCAACGGGTCGAACTGTCCGACCCGCGCAGCGCGGTGTGGCTGCTGCTGGAGGGCGAAACGGTGGTGGGCTATCTGGCCGCCGGCGCCAACACCCTGCCGCATGCGGACGCGCGCGACGGCGACGTCGAACTCAAGCGTCTGTACATCCTGTCCAGCCACCAGAACGGTGGCCACGGTGCGCGGCTGATGGATGCGTTCATGGCCTGGCTGGACCAGCCACAGCGCCGCACCCTGTGGGTGGGCGTGTGGGAAGAGAACTTCGGCGCGCAGCGCTTCTACGCGCGCTACGGCTGCAGCAAGGCCGGCGAGTATGACTTCATCGTCGGCGACAGCCGCGACCGCGAATTCATCCTGCGCCGACCCTGAGCGGCGTCAGAAATCGAACAGTTCGGAGAGGAAGCTCTCCTTCTTCTTTTTCTTGTAGCCCTGGCTGTACTGGCCACGGTTGTCATCATGGCGCTGGCCGAGATGACGGGTGTCGCGGTGCATCACCGGCGGCGGCGCGGCCTGCGGTTGCACAGGCGCGGGCCCTGGCGATGGCATGGCGGCACCCGCACCGTCGGTGGCGCGCTCGATGATCTTGTCCAGCTCGCCACGATCCAGCCATACACCACGGCAGCTCGGGCAGTAGTCGATCTCGATGCCATGGCGCTCGGCCATCTGCAGGGTCTGGGTCTTGCACACGGGGCACAGCATTCGCATTGCTCCTGTCGGTCTGGCCTCGACTGTACATGCGTGCGGATGACTGTGCGGCAACGCATGACCGATGGCACAGGGACTTCCGGCGCGTGCCGCCCCATCCCCCGCCCTGCAGACTGCCCGCTCCCCCGCTGCAAGGAATGCAGATGACTGCCCGCGACTCGATTCCCACCGGCATGCGCCTGTTGCTGGTTCTGCTCGGCGTTGGCCTCGGCCTGAACGTGCGTGACATCAGTGCCGCGCTGGGAGCTCCGATTCCCGCCCTGCCCATGCCCTACGGTGGCAGCCTGCTGGACAACGCGCTGGCGGTGCTGGTCGCACTGCTGCTGGCCACGCTGCTGCGCCCCCGCGGTGTGGGCGTGCTGGCCAGCCTCGGCCTGCGCAGAAACGGCATGGGTGGCCCGTTGTGGGTGCTGCTGGCCAGCCTGCTGTGCTGGCTGGGGCTGGCCCTGCTGGGAACGCCCAACACGGCGCTGACGGCGCTGGATGCCACGATGCTGGCGATGCTGTTCCCGCTGGCCGAGGAAGTGCTGTTCCGCGGCCTCGGCTTCGTGCTGTTTGTGAAGATCGTGCGCGGCCCGTGGCCCCTGCTTGCGCTACCGCAGGCGCTGCTGTTCGGCTTGGTGCATTGGCTCGGCTTCGGCGGCGTCGACGGCGGCGGCACCGCCCTGTTCGTCGGCGCGGTGATCGCCTTCGGTGGCTTCATCTTCGCCTGGCTGGACCATCTGGATGGCAACACCCTGTGGTGCGGTCTGGCCCTGCACATATCGATGAACCTGGCCTGGAATGTGTTCAGCCTCGATGACGCAGTTGCATTGGGCTGGCGGGCCACCGGCCTGCGCATCGGCACTGCACTGCTGGCGGTGGCAGCGCTGGCCTGGCATGTGCGCCGCCAACGCAACAACGCCCTGTAACGCCCACTTAGCCGATCCTGCACACGGGGCTCACTGGGGGCTTGCGCATACTTGCGCGCCTTTCATGCCCTGCCGTCCGGAGTTGTTGCGTCATGCTGCTGTCCAAGCGCCACGTTGAACCACGCGTCCTGCTGATCGAAGACGCCGAGGAAACCCGTGAACTGAGCCGGATGGCGCTGGAGAGCCAGGCCTGCCACGTGGTGGGCGTGAGCTCTGCCGAAGCGGCACTGGGCCTGCTGGCGGCCGGTGAACGTTTCGATCTGTTGTTCACCGACGTCAACCTGGGCCTGATCAGCGGCATTGAAGCGGCCAACCGCGTGCGCAGCCTGTATCCCGAGCTGCCGATCCTGGTGACCTCGGGCATGGACCAGCACGCTGTGCTGCCGCAGCTGCAGGACGGCATCCACTTCCTGCCCAAGCCCTACAACATGAGCGAGCTGCTGGATGCGATCCGGCTGTGCTTCCGGCATGCGGATGTCGGCGTGTTGACCGGGGCGGATGCACAGGCAGCGTGAGACGTTCATCCACGCATGGCGTGGATCTACTGGTACATCTGCATGCGTGGATGGAATTGGCCGTCAACCGCCGGTATACGGTCCTTCGCCCGGAAGCACCTGCAGCAGCGCACGGGTGATCACCCGCGGATACACAGTGAGATGGTCTTCGCCATCAATCACGATGTTCTCCACCTGCAGCTTGCGGCCACTGCGCTGCAGCTGGGCAGTAAAGTCGGCGGCCTGCCGTAGCATGTCGTTGCCGGTGGAGTAGCGCGGCCCTTCCTTGACCGTCTCGTAGCCGCCCACCGACAACAGCACGCGGGTCGGCTGCGCCGGGATGACGGCGGCGTCCTGCATGCGCGGCAGCAGGCCTTGGTCGAACCACAGCGACGGGCTGGACAGGATGTAGGTGCTGAACATGTCCGGCTGGGTCGTCAGCACGTAAGTACCAAACAGCGCGCCATAGGAATGCCCCGCGAACACGCGCCGGGCGGGATCGGTGCGGTAGCGCGCATCGATCATCGGCAACACCTGCGCAGCCACAAAGTCGCGATAGTGCGCGGCACCACCGTAGGTAACATCATCGCTGTAGTAGCCCGCTGGCGTACGCACCGGGTTGCTGGGTGTGTAATCGCGCGAGCGGCTCTGCTTGGACGTCAGGCCCTCCTGCGGCGGCAACCCGACCAGGATGAAATCCTCGATGTTGACGCCCTGCTGCCCCACCAGGTTGCGCACACTGCGCACCAACGGAAAGCTGTACAGCGCATCGGTCACGTACAGCACCGGGTAGCGTTTTTCAGGATGCGCGGCATAGTCGGCCGGCAGCGCCACCCAGATCGGATAATCACGACCAACAGGATCGTGCACGCGCTGCGCTTCGGTATCCGGCAGCACCACGCCCGGCACAGCGGTGGCCGCGCTCTCCTTCGCTTCACCCTGCGCGGCCGGCGGCGCCACCGACATCGCACAACCACTTACGGCCAGGCAGACCGCCACACTCCATCCACGCACACGCTGCATCCGTTCGCTCTCCCGTTGCGGGCGGCGCGCGCAGATGGCGCCGCTACCGCATCCTCACACGCCGCGTTGCTGCACGCCAAGCCACTCTCAAGGCGAAGCCGGCGGCGGCGCCGGGAACAGCGTGCGTAGCGCCTGCAGCGCCGCTGGGTGGTAGATCGTTGCGTGGGTCTCTTCCGGCAGCGGCTGGTACTTCACCAGCGTTGCCGGTGATGCCTGCTGCAACACCGCCGCCAAGCGTGCGCTCGACGCGGCCAGTTCCGGCTGGCCACTGCTGGCCAGGAACAGCCGCGCACCGCTGCGGGCAACTGACGGCAACTGCTTGCCTGCGCCAGACAGCAAAGCGCCGCGGTTCCACCACAGGCTGGGGTCCAGCGCGATATAGCTGTTGAACAAGGTTGGCTCCTGCAGCAGCGTCTCGACCACGAACAGGCCCGCCAACGATTCGCCGATCAGCGCGCGCTCGTCGGTGGTCGGGTAGCGCTGGCGCACCTGCGGCATCAGTTCATCGCGCAGGAAATCGCGATATGCCGCCGAGCCACCAATACGTGGCGCGATCTTGCGATCCTCCGCCACGTTGGTGGGGCCGGTCATATCGCGGCGGGGCTCGGTGTTTTCGATGCCGACCAGCAGGAACGGGCGCATGCTGCCATTGCCGGTCAGTACCTGCACCAGCCCTGCCACGTGCAGGAAGTCCTCGCCGATGCCGCCGTCCGGCATGTAGATCACCGGCAGCGGCGTCTTCGGATCCAGCCCCCACGGCTGCGGGCGATAGACGTTGATGCGACGGGTTTCGCCCAGTGCCTTGGATTCGATGGTGAAGGTTTCGCCGATAGCCAGTGGCGAAGCGGCCGCCGGCTGCGCTGCCGGTTCGGCGGCCATCAGCGGCGCGGCGGAGACAGCGGACAACAACAGCGACAGCACGATCAAACGCATGGGGCGCCCCATCCTGGAAAAGACGCCGAGCATAACGTCCGGAGGCAAGCGTTGGCGGCTGCGACGTGCTTAACATCCCTGCCGGATGCGTAGATCCACGCCATGCGTGGATGATTCCCCGTGAATCGCACCCGGGCGCGGCCCGCCCATACCGCGCGCGTACCGCCACGTGTCGCGTTTGAACCGCCAAGGACGCCTCTACCGTCGCACCTGCACCGAAATGCGGTGGGTACACAGGAACGCGCAGAGGACATTGACGGCGAAAGTGAAGCCAGCTTTACACGCGCTGGTTCACGACAGATGCGCCGCCATGTGCGGTTTACGGCATTCTCCAACGTGATCGACCACATGCGTGAACGAATACGTCGCGCGTTGTCACTTGCTGCATTAGATGCGCCTGCGCAACCATCTTCGCGCGCCTGGAGTCCGCATTTCCCTTCGGAAAATTCTCATTGAACTCCAAGCGCGGGCGTAAACACCATGCTGCGCCACCGACAACGGGTGGCACCGGGCCTGCAAGCCCGTAATGACTATCAAGCACGTTGTTTGCGCTCGCCCGTCGGCACCGTCCTGAATCGGTGCCGGCGGGCGATCCGTCGGCCTCTATGGCGGGCGGTGCGTGGGGGTCTTCGGGCCCGCCGGTCAATTGCTTGATGTCATTCCGGCTTGCAGCCACGCACCGTCCGCCACCCGTCTCAGACGGTGGCAATCCCATCGCAGAGCCGAGGAAGCCGAGATGACCGAACGTCCGCCCTATGCCTCATATGCCGCCAGCGTCAACGACGACGACGACAATCCCATACCCGAACTGAGCACCTTCCTGGGCTGCCTCGAACGCATCCGGGCGGGCGAAGGTGCAGACGGCCAGCCCTGGCCTGATGCAAGCCTTCCCGCAGGGCGCAGGGTGGCGCTGTCACGCCTGGAGCGGGCCGCCGTCGGCATGCTGACCGTGGCAGAGATGCTGCACGCCGCCGATCGCTGCCGATCGATGGCAACGCCGGACCGATATCTGGATGACGGCGTGGTCGAAGGGCTGTTCTTCGCCTGCCGCGGGCTGGCGGAACTGGTGTGCCGGGATATCCGGCCTGAGTAGGAACACCTGCACCACAATCCAGACCATACTCGGGCCGGGTTCGTCCCGAGTTCCATCGACACTGACACAAGGAGGTTCGCATGTTGAATGCCATGATCATTGCCGCGCTGGCCGCAAGCCCGGCTGCTTCCGTGCCTTACGCCGACTGCCTGCTCGGCAACATCCAACCCGGCCTGTCCGACCGTGCCGTGCAATTGGTGCAGCAGGCGTGCGCCGCCAAGCACCCCGACAGCTTCATTGCTTCGCTGGAACTCGAGCGCAATTACAGCGCCCAGCGGCAGGCCCGGTTCGACGCAGAACGCGCTGCAGTGGAGCGTGCTGCGAATGCTGCCGCCAAGGTAGAGGCAGACCGCGAGACAGCCCGTTCCCAGGGCGCGAAGTCCAAGTAGGACTCCACGTTCCTGACCCGTCCTGCCATAGGTTGACACCTATGGGGTGGATGATCCGGCCGCCGTCAGGCGGCCAAGGACGCCCGGTGCATCGCATCGGGCGTCTGCATTTTAAGGGACAGGTGGGGGCGCTCGGCGTTGTAGATCTCCACTGCCTCAGCCACCATCTGCCGAGCCTGTCCCAGGTCCCGTGGGCGACGGAGCAGAAACTCGCATTTGAGGATCCCGTTGATCCGCTCTGCCAGAGCGTTCTGATAGCAATCGTAGCCCTCGGTCATGGAGCAGGTCAGGCCGTGCTTGGCATGGATCTTCTGATAGTTGTCCGAGCAGTACTGGATGCCCCGATCCGAATGGTGGATCAGCCGTTGCCTCGTTTTCCGGGTTTTCAGGGCCATCTCCAATGCCTGCGCGGTATGTTCGGTCTGCAGCGTCTCATTCACGCTCCAGCCTACGATCTTGCGTGACCACGCATCGGTAACAAGGCTCAGGTAAACGAACTTCCCATCTGTTGGTAGATAGGTGATGTCAGCCACCCACACCTGTTCGCAGCCACTGGGAACGATGCATCCTTCACCGGATTTGAGCAGATTGGGATGCTTGCGGAAGCGATGATGGCTATCGGTCGTCTTGTGATACGCGCGGCGCTGCGGCACCAGCAAGCGCGCTTCTCGGAGCACGTCAAATAAACGATCGCGCCCCAGAGCGATCCCCGCCGCCTGCAGCTTCGGCTCAATCAGATGGTGCAGCTTGCGCGTACCGACCCGAGGCTGGCGCGCGCGGCAGTCGCTCACCAGCGACAGTGCCGTAGCATCAGCAGCGTCTCGCCGCTGATGGCGGTGACCGGCCTGATAGAACGCCTGCCGACTGATGCCGAAATGGCGGCAAGCCCTTGCCACGCTTACGCCTTTGAGGCGCCCTTGCGTGAGGACTTGCCGGAAGGCTTTTTTACGATTTTTACCCCGTAATCCTCTTTGAGGACATCCACGATGGCCTCGAACAACTGCGCCTTCTCGTTTGCCTCCCGCAACTGGACCTGCAGGGCCTTGATCTGTTGTTCCGGCGTCAGCGGCTTGGCCGCCCCGGCTTTGGGGACAGTGCTCATGGGAGGCAATGATGCCCCAGCTGACCAATCCTGCCGACCATGCCGACGAAGCCAGGAAAGCACCGTGCTGCGCCCTTGGATCCCATAACGCTCCTGGGCCTTTTTGTAGGTCAGCTCCCCGCGCTCGACCTGGTCTACCACCGACAACTTGAAGGCCAGCGAGTAATCCCGTTGGCTGCGCCTGATTGTTGATTTCATTGAACATTCCTTTTCCAGAGGGAAAAGGTGTCAACCCAATTCAGGACGGGTCATCCGCAACAAAAAAGGCACCGCTTCGCGGTGCCTTTTTCTATGACCGAAGTCATTGCCTGCAATGGTGGGCCGTGATGGATTCGAACCATCGACCAAAAGATTAAAAGAATGCTAGCAAACACAATGGAATCAGTGCTTTACGCCACTTTTTCTTCCGGCCAGAAGGCATGAAACCCCTTCCACAGCTACCCTGAGCCGGGAATTTTTCCAGCCCACAGTGTAGATCGCAGACCCTGAGATCAGCTTCGGGCACCCTACGCTTACATAGACTTGCTGG
Organism: Stenotrophomonas indicatrix; assembly: GCA_041545745.1. NCBI lineage: Bacteria > Pseudomonadati > Pseudomonadota > Gammaproteobacteria > Lysobacterales > Lysobacteraceae > Stenotrophomonas > Stenotrophomonas indicatrix. Next base: position 3,547,444 of record CP168152.1, read on the forward strand.
CGATCTGCCGCTAATTTCAGACACTGGTGGAACACAGGAGGTGGTTCATGCTTAGCCGGCTGGTGAGGTTGCTGCTGGCTCTTACGGCAATCGCGCCCATAAGCGTCTCAGTAGCTTACTCGTATGCGACGCGCGCTCATAACATCCAACTTGCGGTGATTGCAGCCCTTACCTGCGTTCTACTAGGCGCGCTTAGCCTTGCGATTATTCGCAGGTGCCAGCGCGATCTTGAGCGCGTGCCCGTCAAGATTGAAAAGGCGAAGAATGCAGACAAGGAAGTGATTGGCTTTTTCGTCGCGTACGCACTCCCACTAGTGTTTCGTGGGCAGGCGTCTGCCGAGCTCGGAGAGTGGATCTTGGCGGCCGGAATGCTTCTATTTGTGCTGTGGAGCACCAACTCGCTACAGGTGAATCCTGTACTCGGGCTCTTCGGCTACCATTTCTACGAGGTTGAGACGCAGGACAAGATCACCTTCTTGCTGATCACTAGAACGAAGATCACAAAGGTTGGCGCCATCAAGGAGATCGTTCAACTTAGCGAGTATGGAATTCTCGAAGCATCACCCAGAAAAGGAATTTAGATATGCTGAACTTGTTTGCACTTACATCAAACCCGAACGCACGAGTGCTTCGCCTGCCTTTGAGTGCACCGCTTCAACAGACCATCACCGATGTATTCACGCAGCAGTACAACAACTTTAGTGCGGGCGTCACTGCCCACGTCCAGTTTGATGGGAGATACCGACCCGACAACGATGAGCTCCTCGTCATCGACAACTACGTCGATATAGACAATTTGATCGGAGCCACCGTCAACCCGATGGCTGTGCCAACCTTCGATGAAAATGTGCACTCTCTTGACGACGTCAAAGCACTTTTCACCGGCTCGCCAGATGGGACGCCTCGGGCCCTCGTCCAGCTATTCGAGCGCAGAAGGTTGATCGCAAAAGGCCTTTCTCTATTCTTTACAGGCAACACATTCCAGAAAGTAGAAGCTGGCGGACTCACGCTGGACACTAGGCTGCTAGCGGTCCTGGAAGGCACGAGGCTCACGTTTCAGAGCTTTCACTTCCTGCGCAGAGTGTTCGCCGTCAGCGAATGTTACAAGGAGGCAACTGCCCAAGAGGTCGTCGAGTTCGCCAATCACCCCGTTCTTTACTCGCCCGACCCGCAGGCATTTGAACGGTCAGCGAACTCGATAATCAGGTCAAAGATCGGCTTGATACTTCAGTCAGATGTCCTTAGCAAGCACACTCCCCAGGAGCTTGCAGCCGCTGCGTTGGTTTTTAAGCTGGACATACCTCTGACTCAGGACGGCCGCATCGAACTGCCGGAAGCGCCTGCTGACCTTCGCCGTCTCTTGCGGTTCTTAGATGAGGACTATTACGAGTCTCCTCTCTCGCGCACCCATTTCATCTCCAACTCGAAACGGGTAGCAGACTAGGGTAGCAACATGGAGCCGGCACGATGCCGGCTCTCCTCGGGCGCGAGAAGCGTCAACTAGGTCAGACTAGGGACCTATCGACGCAAGCCCGACTTCGCGGACAAAAGAATCTATAACGCCACGTTGTAGATCAATGCGACTGGCGCCGACTCCCTCGCAGCACTGCCTTGTGCGCTCCATTGGTGGATACTAAGCCCACCAACCAGTCTCACCAGGTCCCATGATCTATTTCCCGCACGATCAAAATAGCGCAAGCACCGTAGCCATCTACCGAGGCATGACATTGCATCAGTGGAATACTCGGCAGGGAATCGCGCGCAAGGGATCCGAACGTGAGGCACAACTCTACGCGGGAGACACAGACGTCGGCGCAGGTGATGCTGACGTGTATGTCTCAAGCTGCGTTCAGAATGCTCTAACGTTCACAGCAATGGATTCCTCGACCAATAGGCTTAGCTGGCTGAGCTTTAGCAGCGATAGGAACGTTGCAACATTCTTCGCTCTCAATCAGCTGGACGAGTCTGACTCCGAAGGCGGAGTAGTCATCGAGACGAGCTTGGCACACCTTTGTGGACTTGGCATTCCGTGCGCCGACAACGATCGCAGAATTCCTTGGGAGCAAGAGATAGGCGTTGATCTCTTCAATCATCCAAGCTTCCCGGAATCAGCCATTATCAAGGTGCATTCAGTACCCTACTCGGAGCTTTGGCGTGCGGCATCGGCGCTTCAGAGTAGGTGGGGCGCCGCGAAATACACCCGACACGCCTACTTCTGAGCAGTTGGGGGCGCAGCTCGACCTCCAGCAACTCTGCACCAGTCTCACGGCCAGTGCATGATGAAGAAGCCATGCCGATGCTGCTTGCGTCCGATGCACCGCCCATGTAGCGATGCCGTATAAGCCGAGCCGTGAACACGGCTCGCAACAACGCAGAGCAGCAGCTGCATCAGTGGCCAACTTCGCCGTTAGGCGGCCTGGGTGGGGGCTGCAAAGGCCTGTTACCCGTAGGGTTCGCAGGGCCGACAAAGGGCTGCGGGAAGCCTGCGCAGCCATAGCGAGCGAGGGTTCGCCGTTTGCGCGGGGGACGCAGAAAAATCACCCCATGAAGTGCGCAGGCGTTGCCGGGAGACGAGGGCCCATCACGAGTGCTGGGCGCACTGTGATCCGTTGCCAGGTCCGGATCGGGGCTGGAGAGGTCTGCGAGTCCTGGGCCTTTGATCGGGGCAGCCTCAAGGGCGTCCTTCCCCGCGGAACCCTGTCTGCCGCCATGACCCACAGTTCATCGCTTTGCTCTTCCGCTGTTCCAATCGCGATAGCACGCGCCCTTGCTCTCCACCGGCAATGCTCAGCGGCAACCTCAGTCATTCGGATATGATTGAGCCCTGAGGTTTGACCAGAAGGATTGACCTCATACCGCCGCCATCAGGAGAAGGGAATGTCTCAAGGCAACGAGCTAGCGTACGAGCAGTTCAAGAATATAGATCTATCGGACTCGTTCTTTGACAGCCTTAAGGCTGACTACGCAGAGTTCCCCACTTGGTTCCAAAAAAAGGCCGAGGATCGCGCATACATATTTAAGCGTGATCAGGGAGGGATTGACGGATTTCTGTATCTAAAGATTGAAGAAGGCGCTCTCAACGACGTGTCGCCACCGCTGCCACCCGCGCGACGCATAAAGGTGGGCACTTTTAAGCTAAATGCGATAGGCACAAAGCTGGGAGAGCGCTTTCTGAAGAAGGTGTTTGACCATGCAATCCATCACGACATCGCATTGATTTATGTCACAGTCTTCGAGAAGCACGAGGCGCTACTTCGACTCTTCGAACGCCACGGCTTCATCCGCATTGCCCGGAAGAAGTCTAAAAACGGCGAAGAGCTAGTACTCCAGAAGGATTTCAAGGCACCTTATGTAAACCCAGTGGCGAGCTATCCGAGCATTCCAATGGGCAGAAATCGCTGCTACTTGATATCTCTCTATCCCGAGTGGCACACGAGGCTGCTGCCCGACTCGATCTTACGAACCGAGAGTCAAGATTTGGTGCAAGACGTATCTCATACAAACAGCATCCACAAAGTCTATTTGGCGGCAATGAAAGGGACGGAGAGCCTAAGGCCAAATGACGTTATTGTAATCTACAGGCCCGCCCCCAAAGGTGGACGACCTTGGTTCGAGTCCGTTGCGACGACCATAGGAGTAGTGGAAGAGTCGCGCCACATTGATAGCTTCCAGTCCGCAGAAGACTTCAAAGCGTACTGTAGCCCCTATAGCATTTTTACGATCAAAGAGCTGGACGAGTTTTGGAAGTACAAGAGGTACCCGAACATCTTCAAGTTCACCTACAATGTCGCCCTGAAGAAGCGGCCAAACCGTGCTCGCCTTGTCGAAGATGTAGGACTTGCAAAGGATGCTTACTGGGGGTTCATGCCCCTCAGCTTCGACCAGCTACATCACATTGCCCAACTAGGCGAAATCGATGAAAGTCTTATTGTCAATCAAGCCTGAATATGCCGAGAAAATTCTCGACGGTCGTAAGCGGTTCGAGTTCCGCAAGGCACTGCCGAAAGCTCAAGGCATTACGACGGTTGTGATCTACGCGACTATGCCGGTCGGAAAAATCATCGGCGAGTTCGAGGTCGACCGATGCATCTCCCATAAGCCGAAAGACTTGTGGGCCATGACACATGAATTCTCCGGCATTACAAAGTCGTTCTTTAATTCTTACTTCAAGGGTCGAACAACGGCACACGCGTTCAAAGTGAAGTCAGCTAGACGTTACGACTCCCCTCTCAGCTTGACCGAGGTCATCGGCACGACCTCGGCTCCTCAGTCTTTCCGATATCTATCGTGATTCGGCTAGGGCCAGTTGCAGCCGCCCCTAGACCCCAAACGAAAGGCCACCCGATGGTGGCCTTTGCCATGATGAACGTAGAGCTGATTGTTGGAAGGTGTCTGCCAATCACTCAGCAGCCGCCTCGAAGTAATGCTGAGTCATCTCGATTTCGGTCCAGCCGTAGCCCATCTCGTGTGCAGCGACCAAGGTGGTGCCGCTGCCAGCGAACTGGTCAAGCACAAGGCCACCCTCCTCACATATTCTCACCAGCTGCCACATCGGGTCGGTGGGTTTGCCGGTCATGTGGTGCTTGTCGGCCTTGCGCACGTTCTCGCCGATCACACGCGGCAACACTGGAGCGCGGCGGCATGCACGCCACCGCTGGCGTACGGCGGATCAGTGATAAGGGCGTCGAAGCTCGCGGCCGGCAGGGTAGGCCGGGCGTTCAACGCATCGCCGTGGACCAGTTCGTTCTTCATGGGCAGAGCCTTCTTCGTGGCGTCGCTCGCGGCACGATCCGAAGCAGCGGCGGGGGCGTGCTTAGCGACGCGAGCATGTCGTCACGGGTAACGCCCTTGATGCCAGTGAATTCATCCTTGGCCGCCACTTCGCTGACCGGGATCAGCGTCAACCCAACTTTTCTGCCGCCCGCGAATGGACGAACAGATTACGGAAGTTGCCAGGGCCACGGGACTGCCGCAGCGCCTCGCGCAGATTGTCCACTTCACCGCCCTCGGACTGACTGTCGGTCAGGTGCAGGATAGAACCGGCGTGCGAGCCGTTGTTGCAATACTTGCGGCGGAACAGCGTCGCGGATTCGTGGAGCAGCGCGGACTAAGCCCCCGGCATCCATTCCGGCAGTCCGCACTCGACAGTGCCTGGCAGCGCTTCATTACCGAAGCGGTTCGCGTTGGGGTGATCTCCAAGGACGAACGCTTCGCACTTCATGGCTTGAAACACCGGGGCATCACAGATGGCGACAACAAGGCTGCCGGCGGTCACGTTACCGAAACGATGCGGCAGCGCTACGACCATGAACTGCCAGTGGTTCAACCGCCCGGCAAGAGGAACGCACTTGAGCGTGGAACCACTTAATTTTTCCGGCAATTTTTCCGAAGACACGAAAAAGGCGCCGCAAGGGCGCCTAAGTCATTGATGCAATGGTGGGCCGTGATGGATTCGAACCATCGACCAAAAGATTAAAAGTCTTCTGCTCTACCGACTGAGCTAACGGCCCATGCAAGGCCCCGGCCTTTCGGCGGGGTGGGCATTCTACCGTACTTTTCGGGGCTGGGTGAAGCCGGAGATCCACGAGGTTGCCGACCAGCGGCCGCCACTACCCCGGCTGCGGGCCTCTAAACCATTCCGCCACGCGCCGCATCTCACCTGCGCCCCTGCCCCGGAGCGATGGATGCGCCTGCCACTGCCGCTGATGCTCGCCCTGCTGCTGCCGTTCGCCGCCTCTGCCGCAGCGCCCACACAGGTGCGGACCGACGATATCGACCGCTTCTGGGCTACCTACGATGCGGTGCTTGCCCAGCCCGATGCCGCGCAGCGGGTGGCCCTGATCCAGCAGCGCTACATCGATCCAGGCAGTCCCGGCCTGCATGCGCTGATGAAGGTGCGCAACTACACCGCCGCCGAGTACGCCGACGCCATGCTCGCCTGGCCGCGCTTCTGGTCTTCGGTGCGGCCGCTGACCGCCAACGCACGGCAGGCCAGCGCCACGCTGGAGCGGGATCTGGCGGCGTTCCGCAGGCTCTACCCCGCCCTGCGCCCGGCCAGCATCACCTATGCGGTGGGCGTGCTGCGCACGGGCGGCACCACGCTGGGTAACCAGGTGCTGATCGGCGCGGAGATGGCACTGGGCGATGCAAGCGTGGATGTCAGCGAACTGCCGGAGCCGTTGCGCAGTCGCCTGCGGGTCTTCTACGACAGCAATCCCGGTGCGAACAACGCACAGAACAACCTGCATGAGTACGTGCACACCCAGCAGCGCGAGACCACTGGTTCGCTCGCGCAGTACGCGGTGCGCGAGGGCGTGGCCGAGTACGTGGCCGAGCGGATCAGCGGCCGTCGACCGGCGCTGCCACTGTACATCTATGGGCCGTTACATGAATCGGAGATCCGCACTCGCTTCATCACCGAGATGGACGGCGATGACCTGGACAACTGGCTGTACAACAGCGCCCGCAATGCGTTCGGGGTGAGCGATCTGGGCTACTACGCGGGGTATCGCATCGCGCAGGAGTACATGCGCCGGCAGCCGGATGAGCAGGCGGCGATCGCACGGATGATCGAGCTGGATTACGAGGATCCTGCAGCGGTACGGGGGTTTATCGAGGCGTCGGGGTGGCTGCAGCAGCGGTAACGCCGGGCCATGCCCGGCGCACAGTGCCAACCAAGGTTGGCACCTACCAGTATCAGACCACCCGGCGGTGCCGGGCCATGCCCGGCGGCCCGCGTCTCAGGCGTACAGCGTCGGGTCGGCCACACCGGCTTCGGTGAAGCCCTGCGCGCGCAGACGGCAGGCATCGCAGTGGCCACAGGCCGCGCCGTTGGCATCGGCGTTGTAGCAGGACACGGTCAGGCCGAAGTCCACGCCCAGGCGCACGCCTTCGCTGACGATCTGGCCCTTGCTGAGGAACTGCAGCGGCGCATGCACGGTGATGCCCGCGCCTTCCACGCCCGACTTGGTCGCCAGGTTGGCCAGCGCCTGGAAAGCGGCGATGAACTCGGGGCGGCAATCGGGGTAACCGGAGTAGTCCACGGCGTTGACGCCGCAGAAGATGTCGTTGGCACCGAGCACTTCGGCCCAGCCCAGCGCCAGCGACAGCATGATGGTGTTGCGCGCCGGCACGTAGGTGACCGGGATGCCCTCGCCGCCCGCCTCGGGCACGTCGATGTCGTCGGTCAGCGCCGAGCCGCCGATGCTGCGCAGGTCCACGTCCACGGTCTTGTGCACGATCACGCCCTGGGCCTTGGCCACGCGCGCGGCCGCATCCAGTTCGGAGGTGTGGCGCTGGCCGTAGCGCACGCTCAGGGCATGCACGGCGAAGCCCTGTTCCTGGGCCATGGCGATGACGGCGGCTGAATCCATGCCGCCGGAGAGAAGCACGACTGCCTTCTTCATGGGTAAATCATCCGGTTTGGGGGAAAAGCCAGCACGCTGTCCCGCGCCGGAACTACATCAAGGAACAACGGACGGGCTCAGCGGCCCGGTTCGTCATTCCAGAGAATCTTATGCAACTGCATCTGGAAGCGCACCGGCAGCCGGTCTTCCACGATCCAGTCCGCCAGCTGGCGGGCAGTGATCTCGCCCTTGCTGGGCGAGAAGAACACCATCGTGCGCTGCACCAGCTGGTGCTCGACGACCATCGCCTTGGCCCAGTCGTAGTCCTCGCGGTTGCAGATCACGAACTTGATCTGGTCGCGCATGGTCAGCAGCGGCAGGTTCTCCAGCCGATTGCGCGCGACCTCGGCCGAGCCGGGGGTCTTGATGTCGACCACGCGCGATACACGCGGATCGACCGCGCTGACGTCCAGCGCACCGGACGTTTCCAGCGACACGTCGAGGCCGGCATCGCACAGCTTCTGCAGCAGCACCAGGCAGCGCTTCTGTGCCAGCGGCTCGCCGCCGGTCACGCAGACGTGGCGCACGCCCTGCGCCTGCACATGAGCCACGATGTCGTCGATGTCCCACCAGGTGCCGCCGTGGAAGGCGTAAGCGGTGTCGCAGTACTGGCAGCGCAGCGGGCAACCGGTCAGGCGCACGAACACGGTCGGCCAACCAGCGGTATCGGCTTCGCCCTGCAACGAGGTGAAGATCTCGGTGATCTTCAGGCGCGGCAAGGGTGATTGCACGATCTCGCTGGGCGTGGCAACGGCGTTGGACGGAGTGACGGCGGTCATGGCAGACAATTCTTCATGGGGCGGGCGACGGATGTACCGACGCCGGAAACGAAAGCAGCCGAGCATGGGCTCGGCTCTACAGGAGGCTGCCGGGAGTCAACCCAGCGCCAGGGGGCGTATTGTACGCCCGGTCAGCGGATCAGCGGATCTGATTGCCGAGGCGGATCGATTGCAGGCGGTCCTGCGCGGTTCGCGCGGCATCCGAGCCCGGGTATTGCGCCACGACGGTCTCCAGCGTCTGCTGGGCCTGGTCGACCTTACCCTCGCCATACTGCGAGAGGCCGACCTTGAGCAGGCCACCTGCGGCCTTGTCGTGGGTGGGATAGCGCGAGAGCAGTTCGCGGAACTGGGACTCGGCCATCGGGAAATTGCGGGTGGCGTAATAGCTCTCGCCCAGCCAGTACAGCGCATTGGGGGCGTAGACGCCGTTCGGGTACAGCTCCAGGAAACTCAGGAACAGCTGCGCCGAATCATCGTACTTGCCTGCCTTCAACGCATCGAAGGCCACGTTGTAGGACGTACGCTCGTCACCGGTGACGGCCAGGCTGCCCGGGTCACCATGGACGGAAGGCGGCCGCTCGGAAGTGGCCGCCGCTGCGGGTTTTGCCGGGGCTGCAGGAGCCTTCGGTGCGCTCGCCGGAACAGCAGGCAGGGCCGGGGCGGCAGAGCCCCCTTCCAACCGGTTCAGGCGGCTGTCCAGATCCAGGTACTGGTCCTGGGCGGACTGCTTGAGCTGGGCGTTGTCGTGCTGGAGTTGCTCGATCGAGGCCTGCAGGCTGGTGACCTGCTGCCGCAGCTGATTGATCTGGTTCAACAGGTCCTGGTTGGCACTGTTGTTGTACATCTGCTGCTCGAGCGAACCGACGCGGTCGGCCAGACTCTGACGTTGTGCATGCGCCGGTGCGGCAGCCACGAGGGCTGCCGCAACGACCAGCATCAGTTTGATGCCAAGGCGCATGGATTACTGCGCGGTGTAGACGATTTCGACGCGACGGTTCTGCGACCAGCAGGACTCGTTCGACTCGGTGCAGACCGGACGCTCTTCACCGTAGGACACGACGGTCAGCTGCGAAGCCGAGCCACCGTTGGCCTGCAGCGCCGAGTTGACGCCGTTGCCACGACGCTCGCCCAGAGCCTGGTTGTACGCGCGCGAACCGCGCTCGTCGGTGTGGCCCTGCAGGGTGATGCGCGAAGACGGACGGTCACGCAGGTACTTGGCGTGGCAAGCCATGATGGCCTGGAATTCCGGCTTCACTTCTTCCTTGTCCAGGTCGAAGTAAACAACGCGCTGACGCAGGCAGGCATCGGTGTCCAGATCGCCCGGGCCGTACAGGCCGGAGGTGGACGGACCGGTCGGGGTGGTGGTCGAGGTGCCGGTATCGACCGGAGCCGGGGCTTCTTCCTTGACCTTCTTCGAGCAACCGGCCAGGACGGCCACGGACAGCAGGGAAACAAGCAGAACGCGGGTGGACTTGTTCATGGCGATACCTTTGTGGCTCCTAAGCCGATGAGGGGTTCAATACAGAGAAAATATTAACACTCTTTTAGCGCTGGGTACGGTATGGGGACCATGCCGGCTCGCGCACATCACCGTCTGCCAGGACCAGGCGCTGGCGCACGCGCGCGTCGGCCGAGACGGCGTACAGCACACCACGACCACCCTCACGGGCGGCATACAGCACCATGCTCGCGTTGGGCGCGAAGCTCGGCGATTCGTCCAGCGAACCCGGCGACAGCGTGCTCCAGCGGGGCGAACCCAGCGAGCTGTCCATCAGGGCGATCTTGTAGCTGTTGCCAGAACCCTGGGCCACGGCGATCTTCTTTCCGTCGTAGGAGACCGAGGGCTTTGCGTTGTAGTTGCCCTGGAAGGTCACGCGCTCGGCGCTGCCACCACCGGCACCGACCTTGTAGACCTGCGGACGGCCGCCGCGGTCGGAGGTGAAGTACACCGCGCTGCCGTCCGGGGCCCAGGTCGGCTCGGTATCGATGGCGAAGTGGTTGGTCAGCTGGGTCAGCTGCTTGCTGCCCAGATCCATCACGTAGATTTCCGGGTTGCCCGAACGCGACAGGGTCAGGGCCAGCTTGCGGCCGTCCGGCGAGAAGGCCGGGGCGCTGTTGATGCCGCGGAAGCTGGTGACCAGTTCACGGGCGCCGGTGGAGATGTTCTGGATGTAGATGGCCGAGTTGCCACGTTCGAAGCTGACGTAGGCCAGCTTGTTGCCATCCGGGCTCCACGACGGCGACAGCAGCGGCTCGGCCGAACGCACGATGGTCTGCGGGTTGAAGCCGTCCGAATCGGCCACCATCAGCGCATAGCGCATGGCGTCGCCCTTGCCACTGGCGGTCACGTAGGCGATGCGGGTCCAGAAGGCGCCTCGGACACCGGTGATCTTCTCGTAGATGGCGTCGGCCATCTGGTGGGCGACGTCACGCATGGCGTTGCCGCGCGCGGTCATCGCCAGGCCCAGCAGGCGCTCGCCCTTGGGCACGTCGAACAGTTCGTACTCGACGCGGTAGGCGCCGGCACCGGCGTCCATGACCCGGCCGACGACGATGTAGTTCTGCTTCAGCGCGCGCCAGGTGGCGAACTGGATGTCACCGCCACGGATCGGCTTTTCGACGATCTGCGCTTCGGGCAGCGTACGGAACTGGCCCGAACGTTCGAGGTCGGCACGGACCACGCCGGCGACGTCGGTCTGCGGAGCGCCGGCCGCACCCTGGTAGGGCATCGGCACGATGGTGATCGGGAGGGCGGAGGCGTTGCCGCCGATGATGTCGATATCCAGCCCCTTCTGCTGCGCGACGGCAGCAAAGGGCAGCAACAGGGCCGCAAACACGGCAAGCCAGCGAGGCATCTTCTTCATGGAGCGCTCAAATAGGGGGAACCGGAACGAGGGATAACAAAACGGCAGTGAACCGCTTCGCAATCATGAACCAAGGGTACGTGAATTCCGAGTCAGTGCCAGCCGGGCCTCTCACATGCCGTTAACGTCGCGGCCACCTTCGTGCCGGTGACTCGTCCCAAGCATGGCGTGGACAGGCCCGCACGATCCAGAACTAAAGGCGTCATTGGATGACGGGACAGCCCCAAAAGGGCTGCCCTGCCCCGCGCCTCAGCGATCCTGGGCGGTGAACGTGAAGTTGATCGTGCGTGCGAATACCTGCTCGAAACCGCGGTACGGCAGCGGCTGGGCGTTGAGCACGGCGGCCTCGATCGAGCGCTTGCCGGCTTCATCGAACGGGCAGCCGGCGCTGACCGTAGCGCTGCGGACGGTACCGCCCGGCAACTGGTTGATGGTGATCTGGCAGCGTTGGCCCAGCGGCACGCTGTCCGGACGCACCCACTGCGCCAGCACCTTGGCCTGGATGGCCGCAGCGTACTTGGCAGACAGATCGTCACTGCTGCCACCACCACCGGCAGCCGGCTGTGCGGCACCACTGGCACCGGCAGCAGCCGTGCCTGCGGCATTGCGCGCGGCAGCGACCTGGCGCAGCTTCTGCTCGGCCAGCTTGGCTTCCTTCTCGGCCTGCTCGCGGCGGGCGCGGATGTCGGCGATCTTCTTCTGCTTCTCGGCCTCTGCCTTGTCAGCGGCCAGGCGCTCCTGCTCGGCCTGCTTCTTCTTGGCGTCCGCTTCCTGCTGCTTGGCCAGACGCAGCTTCTGCTCGGCCTCTTCCTGGCGCTTGCGCTCGGTCAGGTCGATCTGTTCCTGGCGGCGCTTGGCTTCCTGCTCCTGCTTGGCCTTTTCCTGCGAGATCGCCAACGCGCTGACCGCGTCCTGGTCCTTGGTGTCGGGCTGCGCCACGCGTTCCTGCGCCTGTTGCTGCTGCGGCGTCGGTGCGTCCTGCGGGCGCGGCTCTTCAATCGGCTGCGGCGGCGGGATGGTGTCTTCCGGCACCGGGATCGGTTCGGCCACCGGCGGCGGCAGGTCTTCCAGCTTTTCCGACTGGCGCAGGGCCTGGCGGGCGGCGGCGGCTTCGGACGCGGACAACGCCAGACTGGCCTCGACCGAGGGATCGCCTGCGGCGGCATCGGTATTGCGCTGCGGTGACCACAGCCAGGCGCCGATGAAGATCAGCGCGACCAGCAGGTGCACCAGCACGGCCAGCAGCAGGGGCTGGCCCCAGCCGGGCTCCTGCTTGTGCGGTGGCGACAGGACGTCAGTTCGCATCGGTGGCCAGGCTCACCTTGTCGACGTGGGCGCGCTTGATCACATCCATTGCCGCGATGACCTTTTCATAGGCCACGGCACGGTCGGCGGCGACGATCACGCGCACGTCCTTGTCCTGCGCGGCGATGCCGGACAGATGGCCCTGCAGTTCCTCGGCGGTGACTGCGGTGGGTTCCTTGGCGTCAGGCAGCTTGAGGCTGAGCTGGCCGTCCTGGCGCACCGAGACGATCAACGGATCCTGCTTGCTTTCCAGCGCCTTGGCGTTGGAATTGGGCAGGTCGACGTCGAAGGTCAGGGTGAGCATGGGCGCGGTGACCATGAAGATGATCAACAGCACCAGCATGACGTCGATATAGGGAACGACGTTGATTTCCGATTTCAGCTTGCGGCGCTTGCGGCGACCGATGGCAGCGGACATGGCTTGGACTCCCGGGTCTGGCGCTTACTCGTCGCCAGCGCTCTGGCGCTGCAGGATCGAGCTGAACTCGTCGGCGAAGGTCTCGAAACGCACCGACATGCGCTCCACGCGGGTGGTGAAGCGGTTGTAGGCCCACACTGCCGGAATCGCCACGAACAGGCCGATGGCGGTGGCGAACAGCGCTTCGGAGATGCCCGGAGCGACGGCAGCGATACCGGCCTGGGCACCGCTGCTGATCATGTCGTGCATGGTCACCATGATGCCGAACACGGTACCGACCAGGCCCACGTACGGGGCGGTCGAGCCGATGTTGGCCAGCAGTTCCAGGTTGCGCTCGAGCTGGTCGACTTCGCGGGTATAGGTGGTGCGCATCGCGCGCTGGGCACCTTCCAGCTGGGCGCGGCCATCCAGCCGGCGCTTGTCGCGCAGGCGGGTGTACTCGCGGAAACCGGCTTCGAAGATCGCTTCCAAGCCGCCGACGTTGCGGCTGCGGTCGGTGGCCGAGCTGTACAGCTTGCCCAGGTCGGCACCGGACCAGAAGCGGTTCTCGAACTCGTCGGCTTCGCGGGTGGCCTGCTTGAAGATGCGGGCCTTGCGGAAAATGATCACCCAGCTGACGAACGAGCCGACCAGCAGCGCCAGCACGATGATCTTCACCGGCAGGCTGGCCTTGGCCATCAGTTCGAGGTAGTTGATGCCGCCGCCGGTGGTGGCCTGGGCAAGGGTCTGGGTCGCGGCATTGCTGACGTCAGCCGGCAAAGCCTCGGTGACCGTGGCCTGCAGGGCCAGGAGCGTTGCGATCATCCGTTGTTCCTCAAGAGTTCTGTTCGGATTCGGGGTGGAGGTGGGGTTGCAGCGCGGCAAGGACGGCATCGTCCATGCCACGCGGGCGGAAACTGGCCGCGTCCAGTGCGGCGATGCGGACCTGCGCGGACAGCAGCAGCTGGCCGTCGCGCAGGACCTGCTGGTCGAAGACCATGCTGGCCTTCTTCAGCTGGACCAGGCTGGCGCTCACCTGCAGCTGGTCATCCAGCCGTGCCGGCTTGATGAAATCCATCTGCATGGAGCGCACCGCGAAGACCATGCCGTGCTCGGTACGCATGCGCTCCTGGCCGAAGCCCAGCGCACGCATCCATTCGGTCCGGGCCCGTTCCATGAAGGCCACGTAGCGGGCGTGGTAAACCACTCCGCCAGCGTCGGTATCTTCCCAGTAAATGCGTGTCGGCCAACTGAATCGGGGTTCAACCGAAGGTTCAACCGACATCGGGGACCTCGGCAAACAGGTCCTGCGGGGGGTTCTTCGGCTTCAGGCCCAGGTGCCGGTAGGCTTTGTGGGTGGCCATGCGGCCGCGCGCGGTGCGCACCAGGTAGCCCTGCTGGATCAGATAGGGTTCGACCACGTCTTCCAGCGTGCCTCGCTCTTCAGACAGCGCCGCAGCCAGCGATTCAATGCCGACCGGGCCACCGTCGAAGTAGTCGACCATGGTCTTCAGCAGCCGACGATCGAGCTCATCGAAGCCTTCCGGGTCGACCTTGAGCATCTGCATCGCCGCTTGGGCCACGGTCTGGTCGATGTGGCCACCGGCCTTGACCTGGGCGTAATCGCGCACACGGCGCAGCAGGCGGTTGGCGATACGCGGGGTGCCACGCGCGCGGCGCGCGATCTCCCCTGCCCCGTCGGCGGTGCAGTCGATGGCCAGGATGGCGGCCGAGCGACGCACGATGCGGGTCAGTTCTTCGACGCTGTAGAACTCCAGGCGCTGGACGATGCCGAAGCGGTCGCGCAGCGGCGCGGTCAGCAGGCCGGCGCGGGTGGTGGCGCCGATCAGGGTGAACGGCGGCAGGTCGATCTTGATCGAGCGCGCCGCAGGGCCCTCGCCGATCATGATGTCGATCTGGAAATCTTCCATCGCCGGATACAGCACTTCCTCCACCACCGGCGACAGGCGATGGATCTCGTCGATGAACAGCACATCGTGCGGCTGCAGGTTGGTCAGCAGCGCGGCCAGGTCCCCGGCCTTTTCGATCACCGGGCCGGAGGTCACGCGCAGGGCCACGCCCAGTTCGTTGGCGATGACGTGGCTGAGGGTGGTCTTGCCCAGGCCGGGCGGGCCGAAGATCAGCACGTGGTCCAGCGCATCGCCACGACCTTTGGCGGCCTGGATGTAGATCTCCATCTGCTCGCGCACCGGCACCTGGCCGAGGTAGTCGGCAAGTCGCTTGGGTCGGATGCTGGCGTCGGCGGCGTCATCCTCGCGGGTGGCGCCGGCGGCGATGATGCGGTCGTCGGTCATGTGCTGATTATGCGGCATAAGCGGGGGGATTCGGCCGGGCTGCGCCCGGCACCCGCGGAGGCCAAAGCAACGGCAACAGCCGAAGCAAGCGCAGAAGCAGGTTTCCTGAGGGATGGCGGGGTGGGCCCGGTTGCGGGGGACGCCGCAAGTACGTCCCTGTAGGCTCGGTCGCGCCATCCATGGCGCTCACGCCCCCGCAACCGGACCCACCCCGCCTTCGACAGATCTCCGCGATCTGCCGGAATGGCATGGCCTGCCATTGGTGGGTGTCGACCTTGGTCGACACGGTAGATCCATGCGTGGATGGCACGAACCGAACATGGGGTCAGAGCCCTTTTCCTGAGGAAAAGGGATCCGACCCCGTGCGGTCAGATCTCCACCTGCGCACCCAGCTCTACGAGGCGGTTGCCCGGAATCCGGAAGAAGCCCGTCGCCGGGGCGGCATTCCGGTGCATCAGCGCGAACAGCTTGTCGCGCCAGATCGGCATGCCACGGTTGGCGGTGGCGACGATGGTTTCGCGGCTGGCGAAGAAGGTGGTGTCCATCGGGTCGAAGTAGATGCCGCCGTGGTCGCACGAGCGCATCAGCGCCAGCGGTACGTCGGGGGTCTCCATGAAGCCGAAACGCACGTAGACCCGGTAGAACTCATCGCCCACCGATTCGATCTTGAGGCGCTGCCCCTCCGCCGCGTACGGCACCGGCAGGGTCACCACGTGCAGGAACACGTTGCGCTCGTGCAGCACCTTGTTGTGCTTGAGGTTGTGCATCAGCGCGTGCGGGGCCACGGTCGGGTCGGCGGTGAGGAACACCGCGGTACCGGGTACGCGTACCGGCGGCGCCAGCATCAGACCGGGCAGGAAGGTGTCGATGCGGATGCCGTCCTTGCGGATTTCATCGCGCAGCAGTTCGCGGCCACGGCGCCAGGTGCGCATCATGGTGAACAGGAAGATGCCCAGCACCACCGGGAACCAGGCGCCCTGCAGCAGCTTGGCACCGTTGGCGATGACAAAGCCCAGATCGATGATGAAGAACACCACGCACAAGGGCAGGATCCAGTTGCGTGCCTTGGGCCACAGCGAACGTGCGACCAGGGCCAGCAGCAGGGTATCGATCAGCATGGTGGCCGACACCGAGATGCCGTAGGCCACGGCCAGGTTGGACGAGCTGCGGAAGGCCAGCACCAGGCCGATCACCATCACCGCGATGCCCCAGTTGATGCCGGGGATGTAGATCTGGCCGATGGTGTCGTGCGAGGTGTGCTTGATGCGCATGCGCGGGATGTAGCCCAACTGCATGGCCTGGCGCGAGACCGAGAACGCACCGGTGATCACCGACTGCGAGGCGATCACCGCGGCCATCGTGGCCAGGATGATCATCGGGTACAGCGCCCACGACGGTACCGCTTCAAAGAACGGGTTCTTCACCGCCTCGGGATGGTTGAGCACCAGCGCGCCCTGCCCCAGGTAGTTCAGCACCAGGCACGGCAGCACGAAGAAGTACCAGGCGTGACGGATCGGCTTGGCACCGAAGTGGCCCATGTCGGCATACAACGCCTCGCCACCGGTCACCGCCAGCACCACCGCACCGAGGATGAAGATGCTGTGCCAGCCGTGCTCCATGAAGAAGCGGATCGCCCACCACGGGTTGAACGCTTTCAGCACTTCCGGCGCGTCGACGATGTTGTAGATGCCGATCGCCGCCAGCGAGATGAACCAGATCGAGGTGATGGGGCCGAACAGCTTGCCGATCTTCTCGGTACCAAAGCGCTGTACCGCGAACACCGCCAGCAGTACCACGACCGTGATCGGCACGATGAAGGCATGCAGCCCGGGGGCCGCCACCTCAAGGCCTTCGACCGCGCCCAGTACCGATATCGCCGGCGTGATCACGCCATCGCCGAAGAACAACGACGCGCCGAAGATGCCGAGGATGCCGACCACGTACGCCGAGCGTGACCCGTTGCGCAACGTGCGCTGGGTCAGCGCCATCAGCGCCATGATGCCGCCCTCACCGTCATTGTCGGCGCGCATGATGATGGTCACGTACTTCAGGGTGACCACGATGTTGAGCGCCCAGAACGCCAGCGACAGCACGCCCAGCACGGTGTCGTGGTCGCTGGTGAGCCCGTAGTGGGGCGAGAACGCCTCCTTCAGGGTGTACAGCGGGCTGGTGCCGATATCGCCGAAGACCACGCCGATCGCACCGATGATCAGCGCCAGCCCCCCGGCGGGGGGAGCGTGACCATGGCCGCCATGGGCGGCGGTGTGCGGGGTTTGACTGCTGGACATGGGACTCCTGGCGAAGCTCAGGGTGTAATTGGAAAGGAAAAGGAGCGGCTCAGCGCAGCGCCGATTGCAGGGCCTTGCGGATGACCATGGCCACCTCGTCGCCCTCGTTGAAGGCTTCGCGCGCCATCCGCGCCGCCTCGGTGGGCTTGTAACCCAGCTGCTGCAGCGCCACGGTGGCATCGGACAGCGGATCGGCCGGGGCCGGGCCACTGCCGGTCGGCAGCGCGCCACCGGCGCCGAACTGCGCCGCGCGGTCACGCAGTTCCAGCACCATGCGCTCGGCGGTCTTCTTGCCGATGCCGGGAATGCGGGTCAGCGCGGTGATGTCGCCGGCCTGGACCATGCGAGCGAATTCTTCGACGGTGACCCCGGACAGCACGGCCAGCGCGATCTTCGCGCCGATGCCGCTGACCCTCTGCACGTCGCGGAACAGGCGGCGTTCGCCTTCGCGCAGGAAGCCGTACAGCGAAACGCTGTCTTCCTTCTGCGAATAATGGGTGTAGAGGGTGACCTCACGGCCGAGCTCGGGCAGGTCGTAGAAGGTGCTCATCGGCGCCTCCAGCTCGTAACCCACCCCGTTGACGTCCACCACCAGCCACGGCGGCGCCTTGTAAGCGACGATTCCGCGCAGTCGACCGATCATTGCGTGCAGCTCCTCATTTGCGGCCCCAGGCCTGGCGGGCAGTCAGCCCCAGGCGGTTGGCCGTTGCCCTTACGTGGGCATGGGTGATGGCCACGGCCAACGCGTCGGCCGCGTCGGCCTGCAGCTTGGTTTTCAGGTTGAGCATGAGCCCGACCATGTGTTGAACCTGTTGCTTTTCGGCGCCACCACGACCGACCACCGCCAGCTTGATCTCGCTGGCGGCGTATTCGTGCACCGGCAGGTCGCGCAGCACCACCGCCGAAATCGCCGCGCCACGGGCCTGGCCCAGCTTCAGCGCCGAATCGGGGTTGCGTGCCATGAACACCTTTTCGATGGCCACTTCCTGCGGCTGGAACTCGTGGCACAGCTCGGCCAGGCCCAGCACCAGCAGCTTCATGCGCTGCGGGAAGTCATCGGCCCCGAGCAGCACCAACGGCTGGTGATGCACGTGGCTGACCCGGCCGCTGGCATCGACATCGATGATGCCGACTCCGGTCCGTTGCGAGCCCGGGTCGATGCCGAGAATACGGGTCATGCGGCACACACGCAGGCGCCGCTGATCCGGGAAGGACGCATGCGGCGGTGATGGCTGGAAACGTCTGGGGTCATCATGGTCCGCATTGTCCGCTCACCGGCCGCCAAAGGCGACCGGCGCAGCGTCCGTTCAGGCGTAGGCGTCCGCGCCGAGATCGGCGTTGGAGTACACGTCCTGCACGTCGTCGAGGTCTTCCAGCATGTCCAGCAGCTTCTTGACCTGCAGGACGGTGTCGCCTTCAACCTTGATGTCGTTGTCGGCGCGGAAGGTCAGCTCGGCATGATCCGGCGTGCGGCCAGCCGCCTGCATCGCATCCTTGACCGCGTGGAAGCTGTCCGCGGCGGTGAGCACGTCGATCGCGCCATCCTCCGGATAGACCACGATGTCATCCGCACCGGCCTCGATGGCCGCTTCGGAGATGGCGTCCTCATCGGCGCCGGCAGCGTAGTGCAGCACGCCCACGCGCTTGAACATGAAGCTGACCGAGCCTTCGGTGCCCATGTTGCCGCCGCACTTGCTGAACGCATGGCGGACATCGGCCACGGTGCGCACGCGGTTGTCGGTCAGGCAATCGACGATGACGGCCACGCCACCGGGCGCGTAGCCCTCGTAGCGGATCTCTTCGTACTCGACGCCTTCCAGCTCGCCGGTGGCCTTCTTGATGGCGCGCTCGATCACGTCCTTGGACATGTTCGCGGTCAACGCCTTGTCCACGGCCACACGCAGGCGCGGGTTGTTGTTGGGGTCGCCTCCACCGCCGCGCGCGGCCACGCCGATCTCACGGATGATCTTGGTGAAAATCTTGCCGCGCTTCGCGTCAGACGCGTTTTTGCGGTTCTCGATGGAGGGGCCTCTACCCATGGGTCTTTCCGTACGTGCGTTGATGGATAAGGCCGCGGATTCTACCTGATCGGGCCCGGTGACCGTGTCGAGGGCGGACAGATGCCGCAGGGCATGGCCCGGCGAGAGCGTGCGAACCAACGGTTCGCACCCACCAAGGAAGGACGGTTCGCACCCACCAAGGAAGGACGGTTCGCACCCACCAAGGAAGGACGGTAGCGCCGGGCCATGCCCGGCGAACCGGCTTACGCTGCAGCGGCGTCCCGGCCATGGTCGAACTGGCCATGGCGGAGGAAATGCGCGGTCTGCCGCGCGGCATCGGGCGACACCACCAGGCCGCTGTGGCTGGTGCGCACCACGCAGTGGTCGGCCAGGCCCGGCAGGCGGGTCTCGGCCAGCGCCACGGTACCGTCGGAATCGTCATCCAGCGCCCCGAGCAGGCTGCCCAGCCCATGCGGCACCGAGCCGGCGATCAGGCCGACCGCAGCCTTGCCCTGCCAGTCCGGCAGCCCATCCAGCAGCAGTTCGCTGCTGCGGCCCAGGGCCAGGCCCCAGCCATGTTCGGACAACGAGCGCGCGGTGCCGCTGCCACGCAGTGGCGAGCCCAGGCAGACCACGCGCTGCACGGGCAACTGCGGCTGCCGGCGCAGGGCTTCCAGCGCCAGCAGGCCGCCAAGGCTGTGCCCGACCAGCGATAGCGGGCCTGCGTCTGCCAGCCGCTCCAGCAACTGCGGGACGGCCACATCGGGGCCGCCAAATACGGAGGAGTAGCCAAAGGTATGGACCTGGAAGCCACGCGCACGCAGGCGCCAGGCCAGCGGCCCGACCCAGGCACGGGCATTCCAGATGCCATGCAACAACAGAACGGGGGGAGTCATGTGCAACAGCCTGGCGGTCAGCGGGGCGAAACTACGGTGATTGAACAGAAGCCAGGGGCAAGCGGCGGTGAACGACTTCAGGCCGGATGCGGCAGACGGCGCAGGATGAACTCAAGATCGTTGGTGTCGCCCACCGGGAACAGGTACTCGCCGGCCTTTTCAAAACCATAGCGGGCGTAGAAGCGCTGGGCGCCGAAGTTTTCCGACCACACGCCCAGCCACAACGTGCGCGGGCCGTCGCGTTCCAGCCAGGCCAGCGCGGTTTCCAGCAGGCGGCTGCCCCAGCCGCAGCTCTGCTGCGTCTTGACCAGGTACAGGCGCTTGAGTTCGCCGTCACCGGGCTTAACGTCCGGGTGCGGCAACCCACAGGGGCCGGCGGCGGCATGGCCGACCGCCTCCCCATCCAGCTCCAGCAGCCACACCGCGTAATCGGGGTGGGCCAGGATCGTGCGCTGGCGCTCGACCGTGTAGGACTCGTCGATGAAGTCCTGGAGGTCCTGCGGCGGATACAGATGGCCGAAGGTTTCGGTGAACGTGCGCGCGGCCAGCGCCGACAGGGTCGGCGCGTCGTCCACAGTGGCGCGGCGGATCGAATACATGGGTCGAGTTGACGTCAGGACCACGGTTCGGGTCAAGCCCGCTCCGCCGGTTCCTTGTCGTCTTCTTCTTCTTCCTCTTCCTCTTCCTCTTCCTCTTCTTCGTATTCCTCGTCGTCCTCTTCTTCCTCGCCGTCTTCCTCTTCTTCGCCTTCCTCGTCCTCGTCGTACTCTTCCTCTTCGTCGTCTTCGTAATCCTCGACGCCGAAGTCTTCACCGTCCCAGCGGCCTTCGCCGTCGGCGACGAAGGTCAGGGCCATGGCCGACGGGTTGGTACCGACGCGGACCAGCCAACCACCGAAGACACGTGCACGCTCGGTGACCAGGTTGGCCTCGGAGCCTTCATTGCCCAGCTTTTCCCACTCCAGCGAAAACGCAAACTCGGTCATTGCCTGGATCTCCTGATCAGTTTTTCTTGGGGCGAACCTGGATGTGCACTTCGGCCAGCTGCTCGTCCACGATCGGCGACGGCGCGTCGGTCATCAGATCCTGTGCACCGGTGGTCTTCGGGAACGGGATGACGTCGCGGATCGACTCGGTGCCGGCCATCAGCGCGGCGATACGGTCGATGCCGAAGGCGATGCCACCGTGCGGCGGCGCGCCGTAGTTCAGCGCGTCGAGCAGGAAGCCGAACTTGGCGCGGGCCTCTTCGGCACCGATGCCGAGCAGCTCGAACACCGCGCTCTGCATGTCGGGGCGGTGGATACGGATCGAGCCGCCGCCGATTTCATTGCCGTTGAGCACCATGTCGTAGCCGCGCGAAACGGCAGTCTTGGCGTGCGCGCGAAGATCGGCGATGTCGTCCACGGCCGGTGCGGTGAAGGGGTGATGCAGGGCGACGTAGCGCTGCGCTTCCTCGTCCCATTCGAACATCGGGAAGTCGGTGACCCACAGCGGCGCCCAGCTGTCGGCGACCAGACCGAAGTCCTTGCCGGCCTTCAGGCGCAGTGCGCCCATGAAGTCGGACACCTTGTTGTAGCCGCCGGCACCGAAGAACACGATGTCGCCGTTGCCGGCACCGACATGGGCGACCAGGGCGGCGAAGCCCTCTTCGCTGAAGAACTTCTGGATCGGCGAGCCGATTTCGCCGTTCTCGCCCACCTTGATGTAGGCCAGGCCCTTCGCACCGTACTTGGCGGCGTGCGCGGCGTACTCATCGATCTGCTTGCGCGACAGGCTGGCACCACCCGGAATGCGCAGCGCGGCGACGCGGCCATCGGCATCGTTGGCAGCAGCAGTGAACACCGGGAATTCGCTGGTCTTGACCAGCTCGGCCACGTCCACCAGTTCCAGCGCGATGCGCAGGTCCGGCTTGTCCGAACCATAGCGACGCATCGCCTCGGCCCAGGTCATGCGCGGGAAGCTGGCCTCCAGCTCGACGTCGACCACTTCCTTGAAAATGCTGCGGATCATGTCTTCGACAAAGTCCTGCACGTCGCGCTCGCGGACGAAGGCGAACTCCATGTCGAGCTGGGTGAATTCCAGCTGGCGGTCGGCACGCAGGGCCTCGTCGCGGAAGCAGCGGGCGATCTGGTAGTAGCGGTCGAAGCCGGCCACCATCAGGATCTGCTTGAACAGCTGCGGGCTCTGCGGCAGGGCGTAGAACTCGCCCGGGTGCATGCGTGCCGGCACCAGGAAGTCGCGTGCGCCTTCCGGGGTGGCCTTGGTCAGGATCGGCGTTTCGATGTCCTGGAAGCCCTTCTCGTCCAGGTGGCGGCGCAGGGCCTGCACCAGCTTGATGCGGGTGCGCTGCATGCGCTGCATTTCCGGACGGCGCAGGTCCAGGTAACGGTACTTCAGCCGGGTTTCTTCACCCGGGTTCTCGTGCGCGTGGAACGGCAGCGGTGCCGCCTTGTTCAGCACGGTGATGGCGGTGGCGATCACTTCCACCTTGCCGGTGCGCAGCTTGTCGTTGACCGCGTGGCGGGCGCGGACCACGCCTTCCACCTGCAGCACGTCTTCATAGCCCAGGCTGGCGGCCACGGCAAACACTTCGGCGTTGTCGAGCTCCACCGTCACCTGCACGATGCCTTCATGATCGCGGAGATCGATGAAGCAGACGCCGCCCTGGTTACGGGCCACGTCGGTCCAGCCGGCGAGGGTGACAGTCTGGCCAATCAGGGTCTCATCGACCAGGCCGCAGAAGTGGGTACGCATGGGGGGAAAGCTCCGCTGGAGAACGCCGACGCCTGATGGGGGCCGGAAAGCCTCTTATTCTGCGGCCGAGGCCCCGGCCGGGGCAAATGCGGACGGTCACACGGGCTTGATCGCCCCGGTCCTTATAGTCGCGCACCTACTCCCGTATGGGGATGTCGCCATGAAACCGCAGTCCTTGGCCAGCCTGGCCGTGATCCTCGGTACCTTTACCGCGCTCGCCCTGCCCTCCGCCCCTGCCGCCGCGCAGAACGGGGTGGTCCGCTGCGAAAGCCAGAACAACCGCGAACGTGTCTGCAACACCGGCTGGCGCGACGCGCAGCTGGTCCGCCAGCTGTCCGGCTCGGCCTGCGTGGAGGGCCGTACCTGGGGCACCCGCAATGGCAGCATCTGGGTCAACAACGGCTGCCGCGCCGAATTCACCCAGGGCCGCGGCGGCTGGGGTGGCGGCAACGGTGGCGGTTGGGGCGGCGGTAACGGCGGCACCGTACGCTGCGAAAGCCAGGACAACCGCGAACGCAGCTGCCCGGTCGGCTGGCGCAACGCGCGCGTGGTCCGGCAGATATCCGGTACCCAATGCGTGGAAGGCCAGAACTGGGGCGTGCGCAACGGCGCGATCTGGGTCAACCGCGGCTGCCGTGCCGAGTTCGCCGAAGCTCGTGGTGGCTGGGGCGGCGGCAATGGCGGCGGCTGGGGTGGCGGCAACAGCAACTACACCGTGACCTGCAGCAGCAACAACAACCGTCAGCAGAGCTGCAACTGGGACGAACGCCAGGGCCGGCCGGTGCTGCAGCAGCAGCTGTCCGGCAGTGCCTGCCAGGAAGGCCGGACCTGGGGCTACTCGCGCGGTAACGTGTGGGTCAGCAACGGCTGCCGGGCACGCTTCGGCACGCGTTGAAGGCAGGGCCGGATCCCTGGCCGACGGCCAGCGCTCTGCTCCTTGGGTGCGTGCAATGCTGGGGTCGGAGCCCTCCGCAGGAGGGATCCGACCCCGGAATCAGGGGGCCGGCGAAGCCTCATCGCCCCAAGGCGCCGGCGGCAGTGCGACCGGCTTGCTGAGGTCGAACTGGACCCGAAATCGACGACCCTCCGGCCGGGTCAGCTCGTAGACGAAGCGCTGGTCCGGCTCGATCTCCATCGCCCACGTGTTGTGGGTCGAAGCCAGCATATCGGCGCGACGGAACATCGCCACCGACTCGCCATCGGCAGGGAACTGCTGGCGTTCGGCGGTACCTGGCGGCGTGCTGTCGCCCCCGTAGAGGGTGATCGCATCGGGGCTGCCATCGGCGTGGCGATGGTCGTGTTTGAGCCGCAGGCCGCTTTCGGTGCGGGTCAACACCCAGGTGCGCGAATGGTCATCACCCACGTGGAACGGGATGCGCAGCTCATGCCCCGGGTCGGCACAACCACGCACATGCATCACCAGCTTCTGCCCGGCGAACGGGTCTTCACCAGTGGGTGCCGGTGTGTCCTCCACCACCTTGCCCTCGTAGGCCTGGCCGCAATGGGCAGCGATGGCGGCCATGAAAGCGTCGGCCGGCGCGGTCGCCAGATCGTGGTTGACCGTATGCGATGGCTGCGAGCAGGCGGCGAGGCCGAGCAGGGCGATGGCGGAAGCAACAGCGGCGATCAGTTTCATGCCCCAACCCTAACGGCCATGGCCGATGCGCGCAAACCGCATTCGCTGGATCTGCCTCAGCGCTCGACTGCAGGGGCGGCGGCAACCACTTCCGTCGCCGCCACCGGCGCATCTTCGCCCTGCCCTGCCGGCTCCTGCTCGACCGGATCGACATCGAACGGCGTGCGGAACACCAGCGAGGGCAGCAGCGTGGTCAATGCGGCGTACAGCAGCAACGCGCCGAACAGCACCGCCGGAATCTGGAAGCGATCACGCATGATCGCGGCCAGCACCAGGGTGAAGATCAACGTCGGTGCCAGCGCCAGCGACACACGCAGGCTGCTGCGGAAGCTCTCGCCGAACATCACGCGGCGCTGCAGCCAGACCACCGCGATGCGCAGCGGCAGCACCACCAGGGTGATGACGATGCCCAGCCCCAGTGCTTCCCAGCTCAGCGCTTCGCTGGGCACCTTGGTGCCGGCGTTGAAGAAGTAGAACGGCACGAAGAACGAGGCGAACAGACGCAGCGCATGCAGGTTTTCGTGCGAGGCCAGCAGCGGCATGCGCTGGTGCAGCAGGCGCGCGACCAGGCCGGCAATGAAGGCACCAACCAAGTAGTACACGCCCAGCAGATAGGTGATGTAGGCGGCCACCATGCCGACCATCACCAGCAGCGAGAACTCCGAACCCGGCGCATGCGGCGCAACCCAGCGACCGAGCGCTATGAACAGCAACGGCAGGCCGATCATCATCGCCAGCAGCGCCGTGCTGGACAGCGCCATGTGCGCCGGATCGCCGGCCTGCAGCACGATGAACAACGCCGCCAGGGCCAGCAGTTCACCGGCGATGGCCTTGCTGGTGACCCAGAACCGTTCGTCCTCGCTCAGCCCCAGCCGCGACAGCGAATCCATGATGAAACCGGTGGATGGGGTCAGCAGCGCCAGCGCCAGCAGCCCCGCTGCCTGCCATGGCAGACCGGCATAACGCCAGGCCAGCCAGCCGACGCCGAACAGGGTCGCACTGCGGATCAGCAGATGCGCCAGCAGCGGCCACATGCCGCGCCGCAGGGCCTGCAGGTCAACCTCCAGGCCAGCGAACAGGAACAGTGAGGAGATACCCAGCGTGGCCAGCAGTGCGATGACCGCGTCGTGCGCCTGGTCACCCAGCCAGAGCATGCCGATGATGCCGAACAGCAGGCAGGTCAGCGGCGCGGGCAGGCTGAAGCGCTGCAGTGCGCGCGGGATCACCAGCAGCGCGAAGATCAGCAGCAGGTAGACCAGTTCATGACTCATGGGGGACTTCCGTGTGGATCGAACGCGCGCAGGATGCGGGTTCGATCCGGATCCGGCAAGCCGGACACGGCTGAAAATGTCCTCCCCTTTCGGCAGAGCGCCCTTCAGCGGATCAGCCCATCGGCGATGCGACCGACCCGCGCAAGCACCGCCGCGCGCTGTTCGAAGCTGATCGCGCCCGCCTGCAGATAGGCGGTCAGGATCCATGGCGAGCCACCCTGCACTGGCCACAACACGGCGATGTCGTTGCGGGCGTCTTCACCATTGCTGCCGGTCTTGTCGCCCACCCGCCAGCGTTTGCCCAGGCCTGCACGAAGGCAGGCATCGCCGGTTTCGTTGTCGATGAGCCAGTCGGCCAGCTGCTGGCGCGAGGCCGGCTTGAGTGCATCGCCCAGCACCAGCCGCTGCAGCGTCGCAGCGATGGCCGCCGGGGTGGTGGTGTCGCGCGGGTCGTCGATGGCGAAGCTGTTCAGCTCCGGCTCCAGGCGATCACTGCGGGTGATCGTATCGCCGCTGTCGCGCAGGAACGCGGTCACCGCCGGCGGCCCACCGATCGCGGCGAACAACAGATTGGCGGCGGTGTTGTCGCTGGTGATCAGCGTGGCCCGGCATAGGTCGCGCACGGTCAGGTCCTTGCCGACGTGGCGGCGGGTGACTGGCGCGTGCTCGAGGATGTCCTGGGCCCGCACCGGCAGGCGCTGGTCCAGCAGTGCCGGATCGCGCTCGGCCTGTTTGAGCACCGTGGCGGTCAGCACGCTCTTGAAGGTGCTGCAGAGTGGGAAGCGCTCGTCCTGGCGATGACCGAGGCGACGACCACTGCCCGTGTCGAGCAGGGTCACGCCGAGTCGACCGCTGCACGCCTTTTCCAGCGCGGCGAAATCGCTGGCGGCGGCGATGGCGGCAGGGGTTGGCGCAGCGGCCATTGTTGTTGTGGCGACGCGGGCGAGCAGCGGTGCCGCGAGCGCGGAAGCGGCGGCAGCTCCACTGAACTGCAGGAATCGGCGACGAGCGAGCATTCGGGGTTCTCCTGGGCGTGACCCGATTATTGGAGCCCATCGGCGACCACTACCAGCACGAATTTTCAGCACAAGTCATTAGATGAATTCATGCCTGTCGCAAATGGTCTGCCGCCATTCCAAAGCAACCCGCCAACCGGATACGATCAGCCATCATTCCGGCTCACGGCTCACGCATGCTCCACCCCACCCTGCCGCTGAATGCGCTGCGCGCCTTCGAGGCCGCCGCCCGGCACCAGAACTTCACCCGGGCGGCTTTGGAACTGTGTGTCAGCCAGGCCGCGCTGAGTCACCAGATACGCGGGCTGGAGGACCGGCTGGGCGTCCGCCTGTTCCATCGCCTGCCGCGCGGCGTGGCGTTGACCGAGGAAGGAGCAGCCCTGTACCCGGTGCTGAATGAATCCTTCGAACGCATTTCAGCCAGCATCGCCCGCTACACCGGCGGCCCGGCACGGGAAGTGCTGACGATCGGCGTGGTCGGCACCTTCGCCACCGGCTGGCTGCTGCCACGGCTGGCCGCGTTCGACACCGCGCACCCGGATATCGAGTTGCGGCTGCAGACCCACAACAACCGCATCGACCTGGCCGGTGAAGGCCTGGACCTGGCGATCCGTTTCGGTGATGGCGACTGGCAGGGGCAGACCTGCACGGCGATCCTGGACGCGCCGTTCGCGCCGTTGTGTGCACCGGCATTGGCGCGGCGGCTGAAGCATCCGCGCGACCTGGCGACCTTGCCGCTGCTGCGTTCGTACCGCAGCGACGAATGGCCACGGTGGCTGCAGATAGCGGGAGTCAACGGCGTGGAAGCACGCGGACCGGTGTTCGATTCGTCGTTGACGCTGGCCGTGGCTGCCGCCGGTGGCGCAGGCGTGGCCTTGCTGCCGCTGCGTATGTTCGAGGCGGACCTGGCCGAGGGCCGGCTGCTGCAACCTTTTGCCACCACCCTGGAACTGGGCCGCTACTGGTTGACCCGGCTGCGCTCACGTGCCGAACGGGAACCGGCCAAGCGCTTCCGCGAATGGCTGCAGGCGCAGGGATGAAACACGTGCGCCGCGGGTAGCGCCGGGCCATGCCCGGCGAGCGCAGCGGATGGGAAAAGCCGCCGGGCATGGCCCGGCGCTACCGATGGAATCAGGATTCCAGCAGTTCCATCCAGGCCGCTTCGGCCTTTTCCAGCTGCGCGGCGGTGGCTTCGCGGTCGCGGCCGAGCACGGCCATGCGCGTGGCATCGGCGTAGTTGCTCGAGTCGGCAAGCTGCCGGTCCAGTTCTGCCAGCACGCCCTCCAGCTCGGCGACCTTGGCTTCGGCATTGGCCAGCTTGTGCGGGTTGACCGGCTTCTTCTGCACCATCTGCGCGACCGGTGCGGTCTTGACCACCACCGGTTCCTCCACCTGTTCCATGCGCACCTTGGTGCCCTGCGCCTGCGGGCGCGTACGCAGCCAGGCGGCATACGCGTCGAGGTCACCGTCGAACGGCTCGACCACGCCATCGGCCACACGCCAGAACGTGTCGCAGACCAGGCCGATCAGATGGCGGTCATGCGAGACCATCACGATCGCGCCGTCGAAGTCGGCCAGTGCTTCGGCCAGCGCTTCGCGCATTTCCAGATCCAAGTGGTTGGTCGGTTCGTCGAGCAGCAGCACGTTTGGCTGCTGGTAGGCGATCAACGCCAGCGCCAGGCGCGCGCGCTCACCGCCGGAGAAGCCGTCCACCGGTTCGAAGGCGCGGTCGCCCGGGAAATTCCACTTGCCGAGGAAATCGCGGAACGACTGGTTCGGTGCATCCGGGGCCAGATCGCGGAAGTGCTCCATCGGCGACTGACCTTCATGCAGCGACTCCACCGTATGCTGGGCGAAGTAGCCGATGCGCAGGTCCGGGTGCGCGGCGCGCTCCCCGGCGATCGGTGCCAGTTCGCCCACCAGGGTCTTCACCAGGGTGGTTTTACCTGCGCCGTTGGGGCCCAGCAGGCCGATGCGCTGGCCCGCTTCCAGGCCAAAGCCCACGTTGTGCAGGATCACCGAGTCGCTGCCGTAGCCGGCCTCGACGTGGTTCAGGCGGATCAGCGAGAACGGCAGTTTGGCCGGCGGCGCGAACTCGATGCGGAACTCGCGCTCGGCGCGCACCGCCTCGGTACCGGCAAGCTTGGCCAGACGCTTCATCCGGCTCTGTGCCTGCGCGGCCTTGCTGGCCTGGGCCTTGAAGCGGTCGATGAAGCTCTGCAGATGGGCGCGCTCGGCCTGTTCCTTTTCGTGTGCGATCTGCTGCTGGCGCAGCTGTTCGGCACGCTGCCGCTCGAAGTCGGTGTAGCCGCCCGGATACAGCTTGGCGCCGCCACCGTGCAGGTGCAGGGTGTGGGTGGCGACGTTGTCGAGGAACTCGCGGTCATGCGAGATCAGCAGCAGGGTGCCCGGGTACTTCAGCAGCCACTGTTCCAGCCAGTACACCGCGTCCAGATCCAGGTGGTTGGTCGGTTCGTCCAGCAACAGCAGGTCGCTGGGCATCATCAGCGCGCGGGCCAGGTTCAGGCGCACGCGCCAGCCGCCGGAGAACGAGGACACCGCGCGGTGGTGGGTTTCGGCCGGGAAACCCAGGCCATGCAGCAGCTTGCCGGCGCGCGCTTCGGCGTCGTAGGCGTTCAGCTCGGCCATGCGCGTATGCGCCTCGGCCACCGCTTCCCAGTCCTCGCGGGCGGTGGCTTCGGCCTCGGCGGCCAGCACCGCTGCCACCTCGACGTCACCGCCCAGCACGAAGCTCAGCGCCGGGTCCGGCAGCGACGGGGTTTCCTGGGCGACGCTGGCGATGCGGATCTTGCCGGGCAGGTCGACGTCACCCTTGTCGGCCTCCAGCTCGCCCTTCACCGCCGCGAACAGGCTGGACTTGCCAGCACCGTTGCGGCCGACCACACCCACCCGGTAACCGGCGTGCAGCGTCAGGTCGACATTGGACAACAGCAGCCGCTCGCCGCGGCGCAAGGCGAAATTACGAAGCGAAATCATGGGGGGAGGCGTCCATATAACCGAATGGAATGTGCTGGTAAGCACTGTTCCTGCGACGCAATTCTAACGTTAACGAATACTTGACGCGCCCCCGGGATGCGCGGCGGGCGGCGTTCCTCTCTCCCACGTCCTGTCCGCGCGCCTCCCGGGCCCCTCCCCCGTCACTGCCTGTCGCAGCTAAATGGTTGCTACTGCAACGTTTTTTCTGATGACCGGCATTTGACAGGCACTGAATATCCCGTTAATTCCTGTATTGCGCACCGCAACAACCGTCGTCCGCTCATCCCCGTGATGTCGATTCCGGTGCCATCCCGCCAACCGGAGCCCCCTCCCGATGACCCGCAAGACCAGCCTGATCGCCGCCGCCGTCGCTGTCGCACTCGGTGGCTCTCCGTTCGTTGCCGCCGCCCAGCAGGCCGGCACCGCCGCCAACACCCTGGATACGGTGATCGTCACCGGCACCCGCGTGGCCGACCGGACGGTCGCCGAATCGCAGTCGCCGATCGACATCATCACCCCCGAGATCCTGCAGTCCACCGGTACCGGTGAGCTGGCCACCGCGCTGTCGCGCGCGCTGCCGTCGCTGAATTTCCCGCGCCCAGCACTGACCGACGGCACCAGCGGTGTGCGCCCGGCACAGCTGCGCGGCCTGTCGCCGGACCAGGTGCTGGTGCTGGTC
Source organism: Stenotrophomonas indicatrix (assembly GCA_041545745.1). Classification (NCBI taxonomy): domain Bacteria; kingdom Pseudomonadati; phylum Pseudomonadota; class Gammaproteobacteria; order Lysobacterales; family Lysobacteraceae; genus Stenotrophomonas; species Stenotrophomonas indicatrix. Next base: position 3,578,046 of record CP168152.1, read on the forward strand.
AACGGCAAGCGCCGCCACACCTCGGCGATGATCAACGTCAACGGCAGCATCGGCCGTGGTTCGTCGGCGGTGGACATCAATGCGATTCCGATCGCCGCCATCGAGCGCGTCGAGGTGCTGCGTGACGGCGCCTCCGCACAGTACGGTTCGGATGCCATCGCCGGCGTCATCAACATCGTGCTGAAGGGCAGCGGCAGCGGTGGCAGCCTGGCCGTCGACTACGGCCAGTACTCGGCCGGCGACGGCAACAAGTACCAGCTCTCTGGCGATACCGGCGTGGAATTCGGCAACGGCCGTGGCCGCGTGCACGTGGCCGGCCAGATCAGCCAGCAGGACGAGAGCGACCGCGCCGGTCCGTACCGCGGCACCACGCCCAACACCGGCAACTTCCCCAGCGTTGGCCAGACCACCTTCATCGTCGGCGACCCGAAGGTGGACGCCACCGCTGCCTCGGTCAATGCGAGCTTCGATTTCAGCGACCACGTGACCGGCTACGCCAGCGCGCTGCTCAGCAACCGCGACATCACCTCGTTCGCGTTCTACCGTTCGCGCAACCACAGCGGGCAGACCGCGCTGCTGGCGCAGACCTATCCGGACGGCTACGTGCCGCAGATCAACCAGTACTCCAAGGACCGCTCGCTGGTGGCCGGCGTCAAAGGCAACACCGACAACGGCTGGACCTGGGACCTGAGCCTGAACCACGGCGAGAACACCCTGGATTTCCACACCCGCAACAGCATCAACTACAGCCTGGGCGCGACCAGCCCGCGTTCGTTCTACGACGGCACGCTGAAGTACCAGCAGGACATCTTCAACGCCGACCTGACCAAGTCGCTGGACTGGGGCTTGGCCTATCCGGTCACCCTGTCCTTCGGCGGTGAGTACCGTCGTGAGAAGTGGGACCAGAACCCGGGTGAACTGAACTCCTACACCGGCACCGGCGCGCAGGGCTTCGCCGGCTTCACCCCGACCAATGAAGTGCACACCGACCGCCACAACTACGCGGTCTATGCGGGCCTGGAAGCGGACCTGACCGAGAAGTTCTCGGCCGGCATCACCGGCCGCTACGAGGATTACTCGGACTTCGGCGACCGCTTCTCCGGCAAGCTGTCGGCGCGCTATGCGTTCACCGACAAGGTCGCGCTGCGGGCAACCGCCTCCAGCGGCTTCCGCGCGCCGTCGCTGCCGCAGCAGGGCTACCAGGCAGTGACCAGCCAGTTCCTCAACGGCGTGTTCGTCGAACGCGGCACCTTCCCCACCACCAGCCCGGCCGCGCAGGCATTGGGCGCGTCGCCGCTGAAGGCCGAGACCTCCACGTCCTACAGCCTGGGTCTGGTGCTGCAGCCGATCGACCGCCTGTACGTCACCGTCGACGCGTACCAGATCGACATCGATGACCGCATCGCGTTGTCGTCCAGCATCACCACCAATGCCGCCTCCAGTGCGCTGCTGGCCGGGCTGGGCCTGCCACAGGTAACGGCGTTCTCGTACTTCACCAACGGTCTGGACACCCGCACCCGCGGTGTTGACTTCGTATCCAGCTACACCGTGCCGTTCAGCGCCAGCAGCCTGGAATTGACCGCGGCGTACAGCTACAACGACACCGAAGTGCAGCGCGTGGGCGGCACGCCAGCGGTGTTCGGCACGCTGGGCCTGACCCAGTCGCTGATCGGTCGCGATGAGATCGGCCGCATCGAAGACAGCTACCCGCACGACAAGACCATCCTCAGCGGCACCTGGCGTTCGGACCACTGGGAACTGGGCCTGGCGGCGACCCGCTACGGCAAGTTCACGGTGCGCAATTCGGCCACCGCCGCGCGTGACCAGACCTACGGCGACAAGTGGGTGCTGGATGCTTCGGCCAGCTACAAGCCGAGCGCGAACTGGACGCTGACGGTGGGCGCCGACAACCTGCTGGACGAGTACCCGGACCGCACCGAAGATCTGCAGAACTCGACCTTCGGCATGCTGCCGTACAGCAACTACTCGCCGTTCGGCTTCAATGGCGCGTACGTGTACGGGCGGATCAAGTACAACTGGTAAGCGGTAACAGGCGTGCCGGGCCATGCCCGGCGGGTTCATCCGGGGTCAGATCCCTTTTCCTGCAGGAAAAGGGATCTGACCCTATTTGCTCTAAAGGTTTGCCGCATTTGGCTCATTAGGTGAAAATCGGGGCATCCCCCCGATTTCTGCGAGAGCCGATGCACCATGACACCGACCTGATCAACATCGTTGCCGTTGGTCTCGGGCTCGCCTTCATCTTCGGCGCGCTGGCCAACAAGCTCCGCTTGTCTCCTCTGGTCGGTTACCTGGTTGCTGGCATCTGCGTTGGTCCCTTCACTCCGGGCTTTGTCGCCGACCAGGCACTGGCCAACCAGCTGGCCGAGCTGGGCGTGATGCTGCTGATGTTCGGCGTCGGTCTGCACTTCTCGCTGAAGGACCTGATGGCGGTCAAGGCCATCGCCATTCCCGGTGCCATCGGCCAGATCCTGGTCGCCACCCTGCTCGGCTGGGGCTTGGCGGCATTGATGGGCTGGCCGGTCATCCACGGCGTGGTGTTCGGTTTCGCGCTGGCCACGGCCAGTACCGTGGTGCTGCTGCGCGCGATGGAAGAGCGCCGCCTGCTGGAAACGCAGCGCGGCAAGATCGCAGTGGGCTGGCTGATCGTCGAAGACCTGGCCTGCGTGCTGGCACTGGTGATGATGCCGGTGATGGCCGGTGTGTTCGGGCCCGACGCGGCCAATGAACATCACACCCTCGGCAGCGTACTGGCCAGCATCGGCTGGACGTTCGTGCAGCTGGGCCTGTTCGTGGCGGTGATGCTGGTGGTCGGCCGCCGGGTCATTCCGTGGATCCTGGAGCGCATCGCCGGTACCGGCTCGCGCGAACTGTTCACCCTGTCGGTGCTGGCGATCGCACTCGGCGTGGCATTCGGCTCAGCGATGCTGTTCGGCGTGTCGTTCGCGCTGGGCGCGTTCTTCGCCGGCATGCTGCTCAATGAATCCGAACTCAGCCACAAGGCGGCCAGCGATTCACTGCCGCTGCGCGATGCATTCGCGGTGCTGTTCTTTGTCTCGGTGGGCATGCTGTTCAACCCCAGCATCCTGATCGAACACCCGTGGCAGGTGCTGGCCACCGCCGGCATCATCATGTTCGGCAAATCGGCGGCGGCGTTCTTCATCGTGCGCGCATTCGGCCATCCCACAGGCACCGCGTTGACGATCTCGGCCAGCCTGGCGCAGATCGGCGAGTTCGCCTTCATCATCGCCGGCCTCGGCGTGACCCTGAAGATCCTGCCGCCCACCGGCCAGGCGCTGGTGCTGGCCGGTGCGCTGATCTCGATCATGCTCAATCCGCTGGTGTTCGGCCTGCTCGACCGCTGGCTGCTGAAGCACCAGGAAACCACGCCCACGGCGGTGGAGACCGAGCTGCCACCCGGGCCGTCGCTGGACCTGCATGACCATGCCATCGTCATCGGCTACGGCCGCGTCGGCAGTGCGCTGGCACAGGTGCTGCGCGACCGTGGTGTACCGGTGATGATCATCGACGACAACAAGGAACACGTGGCCGAGGCGCATGCGGCCGGCCTGCCCGGCATCCGCGGCAGCGCCGCTTCGGACAAGGTGCTGGCCGAAGCCCATCCCGAGCGCGCCAAGATCGCGGTGCTGGCGATCCCGCAGCCGCTGGAAGCCGGTGAGACACTGGCCAAGCTGCGTGCGATCAACCCCAACCTGACCCTGCTGGCGCGCGCGCACAGCGATGCCGAAGTGAAGCATCTGCTTGAACACGGTGCCGACGGGACGGTGATGGCCGAGCGCGAGCTGGCTTACTCGCTGGCGGAAATGGTGATGGCGACCCCGCCGTATCGCAGCCTTGGGCAGCACAGCATTCCGGTGGTGTGAGGGTTGTGCGGCAGGGCTGCGCCCTGCACCCGCGGTGGTGCCGGCCGCTGGCCGGCAACTTCAATGGCAACAGCAACAGCAAAAGCTGGCTTCCTGTGGGTTGGCGGGGTGGGTCCGGTTGCAGGGGACGCTGCAAGTACGTCCCTGTAAGCTCGGTCGCCGCATCCATGCGGCTCACGCCCCCGCAACCGGACCCACCCCGCCTTCGACGGATTTCAGCGAGCTGTCGGTACGGCGTTCGGTGCTGCTGTTGGTAGGTGTCGACCTTGGTCGACACAGTAGATCCACGCCATGAGTGGATGGATCTCCATCGGAATCGAATATTCCGACAGTGCATCGAAATTCATCCACGCATGGCGTGGATCTACCGGGGTTGGTTGCGCCCAAAAAAATCCCCGGCCGACCCGCATCGGCCGGGGATGATATCGCCACGCCCTTGGAGAGCGTCTCTACCGTAGCGCGTTCCTGCAGCGGTGGTGATCGCCTATGGCGATGACGACCAAGCCGCCAGCTATCAGGTGTCAGCCAACGCCTGCTCCAGGTCAGCGCGCAGGTCGCCGATGTGCTCGATGCCGATCGACAGCCGTACGGTGTCCTCGCTGACCCCGGCCCTGGCGAGCTCGGCCGCATCCAGCTGGCGATGGGTGGTGGACGCTGGATGGGTGGCCAGCGACTTCGCATCCCCCAGGTTCACCAGCCGGGTGAACAGCTTCAGTGCATCAAGGAAACGCGCGCCGGCAACACGCCCGCCGGGCAGGCCGAAGGTCAGCACGCCGGAGCCGTGGCCGCCCAGATAGCGCTGCGCCGCCGCGTGTTCGGGGTCGTCGGGCAACCCGGCATAACGCACCCACGCCACCTTCGGATGCGCGCGCAGGTACTGCGCCACGGCCAGCGCATTGGCGTTGATCCGCTCCATGCGCAGGGCCAGGGTCTCGATGCCCTGCAGGATGAGAAAGGCATTGAACGGTGACAACGCTGCGCCGGTATTGCGCAGCGGCACCACCCGCGCACGGCCGATGTAGGCCGCCGCACCGAGTGCTTCGGTGTAGACCACGCCGTGATAGCTCGGATCGGGCTGGCTCAAGCGGGCGAAGCGTTGCGGCTGTGCCGTCCAGTCGAAACGGCCCGAATCGACGATCGCCCCGCCCAGACTGGTGCCGTGGCCGCCGAGGTACTTGGTCAGCGAGTGCACCACGATGTCGGCACCATGTTCGAACGGGCGCAGCAGGAACGGCGTGGCCACGGTGTTGTCGACGATCAGCGGCACGCCCGCCGCATGCGCGACCTCGGCGATGGCGGCGATGTCGGTGACGTTGCCGCGCGGGTTGCCGATCGACTCGACGAACACGGCCTTGGTGCGCTCATCGATCAGGGCTGCGAACGCAGACGGGTCGGCCGGATCGGCAAAACGCGTCTGGATGCCGTACTGCGGCAGCGTGTGCGCCAGCAGATTGAGGCTGCCGCCATACAGCGCGCTGGCGGCGACGATGTTGTCGCCGGCCTCGGCAATGGTCTGGATTGCATAGGTGATCGCCGCCTGCCCGGAGGCCAGCGCCAACGCGCCGATGCCCCCTTCCAGCGCCGCCACACGCTGCTCCAGCACGTCGGTGGTGGGATTCATGATGCGCGTATAGATGTTGCCCGGCACCTTCAGGTCGAACAGGTCCGCCCCGTGCTGGGTGTCATCGAATGCGTAGGCCACGGTCTGGTAGATCGGCACCGCCACCGCGCGGGTGGTCGGGTCGGGACGGTAGCCGCCGTGCACGGCCAGCGTTTCCAGTTGCCACTGCGGATCACTCATTGCGCCAGGCTCCATCCGGGGAAACGCCCACCATAGGCCAGCCTTCGACCGCCACTGAGAGCCCCTGGCGATGACGCCAATACCGGCGGTTATCAGGTTGCCCGCGATTCAGGCAGACGTCATGGGCCGTTGCTAGGCTTCGCCGCCGGGCCTTCGCCCCGGACAAGGACGCCCCACCGATGCAGCCCTCCCCGTGGACTCCCGCCGCCGGCACCCCGACCCAGGTGCTGCTGGTCGAGGACGACCGCCGCCTGGCCGAGCTGGTCAGCGACTATCTGCGCGAACATGGATTTGCCGTGCAGCACGTGCCGCGTGGCGACCTGGCCAGCGCGGCCTGTCGCCAGCACGCGCCGGAACTGGTGGTACTGGACCTGATGCTGCCTGGCCTCGGTGGCATCGATGTGTGCCGGCAGATCCGCAGTTTTTCCGACGTGCCGATCCTGATGCTGACGGCGTGCGAGGACGATATCGAACAGGTACTGGGCCTGGAGTCCGGCGCCGATGACTACGTGCACAAGCCGATCGAGCCACGCCTGCTGCTGGCGCGCCTGCGCGCGCTGCTGCGCCGTCGCCATGGCAGCGGCCCTGCCGGCGTGCCGTGCCGGCTGATGCATGGTGGGCTGCTGATCGACCGCGTGCAGCGTGAGGTCCATCTGCATGGGCAGCCGGTGGAACTGGGTACCACCGAATTCGAGATCCTCTGGCTGCTGGCCAGCCAGCCCGGGCAGATCCTCTCACGCGACCAGATCCTGCAGGCGGCGCGCGGCATCGGTTTCGATGGCCTGGACCGCAGCGTGGATGTCTGCATCGGCAAGCTGCGCCGCAAGCTGGGCGACGACGCGCGCGAACCGCGCCGCATCAAGACTGTCTGGGGCCGTGGTTACCAGTTCAATCCGTCGGCCTGGGCCACGTGAAGCGCCTGTTCCTGTGGTTGTGGCTATTGGTCAGCCTCGGCTTCCTGGGCTCGGTGACCGTGCTCGATTTCACGCTTGAACGTGTCTATCGCCCGACCTCGCAGCGCGTGTTCGCCGACCAGGTGCGCGGCCAGCTGTATGCGCTGCGGCAGGGCCTTGCCGGTTTGGATGCCGCGCAGCAGCGGCAGCAGCTGGCGCACTGGCAGCCCCACTACGGTATCGAACTGCGCCGCCTGGATGCGCCGCCGCCGCTGGATGCCCAGGAGCGCGAGCAGCTGCAGCGGTTGGGCATGGTCACCCGCGGAAAATCCACCCTGCTGCTGGCGCCGCTGGACCCGGCCCATCGCGAGGGCGCGTGGCTGCACCTGCGCATGCCTGCCGACACACCGATGATCGGCTATCTGGTCACCGTGGCCTACATCATCATGCTGGCCGTGCTGGGGGTATGCGTGTACCTCTGGGTGAACCTGCTCTGGCGCGATCTGGAGGCGTTGCGCCAGCATGCCGACCAGATCGGCGCCGGTGACCTGCAGGCCCGCGCGCAGGTCTCGCCGCGCTCGCAGATCCGGGTCATCCTCGAACATTCCAACCGCATGGCCGCACGCGTGGCCGAACTGGTGCAGCGGCAGCGCGATCTTACCCATGCCATTTCCCATGAACTGCGCACGCCGATCGCCCGCCTGGCCTTCGGCCTGGACCTGATGCAGGACAGCAACGACCCGGCGCGGCGGGCACACCTCGCCGCCGGCATGCATGGCGATCTGGCCGAGCTCAACCGGCTGGTCAGCGAATTGCTGGCCTACGAGCGCCTGGAGCATCCCAACGATGCCGAGCCCATGCAGCGGATCGAAGCGAACGACTGGCTGCAGGCCTGCCTGGAGGACGCCCGGCGCGATGCCGAGCGCGCGGGCCTGGTGCTGCAGGTATGGCCCAGCGCGCTGCCGCGCGTGGACGCCGAGCCACGGCTGCTGCAGTTGGCCCTGAGCAATCTGGTCGGCAACGCGATGCGTTATGCACGCACCCGTGTGGAGGTGTCACTGGTCAGCGTTGCCGGCAACGCCTGCCTGCGCGTGGACGACGATGGCCCCGGTATCGCCGAGGGCGATCGCGAGAAGGTGCTGCGCCCGTTCACCCGTCTGGATGACAGCCGCAGCCGCGACACGGGTGGCTTCGGCCTGGGCCTGGCCATCGCCGGGCGCATCGCGGTTCGTCACCACGGAGAGCTCCGCGTGGGACGCGCGACCCTCGGTGGCGCGCGCCTGGAAATGCACTGGCCACTGGCTGCCAGCTGAACGGCGCAGGCCGCGCTTACAGTTGCTTACAACTCCCGCACAACTGCGGACGGATTGGCCGCTGGCGTCCCGCCACGCTGGCGACCCTGCAGCACGCGCCGGATACGCGCGCTGCACTTCCTCCCTATGTAGAGAGTTGCCATGTCCCACCTTCGCCGTTTCCCCACCCTGCTCGGCCTGGCCCTGCTGCCCTTGTTCGCAACGTCCGCAGCGCATGCCAAGGATGACCAGTGGACCTTCGAGCTTGCCGCCGGTGGCGGCGTTGCCCCGCGCTACAGCGGCAGCGAGGAATTCCAGGCCGCACCCACACTGTCCTTCGACGTGACCTCGCCGGGCGGCTGGTTTCTGGGTACCAGCGGTGCGGGCTGGGGCACGGCGATCGGCGAACACACCCGCGTGCGCGCCTACGTCGGCGGCAGCGGCAGTCGACGCGAGAAGAACTCGATCCTCGGCGGCTCGGACTTCCTGCGTGGCATGGGCGATATCGATACCCGGCCCCTGGTCGGCCTGGCGGCTGGCTATACGCTTGGTGAGGCGGTGTTGAGTGGTTCCTGGCAATACACGATGAAAGACGATGACAAGGGCGACAACGGCCTTGCCACCCAGCAGATCCACCTGAACCTGGAGATGCCGCTGTTCGATCTGGCCGGTGGCGTGGTCAGCGGCAGCGTCTCCACCGACTACGGCAACCGCGGCTACCTGCAGACCTGGTACGGGGTCAGCCCCGACCAGGCCGCTCGCACCGGTTTCGCCCAGCACAAGCCCAAGGCCGGTCTGGTCAGCGCCGGCCTGGGCATGAAATGGAGCCATCGCGCCGGTCGCAACGGCAACTGGTACATCGCCGTGGAAGGCACCCGCCTGCTCGGCGATGCGGCAGACAGCCCGATCGTGCAGAAGGCCAATCAGTTCGGGGTAATGACCGGGTATACGCACCGGTTCTGAGCATTGCCGGCATGCGCCGGATGCGGCCGAACGCTACAACGGAAACGGGACGCTGCAATCATGCAGCGCCCCGTTCGGCTCAGGCCTTGGCGAACACCAGACGGCCGCCGTCGTTGCCCACTTCGATGGTATCGCCGTTGGTGAATGCACCGGACAGGATCTGCTGCGCCAGCGGGTTCTCCAGCTGTGCCTGGATCGCACGCTTCAGCGGACGCGCACCATACACCGGATCGAAGCCGACATTGCCGAGCAGATCGAACGCCGCATCGGATACCACCAGCTTCAGGCCACGCTCGGCCAAACGCTTTTCCAGGCCACGCATCTGGATGCGCGCGATCTGCTTGATCTGCTGCTTGTCCAGTGGATGGAACACCACGATGTCGTCCAGGCGGTTGATGAACTCCGGACGGAAGTGCGCTTGCACCACGCCCATCACCGCCGCCTTCATCTGCGTGTAGGCCTCCGGCGTGTCATCGCCACTCATGTCCTGGATCTGGTGCGAGCCCAGGTTCGAGGTCATCACGATGACGGTATTGCGGAAGTCCACCGTGCGGCCCTGGCCGTCGGTCAGGCGACCATCGTCCAACACCTGCAGCAGGATGTTGAACACATCCGGATGCGCCTTTTCCACCTCATCCAGCAGGATCAGCGAATACGGGCGACGGCGCACGGCCTCGGTGAGGTAACCACCCTCCTCGTAGCCCACGTAGCCCGGGGGCGCACCGATCAGGCGTGCAACGCTGTGCTTCTCCATGAACTCGCTCATGTCGATGCGGATCATCGCGTCGGCGCTGTCGAACAGGAACTCGGCGAGCGACTTGCACAGTTCGGTCTTGCCCACGCCGGTCGGGCCCAGGAACAGGAACGAGCCACCCGGTCGATTCGGATCGGACAAGCCGGCGCGCGAACGACGCACCGCGTCGGACACCACCTTGATCGCCTCTTCCTGGCCGACCACGCGGTTGTGCAGCACCTCTTCCATGCGCAGCAGCTTGTCGCGCTCGCCTTCGAGCATCTTGTTGACCGGGATGCCGGTCCAACGCGAGACGACCTCGGCGATCTCCTCATCGGTGACACGGTCCTGCACCAGCTTGAAGTCGTGGTTCTCCACTTCCTGGGCGGCCGCCAGCTGCTTTTCCAGCTGCGGCAGCACGCCATACTGGATCTCGCTCATGCGCGCGAAATCCTGCCGGCGCTGCGCAGACTCCAGTTCAACCTTGGCCTGCTCGACCTGTTCCTTGAGCTTGGTCGTGCCCTGCAGCGCGGCCTTCTCCGACTTCCAGACCTCGTTGAGATCGGAGAACTCGCGCTCCAGTGCATCGATATCGTTTTCCAGGTCGGCCAGGCGCTGCCGCGAGGCATCGTCCTTTTCCTTCTTCAGCATCTCGCGCTGGATCTTCAACTGGATCAGGCGACGCTCCAGCCGATCCAGTTCCTCCGGTTTGGAGTCGATCTCCATGCGCAGGCGCGAAGCGGCTTCGTCCATCAGGTCGATGGCCTTGTCCGGCAGCTGGCGGTCGGTGATGTAGCGGTTGGACAGGGTGGCCGCAGCGACGATGGCCGGGTCGGTAATCTCCACCCCGTGATGCACCGCGTACTTTTCCTTCAGGCCGCGCAGGATCGCGATGGTGTCCTCCACCGTCGGCTCACCCACGAAAACCTTCTGGAAGCGGCGCTCCAGCGCGGCATCCTTTTCGATGTACTTGCGGTACTCGTCCAGCGTGGTCGCACCGACGCAGTGCAGTTCACCGCGCGCGAGTGCCGGCTTGAGCATGTTGCCGGCATCCATCGCGCCGTCGGCCTTGCCCGCGCCGACCATGGTGTGCAGTTCGTCGATGAACAGGATGATCTGCCCTTCGCTCTTGGCCAGGTCGTTGAGCACACCCTTCAGGCGCTCCTCGAATTCGCCGCGGAACTTCGCACCGGCGATCAGCGCGCCCATGTCCAGCGACAGCACGCGCTTTCCACGCAGGCCCTCTGGCACTTCGTCGTTGATGATGCGTTGGGCCAGGCCTTCGACGATCGCGGTCTTGCCCACGCCCGGCTCGCCGATCAGCACAGGGTTGTTCTTGGTACGACGCTGCAGCACCTGGATGGTGCGGCGGATCTCCTCGTCACGGCCGATCACCGGGTCGAGCTTGCCGCTCTCGGCACGCGCGGTCAGGTCGATGGTGTACTTTTCCAGCGCCTGCCGCTGTTCCTCGGCGTTCTCCGACTGCACGTTCTCGCCGCCACGCAGCTTGTCGATGGCGGTCTGCAGGCGCGCCTTGTCGGCGCCGGCAGCGCGCAGCGCCATGCCCAGCGTGCCGCCGTCTTCCAGCGCGGCCAGCACGAACCACTCGCTGGCAATGAAGGCATCGCCCTGCTGCTGTGCCAGCTTGTCGGTGTGGTTGAGCAGGCGGTTGAGATCGTTGCCGATCGACAGGTTGCCGGCTTGGCCGGACACCTTCGGCAGCGCTTCAAGCGCCTCGTCCAGGCGCTCGCGCAGCACCGGTACGTTGACGCCGGCCTGGGCCAGCAACGGACGGGTGCTGCCGCCCTGCTGGTCCAGCAGGGCACTGAACACGTGTACCGGTTCAATGATGCTGTTGTCGCGGCCTACCGCCAGCGACTGCGCGTCTGCCAGCGCCTGCTGGAAACGCGAGGTGAGCTTGTCCATGCGCATTGTGAAACCTCATCGGTCATCTTGGCCGGCCGCGCCGGCGATGCTGGAAAGATGCGGTTGCCCCACCCGGTTTCAAGGGTGGCTGCGACTGCATTCGAAGGCCAGTCAGCCTGTGCCCAGCATGCCGGACGGGGTGTTGCCGGCGCGTTGATCCGGATCAGATCCGCACGATGGGAGGCTTCAACGCGTGATCGCGGCCCGGATCGCCCGCAGTTGCTGCTTGACCGCCCGTGTCTGCGCCGCGTCCATGCGCAGCAAGGCCTTCTGGCCGATCGAGCGTGACTGCAGGGTGGAGTCGACGAAGCGGTAGCGGCCGCGCTCATTGCGCTCCACCAGTGGCGCTTGAGCCAGCTCAGGGGTATCCAACAGGTGATCGATCACCGTCACCAGACGATCATTGAAGTAGCCGTCGGGCCTGCCAAGTTCCACGTAGGCCTGCTGGATCAACGGATAGAAGCGCTTGTACGCCAAGGCCGCCGCCGCCGGGTCCAGCGCAGTGAAAGCCTTCACATAGGGCGCATAGCGCGCTGCATTGGCCGCAGCGATGCGTTCGCCGCCCTCGCCCGGCTCCACCTGCAGGCTGCCCGGCAGCGGCCGAGCGGCCAGTGCGGTAGGCGGCACACTGGCCTTGTCCAGATTGTCGACCTGGGTAACCAGCCGCTGGATCAGGTGATCACGCAGCAGCGCAGTCAACGCACCCTCTCCCTTGAACAGTTCGCTCAATGTGCTCCAGGCAGCGGCATCGCTGTCAGCCAGCTTCGGTAGCGCCGGGTCGGCGGCGGCCTCGGAATCCAGAGGATGCCTGATCGCGGGCGGTGCTGGTGCGGGTTCTGCGGCCGCCTTCGGTTGTAGCGGTGCGCCGGTACTGGCAGGAGTCGATTGCACCGGCACTGAAACGCCGTCTGTCAGGCTCTTCAGCTGATCGCGGAACAACCATCCGCCTGCGCCGCCGATCACCACCACGCCCAGCACCCAGGGCCATACCGCCTTTCCGCTCTGCATGACGCAGTCCCTCGTTTTTTCACCCGCATGGACAGGGTGTGACCCCGCCGATTCCAGCGGGTTCCCCATCTGTTCCGCTGGCGTTTGGGTTGGGGCCAGCGCGCAGGAGTGCTCACACGTGCTTTGCGCGCACTGCGCGAGGCTATCGGTCCTGCCGTGTGGAGACGCTGCCATGCAGTACGCGCTGTACTACTGGACCGGCATCCAGGGCCGTGGCGAATTCGTGCGCCTGGCTTTGGAAGACGCCGGCGCGGATTACATCGACATGGCGCGGGTGCATGGCGACGCTGTGATGCAACCGTTCCTCGACGGCCAAGGCGAAGGTGCGCAACCTTTCGCGCCACCGTTCCTGAAGGCAGGGCGACAGGTCATCGCACAGGTTGCAGCCATTCTCGATTTCCTCGGCCCGACGCTGGATCTGGTCCCACAGGCCGCCTCGCGGCGCATGCAGGCGCTGCAGTGGCAGCTGACCATCGCCGATCTGGTGGCCGAGGTGCACGACACCCACCACCCCATTGCCGCGTCGAAATACTACGAAGACCAGAAGACCGAAGCCAAGGCGCGCGCAGCAGCGATGCGCGATGAGCGCCTGCCGAAGTTCCTCGGCTACTTCGAGCAGGTGCTGAAGGCCAATGGCGGTCGCCACCCGCTGCGCGAGCATTCCTACGTCGATCTGTCACTGTTCCAGCTGCTGAGCGGGCTGGACTACATGTTTCCGCGCCGCATGCAGGCGTTGTGGCCCACGTTGCCATTGCTGCACGCGTTGAAGGATCGGGTGCAACAACGGCCCGGCATCGCCGCCTATCTCGCTTCGGAGCGGCGGCTTGCCTTCAACACCAACGGCATCTTCCGGCATTACCCGGAACTGGATTCAGATCGGTAGCGCCGGGCCATGCCCGGCGGCGACGCAACCCAACGCCGGGCATGGCCCGGCGCTACCGGTCAATGGGCGTTTTCAGCCAGCGGCTTCACCGCCTGCTTCTGCAGCGACAGCAGCCCCAGCAGGATGGCCAGCGCCACATAGGCGCCGGCGAACTGCCAGCTGATGACGCGGGCCAGGCCCTGCAGATCCCACGGCAGGTAGATACCGCCGCGCGGATCCACCGAATGGATCAGGCCGAACAGGGTGAGCACCGCCGCCACCAGCAGGAAGCCGCAGGCGCGACGCAGGCGTCCATCGACCATCGCCGCGACGGTGGCGATCCACAGCATCGAGGTGATGATGAAGCCGTTGCCCAACGCGAAGATCACCGCCAGCTCCGGCAGGCCATGGCCATCGACGTGGGTCAGCAGCGCGCCCATCTGCTCGGCCGGAATCCAGCCCGGTGCCTTGATCGCCAGCAGGTAGGCTGCCGACGGCAGGAAGCCCAGCACCATCGCGCCGGCATGCTGGCGCGGCGTCGCCTGGAACGCCTGGGTGGTGATGTCGATCGACACGTACACGATGATCGGCGCCAGCACCGCCAGCGGCAGCCACTGCACCAGCCCGGAAATGATGCCGAGCATGCCGCCGATGCCGACGAACAGGCCGGTCAGCAGCGTGTAGCCGCTGCGCGCGCCCATGTGCTTGTAGGCCGGCTGGCCGATGTACGGGGTGGTCTGCGCAACGCCGCCGCAGACGCCAGCCACCAGCGTGGCCACCGCTTCCACCAGCAGGATGTCGCGGGTGCGGTAGTCATCGCCGGCCGCGCGCGCGCTCTCGGATACGTTGATGCCACCGACCACCATCAGCAGGCCGAACGGCAGCAGCAGCGGCAGGTAGGTCATCGCGGTCGGCAGGCCCTCGATGAAGCCCAGCGTCGGCAGCGGCAGTACCACCTGCGGCGGCACCCAGGCCGGAATCTGGAAGCCGGGCACACCCAGCCCGGCCAGACCAAGGCCGTAGTACAGGACGGTGCCGAACACGAACGCCAGCAGCACACCCGGACCGCGCACCGGCAGCTTGCCCTTGGCGATCAGCACGTACAGCAGCAGGCCGAGCGTGGTGAAGCCGACCAGCGGCGAGCGCAGGGTTTCCAGCAGCGGCAGCAGGCCCATCAGCACCAGTGCGATGCCAGCGATGGAGCCCAGCAGCGCGGCACGCGGCAGCGCGCGGGTCACCGCTTCACCGAAGAAGGACAGGATCAGCTTGAGCACGCCCATGATGACCAGCGAGGCCATGCCCAGCTGCCAGGTGGCGATGGCGGCGGCATGCGGGTCCAGACCCTGCTGCTTGAAGGCCAGGAAGGCCGGGCCCAGCACCAGCAGTGCCATGCCGATGCTGGTCGGCGCATCCAAGCCCAGCGGCATGGCGGTGACGTCGTCCCGCCCGGTACGCGCGGCCAGGCGCCGTGCCATCAGGGTGTACAGCAGGTTGCCGACCAGCACGCCCAGGGCGGTGCCGGGGAACATGCGGCCGAAGACCACGTCGGCGGGGAACTGGAACATCCCGACCAGGGCCATGGCGATGAAGCCGAGGATGGAGAGATTGTCGACGACCAGGCCGAAGAAGCCATTGAAGTCGCCAGCGACGAACCAGCGGCGCGGCGCGGTGGAAGCGGGAGCGGACATGGAAGGGGCGGTGGGGGGTGGGGACCGCCGATGGTAGGCCCAGCGGGGCCGGCGCGCCAATTCCCGCGTGGAATGATGGGTTCCAGCCAACGGCGGAGCCCCTCGTGGTGGGTCGCCGAAAGCAGCCTATCGAGTGGCCCGTGCGGGGTGGGTTGCGCAGGACACGCCGTAAACCCGTCCATGGGGGCTCGATGGCGCCATCCATGGCGCCAACGGTCCTGCGCAACCCACCCCGCCCGGCCCATGACAGTTTCCTGCGCGTGCCAGCCACGGAAGAGAATCAGAAGATCAAAAGCAGAAGCCGGACGCTTCGCTCGCGAGCCGGGCATGGCCCGGCTCTACAGAGATCACATCCGTCGATATGCCCAGAAATCCATCCACGCATCGCGTGGATGGACGTGGCGACCAAGGTCGACACCCACCAAGAGCAGGCCATGCCATTCCGACAGATCGCGGAAATCTGTCGAAGGCGGGGTGGGTCCGGTTGCGGGGGTGTCCGCGGCATGGATGCCGCGGCCAAGCCCCCATGGACGGGTTTACGGCGTCCCCCGCAACCGGACCCACCCCGCCATCCCACCGATACCCCGCTTTTGACGTTGACGTTGACGTTGCCTCTGCGGGTGCAGGGCGCAGCCCTGCATCACACCCAACCTTCTACTTCTTCAGGAGGTTGTCCACCAGCAGATGCTTCACGTCATCGATGCGACCGCTCAGCACCGCCTTCGCCGCGTACAGCGCCGTGCCCGCCACCTGCTTGGCCTCGATCTGCGGCGGCATCACCAGCTCCGCGCGACTGGTGTGTACATCCAGCAGCGCCGGCCCACGCTGGGCCAGGAAATCCTGCACCGCTTCTTCCAGGTCCTCGCTGCGGGTCACCGTGCGGCCATGGAAGCCGATCACCTCGGCCAATCGCCCGAAGTCCGGATTCTTCAGGTCGGTGTAGTTGTCCAGCAGGCCTTCCACCTTCTGCTCCAGCTCGACGAAATTCAGCGAGCCGTTGTTGAACACCACCACCTTGATCGGAAGATTCTCCTGCACCGCGGTCAGCAGGTCGCCCAGCAACATCGCCAACCCACCATCGCCGGACAACGAAATCACCTGCCTTCCCGGAAATGCCTTCTGCAGCCCCAGCGCCTGCGGCATCGCATTCGCCATCGTGCCATGCAGCAGGCTGGTCAGCGTGCGGCGCCTGCCGTTCACCCGGATGTGCCGCAGCACCCACACCATCGGCGAGCCACCGTCAGCGGTGAACAGCGCATCGTCGGTCGCGTACTTCGACAGCAGCGCGGTCAGGTGCTGCGGATGGATCAGCTCGCCTTCACCCGGCTGCTCCTCCTGCTCGCGCTTCTTCAGCGCCTTGTCGCGGTGCTCGATGCATTCGTCCAGGAAACTGCTGTCTTCGCGCGGGGGCAGCATCGGCAGCAGGGCATCCAGCGTCGGTGCGATATCGCCGACCACGCCCAGGTTCACCGGATGGCGTCGACCGAGGTGGCTGCCGTCGCAGTCGACCTGGATGATCGTGGCCTTGTCCGGATAGAACTGGCCCCAGGCGAAATCCGCGCCGAGCAGCAACAGCGTGTCGCACTCCATCAACGTGTGGAACCCGGATTCGACGCCGAAGACTCCGGTCATGCCCATGTTGTACGGGTTGTCCGGTTCGACGAAGTCCTTCGCACGCGATGTGTGCGCCACCGGGGCCTGCAGGCGCCGTGCCAGTTCCAGCAGCTGCGCATGTGCACCCTGGCAGCCGGCGCCGGCATAGATGCCGATGCGCTTGCCCTGCCCTAGCAGTTCGGCGATGTGCTGCAGCTCGGCCTCGGAGGGGCGCAGCACCGGCTGGGTGTAATGCACCGAGAACGGCACATCGTGCTTCACTTCCGCTTCGCTGATGTCGGCCGGCAGGATCACCACCGCCACGCCGCGACGGCTGATGGCCGCCTGGCAGGCCAGCGCCACCACGCGCCGTGCCTGGGCCGGGCTGTGCACCTGCTCGCAGAACACGGTGCAGCTGCCGTACACCGCCTTGAAATCCACTTCCTGCGGGAACTCCATGCCGAGTTCGCTGGTGACCACCTGGCTGGCGATCAACACCATCGGTGCACGGTTGCGGTTGCTCTCGAAGATGCCGTTGATGAAGTGCAGGCCACCAGGCCCGCACGAGCCCGCGCAGGCGGTCAGCTGGCCGCTGATCAATGAATCGGCACCGGCCGCGAACGCCGCGACCTCTTCGTGGCGCACATGCACCCACGCGATTTCACTGCGATGCAGTGCGTCGGTGACATGGTTCAGGGTGTCGCCGACGATGCCATAACAACGGCGGACGCCCGCCTGCTGCAGGGTATCGACGACGATCTCGGCAACGCGCTTGCTCATTGGGACTACAACCTTGCAAGGGGGAAACCCGAGGCTAGACCCGGTGAAGTGATGCTCCCGTGGGCAAGAGGCCGATCGCCTTGTCGTGCAAACTCCGGGCAGCGCTGCCGTCAATCGTTGACGTTGATCCAGCCCTCGATCGCGCCCTGTTTCGGAGTGCGGTAACGCACCTTCACCCAGCCATCCTGCTCATCAAGCATCTCCACCTGATCGCCCTGTACCAGGTAGCGCTTGGTGCTTGATGCGCCGGGCCGGTCGAACAGGAACAGGCGCGCTGGCACCACGGTGGCTTCCTGGCCCCGCAACGGTGCGCCGCTGGGTGGTGCGCCCAATCCGTCACCAATGGCGCTTTCAAGCACCTTGCCGACAGGGTCATAGGTGCGCCACACCGCCAACGGGCCTTGGCTTTCGGTCTCTTTCCAGTGCAGCGCCTGGTTGAGCGTATCGCCCAGCATCAGCACATTTTCACCGCGATACAGATAGAGCTGCGGTCCGTTGAAGCGATACACGTCGGTGTACCACATCGGCCCGCTGCGGCAGCTGGCAGTCAGCGTGCGCGTGGCGGCATCGGCGGTGAGGCCCA
Organism: Stenotrophomonas indicatrix; assembly: GCA_041545745.1. Taxonomy (NCBI): domain Bacteria; kingdom Pseudomonadati; phylum Pseudomonadota; class Gammaproteobacteria; order Lysobacterales; family Lysobacteraceae; genus Stenotrophomonas; species Stenotrophomonas indicatrix. Next base: position 3,596,070 of record CP168152.1, read on the forward strand.
TCAGTTCGCCACACTGGTCTTGTCCATGGGTCACCGCCTTCAGCGCGCGGAATTCACCACTGCCCACGTCGAAGCGATAGACCACAACGGCCTCATTGACCATGCCCACCGCCGCGCGCGCGACCAGTTCAGGGTGTCCATCGAAATCGAGGTCCTCCGCGCTCAGGCGCGAATTGCCATCGGCGTCCGGCGCGCCAGGCAGGCGCTGGCGCTTCCCTGCCGGCTGCAGCAGCACGGCAAGCATGCCGTCCTCCTGCACCTCGGCCGTCACCTGCACGCCCGCTGCCGGCGAGAACCGCAGCGGGCCCTGGTCCTCATCCTCGGCCTGCGCCACGGGCGCCAACACGCCGGCAAGCATCGCGCCCAACAACACATCCCTGGGTCTCATCGTCATTCCCTGCTGCGCCACTATGGCGCCTCTGGGTCAGAACGATACGTCAACCGCCTGCCGCGACCACAGCACCGACTGGTGTTTGGTCTGCTGCTTCCACGCCAGACGGATCGCTTCGATGTCCGCGCGGCGCTGCGGGCTGTCCTCGTGCAGCACCACCAGCACCTTGGTGCGCAGGCGGTTGGGTGCCGCATCGCCACGGAACAGCCACTGGCCGTAGGCATCGAACACGGTCAACCCATCCGGGAAGCGCGGCGTCACTTCCTTGTCGAGGAACGCGCGCCACTGCGCATCGCTGATGGTGTCGGCCTGCGGGCGGTCACCGGCGCCCTGCTCCTCGCCCACGCCGAAGTACAGCTCGCTGCGCACCCAGCCGTGGCCGCTGGACGGACGCGCGGCGTCGCCCTGCAGGTCGGCGGTGGTGGCATAGGCGCTGGGCGCCTTGGAGGACAGGCTGGCGCAGCCACTGGTGGCCAGCAGCACGGCGAAGACAAGGCCAAGGTGTTTCATCGGGAACAGCACTCCGGGAAGGGGAAAAAGCACGACGAAGGGGCACGGAGGGTACACCTGCGCCTCGGTTGCGGCTGCAACCAATGGCCTCATGCCGGCAGGGCATGAAGTGATGCGATGGGAGCCGGGGCTTGCATCGCACCACCTCCTCACGCCAAGATAATATATCGCTTCATCCGGATGGATGTAAGTTAAACTATTTGCCTCCCCCTTCCCCACGTCGTTGCTGCTGGAGTCCGCATGTCCCCCCGCCTGTCCGCGTCGCCGCTCGGCCTCGCCATCGCGCTCGCCCTGTCCCCCGCCCTGGCTTCGGCCCAGGACGCCGCCACCAACCTGGACACGGTGATCGTCACCGGTACCCGCGCCGCCGACCGCACCGTGCTCGAATCCACGTCGCCGGTGGACGTGCTGACCGCCGAGGACATCCGCAAGGCCGGCGTGGTCAACGGCGAGCTGGGCAGCGCGCTGCAGGCCCTGCTGCCCTCGTTCAACTTCCCCCGCCAGTCCAACTCCGGCGGCGCCGACCACGTGCGCGCCGCGCAGTTGCGAGGGCTGTCGCCGGACCAGGTGCTGGTGCTGATCAACGGCAAGCGCCGCCACCACACCGCGCTGGTCAACACCGACAGCAAGATCGGCAAGGGCACCACCCCGGTCGACTTCAACGCAATCCCGGTCAGCGCCATCAAGCGCATTGAAGTACTGCGCGATGGCGCCGGTGCGCTGTACGGCTCTGACGCCGTGGCCGGCGTGATCAACGTGATCCTCGACAACGGCGGCGACGGCGGCGAGATCGAAGCCAGCTACGGCGCCAACCACACCGACCTCAAGCCGATCGGCCGCACCCTCACCGATGGCCAGACCGGCAACCTCAGTGCCAAGGTCGGCACCTCGCTGGGCGAAGACGGCGGCTTCCTGCGCGTCGGCCTGGAATACAAGAAGCGCAACGGCACCAACCGCGCTGGCTTCGACCAGATTCCGCCGTGGGACCAGACCGAGGCCAATCTTGCCCTGCAGGGCAAGCGCAACTACGTGCTCGGTGATGGCGCCAGCAAGGACATCAATCTGTGGCTGAACACCGAGATCCCGGTCGGCAAGACCGCGACGTTCTATGCGTTCGGTACCTTCAACCAGCGTGACACCGAAGGCGCGAACTACTTCCGCTACCCCGATGGCGATGCCAACTGGAAGGATATCTATCCGAACGGCTACCGGCCGATCTCCGAAGGCGAGAACCGCGACGTGCAGGCGGTGGCCGGTATCCGTGGGCAGTGGGGTGAATGGAGTTATGACGGCAGCCTGGATTACGGCCAGAATGACTTCACCTACCGCCTGCGCGACTCGCTGAATGCCTCGCTGGGCCCGACCAGCCCGACCCGCTTCAAGACCGCGGACTACGAGTACGCGCAGACCGTGGGCAACTTCGACCTGAGCCGCGTGTTCTCGCAGAGCGACAGCATCAGCCACACCCTGGGCCTGGGCGCCGAAGCCCGCCACGAACGCTACCAGACCCGTCCAGGCGACCCGGCCAGCTACGCCGCCGGCCCGTACACCGATCGTCCCACCGGCTCGCAGGCAGGCGGTGGCCTGACTCCGCAGGACGCGGCGACCTTGTCACGCGATGTGGCCAGCGCCTACGCAAGCCTGTCCAGCCAGTTCGGCGAAAAATTCTCCACCGACCTGGCCGCGCGCTACGAGCACAGCGATGACTTCGGCGGCGAACTGACCGGCAAGCTCGGCCTGCGCTACGAGTTCACCCCGGCGTTCGCCCTGCGCGGCGCGATCTCCAACAATTTCCGCGCACCGTCGCTGGCGCAGATCGGCTACGAGTCCACCTCCACCGGCTACAACGCCGGCGGCCAGCTGGTGCAGGGCCGCCTGCTCTCGGTCAACAACCCCATCGCCCGTGGCCTGGGTGCGCAGGACCTGAAGCCGGAGAAGTCGCTGAACACCTCGCTCGGCTTCACCAGCCGCATCGGCGAGCACTTCGACCTGTCGCTGGACTTCTTCCAGATCGACATCGACGACCGCATCGCCTTGTCCGAGAGCATCACCGGCGATGCGCTGACCGATTATGTGGCCACCAACTACGGTGTTGCCGGCCTGCAGAGTGCAAGCTTCTTCGTCAACGCCGCCGACACGCGTACCCGCGGCGCCGAGCTGGTGAGCAACTGGCGGCAGTCGCTGGGCGATGGCCAGCTGCTGCTCACCGGCACCTACGCCTACACCAAGACCACGCTGAAGAACGTACTGGCCACGCCCGCGCAGCTGCAGGCACTGGACCCGGACTACGTGCTGTTCGGCATCGAAGAGACCAATACGCTGACCGATGCCACCCCGCGTACCCGCAGCAGTTTCTCAGCCGCTTGGAGCAACGACCGCTGGTCGCTGAGCAGCCGGGTGAACCGCTACGGCAGCGCCACCCGCGTATTCAACTTCGGTGATGGCTACATTCCGCGCCAGACCTACCAGGCCGAGTGGCAGCTGGATGCGGAAGTGGAATACCGCATCACCCCGCAGTGGAGCGTGGCCATCGGTGGGCAGAACCTGACCGACAACTACCCGGATCGCTCCAACGAGGACATCCACTACTTCGGCAACCTGCCCTACGACGTGCTGTCGCCGATTGGCAGCAACGGTGCGTATTACTACGGTCGCGTGCGTTACACGTTCTGATTGCTCTGGGTGTGATTGCCTTGGGTGGGTGCGGACCGTTGGTCCGCACAGCATGCCGACCAACGGTCGGCACCCACCGGGACGCCATTGATCGCTGCGGGTGGGTGCGGACCGTTGGTCCGCACCCGCCGTAGCCTGCCCTCGACCCCGCATACACGCCATCGGTGGCATCATGTTCGCCATGGCTGAACCGCTCCCCCTGCGTCCGCCACCTCCATTGCTGGACGACGCCTGCGCGTTGTTTCTCGATGTGGATGGCACTCTGATCGAATTCGCTGCACGCCCCGACGCCGTGCAGCTTCTCCCCGATGTGCGTGAAGCCATCGGCCGCATCAGCGATCGACTGGAAGGTGCCGTGGCACTGGTCAGTGGTCGCCCGCTTGAACAGCTGGACCTGCTGTTCGCACCGCTCAAGCTTCCCGCCGCGGGCTTGCATGGCCACGAGCTGCGCGCACAGGATGGGCGCGTGATACGCGATGAGCATGGCGATGACACCGCCGACTGGCTGCATGCCCTTCATCAACAAGCCATGCGTTTCGCCCATGGCCATCCCGGCGTTCTGGTGGAAGACAAGGGGGTAGGCCTGGCCCTGCACTGGCGGGGTGCGCCGCATGCAGCCAACGACGTGCGCGCCTTCGCCGACCGCCACCTGCGCGGCCGTGCCAGCTATCGCCTGCAGCCGGGCGACCATGTCGTCGAATTCGTCCCCGTCGGTACCAACAAGGGCCGCGCCGTACGCCGGCTGATGCAGTATCTGCCGTTCCGTGGGCGTCTGCCGGTGTTCCTCGGCGATGACCTGACCGATGAATTCGGCTTCGATGCGGCCAATGGCCTGCATGGCTGGAGCGTGCTGATCGGCGAACGTGAACCCAGTGCAGCGGTGTTCGCGCTGCCCGACATACGCAGCGTGCACGCCTGGCTGCGTGAGAATGCGTATTGACCCCGGCCCCCACGGCCGCAACCGAGATGTACCGCGTGATGACCCAACCTGATCTTGATCTGGGCGTGGTCGGCAACGGCAGCTTCGGCGCCCTGGTCGACAAACACGCCCGTGTTGTCTGGAGTTGCCTGCCGACCTTCGACGGCGACCCGACCTTCTGTGCCCTGCTCAGCCCCAACCAGCAGACCGGCGGCGACTTCGCCATCGAGCTGGAGGACTTCGCCGACAGCGAACAGGAGTACCTGACCAACACCGCGATCCTGCGCACCGTGCTGCGCGATGCACATGGCGGCGCACTGGAAATCCTCGATTTCGCCCCGCGCTGGCGCCAGAACGATCGTTTCTACCGGCCGGTCAGCCTGATCCGCCAGGTGCGCCCGTTGTCCGGCAGCCCGCGCATCGTGATCCGTGCCCGCCCACTGGCCGACTGGGGCGCGCGCGTGCCCGAGTCCACCTGGGGCAGCAATCACGTGCGCTGGATCCTGCCCGAGCATGTGCTGCGCCTGACCACCGACGTCCCGGTGCGCTTCGTGCGTGATGGCTTGCCGTTCGTGCTCAACCATCCCATCCACCTGATCCTGGGCGTGGATGAATCGCTCAACCGCTCCATCAGCGGCTACGTGCAGGAAGCCTTCCAGCGCACCCGCGACTATTGGCGCGAATGGGTGCGCTACCTGTCCATTCCGCTGGAATGGCAGGACGCGGTGATCCGCAGTGCGATCACCCTCAAACTCTGCCAGTACGAGGACAGCGGCGCGATCATCGCGGCAATGACCACCTCGATTCCGGAAGCGCCCGGCAGCGTGCGCAACTGGGATTACCGCTACTGCTGGCTGCGCGATGCCGCCTTCGTGGTGCGCGCGCTGAACCGTCTGGGCGCCACCCGCACGATGGAGCAGTTCCTCGGCTACATCTTCAACCTGGCCACCACTGACGGCACGCTGCAGCCGCTGTACGGCATCGGTTTCGAGGCCAAGCTGGACGAGGACGAAGTACCCAGTCTGTCCGGCTACCGCGGCATGGGCCCGGTGCGGCGCGGCAACCTGGCCTGGGTACAGCGCCAGCACGATGTGTACGGCAGCGTGGTGCTGGCCTCCACCCAGCTGTTCTTCGACCGCCGCCTGCAGGACCCCGGTGACAGCCACACCTTTGCCCGGCTGGAACCGCTGGGCGAACAGGCCTACGCCCTGCACGACGTGCCCGATGCGGGCCTGTGGGAATTCCGCGGCCGCACCGAAGTACACACCTACACCAGCGCGATGTGCTGGGCGGCGTGCGATCGGTTGTGCAAGATCGCCGTGCGCCTGAAGCGTGATGACCGCGCGCAGTACTGGCGCGAGCGTGCCGACACCATCCACGCACGCATCATGGAAAAATCCTGGAGCGAGGAGCTCGGCCACTTCACCGATACCTTCGATGGCCATCGCCTGGATGCATCGTTGCTGCTGCTGGCCGACATCGGCTTCATCGACGCCAACGACGCACGCTTCGTCGCCACCGTTGATGCCATCGGCCGCGACCTCAAGCACGGCAATGCGTTGTACCGGTATATCGCGCCGGATGATTTCGGCGAACCGGAAACCAGCTTCACCATCTGCACGTTCTGGTACATCGATGCGCTCGCTGCGATCGGCCGCATGGATGAAGCGCGCGACATGTTTGAAGCGCTGCTGCAGCAACGCAACCATCTTGGCCTGCTGTCGGAGGACCTTGCGTTCGACGGTGGTGAAGCCTGGGGCAACTTCCCGCAGACCTACTCGCATGTCGGCCTGATCACCGCGGCCATGCGCCTGTCGCGGTCCTGGCAGGAGGCTTCATGAGCCGCCTGGTCATTGTTTCAAACCGTGTTGCCGTCCCTGGCGAGAACCGTGCCGGCGGCCTCGCCGTGGGCCTGCTGGCGGCACTGAAGGAACGCGGCGGGCTGTGGTTCGGCTGGAGTGGAAAGAGCGTGCGCGAGGCCAGTGGCACGCTGCACGAACAGCGCGACGGTGACATCCAGTACGTCACCATGGATCTGGCCAAGCGCGATGTGGACGGCTACTACAACGGCTTCGCCAACCGCACACTGTGGCCACTGCTGCACTTCCGCCTGGACCTGGTCGACTACGACCGCGGCACCCGCGAGACCTACCACAGGGTCAACGCGCTTTTCGCCGACAAGCTCGCGCCGCTGCTTCGCGAGGACGACATCGTCTGGATCCATGACTACCACCTGATTCCGCTCGGTGCGATGCTGCGTGAGCGCGGTATCGGCTGCCGCATCGGCTTCTTCCTGCACATCCCGATGCCCTCGGCCGACCTGCTGCAGGCCATGCCCGACCATCTGCGGCTGTTCTCGGCGCTGTATGCCTACGACCTGGTCGGCTTCCAGACCCAGCGCGATGCCGATCGCTTCCAGACCTACCTGCGGCTGTTCGGCGGCGGCCGCGTACTCGACAACGGCAACCTCGAAGCGCCCGGTGGACGCCACTTCCGTGCCGCGGCGTTCCCGATCGGCATCGACACCGCGCTGATCGCCCGCCAGGCCAGCACCGCAGCCAGCAAGGCGGCAGTGAAGAACCTGCGCAGCAGCCTGCGCGACCGCCAGCTCGCCATCGGCGTGGATCGCCTGGACTACTCCAAGGGCCTGCCCGAGCGTTTCCTCGGCTTCGAACGCTACCTGCAGCGTCATCCCGACCAGCGCGGCTCGCTCACCTACCTGCAGATCGCTCCCGTCTCACGCGGCGATGTCACCGAGTACCGGCAACTGCGCAGCCAGTTGGAGCAGATCGCCGGCCACATCAATGGTGGCCATGCCGAGCCGGATTGGACACCGCTGCGCTACGTCAACCAGAACTTCACCCACGCCACGTTGACCGGCTTCTACCGTGCCGCCGCTGTCGGCCTGGTCACCCCGCTGCGCGATGGCATGAACCTGGTGGCCAAGGAATACGTGGCCTCGCAGGACCCGGAAGACCCCGGTGTACTGGTGCTGTCCCTGCTGGCCGGCGCGGCCGATGAACTGAAGCAGGCGCTGCTGGTCAACCCGCACGATCTGGATGGTGTGGCCGATGCCATCGCCACCGCCGCGACGATGTCGCTGCACAGGCGCAAGGAGCGCTGGCAGGCGATGATGGAGCACCTGCGCACGTACGACATCAACCACTGGCGCCGCAGCTACCTCGAGGCGCTGGAAGGCTGACTGAAAAGGGGACGGAGGGGATTAAGTCGTTTCTGCCACAAACGACTTAATCCCCTCCGTCCCCTCTTCAATCCAGGAAGCGCGCGGCCTGTGACGGCGTCGGCAGGAAGCAGGCGTCATGCCGCCCGAACCAGCGATAGCGGTTGCGTGCCAGCACACGGTACGCACCATCGCGCCAGCGCCGTGGCAGCACGCGCAGCACGGCCGCCAGGCGCCAAGCACCGCCCAGTGCCCGTAGAACGCGCAGGATCGCATCGGTATCGGTCCACGCGCCGCCCTGCCCGTCCAACAGCAGGAACGAGGTCGGGTCGTGCGCGTCCAGGCCGTGCGCCCGCAACAACGCGCTGCCCTGCGCGCCCTGCATCGCCGCGAAGCGAAAGCGCTCCTGGCGGTCGAACCGCAGCAGGAAACGCACCCAGCGGCTGCACAACGCGCAGACGCCGTCGAAGACAATCACGCCGCCAGGTTCTGCCCCCGCAGCGTGATAACCCCGCATCAGTCCATCCACACCAGCGTCGCCATCCGGCCGGTACGACGGTCGCGGCGATGCGAGTACAGATCCGCATCGGCCATGGTCGAGACCGTGCCGCCGTGGATGTTGCCCAGGTCCATGCCCGCCGCCTGCAGGCGCTGTCGCGCCAGCGCGAACAGGTCCACTTTCCAGTGACCGGGCCGGGTTGCCACGAAGGCCGCCGCAGCGGCCGCAGCGTGGCCGACGAAGGCGTGGTACACCTCTTCGCCGATCTCGTAATCGGCCGGTCCCGCTGCCGGGCCCAGCCACGCCCGCAGCTGTGCCGGCGGCGTCTGCATGGCGGCCACGGTGGCCTCCAGCATGCCGTCGGCCAGGCCACGCCAACCGGCATGGGCAGCGCCCACCTCGCTGCCATCGACAGCGGCGAACACCACCGGCAGGCAGTCCGCGGTGAGGATCGCCAGCACCACGCCGGATACCGACGTCACCGCGGCATCGGCTACCGGTTCGCTGGCCCCCTCCACCGGCGGCGCAGCGAAACGCAGTACGGTGCTGCTGTGCACCTGGCGCAGCCAATGTGGCGCAGACGGCAACGCCAGCCCCTGCTGCAGCAACTGCCGGTTGTGCTCGACGTTGGCCGGCGTGTCACCGTCGGCGGCGTGCCGGTTGCCCAGGTTGAACTGGGCGAACGGCTCCGGCGAGACGCCCGCGCCGTGCCGGCGCGTAGTCAGTGCATGCACGCCCGGGGGCGTCGGCCAATCGGCCTGCAGCAGTGGCAGCGCGGTCGTCATTACCAGCGGTTCCGCTCGCGCTCGGCGAAGGCAGCGCTGTCTTCGCGCAGCACCTTCATCAGGTGCAGCATGTCGGCCGGCGCCGGTGCCGTGTTGCGCACCGGCTCACCACTGATCGGATGCACGAACTCCAGGGTCTCTGCATGCAGGGCCTGGCGCTTGAAGCCGCGCAGCGCGGCCACCAGCTCATCGCTGGCACCCTTGGGCAGCTTCAGCGCACCGCCGTACAGCTGATCGCCCACGATCGGATGGCGCAGGTGCGCCATGTGCACGCGGATCTGGTGGGTACGCCCGGTTTCCAGGCGGCATTCCAGCGCGGTATGCGCACGGAAGCGCTCGCGCAGGCGGTAATGGGTCACCGCTTCCTTGCCATCCTCGCGCACGCCCATCTTCAGGCGGTCGCGCGGGTGACGGTCGATCGGCGCATCGGCCGTACCACCGGCCACCAGCGCACCCATCACCACGGCCAGATACTGGCGGTGCACGTCACGGGCGGCCAGCTGCTCGACCAGCGCGGTCTGCGCTTCCAGCGTGCGGGCCACGACCATCACGCCGCTGGTGTCCTTGTCCAGGCGATGCACGATGCCCGCGCGCGGCAGCACCGCCACCGACGGGTCGCGGTACAGCAGCGCATTGACCAAGGTGCCGCTGTGGTTGCCGGCGCCGGGGTGCACGACCAGGCCAACCGGCTTGTTGATCACCAGCAGGTGCTCGTCCTCGAACAGCACGTCCAGCGGGATGTCTTCCGGCTCGGCAGTGGTCTGGGCTTCCAGCACCACCTGCAGGGTGACCACCTCGCCGCCGCGCAGTGCATCGCGCGGGCGCGCCTGTGCGCCGTCCAGCAGGACGTCGCCGGCCTTGATCCACTCGGTCAGGCGGGAGCGGGAGTATTCGGGGAACAGCTCGGCCACGACCGCGTCGAAACGACGGCCGGCGGAGGTGTCGGGGACAATGGCCTGGCGGGCCGATTCGGAGGGTTGTTCAGACATGGCAGGGGGCATCTTTGAAATTTTGGGGTCCCGGCGAGCCGGTTTCAGTCGCTGGACAGGACACTAGGCTATCATCGACCCTTCGTATTCCAGCCGCGTCCCGCATTGACCCCATGATCCGACGCTCCGTCCTGCTCTCCGCGCCCGTCCGCCTCACCGCCCTTCTGCTGGTGCTGGTCATCGTCGCCACCGGCTGCAACCGCGGCACCAAGGGCGATCGCCCTGATGAAGGCACCCCGGTCGAACAGCTCTACGAAAAGAGCCACAAGCTGATGCAAGGCGGCAACTGGAGCGGCGCTGAAGCCAGCTTCCGCCGTCTGGTGGCACAGTATCCCTACGGCCCGTACACCGAGCAGGCGATGATCGAATCGGCCTACGCCCAGTACAAGGCCGGCAAGCACGATGACGCGGTGTCCAGCATCGACCGCTTCATCCGCACCTACCCGACCCACCGCAACATCGCGTACCTGTACTACCTGCGCGGCCTGGCCAACTCCAACCGCAATACGGTTTTCCTGCGTCGCGTATGGTCGCTGGACGCAAGCCGCCGCGATCTGTCCACGCCCCACCAGGCGTATTCAGACTTCAACATCGTGGTCGACCGCTACCCCAACAGCCGCTATGCCGCCGACGCGCGCCAGCGCATGCTGGTGCTGCGTGACGTATTCGCCCAGCACGAGCTCGACAACGCCCTGTACTACATGCGCCGCGGCGCCTGGGTCTCGGCCGCCGGCCGCGCCAACTACCTGCTGGAAACCTACCCGCAGAGCGCGTTCCAGAACGATGCCGTGGCGGTGCTGGCAGACTCCTACACCCACCTGGGTAACAAGACCCTGGCCGATGACGCCCGCCGCGTCCTGCAGCTGAACCAGCCGGACCACCCGTGGCTGGAAGGCAAGTGGCCGAAGTACCCGTGGATGATCCGCAAGCTCAACCCGTTTGCCGGCGAGAAGTCCGCCGCCACCGGCCAGCGCAACGCGCGACTGGAAAAGAAGTAAGAAAAGAGGCCCCGCAAGGGGCCTTTTTTTGCCTGGCGCCATCGCTAGGAATTCTTCGAATCCGCGATCGCTGCGACGTCCGTCCCAGTCAGCGCGAAGGACAGCTTTCAGACTGCGGCGCAAAGGCCATCCCGGCCTGCATGGAGCGCCACATGTCCTCATTGCCCCAGCGGTTCCGACCCCGCCCGACCCTGCTGGTCACGGCCCTGCTCGCGCTGGCCGCCAGCCCACTTGCTGCCCTCGCAGCGGAGCCGGGTGACCTGCTCTCAGCCTCGCCCTACCGTGCCAGCTGGGTGCCCTCCAAGGCTGCCCAGGCCTACAAGCTGGCCTACCGCACCCCCGATCATCACGGTCGCCTGGCCCAGGCCACCGGGCTGGTCTACCTGCCCGCCGGGCCTGCGCCGGCAGGCGGCTGGCCGGTGGTGTCCTGGGCACATGGCACCCAGGGCATCGCCGACCACTGCGCGCCATCGGTATCGGGCCCCTATCAGCCCGAGCGCGATGGCCGCTTCCTCGACCAGTTCCTGGCACAGGGCTATGCCGTCGTTGCCGCCGATTACCAAGGCCTGGGCAGCCCGGGTGACCATGCCTACCTGCACGTGCGTACCTCCGCGCGCAACGCCATCGATCTCATCAAGGCCGGCCGCCATTTCCTCGGCACTGCCACGCTGTCGCCGCGATGGGTCTCTGTGGGCCACTCGCAGGGCGGCGCCGCCGCACTCACTGCCGGCCATCTGGCACCGTCGTATGGGCCCTCGCTGCAATACCGCGGCAGTTTCACCACCGGCACGCCCACGGCCGTCGAACTGACCGCGCTGGTGATGAAGCCCGACAACCGCGCACCGAATCCCGGGGCGGTCAACGCCTATCACGCCTACCTGCTCGATGGCCTGCTGCAGGTGGAGCCGCGCATCGCGCAGGTGCTCAGCGATGAAGGCCATGCACGGGTTGCGCTGGCGCGCCAGCAGTGCCTGGGCCCGCTGGCGGCCAGCCTGGAAGGTGCGAACACGGGAGAAATGTTCAGCGCGCCGTTGACCTCGGTACCGGGCGTCTGGGCACTGCTGCATGACTATCTGGGTGTGCCACGGCGGGGCTTCAGCCAACCGTTGATGCTGGGCCACGGCAGCCAGGATCGCGACGTGCCCTATCTCACCACCCTGCTGTATGCCGTCGGCCTGGCCCTGCGCGGTGAACCGGTGGCATTCCGCCGATACCCGGTCGACCATCGCGGCACGCTCGACGCAGCGGCGGCCGATGGTCTGGCATTCGTTCGTGCGCGGCTGGGGAATAGCCATTTCGACGAAGCCATCGAAACCGCCGGCCTAGAGCAGCTGCTCAACGAAGCCCAGTAGATCCACGCCATGCGTGGATGGGCGGTACACCCGGTTGCCGGCCAGCGGCCGGCACTACCTATCGTTTGGTAGCGCCGGGCCATGCCCGGCGACCGGCCCTCAGCGCTTGTAACCGTTGCTGATCGGGTAGCGGCGCTCACGCCCGAACGCGCGGCGCGAGACCTTCGGGCCTGGCGCGGCCTGGTGGCGCTTCCACTCGCTGATGCGCACCAGCCGCAGCACACGATCCACCACCGCCGCGTCATAGCCTGCAGCGACGATCTCCGTGCGCGACTGCTCCTGGTCGATGTAGCGGTACAGGATGCCATCCAGCACGTCGTAGGCCGGCAGCGAATCCTGGTCGGTCTGGTTTTCGCGCAGTTCGGCCGAGGGCGGGCGGCTGATCACCGCCGGCGGGATCACCGGCGCACCGCCAACGGTGTTGCGCCACTTGGACAGGCCGAACACCTCGGTCTTGTACAGGTCCTTCAGCGGCGCGTAGCCGCCGCACATATCGCCATAGATGGTGGCGTAGCCGACCGCGTACTCGCTCTTGTTGCCGGTGGTCAGCAGCAGGCCACCGAATTTGTTGGCCAGTGCCATCAGGATCACGCCACGGCTGCGCGACTGCAGGTTCTCCTCGGTCACATCCGGCGTGGTGCCCTCGAACATCGGCGCCAGCGCCTGCATCAGGCCCTGGAACGCCGGCTCGATGGAAACGGCTTCCAGCTTCACGCCCAGCGCCTCGCACTGCTCGGCGGCCAGGTCGTTGGACATGCCGGCGGTATAGCGCGACGGCAGGCGCACCGCCGTCACGTTCTCCGCGCCCAGCGCATCGACCGCCATGGCCAGCACGATCGCCGAGTCGATGCCACCGGACAGACCCAGCCACACCTTCTTGAAGCCGTTCTTGCTGCAGTAGTCCTGGATGCCGCGGGTCACCGCGCGCCAGGCCAGCGCATCCATGCTCTCGTCGCCGTCGTCCATCCATACCTGCGGCAGGAAGCGGCGGGTAGCGCCGTCGTAGTCCACCACCAGCCACTGGTCGACGAAGGCCGCCGCGGCCGGGTGCACCGTGCCATCGCCATCGGCCACCACCGATGCACCATCGAACACCAGCGCATCCTGGCCGCCCACAACGTTGAGGTAGGCGATGGCCGCGCCGCTTTCGCGGGTACGTGCAGCCAGCACAGCGTCACGCTGGGCATGCTTGCCGCGCTCGTACGGCGAAGCGTTGGGTACTACCACCAGCTGCGCACCGGCACGCACCGTATCGGCCAGCGGCTCGGCGAACCACAGGTCTTCGCAGACCAGCAAACCAACCGGAATGCCATCAACCTCGAACACGCAGCTGCCACCGTCCGGGTCGACATCGAAGTAGCGGCGCTCGTCGAACACCGCGTAATTGGGCAGTTCGCGCTTGCGGTAGGTCTGCTCCACCAGGCCATCGCGCAGCACGCTGGCCGCGTTGTAGACCACCGCACCGGCGGCCTGCGGCCAACCGACCACGGCGGTGATGCCACGGCACGCCGCCGCAATGCGGGTCATCGCCTGCTCGCACTCGTACAGGAAACCCGGCCGCAGCAGCAGGTCCTCCGGCGGATAGCCGCTGACTGCCAGCTCGGGGAACATCACCAGCCCGGCGCCGTACTCGTCGCGCGCCTGACCGATCATCTCGATGATGCGCTCTGTGTTGCCGGCGACATCGCCGACCGGGAAGTCGAACTGCGCCATCGCGATGCGGATCGAAGCCATTGGAATCCAGCCTGTGGTTGCAATGCCGCCATTGTAACGCTGGGGTCAGATCCCTTTTGCATGGCAAAAGAGATCTGACCCCATTGCAGACGCAGAAAGGCCGCCCGGAGGCGGCCTTTCTGTTTCAGACAGCCGGCCAGCGGCCGGCTCTACAAACACGTAGCCGCTGCGCGGCTGCGGTCTTATTTCACCAGCTTGGCGATGGCAGCGCCCAGGTCGCCCGGCGAACGCACGGTGACGACGCCAGCAGCTTCCATGGCAGCAAACTTGCCTTCGGCAGTGCCCTTGCCGCCCGATGCGATCGCACCGGCGTGGCCCATGCGCTTGCCGGCCGGAGCCGAAGCACCCGCGATGAAACCGACGACCGGCTTCTTCACGTGGTTCTTGATGTACTCGGCACCGGCTTCTTCAGCGTCGCCGCCGATTTCGCCGACCATGATGATGCCTTCGGTCTGCGGGTCTTCGTTGAACAGCTTCAGGCAGTCGACGAAGTTCAGGCCGTTGATCGGGTCACCACCGATGCCGATGCAGGTGGACTGGCCCAGGCCGACTTCGGTGGTCTGCTTGACGGCTTCATAGGTCAAGGTGCCCGAACGCGACACGATGCCGATCTTGCCCGGCTTGTGGATGTGGCCCGGCATGATGCCGATCTTGCACTCACCCGGGGTGATGACGCCCGGGCAGTTCGGCCCGATCAGCACGGTGTCCGGATGCGAACGGGTCAGCACGTTCTTGACGCGCAGCATATCCAGCACCGGGATGCCTTCGGTGATGCAGACGATGACCTTGATGCCGGCAGCAGCGGCTTCCAGGATCGCGTCAGCCGCGTACGGCGGCGGCACGTAGATGACCGAAGCGTTGGCGCCGGTGCTCTGCACGGCGTCGGCAACGGTATTGAAGACCGGCAGGTCGATATGGGTGGTGCCACCCTTGCCCGGGGTCACGCCGCCAACAACCTGGGTGCCGTACTCGATCATCTGAGTGGCGTGGAAGGTGCCCTGCTGGCCGGTGAAGCCCTGCACGATCACCTTGGTGTTCTTATTGATCAAAACTGACATTGGATTTCCTTCGGTGTCGGATCAGGCGGCGTTCTTGACAGCTTCGACGACCTTCTTGGCACCGTCGTTGATGTTGTCGGCCGGGATGATGGCCATGCCGCTGTCACGCAGCAGCTGCTTGCCTTCTTCCACGTTGGTGCCTTCCAGACGCACCACGACCGGAACCTTGACGCCCACTTCCTTCACGGCGGCGATGATGCCTTCGGCAATCATGTCGCAGCGGACGATGCCGCCGAAGATGTTGACGAAGATGCCTTCGACCTTGTCCGAGGACAGGATCAGCTTGAACGCTTCGATGACGCGCTGCTTGTTGGCACCGCCGCCCACGTCCAGGAAGTTCGCCGGCTCGCCGCCGTTGAGCTTGATGACGTCCATGGTGGCCATGGCCAGGCCTGCGCCGTTGACCATGCAGCCGATGTTGCCGTCCATGGTGACGTAGTTGATGTCCAGCTCCGAAGCGATCACTTCGGTCGGATCTTCCTGGGTCTTGTCGCGCATCGCGACCAGGGCCTTCTGGCGGAACGCGGCGTTGTCGTCGCTGTCGAACTTGCCGTCCAGCGCGTACAGGTTGCCGTCGTCCAGGATGGCCAGCGGGTTGATTTCAACCAGCGCCAGGTCCTTTTCGTTGAACAGGCGGTACAGGTTCACCATGATGCTGGCGAACTGGCCGGCCTGCTTGGCGGTCAGGCCCAGCTTGAAGCCAAAATCGCGACCGTGGTAACCCTGCACGCCTTCGACGAAGTCGACGTTCAGCGAGTGGATCAGCTCCGGGGTTTCAGCGGCAACCTGCTCGATCTCCACGCCGCCTTCCGAAGAAGCGATGTAGGTGATGGTCTTGGTGCCACGGTCAACCAGCACCGACAGGTACAGTTCCTTGACGATCTCGCCAGCGGTGGTCACCAGCACCAGATTGACCGGCAGTTCAACGCCCGCGGTCTGGTAGGTGGCCATCTTGGTGCCGAGCATCTTGGCCGCAGCGGCCTTCACGTCGTCGGTGGTCTTGCAGAACTTGACGCCGCCAGCCTTGCCGCGGCCGCCAGCGTGGATCTGCGCCTTGACCATCCAGGGGCCCTGGCCCAGGGAGTTGGCAGCGGCAACAGCTTCGTCCGGGGTCGCAGCGACCTTGCCGGCCGGGACCGGGATGCCGTACTCGGCAAGCAGTTGTTTTGACTGGTATTCGTGGAAATTCATGCGTCACCGTGGGAATAGGAACGACCGCACGCAATTCCTCAGGGCCCCGGCGGGGCGCCGGCATGGACCGCGGCGGGCCCACTATTGTGGCCGAGCCAGCGCCGGGGCGCAAAGAAGTATGGACAAAAGGCCGGAACCGGCCAGATTTCCACGGTCATTCAGGTAGTTGCGGCACGGCCCGGCTCGCCGCCCAAAGGCGGGCCCGGGTCGATTGCGCAGCCCAGCCCGGTACAGGCGCCCTATACTGGCCCCGTAAATTCGAGCCCACGGTGCCGGCAACCGGGCAGCGAGCAGATCCGACGATCGGGGGACGTCGGGAAGGTTCGGCCCACCGCCGGCATGATCCAGTTCCAGGCAGCCAGAAGGGGAGTTCCGGCGTGTCACCCAGTGCTTCATTGATCGACCGCATCGAATCGATACCGCGGCGCGAGCTGTATTTCTTCGCCCTGTACCGGGTGCTGATCGCCTCGGTCATCGCTGCCCTGCTCTACAGCCCGCTGTCGGCCATGGTCGGCGAAGCCCACCACCCGCGCCTGGCCAACGGCGTGGGCGCCGCCTACCTGCTGCTGTCGCTATTGCTGCTGGTGATCGGCCGCAACGAACGCTGGCTTCGGCCCATCGTCGTCGGCGGCGTGCTGCTGGACATCATTGCCGCCAGCCTGCTGGCGCACGCCCTGCCCGGCGCCAGCGCCGGCATCTCGATGTCGCTGCTGTTCAACATCGCCGCCGCTGCCACCCTGCTGCCGCTCAGCTGGGGACTGGTGCTGGCGCTGGCCGCCAGCGTCGCCACCGCCGCCGAATACCTGTGGAAGGTACTGGAAGGCGGCGACCCCACCCGCACCCTGGCCGAACTGGCAATGTTCACCACCAGCTACTTGGCGCTGGCCTTCATCAGCTACCAGGTCGGCAACCGCGCGCGCCGCAACCAGCAGCTGGCCAACCAGCGTGGCGACGAAGTGGCCAACCTGTTCCAGATCAACGAACTGATCATCCGCCGCATGCGTACCGGCGTGGTCGTGGTCGACGCCAACAACCGCATCACCCTGGCCAACGAAGCCGCCTCGATCCTGCTGGGCGACAGTGATGGCAACGGCGAGTCCGGCCGCCTCGACCTGGCCAGCGTCGCCCCCGAACTTGCCCGCCGCCTGCAACGCTGGCGCAACGGCTGGGCGCAGGACGAAATGCCACTGCAGCTCAACCCCGACCAGCCGGAAGTGCAACCGCGCTTCGCCCGCCTGCTGGCCGGCAGCGACCTGGTGCTGGTGTTCCTGGATGACTCCAGCGTGGTTTCGCGCCGCGCCGAATCGCTCACCCTGTCGGCGATGGGACGCTTCTCGGCCAGCCTCGCGCACGAGATCCGCAACCCGCTGGCAGCCATCAACTACGCCGTGCAGCTGCTGGAAGAAGGCACCGGCTTCAACGACAGCGACCGTCGCCTGCTGCAGATCATCCACCAACAGTGCCAACGCACCAACGGCATCGTTGAGAGCGTGCTGGGCCTGGCCCGGCGCGAACGCGCCAATCCGGAAAACGTGGACCTGGCCGCCTTCGTACGCCGCTTCGTGCTGGAGTACAAGCAGGGGCAGACGCTGGAAACCGACAGCATCGAGCCGATCATCAACGACACCTCGGTGCCGGCCCAGGTCGACCCGCGCCACCTGTACCAGGTGCTGACCGTGCTGGTGCACAACGCCCTGAAGTACGGCCGCATCGGCGAGCAACCCGCGCGCGTACGGCTGCGCGTGGCCCAGCACGAACGCAGTGCGGTGATCGACGTGATGGACCGTGGCCCCGGCATTCCCGAAACCGTCGCCGCGCAGCTGTTCCGCCCCTTCTTCACCACCTCCGAGCACGGCACCGGCCTGGGCCTTTATATCGCCCGCGAGCTGTGCAGGGCCAACCAGGCGCGGCTGGATTACATCCCCGTGCCCGCCGGCGGCTCCTGCTTCCGCCTGGTACTGCCCGGCCCGCACACCCTGTTTCCGGACTGATTTCGTGCGTCAAGCATTTGTCGCATTCCACCCCCTCGGCTATCTTTCCCACCCATGAACGAAACCCGCAGCGCCCTCGTCGTCGACGATGAACGCGATATCCGCGAACTGCTGGTGTTGACCCTCGGCCGCATGGGTCTGCGCATCAGCACCGCCGCCAACCTCGCCGAAGCCCGCGAACTGCTGGCCAGCAATCCCTATGACCTGTGCATCACCGACATGCGCCTGCCCGATGGCAACGGCATCGAACTGGTCAGCGAGATCGCCCAGCATTATCCGCGCACGCCGGTGGCGATGATCACCGCCTTCGGCAGCATGGACCTGGCAGTGGAAGCACTGAAGGCGGGCGCGTTCGATTTCGTCAGCAAGCCGGTGGACATCACCGTGCTGCGCGGCCTGGTCAAGCATGCGCTGGAACTCAACAACAGCGAACGCCCCGCTACCGGCCCCGCCGTAGAACAGGCCGCGCGCCTGCTCGGCGAATCACCGGCCATGGACGTGCTGCGCGCCACCATCGGCAAGGTCGCGCGCAGCCAGGCACCGGTCTACATCCTCGGCGAATCCGGGGTGGGCAAGGAACTGGTCGCACGCACCATCCACGCACAGGGTGCACGCGCGGCCGGGCCGTTCGTGCCGGTCAACTGCGGCGCCATCCCCACCGAATTGATGGAGAGCGAGTTCTTCGGCCACCGCAAAGGCAGCTTCACCGGCGCCCATGCCGACAAGCCGGGACTGTTCCAGGCCGCGCACGGTGGCACCCTGTTCCTGGATGAAGTGGCCGAGTTGCCGCTGCAGATGCAGGTGAAGCTGCTGCGTGCGATCCAGGAGAAATCGGTGCGCGCGGTTGGCGCTCCCAGCGAAGAACCGGTGGACGTGCGCATTCTCTCGGCCACCCACAAGGATCTGTCCGAGCTGGTCGAAGACGGGCGTTTCCGCCACGACCTCTACTACCGCATCAATGTGATCGAACTGCGCGTACCGCCACTGCGCGAGCGCCGCCAGGACCTGCCGGCGCTGGCCGCCTCGATCCTGGCGCGACTGGCCCGCAGCCATGGCCGCGCCACCCCGCTGCTGGCGCCCTCGGCGCTGGACGCACTGGCGCAGTACGGCTTCCCCGGCAATGTGCGCGAGTTGGAGAACATCCTGGAACGCGCGCTGGCGCTGGCCGAGGAAGACTGCATCGGTGCTGACGACCTGCGCTTGCCGCAGCATGCACCGCGCTCACCGGGCAGCGCCGCCCATGCCGAAGCCGTGGTCGACCTGCACCCTGGCAGCGCCGCCCTGCCCTCGTACATCGAGCAGCTCGAGCGCAGTGCCATCCAGCGCGCGCTGGAAGAAAACCGCTGGAACAAGACCCGTACCGCGGCGCAGCTGGGCATCACCTTCCGCGCGCTGCGTTACAAGCTGAAGAAGCTGGGGATGGAATAGGTAGTGCCGGCCGCTGGCCGGCAACCTCCTGAACCGCGCATCCACGCATGGCGTGGATCTACTGGACGCTGACCGCACATCCACGCACGGCGTGGATCTACTGGACGCTCTGCGTCGAAGTGGTAGTGCCGGCCGCTGGCCGGCAACCTCATGCACCGTGCATCCACGCATGGCGTGGATCTACTGGTCGCTGGCCGCGCATCCACGCATGGCGTGGATCTACTGGACGCTGACCGCCATCCACGCATGGCGTGGATCTGCTGGGAGCTGACCGCCATCCACGCATGGCGTGGATCTACTGCATCAATCCTTGGTGACGCGATTGATCTCGGCCAGGCTGGTCACACCCGCAGCCGCCTTCTTCAACGCCGACTGCCGCAGGTCATTCACACCGATCGCCTGCGCGGCCTCGGCAATCTGCAGCGCGTTGCCGCCCGCCAGCACGATACTCGCGATCTCGTCGGTCATCGGCATCACCTGGTAGAGACCGGTACGGCCCTTGTAGCCCTCGGTGCATTCATCGCAACCCACCGCCTCATACAGCTCGATGCCCGCGTCCAGCTGCGCCTGGGTGAAGCCCTCGGCCAGCAACGCATGCTCCGGCAGATTGGCCGGGCGCTTGCAGTTCGAACACAGGCGGCGCGCCAGGCGCTGGGCGATCACCAACGTCACCGAACTGGTGATGTTGTACGGCGCAATGCCCATGTTCATCAGGCGCGCGATGGTCTGCGGCGCATCGTTGGTATGCAGCGTGGACAGCACCATGTGGCCGGTCTGCGCAGCCTTGATCGCGATCTCGGCAGTTTCCAGGTCGCGGATTTCGCCGACCATGATGATGTCCGGATCCTGTCGCAGGAACGAGCGCAGCGCCGCGGCAAAGGTCATGCCGCGCTTGTTGTTCTGCTGCACCTGGTTGACGCCCGGCAGGCGGATTTCCACCGGATCTTCCGCGGTGGAAATGTTGCGGGTCTCGTCGTTGAGGATGCCCAGCGCGGTATACAGCGACACCGTCTTGCCCGAACCGGTCGGGCCGGTTACCAGCACCATGCCGTACGGCTTGTGGATGGCGTCCAGGAACAGCTTCTGCTGGTCCGGCTCGTAACCCAGCTTGTCGATGCCCAGCTTGGCCGCGCTGCCATCGAGGATACGCAGCACCACCTTCTCGCCGAACAGGGTGGGCAGCGTACTGACGCGGAAGTCGATCTGACGGGTCTTGGACAGGTTGAGCTTGATGCGCCCATCCTGCGGCACGCGCTTTTCCGCGATATCCAGCTGCGCCATCACCTTCAGGCGCGCAGCGATGCGCTGGTTGAGCTTGTTCGGTGCGCGCGCGACCATCTTCAGCAGGCCGTCGATGCGCAGGCGCACGCGGTAGTCGTCTTCGTAGGGCTCGAAGTGAATATCCGACGCCCCCTTGCGGATGGCATCGATCAGCACCTTGTTGATGAACTTGACCACCGGGGTATCGTCGCCCTTGGCGTCGATGCCACTGTCGGTGCTGGCCATGTCGTCGTCGCCACCGCCAACATCGAGGTTGGCCATGCCGTCATCGTCGCCACTTAGCGCATCGCCCATGGTGTCGTGGCTGGCATGCCACTGCTCCAGCGTGCGACGGATCTGGTCCTCGTCCACCAGGATGGGTTCAACCACCAGATTGGTGTGGAACTTGATCTCGTCCAGCGAGTGGGTGGGGTTGCTGGTGCCGACGAACAGCTTGCCGCCGCGTTTGAACAGCGGCAGCACGTTGTGCTTGCGCAGCAGCTCTTCGCTGACCAGGCTCATCGCGTTCTGGCTGCTGTCGAACGTGGACACGTCGAACAGCGGCATGCCGAATTCCAGCGAATTGGCGGCCGCCAGCTGCGCAGCACCGACCACCTTGTTCTGGGCAAACCAGGTCGGCAGCGGCTGGCGCGCGGCGGTGGCCTTGGCCATGGCATCGCGGGCGGCGACCTCATCCAGCGCGCCGTCCTGGACCAGGCGGCGGGCCAGTCCGGTGATGCCGACGAGGTTGGCAGTGGTAACGGCGTTCATAGAAATCCTTGGCTCATGGGTCTGGCGGTGCGGTGTGCCCTCCAAGGGCACAGCGCGGGGCAGCAGAACCTGTCGCGACCCAACGGCCGACGGCATCGCCAATCCATGAGCAACACAGCCTTGCCCGGCACTCCCAGCCCGGCAGGCACGATCCTGACTCCCCAGGAGATGATAGCGCCGTCAAGGGCCGTTCAACATCCCATCGGACCACATGTTTGGAACCCGTCGCGCTCATACCCCCCAGTCAGTCCTGCGAATCCTCTCCCCCTACGCGTCCGTGCACTTCCTGCCCCATTCATACATCGTAGCGGAGTAACATTGCGCTGGGGAAAATGGGGACACACCTTGAATCAGCTCAGCATCATCCTGCCGGCCAAGAATGAAGCCGAAGGCCTTCTTCGCACGCTGCCGACGCTTCGTCAGCACTACCCGCATGCGGAGATCATCGTCGTCGATGACGGTTCAACCGATGCCACGGCAATCATTGCCCGCGAACAGGGCGCCCAGGTCCTTTCCAGCCCTTACTCAATGGGCAATGGCGCATCGATCAAGCGTGGCGCACGCGCCGCCAGCGGAGACATCCTGGTGTTCATGGACGCCGATGGTCAACATGATCCGGCCCACATCCGTGCCTTGCTGGACAAGCTGGCTGAGGGCTACGACATGGTCGTTGGTGCGCGCGACAGCAGCGGCCAAGCCAACGTTCATCGCGGATTGGCCAATCGCTTCTACAACTGGCTGGCCAGCCACATGACTGGCTTCAAGGTAATGGACCTCACCTCAGGCTTCCGTGCGGTACGCGCAGGACGGTTCCGTGAGTTCCTGCATCTGCTGCCCAATGGGTTCAGCTACCCGACAACCAGCACCATGGCCTTCTTCCGAAGCGCCTATCCTGTTGCCTATGTGCCGATACCCGTCGCGAAACGTGTGGGCAACGGCAGCCATATCCGACCGATCAAGGACGGCATCCGCTTCCTGCTGATCATCTTCAAGATCGCCACCCTGTATTCCCCATTGAAGCTGTTCGCCCCGGTAGCACTGGCGTTCTTCATGCTGGGCCTGGGCTACTATGGATACACGTTCGCGACCATGCACCGCTTCACCAACATGAGCACGTTGCTGTTCAGCGCATCGGTGATCATCTTCCTGATCGGATTGGTGTCGGAACAGATCACGGGTCTTACCTACTTGGCATCGCGGAAGGACTCACAGCCGTGACAGAGGCTGACGTACAGGCTGCAGCCCTTCCGGGATTGCTGGTTGTTGCGTCCACCTATCCGCGCTGGGCTGGCGATCCCGAACCTGGGTTCGTACACGCTTTGAGCCAACGCCTGACCAGTGACTTCGAAGTCACGGTGCTATGCCCCCATGCCCCGGGCGCGGTCACCCGCGAGCGACTGGATGGAGTCCAGGTCATTCGCTATCGATACGCGCCCGAGGCAATGGAACAGCTGGTTAATGGTGGAGGCATCACTTCCAACCTCCGCCGCCGCCCATGGACGTTGGCGCTGGTACCCACCTTTCTTCTGGCCCAATGGTGGGCCATGCGGCGCGAATTGCAGCGTCATCGCCATCGGGTCCTGCATGTCCATTGGATCATTCCTCAGGGTCTTGCCAGTGCTCTGTTGCCGAAACGGCTCCGCCCTCCGATGTTGATGACCTCCCACGGGGGCGATCTCTTTTCACTGCGCGCGCCATTGTTCCAGGCCATGAAGCGCTTTGCCCTCGCTCGGGCCCAAGCGGCCAGTGTCGTCAGTCAAGCGATGGTGGCGCCCTTGCGCGCCCTTGCGGCGGACCTGCCCTTGTCAGTTTCACCCATGGGCGTGGATCTTCAGCACCGCTTCGTCCCCTCCCCACTGGAACGCGCGCGTGACGAACTGCTTTTCGTCGGGAGGCTGGTCGAGAAGAAGGGCTTGGCGTACCTGATTGATGCCCTGCCAACGGTCCTGGCTCGCCATTCCCGGGTCACGCTCACCGTCATCGGGCATGGGCCAGAACTCCCTGCACGGGAATCTCAAGTGGCAGCACTGGGCCTGCAACAGCACGTCCGCTTCATGGGCCCTGTGTCACAGAGCGCGCTGCCGGCCTACTACCAACGCGCAACAACGCTAGTGGCTCCTTTCATCGAAGCCCGAGACGGAGATCAGGAAGGGCTCGGATTGGTTACCGTGGAAGCGCTGGGTTGCGGATGCCCCGTCGTCACCACAGACGTGCCTGCGGTGCGTGACGCATTCCCAGGTGGTCCACCCCGCTACCTGGCCACGCAGCGATCCGCGGATGCGCTGGCGAAAGTTCTGATCGAGTTGCTCGACGCGCCAGAGCAGGCGCAAGCGTGGGCGCAAACGCAACGGCCCGCGCTGGTAGCCCGCTTCGACCATGCACGGGTCG
This sequence comes from Stenotrophomonas indicatrix, assembly GCA_041545745.1. Classification (NCBI taxonomy): domain Bacteria; kingdom Pseudomonadati; phylum Pseudomonadota; class Gammaproteobacteria; order Lysobacterales; family Lysobacteraceae; genus Stenotrophomonas; species Stenotrophomonas indicatrix. Next base: position 3,620,188 of record CP168152.1, read on the forward strand.
CTGCAGACTATGCGAAGCAACTGAGAGCCATCATGGAGACGCCCGGTGTCCGCTAGGCTGCCGCGCCTTGGCAACCTGGCCAGAACCTCAATTTTGGTGATGTTCTGGCAGGGCGTGCGGATGTCATGTCTGGCCGCGTGGATCATCCTCGGCGCCCGCGTATTGGGAGCAAACAACTACGGCCTGTTCTCCGGCACGATTGGCACCGCGTCAGCGCTTGCCGGTCTGGTTGGGCTCGGTGGCGGCATGCTGATGTATCAATACAGCACTGCAGACCACACGCAGTTCCCCCGCTATTGGAAGCAAAGTCTATTGCTCTGCGTGCTGAGTGCAGTACCGCTTTCCTTGTCCTTTCTGCTTTTGACCGCAGGCCTGCTGTCATGGCCCGCACTCTGCCTGATCGCGCTTTCGGAAATCATCTCATTCCCGATCATTACCAATGCGGCATTTGCCTTCTCGGCCCATGATCGCATGGGTTGGGCAGCTGCCCTTCCCGCATTGAACGCAGCCTCGAGGCTTGCTGCGATATGCATCTTCGGCCTTTTGCCGGTCGACCACGATCTGACGGTCTATCTGACGTTGCATCTGGTCTCTTCGGCATGCAGCGCGGTGCTAGCCTTGATACTGGTACGGGGCATATTGCATCCCGACCCAGCGAGCATGCACATCGAAAGCAGCGACTTGCTGCATGGCACGGGACACGCCGCCGCATGGAGCTCTGCTGTTGCGGTAACCACGCTGGACAAGTCCTTCGTCCTGCATGCAGGCGGAAGCGAGATTGCCGGCTTGTACGCCGCGTGTTATCGCATCGCGGCAGTGATTGCGATGCCACTCGATGCAATGGTCATGTCGGCAATGCCACACTTGTTCCGGGCGCAACGAATGACCCCCCAGTATCGCCGCTTGATCATTTCAATGATTCTGGCCGCGACAGGGTATGGCACGCTGGGAGGCGTCGTGCTGTGGTGTGCCGCCAGCACCCTGCCCTCTCTACTCGGCATGGAATTTTCCGCTGCCATCGCGGGCCTGCAATGGATGGGCCTGTTCGTTATCGGTTACAGCCTGCGACAGATCGCCTGCAATGTCCTGATTGGACGCGGCATGAAAATTCACCGATTCGTCATCGAGGCTCTCGGGCTGGTGATCATGGCGATGATCGCCGCCGCGCGGGTTCCTACGCACGGCCTGTTGGGAGCGGTTTGGATGATCATCATCGCCGAAACACTGATGGCAGCGGCCGCGTGGCTGACGGTGATTTTCAGTCCTGGTCGTGAAGTCGCGCACTTGCCGAGCTGAAAACCTCGAGATACGCCTCGCACGCTACGTCGACGGAAAATGCCCTGCTGCGTTCGCGGAGAGTTTCAACCTCCACCCGCAGCCTTCCATCCAGTACATTCCGCATGGCCGCGGCCAATGCAGAGGCATCTCCCACAGGCACCAGTTGACCGAACTGACCTCCCCCCAGAACTTCCGAAGGGCCGTGCGGACAATCGGTAGCAATCACCTGCACTCCGCAACTCATGGCCTCGACCAGCACGTTGCCAAACCCCTCGTAGTCTGACGGCAACACCAGCGCTGTGCTTCGAACCATCCAGGGCAGCACATCCTCCACTCGCCCTGGCAGCGCACAGTCGCTCTGAAAACTGCTCCCCTCAATCCATCGTGCCACACGCACGCCTTCCTGCCCCTGCCCCAGTACGAGCAAACGAGCCCGATGGGTGACTCGCACCTGCTGAAATGCCTCCCAAAGAAGATCCAAGCGCTTCTCCGCTGAAAGGCGCCCCGCGTAGACAAAAACCGGGACACCGTCGTCCGGGAACGGCCACGCCTGCGATGCGAGATTTGCCGACACCTTGTCCGTATGGATCAACGGATTGTGGATCACCCGTATTCCGGCAAGAGGGAGCCCGAGCTCATCCGCCATATCAGCCGCCAAGGCCCCAGAAACAGCAACCAGTCCTTGGGACCGCGCCACCATCGCGCGCATCGCCCCACGAATCAACTCCAGCTTGAACCTGGTGAATCCGCGCGCCCGCCGTCTTGGTCCTGACAGGGAAAGATGCTGGGCCACAACGATTGCCGTGGAAGGATAGAGGAGACGACGCCACAATGTGACCCATACCGCAATGTCATTGGAGGTCGTGACCACAACCTGCGGCCGCTCGCGTCGAATGCGCCACGGGAGTCTCAGAAGTAGCTGCCAGGCGCCACGGCGAGCAATGAATTCAACCTCGCGACTGCCTCCGGGCCCACCGAGGTCACGACCTGCAACGATACGGACCGCATGCCCCAGCTCGATGAAGCGGCGCGACAGATTCAGTTGCACGCGCTCCAGGCCACCCGCTTCCCAGCGACTGGTCAGCAGCCAGATCATGCAACCTCCCAGGCTCGAACCGATCCTGCGATGCAAATCACATCCTGATAATCACGCAGATCCTCGACGTCGATCCGAACCAAGCGTCCCATCGACTCCAGGCGATGGAATCGATAGCCCAATGGCGACAACAGCTCCAGGATCTCTCGACTTTGGTATCCCGCCGCCAGGCTGGAATGCTCCTGCACTTCTACCGCAATCACCGGCAGAAAGCGCCGTAGGGTTTCAATCCCACCTTGCAGGCAGGGCAGCTCACCGCCTTCGATGTCGACCTTCAATAGGTCCAACCGTGACAGACCGACACGCTGAGCAAGTTCGTCCAGTGTGGTGATGTCGACCATTTCAATGCATTGGTCGACGCCGTCGGTTCCATGCAGGCTCCCAAGTCCCTGATTGACTTCATTCAAATCGTGCTGCCCGCAGGATGCATAGATCGCCTGCCGGCCAGCCTGTCCCGCCAGACCTTGCTGATGGATCTGCACTACGCCCTGCAGCCCATTACGGCTTACGTTCAACCGCAATTCGTCAGCAATTCCGGCAATTGGCTCCAATGCGACGACCCGGCCCGTGCTGCCCACACGATTCGCACAGACCAGGCTGATCTCCCCAATGTTTGCCCCCACATCGACCACGATCATGCCCGGCTCAAGGAGGCGGTCGAGGAGGGAGACCAGGCGAAGGTTGTAGTAATCCATCCAGAACATACGACGCTGCATATGTTCGGCCAGATCCAGGGTCATCATGAACCGGCCATCGAAGTCGCGTATGGTCTGCCGCCCTTGGGCGTGACGGAACAGGCGACGCAGGGTGCTCTGCACCCAACCCGGCCGCTCCCCAAGGCGGAGCTGATTACCCATCCGTCTCAGCGCTGTTGCAAATCCCATAACCCACCTCGTAGGTGACTTCTCACCTTCAACTGGCCCATGATGATGCACTACCCGTTTGATTTTCCATACAGGTCCGTCCATGCACGTTCTTATGCTCTGCAAGCGGCAGTACACCGGACGTGATCTCATCGACGACCGTTATGGGCGACTCTGGGAGATCCCGGAAGCACTTGCACGTCGCGGGCATACCGTCAGTGGAATTGCGCTGAGCTACCGGCATCGAATTGCCGGAAATTTCCTATCTCCGGCGGGGGTTCGATGGAGCTCCATCAATGCTCTTTCGCTCAAGGCCATGCAGCTGAAGCGTGCCATCAGGCGACTTCACCAGCAACACCGCGTCGATGTACTACTGACAAGCTCTGATGCTCCATGCACAGTGCTCGGCGGGGGATTGGCGAAGCATATCCAGACCCCCCATGTTGTGGATCTCTACGACAACTACGAATCATTCGGACTCACCCGGATCCCCGGCCTGCGTGCCGCGTTCCGTCGCGCATGTGCTGGCTCAACGGCAATCAGCGCAGTAACACATGCTTTGGCTGACGAGATGAGAACCACTCTTTCAACGCATGCGCCGGTTCATGTCATCGGGAACGGGGTGCGTCGGGATCTGTTTCATCCGATCAACAGCCGCACCTGCAGGGAGATGCTTGGCTTGCCTGCGGAAGCTCGCCTGGTTGGCTGCGCCGGTGCCCTCGATCAAAGCCGGGGCATTGAGGACCTTTTCCGGGCATTCCACGCACTTGCAGAGCGCCACTCAGATATCCAGCTCGTCATTGCCGGTCCCAGGGATGCCACCGTTCAACGCTACCCACATCCGAGGATCATCGACCTTGGTGTCATCGACTGGGAGCGGGTCCCCTTGCTGATCAATTCACTCGATGTGTCGATCGTCTGCAATCGTGAATCCGCGTTTGGGCGCTTTTGCTATCCACTTAAACTGGCGGAATCGATTGCTTGTGGTGTGCCAATCGTAGCCGCGGACGTAGGCGATACGAGTTTGATCGGCAGAGATGCACTCCACACATATGCTCCCGGCAACGTCAATGACCTCGTTGAGGCGATCGAGCTTCAGCTTCGAACGCCGCTTTCGAGTGATGGTCTGAGCGCGTTCGACTGGAAAGAACGAGCCATTCAGATGGAAGCTCTTCTGGCAGAAGCAAGTCGTTCAATTGGGCGTTGAACTCCGGATCCGGACCCGGAGTTGGATCAGCGCGAGCTACTGTCTAGCGGCAGGATGTAGGGACATACCTGGCGTCCAGGCCGCCACAGGACCAGTTCACCGAACCATTCGTGTCGGTCGCCGTCAGAATCAGTGTTTGCCCGGCGATCTTGGCGCTGGCTGAAGATGCGAAGGCCACCGAAATCGAACCAGTGTTGTCGACCGTCACCGATCGGACGAATTTTCCAGAGACCGACGCCGGCGGCGCCATTCCCGCGACGTGGTTATCAGCAGGAAACTGCCCATGGTCGGAATAATAGGTAGCGATTGCCTCCTTTGCCCCGGTTGATAGTGAAAGCCCTTCAGCCACCTGACCTCGCGCGACATAGTCCTGGTACGCAGGCAGTGCGACAGCCGCCAGGATTGCAATGATCGCAACCACGATCATGAGTTCGATCAAGGAAAAACCACGCTGCTGCATCTATTACTCCCCCGTTTTTTGCTGGCTCGCCGCCAGCCAGTGTTCCAGGCTCGCGATATCCCGGTCGTATATTTTGCGATGATTGGCAGCCCGCAAGATCCCCAATCCTTGTCTGGCCTCATCGGTTTCAAGCAAGTTCGATGCCAACCCCATCCTGAGCAGCCATAGCCGGCACCCGAGGTCCCGGGGAGAAATCTGAACTGCCTCACGAATGAGCTTCATCGCCAGTGGCGGGTCCTTCATTACGTTGAAGGCATAATTGGAAAAGATCACCCGGACCTTGGATGAACGAGGATTCTCCGCAGTTGCGCTCGACAACAGGGTAACCAACGCCTGCTCCTTCGCTGGCCTGCATCCCCCCTCAACCCGGCACGCGACGATCGCCTCCAGCGCCCCGACTTCCTGCGGCCCCAATGCTCGCTTTGATATTTTTCGTTCAAGCGAGGCCCATATCTCCGGCAACTGCGCACGCCCCTGATGCGAGCTGAGAATGATTAGCGCCTGCTCCGGAAGCGGCGAGCTGCCGGGTAAGGAGGCCGCATGCGCGAACTCCTTCTCAGCCAGAGCCCAGGCTGGGGAGGCCGGGTCGGCAGGTGAGGATGCCAGCAGCGCTCGCCCAAGCTCATAACCGGCTCGCGACGAATCAGGGTTACGGTTGGACAGAGTGAGGGCTAGCCGCATCGGATCTGCCCACGTCTGCACTTGGACCCACCCCATCGTGGCAACGAACAAAAGCAGGACCACCACGACTGTACGGCGTGCTTCAATGGTCCACCTCCCCATGAGCGCCGCCAGCGGCTGCGCCAGAGCAAGAGCAATACCCGCGATTGCCAGGTAGTTGCGATGCTCGAAAGCCAGCTCCAGTGGCACGACATTGCTAGTCAGCAAGTGACTGACAAAAAACCATCCGATGCCAAGCGCCGTCAGTGGCCAATGCTTGCGCAGCACCCAGACCACACTCGACAGCGTGACCAGCGCCAGCATCGGTACAATGAAAGCAGACGACCGCCAAGAAGGCGGGACTTCCGCATTGTCATAATAGAATTTCAGTGACTCCGGCCAGGGAAGCACGATCTGCTGAATGTAGTTCAACAGAATTCCCGGCTGCGAATACAACCTCCCTGCCAAACTAAAATCACGTGCGGAATAGCGTTCTGGCACCAAGGCGCCAGGCAGGATTACCGTAAAGTACAGTACTGCAGCGCCCAGCCCCCCCAAGGCATACATGAGGAACAATGCACGAGCACGTGCTCCATCCGAATTCCGGAACTTGAGCACGAACACCTCAAGCAGCAATGTATAAGCCGGGATGAGTATTGCGGTCTCTTTGAAGGCCACTCCAATGACTGCCCCAAGCGCGGTGCTGCACCACCAGAAAAACGCCGCTCGGGACCAAGGAATACTGCTGCGCGCTTTCAGATAGCAAAGAAGTGCGATCAGAACACCTGTCGCCCCTCCAATCTCCATACGCTGCACAATGTAAAGAACAGTCGACACCTGCAATGGATGAACCATCCATACAGTGGCGACCGCAAAAGCCATCAGGCGCACCTGTACCGCCGAAACGCGAAGTACGCGCCCAAACAGCGCAGACGCCAACGCGAAAACCAATCCCGAGTTCAGGAGGTGCAGGGCCAAACCTGTTGCCTTCATCGGCCAAGGCGCCAAACCGGTGAAGTAATAGTTGAGGCCGAAGCTGAGCAGCGCCAACGGCCGCCCCACATCACCGGTGACCCCATTACCCATTACCTGCACGACGGATGTTGCGTCCAGCGATGTCAGGCGCCAATCCGGATCGTCCACCAGATTTGGAAAGTCATCAAAGATGAATCCCCCATTCAATCCGTTCCAATAGACGATCCCCCCCACGAGCGTCAAAAGGACGAGACCTGCCGAATACAGCAGTCGCTGAGCAGGCATACTTCGCATCGAATAAAACTCCCCGTGCCCCAAAAAAAGAAAGGGCCGCAGAGCGGCCCTTTCCCATTACCGCTATGCCGACTGCGTGATTAACGGCAGGACGACGGACGGTACTTGGCGTCGATGGTCGTGGAGGCGCTCTTGCAGTCCCAGGTGATCGAGCCACCAGCGTCCGCCGGGACGAGCGCGAAGTCGCCACCGGCAACCTTGGAGCTCACCGAGCCCGCACCCTTCATCTTGGCGGTGATAACACCGCTTGCGCCCACGGTCACGCTGGCGACGTACTTGCCGCTGATCGACGACGCACCAGCGAGGCCAGCCATGGCGTTGGAGGTCGGGAAAGCACCCTTGTCGGCGTAGTACTCGGTCACAGCGGTCTTCGCGCCCGAGCTCAAGGTCATCGCTTCGGAGACCTGTGAGCGTGCGACGTAGTCCTGATACGCCGGCAGCGCAATGGCCGCCAGGATGGCGATGATCGCAACGACGATCATCAGTTCGATAAGGGTGAAGCCCTTCTGGTTCTTCATTTGGTACATCCCCAAGATAGTGGTGGTTTGATCAGCGCGCAGAACCTAGCCGACCATTGGGCCGGTTGAGCGGATCCTGTGCCCTGCGGGTGAATCAACGCAGGTAGCGTGCCAACCCCGGCACGCCTCCCCCTAGATTTCCCCGTGCCCATGATGGCAGTAATTTTGCCGATGGGAACCCCCCCTGTTCGAAACTGCGATGAACGCGGCAATGTGACGCAGTGCGTCACCTTTGGTCGGCGGCCGGCACGAAATTGCATTCCGGCCCACTCTCCAACTGCCCAGACGGGCGTGAACCCGCTACCATCAGCCGCTAGATGCCCGCCTGGGGATGGCGGGTCTTGGGGAGCCAACATGTCTGTCAGTCGCAGTGCGATCAAGAAGGAACCCGTGGCGCGTAGCACCACGGAGCTGCAGCCGTTTGTCTGGGAGGGGACCGACAAGCGGGGCGTGAAGATGAAGGGGGAGCAGGCCGCGAAGAACGCTAATCTGCTTCGGGCAGAGCTGCGACGCCAGGGCATCAATCCCGGCACGGTGAAGCTCAAGCCCAAACCGCTGTTCGGTACTGCCGGTAGCAAGATTTCGTCGAAGGATATTGCCTTCTTCAGTCGGCAGATGGCCACCATGATGAAATCGGGCGTCCCTATTGTCGGTGCCTTGGATATCATCGCCAGCGGGCACAAGAACCCACGCATGAAGAAGATGGTGGATGGCATCCGCACGGATATCGAGGGCGGCTCATCTCTTCATGAAGCGATCAGCAAGCACCCGGTGCAGTTCGACGAGCTGTATCGCAACCTCGTGCGGGCCGGTGAAGGCGCTGGTGTATTGGAGACGGTGCTTGATACCGTAGCCAATTACAAAGAGAACATCGAGGCCCTGAAGGGCAAGATCAAGAAGGCCCTGTTCTATCCTGCGATGGTCATTGCGGTGGCACTTCTGGTCAGCTCGATCCTGCTGATCTGGGTTGTCCCTCAGTTCGAAGACGTTTTCAGGGGATTTGGCGCCGATCTTCCTGCGTTTACCCAGATGATCGTCGCCGCGTCCCGATTCATGGTCTCTTGGTGGTGGCTGATCGCGATCGTCGTCGTCGGCAGCATCGTCGGCTTCACCATGGCATATAAACGCTCACCAAAGATGCAGCACGGCATGGATCGTTTGATCCTGAAGGTGCCCGTGATAGGCCAGATCATGCATAACAGCTCGATCGCCCGCTTTGCCCGCACCACCGCAGTGACTTTCAAGGCCGGTGTACCACTGGTGGAGGCATTAGGCATTGTGGCGGGCGCTACCGGAAATTCGGTTTACGAGCAGGCCGTATTGCGCATGCGCGACGACGTTTCGGTCGGCTACCCGGTTAACATGGCCATGAAGCAGACCGCTCTGTTCCCGCACATGGTCATCCAGATGACCGGCATCGGCGAAGAAGCCGGTGCCCTGGATGCCATGCTGTTCAAGGTGGCTGAGTACTATGAGCAGGAAGTTAACAATGCCGTGGACGCACTGAGCAGCCTGCTCGAGCCAATGATCATGGTGTTCATTGGTATCATCGTCGGCGGACTGGTCATCGGCATGTACCTACCCATCTTCAAATTGGCCTCGGTGGTCTAACACATACATGGCATTTCTCGACCAGCATCCCGGCCTCGGCTATCCCGCTGCGGCCGGCCTGGGACTGCTTCTGGGCAGCTTCCTGAACGTTGTCATCCTGCGGCTGCCCAAGCGGCTGGAGTGGCAGTGGAAGCGCGATGCGCGCGAAGTGCTGGAGGAGCCGGACTTCTACGAGCCGCCCCCGCCGGGCATCGTGGTGGAGCCGTCGCACTGCCCGCACTGCAAGCACAAGCTGGCCTGGTACGAGAACATCCCGCTGTTCAGCTGGATCATCCAGGGCGGCAAGTGCCGCCACTGCAAGGCGCCCATCTCCATCCAGTACCCGCTGGTGGAAGCGCTGACCGCGGTGATGGTGCTGGCCTGTGTGTGGCAGTTCGGCTTCGGCTGGCAGGGCTTCGGTGCCATCGTGCTGACCTGCTTCCTGATCGCCTTGTCCGGCATCGACCTGCGCACCCAGCTGCTACCGGACCAATTGACCCTGCCCCTGATGTGGCTGGGGTTGATAGGCAGCATCGACAACCTGTACATGCCTGCCAAGCCGGCCCTGCTCGGCGCCCTGCTGGGCTATCTGTCGCTGTGGTCGGTGTGGTGGCTGTTCAAGCAGCTGACCGGCAAGGAAGGCATGGGCCACGGCGATTTCAAGCTGCTGGCCGCGCTGGGCGCCTGGTGCGGGATGAAGGGCATCCTGCCGATCATCCTGATGTCGTCCGTACTGGGCGCCATCATCGGCTCGATCTGGCTGTACAGCCGTGGCCGTGACCGGGCGACGCCGATCCCGTTCGGCCCTTATCTGGCCCTGGCCGGCTGGCTGTTCTTCATGTGGGGCGAGCCGCTGTTGAACCAGTATCTGGTGATGAGCGGGCTGCGCTGAGGGGAGTCCCCATGAGCCAGTATGTGGTTGGCCTGACCGGCGGCATCGCCTCGGGCAAGAGTGAGGTGACCCGGCGCTTCGAGGCGCTGGGGATTGTCGTGGCCGACGCCGACCTGGCCGCGCGCGCAGTGGTGGCGGTGGGCAACCCTGCCCTCGCCTTGATTGCAGAGCGCTTCGGTGCAGACATGCTGCTGGCCGACGGCAGCCTGGACCGGGCGCGTCTGCGTGCCCACATCTTTGCAGACCCGGCCGAGCGGACGGCGCTGGAAGCGATCACCCACCCGGCCATCCGCCGGCTGATGCAGCAGCAGTGCGAGCAGGCCGCCAGCCCCTATGCGCTGGCGGCGATCCCGCTGTTGACCGAAGTGGGCGGACGAATGGCCTACCCGTGGCTGGACCGGGTGCTGCTGGTGGATGCGCCCGAGGCGGTACAGCACGCCCGGCTGATGCAGCGCGACGGCATCGACGCCGCGCTGGCCGACCAGATGATCGCCGCCCAGGCCAGCCGCGCGCAGCGCCTGGCGCTGGCCGACGACGTGGTCGTCAATGATGGTCATCCGGATGACCTGCAGGCGCAGGTCGAGCGGTTGCACGCGCGGTATCTGGCGTTGGCGGCCGGATAGCCGGCAGGTCTATCGGCACCACGCGAATGGCATCCACGCATGGCGTGGATCTACTTCACCAGCACCGCGCGAACGCACATCCACGCATGGCGTGGATCTACTCCAGCTGCTGGCGGGCGTAGCGGGCCAGTTCGCGGGCGGCCAGCAACAGGCCCTCCACTACGTCCGGCGGCAGCTGCTGGCCTGCGCTGCCCTGCACGCGTGCCGCTTCGGCGGCGTGCAGCATCTGGATCAGCGCATTGAGACCAGCCAGGGTGCGGCTGAGGCTGGCCAGGGTTACCGCCTGCGTCGGGGTGAGACCGGCGCCCTGCCGGGTCTGGCCATCGGCGTTGTCGCGGCCATCCATGCGCGCCATCAGTGCCGGCAGCAGGTCGCTGGGTTCGGCCAGCACGTCTTCGATGCGTTCGGCGATGTCGGCCGGCAACTGGTCGGCGGATTCGCCGACCAGGCGGCGCAGGTTCGGATAGGTGGTGCGTGTAGACATGGCAGTGCTCCTCGCAGACGGCAAGGCCACCCGCGGATGCGAGGTGGCGGACGGTGCGGGTTGGCGTACCGGAGACCCAACAACTCAACAGCAAGGAAAAAGACTCCAGCGGACTCTTGCGAGTCCCCACGCACCGCCCGCCGAAGCAAGAGCATGCGGTGCATTTTCCATGATGGCCTGGGCGCATCAGGAGCTGTTGAATTGTCAGGTTTATTCAGGACGCCAATCCCGGCCAGGGCGATGACCCCAGCCATGCCATCTCGCCAGTTGCATGTGATGCGGTCATGAGGCGAAAACGCCATGTGGGCCAACCGTCTGCGGAACCGTGCGGTGTGACACGCGCAGGGCGCGGAATGCATCACGCAGGTGTCGTGCTGGACCAGAAACGCCGCGCCTTCGCAAAAGCTGCATTGGCGTTGCATGCGACATTTCGCGCCGAGTGGGAGATTTCGGCGACGGGAGGATTCGTGCCGACCAAGGTCGGCACCCACCGAAGCAGCAGCCAGAAGGGATTACAGCGGCTTCGGCGAGAACGTCAGTGTGGCGATCACGCCGCGGGCGCCGCCCGGGCGCACGCTTACCTGCCAGCCGTACAGATCGCACAGGCGGCTGACGATCGACAGGCCGATGCCGCCGCCCTGCGAGTGGCCAGCATGGGTGCCACGATAGCCGCGCTGGAACAGCTTGGCGGCATCTTCCTCGCTCAGGCCCGGCCCGCTGTCGGTCACCGACACGGCGTTGGCACCCACATGCACGCGCACCTCGCCATCCTGCGAATACTTCACCGCATTGCCGATCAGGTTGCCCAGCGCCACCGACAACGCCGCTTCGGGGGCATCGATGACCAGATCGCGTTCGCCATCCAGATGCAGTTCCAGCGGCTTGCCACCCAACTGCGCGCGATGCGCGTCCAGCAGTTGTTCGGCCACACGGGCCACATTGCTGCTGCCCTGCCCGCGTTCGTTGCGCGACAGCAGCAACAACGCGCCGATCAGATCGCTGCACTGTTGCTCGGCACGTTGGATGCGCTGCAGGCGCTGCAGCACCTTCTCATCCAGGCCCGGGCGGGTCAGCAGCAGTTCGGTGGCGCCACGGATCACCGCCAGCGGCGTACGCAGCTCATGGCTGACGTCCGCGTTGAACTCACGGTCGCGCTGCACCACTTCGGTCAGCCGCGATGAATAGTCATCCAGCGCCTGCGCCAGCTGCCCCACTTCGTCATCGGGGAAGCGCGGCGCCAAGGGTTCGGGGTCGCTGGTGCCGCCACGGTACGCACGCAGGCGTGCGGCCAGATCCGACACCGGCTTCATCACCTTGGACGCCGACCACCAGCCCAGCACCAGCGACAGCAGGCTGAACACCAGCACCGACAGGAACAGCGCGCGGTTGAGCTGCTGCCCACCGCGAACGCTGTCGGTCATGTCGTAGGCCAGGAACGCCCAGGCATCGGGGGTCTTGCGCACGGCCAGCTTGTAGGAATAGCGCTCACCGCGCTCGTCCACACCGCCCATGTTGTACAGGCCGTCCTTGAACTCGTACCAGTCCGGCTCTTCCTCGCGCAGGGCCTCGAACTTGTCCGGCTTGATCAGGCGCGCGCGCATCTGCTGCACCGGCAGGTCGGGGTTGCGGTCCGGGCTTTCGTAATAACGCCGCACGTACTCGCTGATGTTGCGGTTCATCACGTCTTCCACCAGCTGGTTTTCCACCCGCATGCGGGCCCAGTTGGTGGCGAACGCGAACAGTGTCGTCAGGCAGAAGCCCAACAACACGAACGAGACGATGATGCGGCTGCGCAGGCGCCGCCGATAAGGCGTGCGCCGGCGCTCCCCCTTGCTTGCCACCGAATCAGGCTTCCGGCGTGGCGATGCGGTATCCGATGCCATGGCGGGTCTGGATCATCGGCACTTCAAAGGGCTTGTCCACCACGGCGCGCAGGCCATGGATGTGCACGCGCAGCGAATCGGAGTCCGGCAGCTCTTCGCCCCAGACACGGGTTTCCAGTTCCTGCCGGGTGACCACGGCCGGGGCCGCTTCCATCAACGCCTGCAGGATCTTCAGTGCGGTCGGGTTGAGCTGCAGCAGCTTGCCCTGGCGGCGCACTTCCAGCGTGTCCAGGTTGTATTCCAGGTCACCGGTTTCCAGCACGCGGGTCTGCACGCCCTTGCCGCGACGCGACAGGGCGTTCAGACGCACTTCCACTTCCTGCAGCGCGAACGGCTTGATCAGGTAGTCGTCAGCACCGGAATCGAAGCCGGCCAGCTTGTTGTCCAGCGAATCGCGCGCGGTCAGCATCAGCACCGGGGTCTGCTTGCGCGCTTCATTGCGAAGCTTGCGGCAGACCTCGATACCGTCCATGCCGGGCAGGTTGAGATCCAGGACAATCGCGTCGAACTCGTGCACGACAGCCAGATGCAACCCAGTCACTCCGTCGGCAGCGAAGTCCACGGTGTGGCCCCGGTCCTCGAGGTAGTCGCCCAGATTGGCCGCAATGTCGCTGTTGTCTTCGATTACCAGGATTCTCACTGTCACCTCTAATTGACGAATTTACCGACGCGCTGGGCCTGGCCCATATCGCGCTGTGCCTTGTCCTTCTGCCGAGCACGCTCGGCGACGGTCATGCATTGCGTGGACGACATGTTGGAACCAATGGTCTTCTCACGTCGGCATATTAGACGACTATCTTCACGCGCCTGTGTCAAAACGGTGTTCACGACCTGCTGATCGTTGAAGACCTCAGTTCGTACCGATTCAGGCATCGCGTCCTTGGTCGGGTACTGCTCGGCGGCGGCGCGGATACGAACCAGGGTCTCGCGGACCTTGCCGCGCTCTTCCTGGCGCAGTTCGGAATAGGTCTCGCCGTCATTGAGCTCGATCTCGATGCGCTCAACCTGCTGCAGCAGCGGCTTGCCCGGCAGGAATACCTCTTCGGCACTCTTGGCCCCTGCCGAGGCAGCGACCAGGGCCAACGCCGAAACCAGAACCGCCGATATAACTGGATGCTTCATGACAAACGAATCCCTGTCTGAGGTGAACGCCGACTGTATGCGGATGCGCGCTCTGCCAGCAAGTGCTGGCCGGCAGGGTGCAGGCGGCTTTAAAGCTTGGAATCCGGGTTCAAGTTGCTGTAGGTGCGCTGGTCGTTGAGCAGGGCCTTGCCCTTCTCTTCGATGCGGCGCCGTTCGGCCACGGTCAGGCAACGGCTCTTGGGCATGTTGCTGCCCGTGGTGCGCTGGTACGAGCAGATCTGGCGGCTGTCGTCGTGGGCGCGAGTCAGGATGCTGTTGACCCGCTCCTGATCGTTGAAGACGTCGTTCTGCACCTGCGGCGGCAGCTCCTGGACGGTCTGGCGGCCGCCCATCCGCTGGGTGATCCGCACCAGTGCCTGCTGGACCTGACTGCGGTCTTCGGCGGAGATTTCGTTGTAGTCGCCCTGCTGCAGGGCTTTTTCGACCTGGCGGACCTGCTCGGCCACCGGGGTCTGGCGGTCCATCTGCACAGCCGCCTTTTCCGGCTTGGCCAGTGCAACGCCAGGCAGGCACAGCAACAGCACGATCATCGTGGTGCGGTACATCGCCAACCTCCCGATCCTTCGGAACGAAGGCCAACTCTACGAGTGTCCCCACGTGCCCACAAGGGCCCCTTGGCAGGGGGACACTGGGCATAAAAAAGACCCAGGCGGTGCACCCGCCTGAGCCTGAAGTTGTATCCCGATACCGATCCTGCTGAGAGGCAGAGCTGCGGTTCGTTGAAGGCTACGCCCGGGGCGATTAAAGCAGTGTTAAACCCGCCAACCTTGCCTGAATTAAATCTCAAGCTACTGAAATATCAGGATTTTTTGATCTTCTCGACGTGCTCGATGATGCGTGCGGCCACATCCACTCCGCAGGCGGCCTCGATCCCTTCCAGGCCCGGGGTGGAGTTCACTTCCAGCACCAACGGGCCGCGCTCGGAGCGGATCAGGTCCACCCCGCAGACGCCCAGCCCCAGTGCCTTGGCCGAACGCACCGCCACCTGCTGCTCGGCCCGGCTGGCCTTGGATGCCACGGCGGTGCCGCCAGCGTGCAGGTTGGAGCGGAAATCCCCTTCCGGGGCCTGGCGCTGCATCGACGCCACCACCTGGTCGCCGACCACGAAGCAACGCAGGTCGGCGCCCTTGGCCTCGCCGATGAACTCCTGCATCAGGAAGTTGGCATACAGCCCCCGCAGCGCTTCGACGATGCCGCGCGAGGCGCTGGCCTTCTCGGTGAGGATCACGCCACGGCCCTGGGTGCCTTCATTGAGCTTCACCACATGCGGCGGCGGGCCGAGCATGGACAACAGGTCGACGGTGTCATCCGGGTTGTCACCAAAGACGGTGACCGGCATATCAATGCCCTTGGCCGCCAGCAACTGGTGCGCCCGCAGCTTGTCGCGCGAGCGCAGGATCGCGTCGGAGGGATTGGGCGTGCGCGCGCCCATCAGTTCGAACTGGCGCAGCACGGCGGTGCCATAGCGGGTGACCGAGGCGCCGATGCGCGGGATGACCGCGTCCACGCCGGTCATCGGCCGGCCCTTGTAGTGCATGGAAAAGCCGTCCGCGGCGATGCGCATGTAGCAGCGCAGTGGGTCGAGGATGCGCACGGTGTGGCCGCGCGCGCGCGCGGCCTCGACCAGCCGACGGGTGGAGTACAGCCGGGTGTTGCGGGACAGGATGGCGAGCTTCATCGCAGTGGGATCGGTCGGCAGGCGCGCAGCATAGCGTGGCGGCGTTGCGTCTGGATGATGCTGCGCAACGGCCCGGTTGCGTGCCCCGCGCGCGCCTCATTCCGTGGCGGACAGCGACTGCCGATAGCCGCGCGCGGCTTCGCCCAACGCGCCGATGCAGGCCATCTGCAGGGTCGAGCCGCTGAAGGCGTCACGGTAGATCAGGCTGAGCAGCGCTCCGGCTTTCGGACCCCCCGCACGCCCCAGCGCGCGAACTGCTTCGATCTGCTTGGCCGAACCGGTGCCGGCGGAAAGGAATATCTGATGCAGTGTGGTAACGACGTCATCCCTGCAATCCATGCCTGTGTGCTCCGTTGAGAAGAGCACCACACTAGCGAAGACCTCGACAGAGGCGAATGCGGATTGTTTGAATCTCTTCTGAGTGTTTTTCCACCGTGACGAATGATGGATAAGAGCCCTGCCGCTAGAATCGCGCCCAGCTCTCTCCCTGCGGCGCATCATGTCTTCTAAAAACCAGCTGATCGATTGCCTGCCCCAGTGGAAGGCCCTGCCCAAAACCAATGCCACGCCCCGGCGCCCGCTGCGGTTGAGCGATTGGCAGGCGGACTGGGAGGGGAACCTCGCGCAGCTGTCTCGCCACGTGCGTCGCGATGATCGGCTCGACGTACTGCAGGCAGACGGGCATCTGGCACTGGAGCACGCATTCGCGTGGGAAGCGGCCGCACAGGCCAGCAGCAATCTGCTGCTGAAGGGCATCGATCGCGGGTTTGACGGGGCGGTGCTGCGCCAGATTTACATCGAAGTGGCGGCGCTGTGGCTGGACCATGCGCACTTGCTGGCCGCAGCCCAGCACACATTGCAGCAACAAGGATCCGCCGTTGCCGTGGGCGCCTCGCTACAGCCGCGTACGGCACAGCACTACGAGTACGCGCTGCAGTTGCTTGCCCTGGGCCCGTTGTTGGGCGCACAGGACCTGCTGCCCGCGCTGGTGGAAAAAGTGCTCTGCTTCGATACCGACCGCGTACTCGACTACGTCAGCGCCCCCGCTCTGGGCTTGGTCGAGGCCAGCGACGAGATCTTCCACCCTCGGCCATTCGCGAGCCTGTTCGCCCCCTTGCGCGAGGGCGAAGCATTCGATCCTTCCCTGCTGACCGGCTATCTGCAGACGCAGTACCGCGACTTTTTCCAGCTTGCTCCGAAGGCACAAAAGCGGAGCCGGCGACTCATCGGTCCAAACGCCTGGGGCTACTGGGCATTGGAGGTGGCTGCGATGGTGGTCGTCTACGGTGGCGACGATGCCGTGCTGCGCACCTGCCCGCACTATCCAGCCGATCTGGTCGACTACGCGCGGCGCTGATGCACGCAATCTGATGCGCTGAAGAGGAATCAACCGCCGAAGAACCGGGGCCGGAGACATGGAGCGGGCGAAGGGAATCGAACCCTCGTCAGTAGCTTGGGAAGCTACAGCTCTACCATTGAGCTACGCCCGCGTTGCCCGACAAGTCTATGCGGGGCACGTGTTCAAACGCAACGGGCAGGCCCTTGCAGCCTGCCCGTCGAGTAGACGGCAAGCCCGCAGGCCTGCCGTCGTGTGCATCAGAAGCTGCCGCTGAAGCTGGCAAACAGCGTCGCGTCCTGCGCACGCTTCTGCAGGGTGGTGGCGCTCAGGCCGATGTTGCTCTGCAGGCCGAACAGTTCCATGCGCGCGCCCAGGATGGCGGTTGCATAGTTCTTGTCGAAGTCCATGCCCGGCACGCGGTACATGCCCACGTCCGGCAGGCTCTGCACCCAGGCGCTGGCCTGCTTGGTGTCTTCGAACTCGTGGTCGTAGGTCACCTGCACATACGGCTTGACCGTGCCGCCGTCGAAGCGGGCCTGCCAACCGATACGGCCCACGGTGGAATCGACATCCTGCTTGCCGTAACCCAGCGCGGTAGCGAGGGTGCCGGCATCAGCGCTTTCGGTGTAGCCGTCGATCTTGACCTGCTGCCAGATCACCGAGGCGATCGGGCCGTGGCGGAAGCCACCTTCGGTGCCGAACTCGTAACCGGCGTTCAGGGCGGCGGTCAGGTTGCTGCCGTCCGGCGAGCCACCGTGTTCGCGGGTGGCCGGGCCGAGCTGGACCTTGCGGTTCACGTCATAGGACAGCCAGGTGTAGCTGACCTGGCCATTGACCCAGATGCGGTCGCCGTACCAGCCGGCGAACAGACCTGCGGTGGTGTCCTTCTGGGTGAAGTCGCCACGGCTGTTGCCGAAATCGGCGTTCAGACGGCCAAAGCCGGCGAAACCGCCGAAGACCATGCCGTCACGCGCCCAGTCGATGCCGAACAGGCCGGCCGGGGCCAGGCCGTCGTACAGATCGGCGTGGTCGTAGCGCTGCATGTCGCCGCGCACGCCGCCCCACCACGACAAGCCGTCAGCCGGGCGACCGGCCTGGTGCAGGCTGACCTGGTCGGCGCGCGAGCGGCCGATGGTCTGTGCCGAATGGCTCAGCACCTGCTGCAGGCGCGGACCTTCGAGGATCGACACCGCGTACTGGCCCAGCAGCGCATGGCCGGCGGTGGTCGGGTGTACGCCGTCGGCGAACAGGTAGGCGGTGGCCGCATCCGGGCTGACGTAGCTGGTCGGGTTGCAGGTCAGGATGCTGGTGGTGGTGTCAGCGGGGTTGATCCTGCAACCGGTGTCGGTGACGTTGCGGAAACCGTACATGGCCGGGTTGGCCGCCACTTCACGCAGCACGGTGAAGGTATCGAGCGGAATGAACTCGATGCCGGCCTGCTTCAGGCCGCCATACAGGGCCTTGTTGTAACCGGCCGCCAACGCGGTGGCCTGCGCGGCACCGGCCGGACCCAGCGAGCGGAACTGCGGAGCAATGCCGACGTCGGGCAGGTTGGGGACGAGCACGTACTCGGCACCGGCCTGCTTGAGGGCGCCCACCAGGGCCACCTGGTCGGTGACGGCCGCGCCGATGATGGCCTGCGCCTGGGCCGGCGCACGCGCTGCGGCGAACAGGTCGTTGGCACCGCCCCAGACCGTGTACAGGGCATTGGCGTCAGCCTTGCCGCCGTTGGCAGCCAGGTAGCGGGCCGCCTGGCTCTTCAACGATGGGATCGTGCCCAGGGCACTGGCCACGTCGACGCCGACACGGGCACCGCCGACGGCGTAGTTGTCGCCGTTCTGGCCATTGCCGTTGGCAGCGCCATTGAGGCCGTAGTAGTTGGCCACCTGCTGCGACCACACCCAGCCCGGGTTGGTGGTGAACTGGCCAGTGACCGGGCGCACGTCGGCCGGCAGCAGCGGACGGAAGTAGCCGGCGTCGGTCAGGCTGTCACCGAAGAAGACCGCGTGGCTGTAGGGGGATTCGCCTGCCATGGCCGGCAGCGCGGCCAGCGCGATCGCGGCCGCCATGAGGGAGCGGATCGGGCGTTTGCTGAGCAGCATGTAAAAACTCCTGTGGGGATATCGTTGAAAATCCGGCGCACGTACGCCGGCGCACGGTGAATGGTTTCACTGCGCCGCCAATTGCTCACGCTGCGCCGCCGCATGGATTGTCGCCCGAGCCAGGTTTGATGGGCTTTGCCGGTGCGGGCGTAGCGCACAACTTGCAACGGTTCCGATGCGAACCGGCGATCAGCGACAATGGCCGCATGAACATCCAGCTCAATGGCGAACCCCGTACCCTGCCCGCTTCGGCGACCCTCCTGGACCTGCTTGCGGCCGAGCAGCTGCTGCAACGCCGGGTGGCGGTGGAGGTCAACGGCGAGATCGTCAGCCGCAGCCGTCATGCCGAGCATGTACTGGCCGAGGGCGATGTGGTGGAGATCGTGCATGCGCTGGGCGGTGGTTGAGACAGCGGGGGCAGAGCCCGTTGCCTGTGGCAAAGGGATCTGACCCCACCTTCTGCGACGACCCCATCTTCAGACGGATAAGCGATAATCGCGCCATGAACGCTCATGTCTCCCCCGATTCGCTGGTGATCGCCGGCAAGACCTACAGCTCGCGGCTGCTCACCGGCACCGGCAAGTTCAAGGATCTGGAAGAAACCCGCCTGGCCACCGAGGCCGCAGGCGCCCGGATCGTCACCGTGGCCATCCGCCGTACCAACATCGGGCAGAACCCGGGCGAACCGAACCTGCTCGACGTGCTGCCGCCGGACCGCTACACCATCCTGCCCAACACCGCCGGCTGCTACACCGCCGAAGATGCCGTGCGCACCTGCCGCCTGGCCCGCGAACTGCTGGACGGCCACAACCTGACCAAGCTGGAGGTACTGGGCGACCAGAAGTCGCTGTACCCGGACGTGGTGCAGACCCTCAAGGCCGCCGAACAGCTGGTCAAGGACGGTTTCGAGGTGATGGTCTATACCTCCGACGACCCGATCCTGGCCAAGCGCCTGGAAGAGATCGGCTGCGCTGCGGTGATGCCGCTGGCCGCGCCGATCGGCTCGGGCCTGGGCATCCAGAACAAGTACAACCTGCTGCAGATCATCGAAGACGCCAAGGTGCCGATCATCGTCGACGCCGGCGTGGGCACCGCGTCGGACGCGGCGATCGCGATGGAGCTGGGCTGCGACGGCGTGCTGATGAACACCGCCATCGCCGGTGCGCGCCACCCGGTGCTGATGGCCAGCGCGATGCGCAAGGCCGTGGAAGCCGGCCGCGAGGCGTTCCTGGCCGGCCGCATTCCGCGCAAGCGCTACGCCAGTGCGTCCTCGCCGATCGATGGGTTGATCGGCTGATGACCAATCCATTCGACAGCGCCGGTTCGAAGGCGCCGCCCAAGCCGTTCACGGTCAACGAAGGCCGCCGTGAAGTGCGCAGCTTCGTGCTGCGCCAGGGCCGTTTCACCCCAGCCCAGCAGCGCGCGTTCGACGAGCGCTGGCCGCGTTTCGGCCTGGATTTCAGCGGTGAACCGCGTGATCTGGATGCCACCTTCGGCCGCGATGCGCACAAGGTGCTGGAAATCGGCTTCGGCAACGGCGCCGCGCTGCGCTTCGCCGCACAGCAGGACCCCAGCCGCGACTACATCGGCCTGGAAGTGCACGCGCCCGGCGTGGGCCGCCTGCTGAACGCGCTGGCCGACGACAACGCCGACCACGTGCGTTTGTACCACCACGACGCAGTGGAAGTGCTGGAAAAGGAAATCGCCGATGGCGCGCTGGACGAGGTGCGCATCTACTTCCCCGACCCGTGGCACAAGAAGCGCCACAACAAGCGTCGCCTGATCCAGCCGGGTTTTGCCGAGCTGGTGGTGCGCAAGCTGCACCCCGGTGGCCGCCTGCACTGTGCCACCGACTGGGAGGATTACGCCGAGCAGATGTGGGACGTGCTCGATGCCACCCCCGGCCTGGTCAACCGCGCCGGCCCGCGTGGCAGCGTGCCGCGCCCGGACTGGCGCCCGCAGACCCACTTCGAGACCCGCGGCCAAAAGCTCGGCCATGGCGTCTGGGACCTGTTGTACGACCGCACCTGATGAACGCCTGAGGACGCCGCGCCCCACATGGATACCGCGCTGACGCTGACCACTGACATGAAGCTCGTGCTCGGGCTGGTCGGCTTCACAATGGCGATGTTCCTGTTCGAGCGCATCCGCGCCGACGTGGTCGCGTTGGTGGTGCTGGTGGTGCTGGGCGTGACCGGCCTGATCGCGCCGGAGGAGATCTTCGGCGGTTTCTCCGGCAACGCGGTGATGAGCATCATCGCCACCACCATCCTCGGCGCCGGCCTGGACCGCACCGGCGCGTTGAACCGCCTCGCAGCCTGGCTGCTTCGGCGAGGCCACGGTGTGGAGCAGCGGCTGCTGATGATGACCACGGCCATCGCCGGCCTGAACTCGTCCTTCATGCAGAACCCATCGGTGATGGCGCTGTACCTGCCGGTCGCCTCGCGCCTGGCTGCGCGCACCGGGCTGACCATGCAGCGCCTGCTGCTGCCGATCTCGGCGGCGATCGTGATGGGTGGCGCGCTGACCATGGTCGGCAACTCGCCGCTGATCCTGCTGAACGATCTGCTGGCGTCGGCCAACAACAACCTGCCCTCTGGCCTGGCCACCATCGAGCCGCTGCGCATGTTCGCGCCGCTGCCGATCGGCATCGCCCTGCTGATCGCCTCGCTGCTGTATTTCCGCTACTACGGCGACCGCAAGCTGGTGGAAGAGGAAAGCCTGGTCAACGACGGCACTACGCCGGCCCGCACCGAAAGCTACTTCGCCAAGACCTACGGCATCGAAGGCGATGTGTTCGAGCTGGTGGTCACCGCCGAGAGCCCGCTGGTCGGCATGACCCTGGGCGAAGCAGAGAACCTGCATGACGTGCCGCTGCTGCTGGCACTGAAGACCGGCAATGACACCCGCCTGGCACCGCCAGCGGAAATGCGCATCTGGGTGGGCAGCGTGCTGGGGGCAATGGGCCCGCGCGAACAGATCCACGACTTCGCGCAGAACCAGTTCCTGCGCATGTCCTCGCGCCTGAAACACCTGGGTGACCTGTTCAATCCCAGCCGCGCCGGTATTTCCGAAGCGGTGGTGCCGCCGACCTCGAACGTGATCGGCAAGAGCGCGGCCGACCTGCGCCTGCGCAAGGAACGCGGCATCAGCCTGCTGGCGATCAACCGCGACAAGCAGGTGATCCGCGAGGACGTGCGCGATGTGCAGCTGCGCGCCGGCGACATGCTGGTCTTCCACAGCATCTGGACCGACCTGGCGCAGGCTGCCAAGAGCCGCGACTTCGTGGTGGTGACCGACTACCCCACCGGCGAACAGCGCCCGCACAAGTTCAAGATCGCCATGGCGATCTTCGCCCTGACCATCCTGATCGCGCTGACCAGCAAGCTGCCGGTGGCGCTGACCCTGATGACCGGCGTGGCCGGCATGCTGTTGACCGGTGTGCTGCGCATGGACGAGGCCTATGCCTCGATCAACTGGAAGACGGTGTTCATGATGGCCGGGCTGATTCCGCTCGGCTGGGCGATGGATTCCAGCGGCGCTGCGGCGTGGGTGGCCGGCCATACGATCGACAAGCTGCCCACCGGTATTCCGATCTGGGTGCTGGAGCTGGCGCTGGCGCTGCTGACCACGGTGTTCTCGCTGGTGATCAGCCATGTGGGTGCGACCATCGTGATGGTGCCGATCGCGGTGAACCTTGCGCTGGCGGCAGGCGGTAATCCCACAGCATTCGCGCTGATCGTGGCGCTGTCGGCGTCCAACAACCTGATGACGGCGTCGAACCCGGTGATTTCGATGATCACCGGCCCGGCCAATTACACACCGCGCGAGATGTGGCGGGTCGGCGGCCCGCTGTCGCTGATCTATACCTGCGTGGTGGTGGTGATGATCAACCTGATGTTCTGAGGGTTGGGGTTTGTTGGCAGGGCTGCGCCCTGCACCCGCCGAGGCAACGGCAACAGCCGGAGCAACAGCAAAAGCTGGCTATCCGTGGGATGGCAGGGTGGATCCGGTTGCGGGGGACGCTGCAAGTACGTCCCTGTAGGCTTGGCCGCGGCATCCATGCCGCGGACACCCCCGCAACCGGACCCACCCCGCCTTCGACAGATTTCTGCAATCTGCCTGAACGGCACGGGGTCGGATCCCGTTGCTGCGCAACGGGCTCTGACCCCGGTGTTGAATCGTTTTTCCTGATGGGGTCAGAGCCGTTTTCCTGCGGAAAACGGATCCGACCCCGAGCCTGGCATCAGGCCAGGTAGACCTGCCCATCCCGCACATCCACCGGCACTGCGCGCAGGCGGTCGCCTTTGCAGGGGCCGGCGATGCAGTCGCCACTGTCCAGCGCGAACGAGGCGCCGTGGGCGGCGCAGACCAGGTGGCCTTCGCGGCTTTTCAGGAACTGGCCCGGTGCCCAGTCCAGGCGGCGGCCCGCGTGCGGGCAGATGTTCAGGAACGCGCGCACCTGTTCACCGTCGCGGTACAGCAGCAGCGACTCGGCATCGCCATCGACTACCGCTTCAACCTCGGCAAACGCGCCATCGGCAATGGCATCAAGGGTGATCAGGGCGACAGCGGCAGTCATGGCGAAGGCTCGGACGGAATCGCGCATTGTCGCATGCCTGGTCATGTGACTAGCTGCGACATGAACACAAGTCATTGATCCGTAATAAGCCAAGGCTATATTTAACGAGTTTTTCACTCAATGACAGTGACAGCTGCCGATACTCATGGCTCGCTGATTTCCAGCCTATCGAGCCATCATGTTCAATCGCGCTTTCGCCTTCAACCAGTTCCGCACCCTGTTTGCCCCGCGCAAGCCACGCCATCCGCTGGTGCGCGTTGCCGTCGGTCTGCTCGGCCTGGCGATCCTGGCCGCGATGGTGTTCATCGGCGTATTCGTCGGTGCGGCCATGATCCTCGTGGGCTTGGCGTGGAAGCTGCTGGCTTCGCGCAAGCCTGGCCCGAGCCGCGCTGCGGACCCGAACGTGGTCGAGGGCGAGTACCACGTGGTGCGCAAATCGGCGCTGCCAGCCTCGCGCTGATCGACGCTGCCCGCTGACGGCGGGCCTTGCTGCGTTCTAGACTGCGGGCACTCCCTTCCTGGATGCCCGCATGTCCGATGTCTTCGATGTGATCCCTGCTGCAGCCACGCCGCGTGTACCGGTCGTTGGCGGCGGCAGTTTTCCCGTGCACCGCATCTACTGCGTCGGCCGCAACTTCGCCGACCATGCGCGCGAGATGGGTGCTGCCGTGCCTGCAGCAGACGATCGCGGCCGCCCGATGTTCTTCACCAAGCCAGCCGACGCCATCGTGGTCGGCCACGACGATGTGATCCCCTACCCGCCTGCCACCAGCAACCTGCATCACGAGGTGGAACTGGTGGTGGCGATCGGCCGTGACGCGCCCGCCGGCGAATTGGCCGTGGGCGATGCCGAAGCACTGGTCTATGGCTATGCCGTGGGCCTGGACCTGACCCGCCGCGACCTGCAGGCCGCCGCCAAGGAGAAGGGCCACCCGTGGGATTCGGCCAAGGGCTTCGATGCCTCCGCGCCGATCAGTGAGATCGTGCATGCCGGTGAAGTCGGCGATCTGGCCGCGCTCAATCTGTCGCTGGAGATCAATGGCGAAGTCCGCCAGCAGTCCCTGCTCGACCAGATGATCTGGAACGTGCCGGAGATCCTGCACGAACTGTCCAAGCTGTGGCAGCTGCGTGCCGGCGACCTGGTGTTCATGGGTACGCCGTCCGGCGTGGCCGCACTGAAGCCCGGCGACCGTTTCAGTGCACGCCTTGAGAACGTGGCCGAACGCCACGGTGTGATCGCCGGCTGACATCACCTGCGCTACCCTGCGCGCTGTCCCCCCTCGCCCTCAGGAGAAAAACAACAATGGGAATGCTCACCGAGTTCAAGGAATTCGCGATGCGCGGCAACGTCATCGATCTCGCCGTCGGCGTGGTGATCGGCGCGGCCTTCGGCAAGATCGTCACCGCGCTGGTGGAGAAGATCATCATGCCGCCGCTGGGCATGCTGATCGGCAAGGTCGATTTCTCGCAGCTTGCGTGGACGCTGTCGCCGGCCAGCATCGGCGCCGATGGCAAGGAGATCCCGGCAGTGGTGATCGGCTACGGTGATTTCATCAACACGCTGATCCAGTTCGTGATCGTGGCCTTCGCCATCTTCCTGGTGATCAAGGTGATCAACCGCCTGTCGCGCAAGCAGGAAGCGGCACCGGCAGCGCCGGCCGAAGAAGTGGTGCTGCTGCGCGAGATCCGCGACAGCCTGAAGAAGTAACGGAACGGGCGCCTGCGGGCGCCCTTTCCATCTGCGTGTCTGCGACGCAGCCCATGCGGTGTTGCTGTTATCCTCCTGCGCCCGCGCAGTGCCCTCGCACCGCGCGGAAAGCGCGAAACCACCGCCCTTTGCGGTGGATGCCAGGAGGCACCGCTTGAACACCCCCACCCCGCGCATGCGCGCACTCGCCATCCCCCTGCTGCTGTCTGCCTGCATGTGCGTGGCCGGCACCGCGCAGGCGCGTGATGTCTCTGTCACCGATGGCAAGGGCCATTACCTGCCCTACAAGCCCGGGATGGCACTGCCCAATGGCGTAGCCGCACCGCTGGACGGCTACAGCCACGCCGACCTGCTGCTGGCGGCCGCGCAGCCGATCGAAGCGCAGATGAAAGCGCGCGGCCTCGATCCGACGCTGACGCGCGAGTCACTGTTCGCGATGGCCGGCGTGCTGAACGAGGCGCTGGAAGCCAAGAGTGCCGAGTACCAGATCGCCACCGATCTGCAGAAGGCCGGCGATTCGCCAAAGGCACGCCATGAAGCGGTGACTGCGCTGGCCAAGCGCTTCGGGCTACTGACGGTCGATGCCACCTACGATTCGCTGAAGGGTTCGCCTCTGCTGTCGCTCGACAAGCAGTTTCTGAACGACTACATCAACAACGCCGGCAACGGCGTGGCCAGCTACATCATGAAGCTGGATACCGCAGCCAAGTAATTGCCAGCGGCGCCCTCGGGCGCCATGGGAGCGTGCGAAAGCCCCGCTCCGATAGGGCTTTCGCTTTGCTGCATCTGGCGGAAAACAGCATCCGCGCCGGCCATGACCTCCCGCCCATGCGCGGCGCTGAACGACTGTTAAGCTCCAAGGCTTACACCCTTCCCGGAGCTGTCCATGCGTCGCCGCGTCCTTGCCATCGCATCCTCCCTCGCCCTGCTGGCCGCGCCGGCCTTCGCGGCGCCGCATGCCACCACCTTGCCGCCGGCCTCGCTGGCCACCGCCGCACAGCTGCGCGACCAGGCGCTGGCCGATGACACCGGCTGGAAGGTGGTCGAATCGTTGACCACCGAGATCGGCCCTCGCATCGCCGGCAGCGAGGCCGACGCCCGTGCCGTGGCCTGGGCCGAAGCCAAGTTCAAGGCACTGGGTTTTGACAAGGTGTGGAAGGAACCGGTGACCTTCCCGAAGTGGGAGCGCCGCAGTGAACACGCCGCCGTGACCGGCAGCAATCCGCAACCGTTGCAGATCACTGCGCTGGGTGGCAGCCCGGGCGGCACCGTGGAAGCCGAGGTGGTGCGCTTCGCCGATCTGGCCGCGCTGCAGGCCGCGCCGGCCGGTTCACTGAAGGGCAAGATCGCCTTCGTCGATTACCAGATGCTGCCGTTCCGCGATGGCCGCGACTATGGCCGCGGCGGCGCGATCCGCAGCAAGGGTCCGTCCGAGGCCATCCGCAAGGGCGCGGTCGGCTTCCTGATGCGCTCGGCCGGTACCGATTCGCACCGCGTGCCGCACACCGGCATCACCCGCTTCGATGACGGTCTGACGGCGGTGCCGTCGGCGGCGCTGTCGGTGCCCGACGCCGACCAGCTGGCGCGCCTGCTTGCCCGTGGCGCAACCACGGTGAAGGTGGCGCTGGACTGCGGTTGGGACGGCACCGCGACCTCGTACAACGTGATCGGTGAAATCACCGGCCGCACGCTGCCGAAGGAAGTGGTGGTGATCGGCGGCCACCTGGATTCGTGGGACCTGGGCACCGGCGCGGTCGATGACGGCGCCGGCGTGGGCATCACCATGGCCGCCGGCCATCTGATCGGCCAGCTGAAGCAGGCACCGAAGCGCACCATCCGCGTGGTCGCCTTCGCCAATGAAGAGCAGGGCCTGTATGGCGGCAAGGCCTACGCCGAGGCGCATGCCAAGGACGTGGCGCTGCACCAGCTGGCCGCCGAGAGCGATTTCGGTGCTGGCCGCATCTACGCCTTCAACACCGGTTCGCCGAACCCGGAAGGCTCGCGCGAGGCAACCCGGCAGATTGCGGAAGTGATGAAGCCGCTGGGCATCGAGTACGCCGCCGACAAGGGTGGCCCGGGGCCGGATGTCGGTCCGCTGGCCGCCAAGGGCGGTGCATGGGCATGGCTGGCACAGGACGGCTCGGACTACTTCCACCTGCACCACACCGCCGACGACACGCTGGACAAGATCGACCCGAAGGCGCTGGCGCAGAACGTGGCCGCCTACACCGTGTTTGCCTATCTGGCCGCCGAAGCCGATGGCAACTTCGGCAGCGAGGCCAAGGCGACCACGCCGCCGAACGAGTGATGCGGTGACACAGTGGGGTCAGAGCCCTCGCCGTTGGCGAGGGAGCTGACCCCGGTCAGGGGCTCAGCCGCGCTGGCTGGCCCACTGCGCCAGCAGCACGGCCGTGGCAGAAGCGACATTCAGGCTTTCAACCGCGCCACTGCCGGGAATCGACAGCTGCTGGTCACACTGGCTGGCCAGGCCGCGATCCATGCCTTCACTTTCCGCGCCCATCACGTAGACCAGGCGGGCGGGCAACGACGCGCGGAACACGTCATCGCCACCCTCGACCAGCGTCGCGGCAAGGCCGAAACCAGCCGCGCGCAGCTGCGCCATCGCTTCTGCGTCTTCAGGCAGCTGCACCAGCGGCACCGACTCTGCACCGCCCTCGGCCACGCGTGCGGCCGCGCCGGACAGTGCCAGCGTGCTGCTGGCCGGCAGCAACAGTGCCTTGGCACCGAAGTGCGCGGCAGAGCGCAGGATCGCACCGAAGTTGTGCGGATTGCCGACGCCATCCAGCCATAGTGCCAGCGCCGGGCCTTCGCCCAGTTCGGCCAGCCACTGCGCCAGCGGCAACACCGGCGCGCGCAGCACGTCGGCCACCAGGCCTTCGTGGTGGGTGGTGGCGGCCAGCTTGTTGAGGTCGCCCTCTTCCACCACGCGATAGCCCACGCGGTTGGCCACGCACCACTTCAGCAGCGGCTGCATGCGCGGAATCAGCGACTCCACCAGATACAGCTTGCGCAGTGCCTGCGGTCGCTTGGCGAACAGGGCCTGCACCGCGTTCCAGCCATACAGGCGAAGTTCGTCGTTGCCACGCCCCGGCGGTGGCGGGGTGCCGCCCTCACGCGGTGGCAGCGGGGTGGCCCGCGGCGGTCGCGACGACGGGCGACGGGCATTCTTCCAGGGATCATTCACTACGGGACAACTCCAGCTTGCGTTGACGCCAGAAATCGGCGTTCTTGATGCCCAGGGCATCGGGGTCGAAGATCGGATCCAGGCCGAGCTTCTTCTGTCGTTCGTAATCGCGCAGGGCCAGCATGGCCGGCTTCTGCACGATGAGGATGGCGATGATGTTCAGCCAGGCCATCAGGCCCACGCCGATATCACCCAACGCCCAGGCCAGGGTGGCGTTGTGGAAGGCGCCGAACACCACCATGCCGATGATGCCCAGGCGCAGCAGCAGCACGGTGAACGGGCGCTTCCTGTTGTGGTTGACGTAGGTCAGGTTGGTTTCGGCCATGTAGTAATAAGCCATGATCGTGGTGAAGGCGAAGAAGAAGATCGCCACCGATACGAAGGCCGAACCCCAGCCCGGCAGCACGGCTTCCACACCCGCCTGCGCATAGCCCGCACCTTCGGGAATGCCTGCCAGGCCCTGGAAGATCGGCTCAGCTCCGGCGACCGGCGAATACACGTTGTAGGTGCCGCTGGCCAGGATCAGGAACGCGGTGGCGGTGCACACCATCATGGTGTCGAAGTAGATGGCGAAGGCCTGCACGTAACCCTGCTTGGCCGGGTGCGAGACCTCCGACGCGGCAGCAGCGTGCGGGCCCGAGCCCTGCCCGGCCTCGTTGGCGTAGATGCCACGCTTGATGCCCCACTCCACCGCCAGGCCCATCATCGCGCCGAACGCGGCGTGGGTACCGAAGGCGCTCTTGAAGATGATGCCGAACATTTCCGGCACGCGGTCGTAGTTGATGATCATGATGACGACGGCCGTCAGGATGAAGCCGGCGGCCATGAACGGCACTACCACTTCGGCGAAGTTGGCGATGCGCTTGACGCCACCGAAGATCACCACGCCCAGCAACAGGGCGACGACGATGCCGATGCCGAGCTTCAGCGCCTGCACCGATTCCATGCCGAAGGACTGGCCATCGAGCGGACCGCACAGCGCGGTGCCACGGCAGGCATTGATGATGCTGTCGGCGATCGCGTTGGCCTGCACGCCGGGCATCAGGAAGCCGGCGGCGATGATGGTGGCGATGGCGAAGGCCATGGCATACCACTTCAGGCCCATCGCCTTTTCGATGTAGTAGGCCGGGCCACCGCGGTAGCGGCCTTCGGCATCCTTGGTCTTGTAGATCTGCGCCAGGGTGCATTCCACGTAAGAGGTGGAGGCACCAACGAAGCCCATGACCCACATCCAGAAGATCGCGCCGGGGCCGCCGAAGGCGATGGCGGTGGCCACGCCGGCGATGTTGCCGATGCCCATGCGGCCGGCCATCGACATGGCCAGGGCCTGGAACGAGGACACGCCGGCGTCGGACTTCTCACCGGACACGGTAAGGCGGCACATCTCGACGAAACCACGGATCTGCATGAAGCGGGTGCGCAGGCTGAAGAACAGGCCGGCGGCCAGGCACATGAAGATCAGCGCCTTGCTCCAGATGATGCTGTTGATGAAATGTACGGTAGCTTCCACGCGCGCTCTCTCCAGTCGGCGGGTTGTGAGGACGTCCCGTCGGCTGGAAGGGACCGGTCGATTCTCCCTGATCGAAGGTCGCTGCGATAGCGCCGGAAGGATGGGGTCGGATCCCTTGCGCAATGCGCAGGGGCTCTGCCCCCCGGTTCATGGGATAGGGGTCAGAGCCCTTTTCTTTGAAAAGGGCTCTGACCCCGCTCGCATTCAGGGCAGCGCGGTCCGTACCCGGGCGAAGCGGCGCAGGTCATGCAGGACACCGCGCTTGTAGACGGCGCAGCGCTCCACGCCCTCTTCCTGGAAACCGTTCTTTTCCAGCACCCGGGCCGAGCCCAGGTTGAAGTCGACCACCGTGGCCTGCAGCCTGAACAGGCCAAGCTCGTCCATCACCCAGGGCGCGAACAGACCGACCACACCGGTCATCAGGCCCCGCCCCCAATGGGCCTGGCCGAGCCAGTAGCCCAGTTCAGCGGTATGCCCGCGCTCGGCCACGCCCTGCTGGGCGCCCACGCTGCCACAGGCCTGGCCGTCTATCTCGATGGCCAGGTTCAGCGTGCCGGGGGCCAGTACGCGCCCGCCCAGGAAGGCTTCGCCATCCTCGCGGGTGTACGGATACGGAAAGCGGTCGCGCAGCCCACGCGAGACGTCCGCGTCGTTGGCGTGATGCAGCAACGACTCCAGGTCATCGCTGCGCCAGGGGCGTAGCAGGAAGCCTTCGCCGTGCAGAATGCGCGCCGGCTCAGGCATGACCACCCACCGACGGCGAGTCGGCCTCCTGCTTCTCCAGCTCGCGCTTCACTGCCTCTGGCGAGCGGGTATATGGGGCCAGCCGTGCGTAGAACGCCGGCACCACGAACAGCGACAGGAACGTCGAGAGGGTCACGCCGAAGATGATCACGATGCCGATGGTGCCACGGCTGGCCGAACCCGGGCCACCGGCCACCACCAGCGGGATGGCGCCGACCACGGTGGCGATCGAGGTCATCAGGATCGGACGCAGACGCACCATCGCCGATTCGATGATCGCTTCGCGCACGCTGCGGCCATCGTCACGCAACTGGTTGGCGAACTCGACGATCAGGATGCCGTTCTTGGCCGCCAAGCCTACCAGCATGACGATGCCGATCTGGCTGAACAGGTTCACCGTGCCGCCACTCAGCCACAGGCCAACCAGCGCACCGAGCACGCCCAGCGGCACGGTCAGCATGATCGTCAGCGGATGGATGAAGCTCTCGAACTGTGCGGCCAGCACCAGATACACCACCAGCAGGGCCATGGCGAAGGTCAGCAGCACCGCGCCGCCTGCACTCTGGTACTCGCGCGATTCGCCCTTCCAGTTCACCTGCGCGTACTGCGGCAGCTCTTCGCGGGTTACCTGTTGCGCCCAGGCGATGGCCTCGCCCAGCGGGTAGCCGGGTGCGAGGCCGGCGCTGATGGTGATCGAGCGCAGGCGGTTGAAGCGGTTCAAGGTGCCCGCTTCGGCCACTTCGCTCAGCGTGACCAGGTTGGACAACGGCACCAGCTCGCCGGAGGTCGCACGCACTCGGATCGCGGCGAGGTCGGCCGGGCTGGCGCGGCCATCACGGCCGGCCTGGACCAGCACGTCGTACTCCTCGCCGTTGTCGACGAAGGTGGTGACGCGGCGCGAGCCCATCATCGTTTCCAGCGCCGAACCGATTGCGGTGACCGGCACGCCGAGGTCGGCCGCACGCTGGCGGTCGATGTTCACCCGCATCTGCGGACGGGTTTCCTTGTAGTCCGAGTCCGGACCGACCAGGCCGGGGTTGTCGGCCATGCGCAGCAGGATGCGGTCGCGCCACTGTGCGATCTCGGCGTATTCCGGACCACCCAGCACGATCTGGAATGGCTGCCCGCCACTGCGCACCAGGCCACCACCGACCTGGGTACGCACGCGCACGCCACGGATGGTGTCCAGTTCCTTCTGCAGTTCGTTGGCCACTTCCGGCGTGCCTTCGCTGCGCTGGCGCCACGGCTGCAGGAACACGCTGACGCGGCCAGTGTGCATTTCCTCGCTGGCGCCGAAGCCGCCGGGCACGCGCGGGTTGGCGCGCACGATCGGTTTGTCCGCACCCACATGCGGTGCCAGCAGCGCTTCGACCTGCTGCACCTGCTGCACGGTGTAGTCGTAGCCGGCACCCTCCGGGCCGTCGATCATGATCTGGAACGAACCGCGGTCTTCGGCCGGGGCCAGTTCCGAAGGCAGCACCTTGATCAGCAGCCAGCTGGCCGCCAATGCAGCGACCATCACCAGCAGATAGATCCACGTGCGATCGACATGATGATCGAGCACACGACCGTAAGCGCCGGCCAGGCGTTCCAGATTGCGGTTGATGAAACCGTGCAGCCCGCGCGGTGCCTGCCCGGTATGCGGCTTGAGCAGCTTGGAGGCCATCATCGGGGTCAGCGTCAGGGCGACGAACGCTGACAGCGCGACCGCTGCGGCCAGGGCCACCGCCAGTTCACGGAACAGGCGCCCGGTATTGCCTTCCAGGAAGCCCACAGGCAGGAACACCGCCACCAGCACGGCGGTGGTGGCGATCACCGCGAACGCCACCTGTGCGGTACCGCGCTTGGACGCCACCAGCGGCGGCTCGCCCAGGTCGATGCGGCGCTGCACGTTTTCCACCACCACGATCGCGTCATCCACCACCAGGCCGATGCACAGAACCAGCGCGAGCAGGGTCAGCAGGTTGATGGAGAAGTCGAACGCGTACAGTGCGATGAACGCTGCCACCAGGCACACCGGCACCGTCACCGCCGGAATCAACGCCGCGCGGAAGCTGCCGAGGAACAGC
Source organism: Stenotrophomonas indicatrix (assembly GCA_041545745.1). Taxonomy (NCBI): domain Bacteria; kingdom Pseudomonadati; phylum Pseudomonadota; class Gammaproteobacteria; order Lysobacterales; family Lysobacteraceae; genus Stenotrophomonas; species Stenotrophomonas indicatrix. The sequence goes on from CP168152.1 coordinate 3,653,091, forward strand.
CAGATCACCGCCAGCACCAGGATCATCGCCTCCACCAGTGTGGCGTACACACGGTCGACGGCGGCCTCGATGAAGGTGGTGTTGTCGAAGGCAACGAAGATCTGCGTGCCCTTGGGCAGGGTCAGTGCCACACGCTCGGCCTCGGCGCGCGCGGTGCGCGCTACGTCCAGCGAGTTTGCGGTGGAGGTCTTGACGATGCCCAGGCCGATGCCGGGCTCGCCGTTGCTGCGGTAGTACGCGCGACGCTCGGCCGAGGCCAGCTCGATCTTCGCCACATCGCCCATGCGCACCACGTAGCCATCACTGCCCTTGCCCAGCGGGATGGTCGCGAAGTCTTCGGGCTTGATGTAGTTGCGCTCCACGCGCAGGGTGAAATCGCGGTCGGTGGACTCGATGCGGCCGGCCGGCAGTTCCACGTTCTCGTTGCGCAGCGCGGTCTCTATATCGCCGGTGGTCAGGCCACGTGCGGCCAGCTGGTCACGGTCCAGCCAGATGCGCATCGCATAGCGCTGGCGGCCACCGATGCGGACCTGGGCCACGCCATCGAGGCTGGAAAAGCGGTCGACCACGTAGCGGTCGGCGTAGTCGCTCAGTTCCAGCGTGTCCATGGTCGAGGAGACCATGTTGAACCAGATGATCGGATCGGCATCGCTCTCGACCTTGGCGATCTCCGGTGGCCGCGCCTCTTCGGGCATGCGGTCGGCCACGCGGCTGACCGCGTCGCGCACGTCGTTGGCCGCCGCTTCAATATCGCGGTTGGACGTGAATTCGATGCTGACCTGCGAGCGGCCGTTGGTGCTGCGCGCGTTGATCGTATCGATACCTTCGATACCGGCCAGTGCGTCTTCCAGCACCTGGGTGATCCGGCTCTCGATCACCGCTGCGGAAGCACCGGTGTAGTCCACCGACACCGAGACGATCGGCGGGTCGATGGCCGGCAGTTCGCGCAGGGTCAAGCGGGTGAAGGACATCACACCCAGCACCAGCAACAGCAGGCTCATCACCACGGCGAACACCGGCCGCTGGATGGAGATGTCAGACAGCTTCATCCGCCGTGACCCCCGGCAGCGGCCGGTGCTTCAACCGTCGGCGGCTGCGCGCCACTGGCGGGCGCGGCGTCGGTGGCCGCCACCTTCAGGCCTGCACGCAGCTTGCCGGTGCCGTCCACCACGATGCGCTGGCCTGCCTGCAGGCCCTGCTTGATCTCGACCACGCCAGCGCGGCGTGCGCCGGTGACCACGTCCACGCGTTCGACGGTGTCATCGGCCTTGATGCGGTACATGAAACTATCGCGACCGACCTGTACCACGGCGATTTCCGGCACCACCAGTGCGGGTCGATCGGGATGGAACAGGCGCACGTCGAGCAGCATGCCCGGACGCAGCGCGTGGTCGCCGTTGGCAAAGTCGGCACGCACGGTCACCGCACGGGTGGCCGGATCAATGCGTGCATCAATGGTGCTGACCTCGCCCTCGAAGGTGCGGCCCGGCCAGGCCACACTGGTGGCCTGCACCTTGTCGCCGGTGGTCAGCGACGCCAGTTCCACTTCCGGCACCTGGAAATCGACGTGCATGCGCTCGACGTCGTCGAGGGTGGCGATCACCGTGGTCGGCGTAAGCAGCGTGCCCGGGCTGATCTGGCGGATGCCGAGGACGCCGGCGAAAGGCGCGCGCACACGACGATCACCGATGTCCGACTGCATCTGCGCGACGCGTGCTTCGGCGGCGTCGCGGATCGACTTCTGCGTGTCCAGGGTCGCACTGGACACCAACCGCTGTGCCGCCAGTTCGCGCTGGCGCTTGTACAACTGGTCGGCTTCGCGGAAGGTCGCCTGCGCCTGCACCAATGCGGCTTCCTGGGCCTGACCGCGCAGGGTCACCAGCGGCGCGCCGGCGGCGACCTGTTGGCCACTTTCGAAATGCACGCGCTCAACGATCTCGCTCACCTTGGCGGTCACGCTGATCGACTCGCGCGCCTTGGCCGTACCCAGCGCCTGCAGCGTGTCGCTCCACTGCATCGCCTGCACGACCTGCGCGGTGACCGGCACGGCTTCGCCCTGCCGACGCGCGGCGGCCTCCTGTTTGCCTGCGCACCCGGCCAGCACGGCCAGGCTGAGGCCAAGGGCCAGGGTCGAAGCGATACGAGCCAACATGAAGCGTCCTGAGTGGTGCACGGCCGCCGAGTGTAGGCAAGACCCCGCAAAAGCGGTATGTGCCAAGCGTTTACCGGCGTGGAACGGGTGCTGCGATAGCGCCGTGTGCCCATTCCATGCAAGGGTCCGCAGCACGGTGTCGGTGTATGTCGGGATGTATCCCGGCACGCCATGAGCGGCGACGCCGTCGTAGAGTCGGGAGGCCCGGCCGAGGGCGCCGGGCGGGGTCGGAACCTGGCGGGGATCCGACCCCGTTTTCTTTGGACACAGGTCTTCTTTTGCCCGGCGCATGGGTAGCGCCGGGCCATGCCGGGCGGATCAATACCGGTAGTTCACCTTCATCCACAGGCTGCGGCCGGGCTCGTTGATGCGCACCGGATCGGCCGGGAAGCCGAAATCGGCGCTGCCGGCCAGATTCAGGTGCTCGCTGTAGGCACGGTCGAACAGGTTGTCGACACCGGCGCTGAGCTGCAGCTGCGAACTGAAACGATAGGCCGCATTGAGCGCCAGCGTGGCAAAGCCACTGCTCGGCCCGAGGTCCTGCGCCACCACGTTGCCCTGCCCGTCCGCGACCCGATGCTGATGGGTGGCCGCGCGCACCAACCCGCCGGCACTCCAGCGCTGGCCTTCCCAGTCAGCGCTCAGGCGCGCTTCCAGCGGCGGCATCTGCGGCAACGGGCGATGCTGGTCGCGGTTCTCGCCCCAGGCATAGGCCAGGGTGCCACCCAGCTTCCACTGCTCGTCCAACTGCAGCTGCACACCGGCCTCGGCACCGGCGATGCGTGCCTGCACGTTGTCGGCCTGGCTCATGCCCATCATGCCGCTGCCGCGATAGGTGAACAGGATGTAGTCCTGGATCTGCCCCGCATAGGCGGAGATCCAGGCCTGCACGCGCGGGCCTTTGTATTGCAGGCCGACGTCGAGTTGGGTGGTGCGTTCGGGCTGGATGCCAGCGAACGCGTTCACCGCACCTGCCGGCCCCTGATCGGGAGAGAACAGTTCCCAGTAGTCGGGCATGCGCTGGCTGTGGCCAAGGCCGGCATACCAGGTCAGGCCGTCGGCGAGATCCTGTTCGTAGCGCAGGAACCCACTGCCCAGCCATTCCCTGCGGCGCTGGCCGGCGGTGGGATTGGGCATGGCCATCATCATGCCGCCGATGTCGGCGCGCTCATCGCGCACGCTGGCGCGATCGACACGCAGGCCGCCGATCCAGCGCTGGTCGGTGTCTGCGCCGAGGGTCAGTTCAGTGAACGCACCGTAGCGGCGGAAGTTGGCGTCGGTGTTCCAGTCCGCCTGTCTGTAGGTGTCGCGGCCCATGCCCATGCGGCCGCGATGTCGGCTGTCCTCGCCGTCGACGCCGGCCACCAGCTGCACGTCCTGCCAGCGCCATTCGGCGCTGATGCGGCCACCCTGCGTGCGGCGATCCACGTTCGACGCCATCGGCATCGGCATCATGCTGTGCGGGTTCGGTTCGCGCAGCGTGTAGTTGTCCATCACGTGGTCGGCTTCGTTGTAGTACACGTTGGCCTGCAGCGTGTGCCACGCCCCGGGCAGGTTGCGCTTCTCGAAGCGTGCGGCGTAGCTGGTGCGCTCGAACGCGGCACCGTCCATGCCGCGCCCGGCGTAGCGTGCGATCGCATCGCCGGCACCGGCGGACACTTCAAGCAGGGTATCGGCATCTGGCGTCCAGCCAACGGCTACGTCGCCATTCCACTTGCGCCATTTCGACGGAACCACATCACCATTGCCGTCCTTGTAGTCATCGGCTTCGGAGCGATTGCCGCTGGCACGCACATAGCCCGTCGGATTGCCCAGAGTGAGGTCCAACACCTGGTCGTTGCGGTTGCGCGAACCAACCAGCGTGCTGGCATCGGCACGCAGCCCCGGCTCGTCGAAACGCGGGGTATCACGCTCAAAACGCACGGTGCCCGCAGACGCACCCGCGCCCCAGCGCACGCTCTGCGGGCCCTTGATGATGGTCAGCCGGTCAAAGCTCTCCGGCGAGATGTAGGACAACGGGTTGTCCATGCGCGAGGGACACGCACCCATCAGATTGCCATCGTTGCTGAGGATGTTCAGCCGCGAACCGAACATGCCACGCAGCACCGGGTCGCCGTTGGTGCCGCCGTTGCGGATGGCGGAAAAGCCGGGAACGGTCTTCAGGTAATCGGCGCCATCGCTGGCCGGCACCGGCTGCCGCGGCAGGCGTGGATCGGTCACCCAGAGCAAGGGTGAGGACGGTGCGGCGGCGGTGACCACCAGCGTATCCAGCGTCCGCGCTTCTTCAGCGGGCGCGGCATGGGCGAAGGGCGCGGTCAAGGCAACGCCAAGGGCAAACGGCAGGCGCGCACGGGCGCCCGCACCGGGGAAAGTCATCTTCATGGAAACAGCTCCAAGGTACGCACGCGCGCACGACACCCTTGCAGGCATCGTGCGACGGATTCGATAGGGAAATCAGCGGACGGTGGAGATCAACGGCGGGCCACGCGCGGCGTGTGCCGGCCAGTGCAGCAGCGGCAGGCGCAGCTGTGACCATGGGAACACCAGCTTCGGCCGCCACAGCAGGGGCAGCAGCAGCACCAGCACTGCCAGCCACGGCAGCAGGCGCATGGCCAGCACGCAGTACTCGCAGGCCTCGCCATGCATGGCGTGCGGATCAGCGGGCGGGGTCGGATCCCTTTGCCCCGGCAAAGAGCTCTGACCCTCAGCCATATCGCCGTGATGCATATGAGCATGGTCCATGCCGCCATGCATTGTGGATGGGGTCAGAGCCCTTCCCTGTGGTGAAGGGATCTGACCCTGAGGCGCCTGCAGCGCGCGGCTGACCAGCGGCGCGAGCACCATCAGCAGCGTCGCCATGAAGGCAAGCTGGAGCAGGGTTCGATGCAGGCGGAAGGCACGGATCACCGCGCTAGTGTAGAGGTGCCCCCCGGGAGCGCCGTGCGACGAACCGTCGCAGGAGGGGGTTATCGGCAGGGCTGCGCCCTGCACCCGCAGAGGCAACAGCAACGGCAACGGCCGAAGCAACAACAGAAGCTGGCTTCCTGTGGGATGGCGGGGTGGGTCCGGTTGCGGGGGACGCCGTAAATACGTCCCTGTAGGCTTGGCCGCGGCATCCATGCCGCGGACACCCCCGCAACCGGACCCACCCCGCCTTCGACAGATTTCCGCGATCTGTTGGAATGGCTCTTGGGGTCAGATCCGTTTTCCTACGGAAAACGGATCTGACCCAGATTGATTTCGATATCTGAAAGAGATTCATCCACGCATGGCGTGGATCTACCGTGTCGACCAAGGTCGACACCTACCAACAGCCATCGGAATCTGTCAGAGGCGGGGCGGTGTCGGAGTGCGGGGTGTCCGCGGCATGGATGCCGCGGCCAAGCCTACAGGGACGTACTTGCGGCGTCCCCGCGCTCCGACACCGCCCCGCCACCCCACGGAATACCCGCTGCTGCTGTTGCCGTTGCTCCGGCCCGTAGCAGGTGCAGGGCTGCAAGCCCTGCTCGACCACCCCTCACACCGTGATCGTCTGCGTCAGCGATTCCCAGGTCGGCGGCACCGGCCAGGACGCGGCCTGGTTGCCGTCCAGCACCCGCCGCAGATCGCGCGGATCGATCTGCGGGGCCAACACATGCACCAGCTCCAACGCATAGTCACGCAGTACACGATCGCGCGGCAGTACCGCCCAGGCGATGCACTCGGTGATCGGTTCCGGTGCCGGCCAGACCCGCAGGTCTTCATCGTTGGCGCTGATCGCCATCTCGGCCAGCAGTCCCACACCCAGGCCCGTGCGCACATAGGTCTTGATCAGGTCCGCATCCAGCGCCGTCAGCGCCAGATCGGGCACGAGGCTCTGCGCGGCAAAGGCGCGCTGCAGGGAGGAGTTGGGCCGGGTCGAGGATTCGTAACTGATCAGCGGCTGGCGTGACAATGCCGCCAGGTCCGGTGCGCGCCCGGCGCGGTCCAGCGGATGGCCCTTGGGTACCACCACCAGCCGCCGCCAGCGGAACAGCGGCACGGCAATGCCGTCGCTGGGTTCGCTGCCAGCGGTACTGATGATCGCGATGTCGGCATCGCCCTGGTTCAGCCGGTCCAGCGCATCGGCCTCACCGGCCTGCTGCAGGTGCACGCTGACCTGCGGATAGGCCTGCTTGATGCGCGCCACGGCCGGCGGCAGTACAAAGCGCGCCTGGGTGTGGGTGGTGGTCAGGATCAGCTGGCCCTGGCTCTCGCGACGCTGGTTGGCCGCGTAGGTGCGGATGTTGTTGGCTTCGGACAGTACTGCGCGGGCGCGGCTGATCACTTCGGTGCCGGCCGGCGTGACCGACTCCAGGCTGCGTCCCTTGCGTACGAACAGCAGGAAGCCCAGTTCGTCCTCCAGCTGCTTGAGCTGCTTGGACAGGCCGGGCTGGGTGGCATGCACCCGCGAGGCGGCGAGCGTGATGTTCAGCTCGGCGTCGGCGATGGCAACCAGGTAGCGCAGCTGGGTCAGCGTCATGGCAGGCGGGCGATGTGGGGGCGGAGGTCCACTCTAGGGTCAATTGCCGTCACCAGCTTATAACCAAAGGTTGTTTAAGAAAGGTATCTGGTCATTTCCGGGCGTCATATGCCGGCGCTACGGTCAGCCGGCAGCCGCTGGCCTGAACAGCCAGCCTTCTTCCCTTATGCCCGCCGAGCCCGGCGCGGCCTGTTCCTGGAGCGCTCCCATGGCCCTGTACGACTCCATCCTCGACACCATCGGCAACACCCCCATCGTCAAGCTGCAGCGCCTGGCGCCGCAGGACGTGACCGTGTACGCCAAGGTTGAATCCTTCAATCCGGGGGGCTCGGTGAAGGATCGCCTGGCGCTGGCGATCATCCTCGATGCAGAACAGCGTGGCCTGCTCAAGCCGGGCGACACCATCGTCGAAGCCACCTCGGGCAACACCGGCGTCGCCCTGGCCATGGTGGCCGCCGCACGCGGCTACAAGTTCGTGGCGACGATGGTCGAGACCTTCTCGGTGGAACGCCGCAAGCTGATGCGCTCCTATGGCGCGAAGGTCATCCTGACCCCGGCCGCCGAGCGCGGCAGCGGCATGGTGCGCAGGGCGCGCGAACTGGCCGAGGAGCACGGCTGGTTCCTGGCCAGCCAGTTCGCCAACCCGGCCAACCCGGCCTACCACCGCAACACCACCGCCGCAGAGATCCTGCGTGATTTCGCCGGCAAGCGCCTGGACTACTTCGTCAGCGGCTGGGGCACCGGCGGCACGCTGACCGGCGTCGGCGAGGTGCTGAAGGTCGCACGCCCCGACACCCGCATCATCGCCACCGAACCGGCGGGTGCGGCGCTGCTGAAGGGCGATGACTGGAAGCCGCACAAGATCCAGGGCTGGACCCCGGACTTCGTGCCCGATGTGCTCAACCGCAATGTGGTGGACGAGCTGGTGACGGTGGAAGATGACCGCGCGATCGCCACCGCCCGCCGGCTGGCCGCGGAGGAAGGCATCTTCGTCGGCATCTCGGCCGGTGCCACCGTGGCCAGCGCGCTGGACGTGGCAGATCGCGCTGAACCGGGCGCGGTGATCCTGGCAATGCTGCCGGACACCGGTGAACGCTACTTCTCCACGCCACTGTTTGCCGACGTCAATGAAGGTTCCGACGACGACTGGCTGGCCGGTCTGCCCTGATCGCCGCGTTGTCGATGACAGCAGGATGACGCCCACCCTCGCGGTGGGCGTTTCCATTTGGGTGATCCTGACTGGGCATTGCCGTTGCAAGCGGACCGTTTTCTCCCAAGAAATCAAAAGCAATCCACTTCAGGAACTTTCGTTTCGCCCCCGTGCGGCGCTCGCTTCAGCCTGCGTGAAGGCGCTGCCGGCCATCGTGCATGAACAGCGCGGATCGCAGTGCGTGAGACGGTCATGACGCAGCATCGATGCCCTGTCCCGCAAGATGCGGGTGCAGCCAGCGTGGGCACGGCGCGCAACAACTACAGGCAGGAGACGGACGCATGAAGATCGAAGTGTGGCAGGGCGACATCACGGCCCTGGCGGTGGATGCGATCGTCAACGCGGCCAATGAATCACTGCTCGGTGGCGGCGGTGTCGACGGCGCGATCCATCGTGCAGCCGGCCCCGGCCTGCTGGCCGAGTGCGAGCGTCTGCCGGAGCTGCGCCCCGGCGTGCGCTGCTCGACCGGTGAGGTGCGGGCTACCGCTGCGTATGCGCTTCCGGCACGGTATGTACTGCACACCGCCGGCCCGGTCTGGCACGACGGCCAGCGCGACGAACCGGCGCTGCTGGCGAACTGCTACTGGAAGTCGCTGCAGCTGGCCGAATCGCTGAACCTGCAGTCGATCGCGTTTCCGGCCATCAGCTGTGGCGTGTATGGCTATCCGCTGTACCAGGCGGCGCAGATCGCTGTCACCGAAACACTGGCCTGGCAACGCAGCCACGCCCAGCCGATGCGGATCGTGCTGGTGGCGTTCAACACGGCGACCGCCAAGGCCTACCAGCAGGCGCTGTCGGCCGCAGGCCAGGTCGCCGACAGCGGACGCGGGTCGCTGCTGTCACCACTGGGCGATACCGGATTCGTGCCGGCGCATTGAAACAATGCGGGACGTGGAAGAAAAGAAGGCCGGGCATTGCCCGGCCTTTTCGTTTACATCCGTCGCGACAAGCGTCAGTTCGTCACTTCGGCGGCAGCGTCGGCCGCCGCCGTAGCAGCAGCCGATGCCGCAGCGGAAGCAGCGCCGTCAATCTGCACGCGTACTTCCACCATGCCCGCTTCATCGCTCAGGCTGGACACGTCCACGGTGTAGTGGCCGGCCGGCAGCGATTCTTCCAGGCGTGCGTTGGTGCCATTGCCACCATCGTCATCGACCAGTTCCACGTCGCCGCCGACCACGCGCAGCACCGTATCCACCTGGCTGGAAATCGCATCCAGGCGCACATCGGCCGGACGCGGCAGGCTCAGCAGGAAGCGGCGACGCCCTTCGCCATCGAGCATGGCGAACACACTGCCGGCATTCGGCAGGGTGGTGCCATCACGCATGACCATGTTGGTCGGCAGCTCGGTGCGCTTGGCAGTCAGCTTGAAGGCGCCGGTACCGTCTTCGCCCAGGCTGCGCACGCGCAGGGTGTACTTGCCCGGTTCCAGCGGCATGCCGATGCGCGAATTGGTGCCGTCGGCGCCGTCGTCGTTTTCCGACTGTGCGCCGTTGCCGTCCAGCTTCAGCACGGTATCGAACGCATCCGACTCCAGGCGGATCTCGTACATGCCGGCCTTGTCCACCTGCAGGGTGTAATCCTGCGACTTGGAGACCAGCAGGTCGACGATCTCGCCTTCAGCCACCATCGGCTTGCCGTCATACGGCACCAGCTTCTCGGCGCGCAGGCGGTACGGGCCGAAGGCGGAGGGGCCGTCGGCATTGATGGCCACCTGGTAGCTGCCGGTGCCGTTGGCGCGGAATGCCAGCGAGACGTCGTCGCCGCGCTCATAGCCCGAGCTGCTGCTGGCCACCAGCACGCCATTGTTGAACACGGCAATCGAGCCGCGCAGCGCACCGGTCAACTTGATGCCGACCAGTTGCTTGTCGTCCAGCTTCAACTGGTACAGCTGATGGTGGCTGCCATCGTTGAAATTGACGCCGCTGCGCGAGGTGATTTCGCCCGATACCGGCTTGTCCAACTCCAGCGAGGGGGCCTTGCCCACGTCCGTGCTGCCGCCCATCCGGTTGCAGCCGCCGACAGCCAGCACCGTGGCAACGGCCAGCGTGATTGCGGTAATACGCATGTTTTTCTCCTTGGCCTTCCATGTATGCCCCACGCACTGGCCTGGCGTGCGGGAGGCGGCAACGATACCGGCAAAAGCAAACGCCGGCGTGATGCCGGCGCTGCCTTGTTCACTTCATGCTGCGAAACGGCGGATCAGCCGTTCCACTTGCCCAGGGCGGCCTGGCCGTTTTCCTTGGCGCGCTCGTAGACGGTCTTCTGCGCGGCGGCGTAGTTTCCCTTCATGTCCTTGGCCCACAGCTTCAGTGCCGCCTGCTGCATGGCACGGCCATAGGAGAAGCTCAGCGGCCACGGCAGGTGGCCCATCTGGTTCATGGCATTGAGGTGGGCGGTGGACTGCTCATCGCCCTGGCCGCCGGACAGGAACACCACGCCCGGCAGGATCGCCGGCACGGTGCTCTTCAGGCACATCACGGTGGACTCGGCCACTTCCTCGACGTCGGCCTGCTCGTCGCAGCCCTTGCCGGAGATGACCATCGAGGCCTTCAGGATGGTGCCTTCCAGCAGCACGTTCTGCTGGTACAGCGCGTCGAACAGCGAGCGCAGGGTGGCTTCGGTGACTTCGTAGCAGGTCTCGATGTCGTGCTCGCCGTCCATGATCACTTCCGGCTCGACCATCGGCACCAGGCCGCATTCCTGGCACAGCGCGGCATAGCGGGCCAGCGCATGCGCGTTGGACTCGATGCAGGTGCCCGACGGAATGCTCTCGCCGATGTTGATGACCGCACGCCACTTGGCGAAACGCGCGCCCAGCTTGTAGTACTCCTGCAGGCGCTCGCGCAGGCCGTCCAGGCCTTCGGTGACCAGCTCGCCCGGGCAGCCGGCCAGCGGGTGCGCACCCTTGTCCACCTTGATGCCCGGAATCATGCCGTGGTCGGACATGTACTTGGCGAACGGCACGCCGTCCTTGGTCGACTGGCGGATGGTCTCGTCGTACAGGATGGCGCCGGAAATGTGCTCGTTGAGCTTCGGCGTGGTCAGCAGCAGTTCGCGGTAGGCGCGACGGTTCTCTTCGGTGTTCTCGATGCCGACGCTGGCAAAGCGCTTGGCGATGGTACCGGTGGATTCGTCGATCGCGATGATGCCCTTGCCCGGGGCAACCATGGCCTGGGCGGTTTCAGCCAGCTGTTCGATGCTCATGTACTTCCTGTGGCGGGTGCGGGAAAAACGTAAGTATAGCCCCGACGCCCCGTTACCTCGACGTGGAGGCCAGGGTGGAAACGATTCCACGTCCGCACGGGACAGGAAATGTCCTGCACGGCATGGGGTCAGAGCCCCTTCGGGGATCTGCCCCCGGGGTCGGATCCGCGCAGCGGCTCCGACCCGGTGTGGTCAGCTCTTACAGGTCGCCGAGGCCGCTGGCGCGGCCGTCATCGCCCACTTCCAGCAGGCGCAGGGTATTGGTCGCGCCGTGGGTTTCCATGTGCTCACCGCTGGTGAACACCACACGGTCGCCGGCCTGCAGCATGCCGCCTTCCACCAGCAGGCGGATGCTGCCGCGTGCGGCTTCGCGCGGGGTGAAGCCACGGCTGTCGAAGTTGATCGGGAACACATCGCGCATCAGCGCCATCTGCCGGCGGGCGCCGTCGTGGCGGGTAACCGCGAACACCGGTGCCGAGGCGCGGAAACGCGACAGGTAGCGCGCGGTGCCACCGGATTCGGTCATCGCCACGATCGCGCGCACGCCCACGTGCTGGGACAGGAACATGGTGGCCATGGCAATGGCCTGGTCGGCACGTTCCAGGTTGCGCGGCGAGGCGCCGAAGTCGGTCTCGGTCTGGAACTGGCGCTCGGCGCCCAGGCAGATGCGTGCCATCGCTTCGACCGCCTTGACCGGATACGCACCGGCGGCGGTTTCGGCCGACAGCATCACCGCATCGGTACCGTCGATGACCGAGTTGGCCACGTCCAGCACTTCGGCGCGGGTCGGGATCGGGCTTTCGACCATCGACTGCAGCATCTGCGTGGCGGTGATCACCACCTTGTTCTGCGCCAGCGAGGCCTTGATGATCTTCTTCTGCAGGCCCGGCAGCTCGGCATCGCCGATTTCCACGCCCAGGTCGCCACGCGCCACCATCACCACGTCACTGGCATCGACGATCTCTTCCAGGTTCTCGATGGCTTCGGTGCGCTCGATCTTGGACACCAGTGCGGCGTAGCAGCCATGCGATTCGGCGATCTCGCGCGCATCGTTCATATCCTGCGCATTGCGGCAGAACGACACGGCGATGAAGTCCACGCCGATCTTGGCGACGATGCCGATCAGTTCCTTGTCGCGCTCGGTCAGCGCGCCCAGCGACAGGCCACCGCCCTGCTTGTTCAGGCCCTTGCGATCGGACAACGGACCATCATTGAGCACGGTGTTGATGATGCGCTCGCCCTGCACTTCCACCACCTGCAGCTGCATCAGGCCGTCGTCAAGCAGCAGCACGTCACCGGCGGTCACGTCCTGCGGCAGGCCGAGGTAGCTCACGCCCACCTGGGTAGCATCGCCGGGGCCGGCATTGGTGCTGGCGATCAGGTCGAAACGGTCGCCTGCCTTGAGATGCACCTTGCCTTCGGCGAAGCGCTCGATGCGGATCTTCGGGCCCGGCAGGTCGGCCAGGATGCCCACTTCCACGCCCACACGCTGCGCGGCTGCGCGCACATCGGCGGCACGCTTGGCCTGGCCGGACGGGTCACCGTGGCTGAAGTTGAGGCGCACCACGTTGACGCCGGCGCGGAACAGATCCTCCAGCACGCCCGGCGGATCGGTAGCCGGACCGAGGGTGGCAAGGATCTTGGTGCGACGCTGACGCTCGAACATGATGGATGGGCCTCTCCCGTTAAAGGACGGAAATTAGCACATCCTTCACGTCCCATGTATACGGTTACAGCCTTGTGCTGCCTGACTCTGCGGGACATCGCACGGACATGTTCCGGACATACGCCGGTCGATGGCAGCGGAAACGCCGCCGGGCAAGGCCCGGCGCGCGGCGCCGTCTACCTCAGGCCAGCAATGCCAGCAGCTGCGCAGGGTCACGGGCCAACTGCCCTGCACCGGCCTCGGTCAGCTCCTGTTCGCCGCCAAAGCCCCACAGCACGCCCACGCTGCGCAGGCCGTGGTGACGGGCGCCTTCGATGTCCATGCGGCGGTCGCCGATCATCCAGCAGCGTTCCGGCGCCAACTGCAGGCGATGCAGCGCCTCGCCCACCAGTTGCGGCTTGCTGCTGCGCGAGCCATCGGGCGTTGAACCGATCACGTCCTCGAACAGGTCACCGAACGGCAGATGCTCGACGATGCGGCAGGCATGCGGCTCGTTCTTGGCGGTGACCACGGCCAAACGGTGACCCCGTTCGTGCAGCGCGCGCACCACCGCTTCGATGTCCGGATAGATCGTGTGCTCGCGCCAGCCTTCCACGTCGAAGCGCTCGCGATAGAAGGCCACGGCCTGCTCCACTCGTTCGGCATCGCCGAACAGCGGCGCGAACGTGGTGCGCAGCGACGGACCGATCCAGCCCAGCAGCGTTTCCTGCGAAGGCACCGGGTGATCCATCTTCTGCAGCGCATAGGCGATGCAGGTGGTGATGCCCACTTCCGAATCGATCAGCGTGCCGTCCATGTCGAAGAAGAGCGTTGCACGCTCTTCTCCATCCATCCGCGGATCGACGCTCATGCGCCGCGCGCGGCCAGGGCGGCTACCGCCGGCAGGGTCTTGCCTTCCAGGAATTCCAGGAACGCGCCGCCACCGGTGGAGATGTAGCTGACCTGCTGGGCGATATCGAACTTGTCGACCGCGGCCAGGGTATCGCCACCACCGGCGATGGAGAACGCCGGCGAGCTGGCGATGGCACGGGCCAGCGCTTCGGTGCCCTTGCTGAAGGCTTCGAACTCGAACACGCCCACCGGACCGTTCCAGACCACGGTGCCGGCCTTCTGGATCAGCTGCGCGTACTGCGCGGCGGTCTGCGGGCCGATGTCCAGGATCAGATCATCCTCGGCCACCGCATCGACGGCCTTCACTTCGGCAACCGCGTCGGGCAGGAACTGCTTGGCGGTGACCACGTCCACCGGCAGCGGGATGTCCGCACCGCGCGCCTTGGCGTCGGCCACGATCTTCCTGGCGGTATCCAGCAGGTCCGGCTCGTACAGCGACTTGCCGACCTTGTATCCGGCGGCAGCGATGAAGGTATTGGCGATGCCGCCACCGACGATCAGCTGGTCGACCTTGCCGACCAGGTTGGCCAGCAGTTCCAGCTTGGTGCTGACCTTGCTGCCGGCGACGATGGCCAGCAGCGGCTTGGCCGGTGCATCCAGTGCCAGTGCCAGCGCATCCAGCTCGGCCATCAGCAGCGGGCCACCTGCCGCGACCGGGGCGAAACGGATCACGCCATGGGTGGACGCCTGTGCACGGTGCGCGGTACCGAACGCATCCATCACGAACACATCGCAGAGGGCGGCGTACTTCTTCGACAGGGTTTCATCGTCCTTGCCCTCGCCGACGTTCATGCGGCAGTTTTCCAGCAGCACCAGCTGGCCCGGCTGCACGTCGACGCCGTCGACCCAGTCACGCACCAGCGGCACTTCGCGGCCCAGCAGCACCGACAGGCGCTGTGCAACCGGCGCCAGCGAATCGGCTTCGCTCCACACGCCTTCCTTGGGGCGGCCCAGGTGCGAGGTGACCATCACCGCAGCGCCCTGCTCCAGCGCGCGCTTGAGCGTCGGCAGGGAAGCGGTGATGCGCTGTTCGGAGGTGATGCGGCCATTCTCGATCGGCACGTTCAGATCCTGGCGGATCAGCACGCGCTTGCCGGAGAGGTCGAGGTCGGTCATGCGGACGATGGACATGGGCAACTCTTTGGCTCTGGAGATGGGATGCCGGATTGCGGCAGACGGTCATTGTATCGGGTGCGGCTGGCGGCCGCGCCGCTGCCTGCGGCAGGCTTCGAAGCAACGGCAACGGCAACAGCAACAGCAACGGCCGAAGCGCTGGCGCTTCGTGGTGCTGTGGGTGGGCCGGGGCGGTGTGGGCCCGCGGGGGACGCCGTGAATCCATCCCTGGAGGCTCGGGCGCGCCATCCATGGCGCTTACGCCCCCGCGAGCCCACACCACCCCGGCCTCGACAGGTTCATGAGGCGGAGCGGATGGCAAAGGCGGAAGCAAGAGCGTTTTCTGGTGTCGGATGAAGGAAGAAGGGGTCGGATCCGTTTTCCTGCGGAAAACGGATCCGACCCCGACGGCCGTCGAGCGAAGCGAGCGCTTCTGCTCTTGCTCTTCTTTTTTCTCTTCCGTGGGTGGACGCACACGGAAACTGTCAGGGGCCGGGCGGGTGGGCTGGGCAGGGGTGTCAGCCGCATGGATGCGGCTGCCAAGCCTCCAGGGACGGATTCACGGCGTCCCCTGCCCAGCCCACCCGCCCGGCCAAGCGCTGCTTTTGCTCTACGCAACCAACCGACCACCCACGAGGGGCTGCGCCGTTCGCCGCAAACTACGCCGAAGGCGACGGCTTCTGCTTCAGCAGGCTCAACGCCAGCCCACCGACAACCAGCACGCCCAGCCCGAGCAACGCCCACAGCAGCCACGCCTTCCAGTCGTGCTGCGGCTTCAGCGCCGCATCACCGGCCAGCGTCTCCGGACTGCCCTCCAAGCGTGCCAGCGTCGGCTGCCACGACGGATCATTGCGCTGGCGCAGTTCCTCGATCAGCACCGTGATCGGTGCCTCTGCGCGGCGCGCGGTCGTACTGCCCACGGCCAACGCGTAGGGCGCCGCGCCCTGGCTGAGGAACACCATCACTTCCGGTTGATAGCCCAGGCGCAGGGTCGGGGCGCTGGCGGTCTCCACCGGGCTCGCTACCAGCTTCCAGTAGCGGTCGCGGTACATGCCGCCCAACGGCTGTGCCGCCGATTGCTGGCGCTGGCCCGGGGCCCCCTGCTGCAGCTGATAGGCAATCCAGGGCGCGCTGCGGCGCTGCCATTCGGCGGCAGCGTCATCGCGACTGAACAAGGTCCACTGCACCAGGCTGTTGTCGGTGCTGGCCACGTCGGCGCGGGTCACCGGGAATCGGCCATCCAGTTCAAAGGTGAACTCGCCCTTGCCCTGCGCGGTCGGTGTCAGCGACAGCCACTCCCACGGCACCGTTGCCGGCGCCGGTGGCAGTTCCGCCAGGACGCTGCGCAGCTCCGGCAGGCGCGCCTCGCCCTGCGGCAGGATCCGCAGGTAGCGCACGTTGCTGTCGACCTGCAGGCGGCGCTGCAGCAGGCGCTTGCCCGCGCGCTGCAGGTCCACCAGGGGTAAATCGCGGGCGATCGACTGCCAGCGCTGCAGATCATCGCTGGCATCAAGCTGCACCTGCGCCTGCAGCGGCTGGCTGCTTTCGGCCCAGTCCAGCACCAGCGCTGCCAACGGTTGCTGGCCGAGCACGCCGGCATCGATCAACCAACCACCCTGCCCGTTCGCTACCGCACCACCACCGAGGCGAGCTTCGACCCGGCGCACACGGCCGTCGGTATCGCGCTCGGTCAGCAGTTGCAGGTCGTTGCGCTGGGCCTCGGCCAGCGGCGGCAGCGAGAACCACGGCAGCTCGCGCTGCACCGGCGGCTGCGCCAACGGCTGGTCGGGCGCCAGCAGCGCCGACGGCAATGCCTGGCCGGCGGCGTTGAACACCTGCAGGTCGCCCAGGTCGGCTGTGCCTGCACGGCGATAGATCGCCGGCTCCAGCACCACCCGGTAGGCACCGGACTGCGCGCTGGACAGGCTCAGCGGCCATTGTTCGGCGTACTGCGCGCGGTAGTCCGTGGCCTGCGCGGCAACCGCACCGGCCACGCCGAACAGGACCGGCAGCAACGCTCGGCTCCACTTCCTCATTGGTTTTCCTCCACGGTTGGCGGCGCGCTCGGCGGCGCGGGCGCCAGGTAGCCCACCACGGTGCACAGCAGGCCGTAGGCAATGAACGATGCGATTCCCAGCAGGTTACCCAGGTGCTGCCGATCAATCAGCACCAGCTTGGCCAGCACCACGGCCATCAACACGGCACCGACCATCCACAGCACACGCTGGCCGCGACGTGAGCCCCACACCCAGGCGATCACGCCCAGTACGCTCCACAACACGGTCAGGCTGGTCTGGGCCAGGCTGAAGCGGGCCATCGTCGGATCCCAGGCAACCCCGCCCCAGTGATGCACGCCATGCAGCACCGTGCTGGTCAACGCGATGAAACCGGCCACGGCCAGCACCGGCACACGCAACCGCTGCAGCGGCGCCGGGCCCTGCGCGTCATACAGCCAGCGCGCGATCAGCAACAGGCTGACCCACTGCGCCAGTTCGGCAGGATTGAGCAGCGGCAGCCACGGCAACGGCGTGGCGTCACCTGCCAGGGTCAGGCCGAACAACCAGGCCAACGCCAGCACCGCGAAAATCACGCTCTGCAGCGGCAGGCGCACCGGATCAAACGCAGCACCCAGCGGCCAGCGCAGCACGTTCCAGCGCCACAGCGACAGTGCCGCCAGCAGCAACCACGGCAGGGTCACCAGCAGCGCGGTCCAGCCCTGCGCCAGGCGCGCGTCGCCGCCGCCCCACAAGGCCAGCAACGAAAGCAGTGACGGCCACAACAGCCACCACAGGAACTGCGCGATACGGGCCACGCCGCCACTGCCCTGACGCAGGCACAGCAGGCTGCGCACGCCGAGTACGGCGAACACTGCCCACGCCAATGCGCCGTAGCCTGCAAACGGCTGCTGGTGTGCATCGCTCTGCAGCAACGCCAACGGGAAGCCCGCTGCCAGCATCACCAGCGCGGTCACGCCCAGCGCACGTGCCGGCAGGCGACGCTGCACTTCCGACACCAACCAGGCGGTGACGGCGGCCAGCACCAACACCGCGTCGGCCTGCACCGAATGCTGGAAGAAGCGGCCGATTTCATGCACCAGACCACCCAACCACCACAACAAGCCCCACAGGTAGTACGCCAGGGCGATGTCATGGCGCTGCCTGCGCTGGTAGCTCCATGCCGCCGCGAAACCCGCCACGGCCAGCAGCAGTGCGCCGATCGCGGTCGGATTGAGCAGGAAGCGCTGGTCTTGGTGCCAATGGTCGGCACCCACCACAAACGCGAATGCGGCGGCGAGCTGCAGCAGCGCACCGGTCACCTGCGGCAACCAGCGCTTCTGGCGCAACCCCAGCCACGCCAGACCGGCACCTTCCAGCGCGAATACCGCGCCGGTGGCACGCGCCGAGAATGCCAACGGCACCGCCAGCGTCGCAAAGCCCACCGCCAGTACCGCATGCGACTGCGCCAGCACCGTGTACGACGCGCGCGCGATCAGCGCCCGTGCCAGCAGCGCATAGATCGCGGCCAGGCCCAGCGCACACAGGGCCAGCGTCATCGGTTGTTCGTGCAGCATGCCGGCCTGCAGCGAGAAGGCGATCAGCGGCGTACCGAACACCAGGCTGCCGTCAACCAGATCGCGACGCCCAGCCGGCTGCCGGCGCGCATACAACAGCGGAATCAGCAGGTAGAAGGCGAAGAACAGCAGCAGGAACGGTTCGGTGCTGGCGAACTTGGCCGCGTCGTACTGCAGCACGCCCCAGAACGTGCCGATGCCGAAGGTGAACGCGAAACCGAGCAGGTTCAGCACACGCCACGGGCGATACCAGGCGATGACGAAAATGCCCGCGTTGAGCACGGCGTAGTAGCTGAACAGCCCGACGTGGTTGCCGCTGCCGGTGGACAGCCACAGCGGCGCCATGAAGCCTGCAAGGATGCCCAGCACGGCCAACGTACGCGAGTTCTGCACGACCGCCAGCACGCACAACCCTGCCACCAGCGCGATCGAGCTGGCAAAAGCGAAACCGGGCGCGAGCAGATCGAAACGCTTGAAGGCTGCGAAGATGGTCAGCAGCAGCACGCCGATGGCGCCACCCTGAAGGGCCAGCGCGAACATCCGCCGGCGCTCGCGCTGGTGCCAGCCGAAGGCCAGCAGGCCCAGCGCACCGACGGTGATGCCCGCCAGCCGCAGCTCGACCGGCACCACCAGCCAGCCCTGGTCGCTGACGTACTTGAGCAGCGCAGCAACGCCGGCCAACAGCACCAGCATGCCGATCTTCACCGGCACGTTGCCCTGGGTGAACCAGTGTTTGACCGCGCCAATCGCGCGCTCGACCAGGTTCGGCAGGGCCGGTTCTGCCGGCAGCGGCGGCAATGTCGGCTCCGGTGGCAACGGCGGTGGCGGCAGCGGACGCGCGGGCGGGGACGGCGGCGGCAGCTCCTCGCGGGCGGCGACCGGCGCTGATGCCGGGGTTGCCGTGGGCCGCAGGAACGAGGGTTCGCTGCTGGGCTCGCGTGTTGCCGCAGGCGCGCGCGGCGGCTCGGCTACTGCCGAGGGCGCACGGCCTGGCGCCTCTGCCGGAGTGGGCGCGACCTGCACGGTCTGTGCGGCCTCCAGCGCGGCGACCCGCCGGCGCAGGCCGGCAATCATCACCAGCGCCACCACCAGCAGCAGCGGTATCGCCAGCAGGACCAGTACTGCCAGGACCAAAAGTGCTTCCATTCCTCGCCTTCCAATGCGATCCCGCGCCACGATGGCGGCGGTCGACGGGCCCATGCTACGTCAGGCCGGGCCCCTTAAACGACGAACCCCGGCCAGGCCGGGGTTCGCGCGACGATCTTCGCAGGCCTTACTTGGCTGCGACGACCTTGGCCATTTCCAGGCACTTGTTGGAGTAGCCCCACTCGTTGTCGTACCACGACACCAGCTTGACGAAGGTGCCGTCCAGGGCGATGCCGGCGTCGGCATCGAACACCGAGGTGTGGGTTTCACCGCGGAAATCGGTGGCCACCACCTTGTCCTCGGTGTAGCCCAGGATGCCCTTCAGCGCGCCTTCGCTCTGTGCCTTCACTTCGGCGCAGATCTCGGCGTAGGTGGCTTCCTTTTCCAGTTCGACGGTCAGATCGACCACCGACACGTCCGAGGTCGGCACGCGGAAGCTCATGCCGGTCAGCTTCTTGTTCAGTTCCGGAATGACCACCCCGACGGCCTTGGCCGCACCGGTGGAGGACGGAATGATGTTCTCCAGAATGCCACGGCCGCCGCGCCAGTCCTTGTTGGACGGGCCATCGACGGTCTTCTGGGTGGCGGTGGCCGCATGCACGGTGGTCATCAGGCCGCGCTTGATGCCCCACTTGTCATTGATGACCTTGGCCAGCGGCGCCAGGCAGTTGGTGGTGCACGAGGCGTTGGAGATGATCGCCTGGCCAGCGTAGGTCTTGTCGTTCACGCCGAACACGAACATCGGCGTGTCGTCCTTCGACGGTGCCGACAGGATGACCTTCTTGGCACCGGCATCGATGTGCTTCTGCGCGCTGACCTTGTCCAGGAACAGGCCGGTGGCTTCGAGCACGACGTCGACGCCGACTTCGTCCCACTTCAGGTTGGACGGATCGCGTTCCTGGGTCAGGCGGATCTTCTTGCCGTTGACCAGCAGATCCTTGCCATCGACGGCTACGTCGGCCTTGAAACGGCCGTGCACGGAGTCGTACTTGAGCATGTAGGCCAGGTAATCCGGCTCCAGCAGATCGTTGATGGCCACGATTTCGATGTCGTCGCCGAAGTTCAGCACCGCCGAGCGCAGGACGTTACGCCCGATGCGACCGAAACCGTTGATACCAACCTTGATTGCCATGTTCTCAAGCTCCTGCAGCCGCGACAGGTGCGGCGGGGTGGATAGGGCCCACAAGTCTAGCAGGCCGGCCTTGACCACCGCCGGCCAAGCCCGCCGCCGGGAGGGAGGCCGGACAGGATTTGATCCGGATCAAAGCGTTAGCGCCGCGTGAGGCCGACACTGGCCACATCCACCCAGCAACGAGATCACCCCCATGCGCAAGACCTCCCCCCTGATCGTGGCCAGCCTGGCCGCCGCCCTGTCGCTGGCCGCCGCCCCGGCCATGGCCCAGTCCAAGGGCGACTGGACCCTTTCCGCCGGCGTGCACCAGGTCGCCCCGAAGTCGAACAACGGCTGGCTGGCCGGTGGCACCCTGAAGGTCGACGTCGACAACGACGTCAAGCCGACCATCACCGGTGAGTATTTCATCGCCGACAACCTGGGCATCGAAGTGCTGGCGGCGCTGCCGTTCAAGCACGACATCAACATCAATGGCCTGGGCCGCGTGGGCAGCACCAAGCAGCTGCCGCCGGTGGTCACCCTGCAGTACCACTTCAACAGCAAGGGCAAGGTGTCGCCGTTCGTGGGCGCCGGCCTGAACTACACCACCTTCTTCAGCGAAGACACCACCGGTGCGCTGGCAGGCAGCAAGCTGAAGCTGCAGGATTCGTGGGGCCTGGCCGCCCATGCGGGCATCGATTTCGCGATTGGCGAGAAGGGCGCACTGCGCGTGGACATGCGCTGGATCGACATCGACAGCAAGGTGAAGCTGGATGGCGAGAAGATCGGCACGGTCAACGTCGACCCGCTGGTCTACGGCGCGTCCTACGTCTTCAAGTTCTAAGGGGTTGATTGGCGGGGGCTGCGCCCCCGCTCCCCCGCTACAGGCAAAACCCTCGCAGCATGTTGCCCCGGTATGTGTGTGCCGGGGCTTTTTTGTTTGCGCGACGGGCGAAGGTACCGGTGTGGGCCGAGGCAGGGGGAGGGGCCGGGACACGCCGTAAACCCATCCCTGGGGGCTCGATGGCGCCATCCATGGCGCCAACGGTCCCGTCCCCTCCCCCTGCCGCGCCCTTCCATTTTCCGCGCGCGCGCAAGCGCAAGCAGAAGCCGGCTCCCGCATGGCGCAGTTGCCATCGGCCGGATGCGATTGCGCGCCGCAGGATGTGATCCTGCATTTGACTCTGATTCTGCTTTTGACGTTTGCATCCGCCAGCGCGGCCATGTTGGATGGTGGCTGCAGGGGCAGGCACTGCGGGACCGTCCGCGGCATGCATGCCGCGGCCGAGCCTACAGGGACGTACTTGCGGCGTGTCCCGCAGCGCCTGCCCCTGCAGCCAGCTGCCCAGCGAACAGGAACGCGCCGCTTTCCATCAACCACCCATCTCCCCCGCTGGCTAGAATGAGCGGATGAAAGCACTGCACTCCCTGTTCCTCGCCGCCGCCCTCGCGCCGGCCCTGCTGTCCGTCGCCGCCCCCGCCCATGCCTGGGGCGCACAAGGCCACCGCCTGGTCGCCGAAGTCGCCGACAGCCGCCTCAACCCGACCGCACGCACCGAGGTCGATCGCCTGCTGGCCACCGAACCCGGCGCCACCCTGGCCAGCATCGCGCCATGGGCCGACCAGCTGCGCGCCAAGGACCCCGGCCTCGGCCGTCGCTCGGCCGGCTGGCACTACGTCAACATCGCCGAAGATGGCTGCCACTACGAGGCGCCGAAGCACTGCAAGAGCGGCAACTGCATCGTCGAAGCGCTGAAGGCGCAGAGCGCGATCCTCGGCGACCGCAGCCTGACCGATGGCGAGCGCCTGCAGGCGCTGAAGTTCGTCGTGCACCTGGTCGGCGACATCCATCAGCCGATGCACGCCGGCTACGGCCATGACAAGGGCGGCAACGATTTCCAGCTGCAGTTCGGCAACCGCGGTACCAACCTGCACTCGCTGTGGGACAGCGGCATGCTCAATACCCGCAAGGTCGACGATGCCGGCTACCTGCCGGTGCTGCGCGCGCTGCCGGCGCCGAAGCTGGCACGCCAGTCCAACCCGCAGCGCGACCCGGTCAGCTGGGCCGAAGCCAGCTGCCGCATTTCCGTACAACCTGGCGTTTACCCTGCCTCGCGTAAGATCGGTGACGACTACACCACGCGCTACCTGCCTGTGGCCGAAGCGCAGCTGCGACTGGCGGGTGAAAACCTGGCGCAGTTGCTGAACCGCGTGCTCGCCACACGCTGAGGAGTTTCCGATGTCGGTCCAGGTGCAATCGTTCTTCCACCGTGACAGCAATACCTTCAGCTACCTGGTCAGCGACCCGGCCAGCGGCGAGGCAGCGCTGATCGACCCGGTACTGGATTACGACCCGGATACCGACGCCAGCAGCGAATCGCCGGTGCGCGCGATGCTCGATGCCATCGCGCAACAGCAGCTGCACGTGCGCTGGCTGCTGGAAACCCACGCCCATGCCGACCACGTGTCGGCGGGGCGGCGGCTCAAGCAACGATTCCCGCAGGCGACGTTGGCCATCGGCGAAGGCATCCGCGCGGTGCAGGCCACGTTCGCACCGCGCTATGGCCTGCAGCTGCCCGATGAACATGCGGTCTTCGATCACCTGTTCGCAGACGGCGAGACCTTCGCACTGGGTAAGTTGCAGGGGCGCATCATCGCCGTACCCGGCCACACCAGCGACAGCATCGCCTACCTGATCGACGACGCTGTCTTCACCGGCGATTCTCTGTTCATGCCCGATGGCGGCACCGCGCGCTGCGATTTCCCCGGCGGCGATGCCGCGCAGCTGTACCGCTCGATCCAGCGTCTGCTTGCCCTGCCCGACGCCACCCGCGTGTTCGTCTGCCACGACTACGGCCCGGGCGGACGCGATTTCGCCAACGAAACCACCATTGGCGAACAGCGCGCGCACAACATTCACGTGCATGAGGGCGTGGCCGAAGCCGAGTTCGTCAGCGTGCGGCAGGCGCGTGATGCGACGCTGGCAGAGCCAACGCTGATGCAGCCGGCGGTGAAGGCGAACATCCAAGGCGGAGCGTAGGGGCCGCACGGTCGCTTCATCGCGGCGGGAATGACGCGGCGTCATTTTCCCTGCGTGCGCACCACATGCTGACCCTTCACGATCTCGAAGGTAAAGGCATACAGCAGACTCACCGGCACTGGCTCAACGCGCTCGGCGCCTTCGCAGTCGCCACGGTCGCTCGGCACTTTGCCGGGGGCGAAGTGGCAGACCGCGGCCGGCGAATACTTCCACATCGCCACCGCCTCCTGCGCAGCCTGCAACAGCGGCGCGTTCTCGCTCGCCGCGCCTGCCGCGCATTCGCTGCGGTCGACCAGCGCCAGGCTTCGCTCGACAGCACCTTCGGCATCGATCACCACCTGCAGGCAGATCGTGGTCGGCGCCAGCTCGGTTCGCGGGTCACGATCACCGATCTGCGGATCCGGCGCTGCATACAACTGCGGCATCCGATAGCCTTCGGTTGCACCCAGCGTGTACGCCTGCACCTGGCCGCTGCCACCTTTCCCTTCCGCCTGCAGACGTTGATGGCCGACGCTTTCATTGCGGGTATCGACGGTAGTCAGCCGTTCCTGGGTCGCGCAGCCCGCCAACATCCCCGCTGCCATCAGCAGTGCGAAGCGCATCACCTGGTGGTCTCCGTTACTTCATCGTTCTCATCCATGGCGAAGGTGATCGGAATGCGTACGGCGCCCGCCACCGGCTTGCCATTCTTCAACGCCGGGCGGTAGGTCCAGCTTCGCGCTGCTGCAATCGACACCGCTTCGAACACGCCCGGATTGGTGGCGCTCACTACACGCACATCGCTGACAGCACCGTGCGCATCAACGTCGACCCGGAGCACCACCCCGCCTGTCTGGCTCTGTTCGAACGCGCTCTTCGGGTAGCTCGGCGGGGGCATCTTGTCGACTTGGATCTCGCGATCCATGACAGCCGCCACTGGGCCGACCGCCATTGCGCCACTCTGGCTCGCCCACGCCACCGCTCCCATCCCCAGGCACAACCCAACCACCAGCACCTGAC
The DNA here is from genome assembly GCA_041545745.1 of Stenotrophomonas indicatrix. Classification (NCBI taxonomy): domain Bacteria; kingdom Pseudomonadati; phylum Pseudomonadota; class Gammaproteobacteria; order Lysobacterales; family Lysobacteraceae; genus Stenotrophomonas; species Stenotrophomonas indicatrix. Next base: position 3,677,695 of record CP168152.1, read on the forward strand.
CCGACACCCACGGCAATGCCTTCCGCTTGGACTGCTTCAACATGGCGATACGCTCCTTCAACACAGGTTGGCTGCGCCAGTGGCAGACCGCTGGCGCAACCGGGTGGACCAGCTGCGCCTTCAGCAGCGTGCTGGCGTACAGGCCGCGCAGCGCGGGCTGCGGGGCAATGGTGCGGGCATCGCAGGCCAGTTCCTGGTCACGCAGGAAACGACGTGCGGCCCAGGGCAGCAGCGGGTGGAACCAGAACACCGCGCGCATCAGCAGCAGCAGGCCGTTGGCCCAGTGATCGCCATTGCGACGATGGCTGCGCTCATGTTGCAGGATCAGGCGCTGCTCCTGCGCGGTGAACTGCTGGTCGAAATCCGGGCCGACCACGATGCGTGGCCGGCACAGGCCCACCAGTGCCGGCAGCCCGGGATCAGCGCTGGCCTGCCAGCTGCCATCGGCACGTGGCCGCAGGCCGCCCATGCCACGTTCGAAGCGGCGCTGTGCACGCAGGTCGCGCAACAGGCAGGTGCCTGTGCCCAGCGCCCACACCAGCAGCAGCACCAAAGGCCATTGCAGCGACGCCGTTGGCAGGCTGTCCACGGCTTCCGGCACGACCTTCAGCGGCAAGGTCGGCACATGCTGCAATAGCGCGACCTGTGGCAGGGGAATCAACAGCGTGACCAACAGCAGCGGCAGCAGCCACCAGCTGCGATACACCACTCCAGCGCCGCCCAGCCGCAACAGCAGCGGCCGCACCGTCGCCAGCAGGATTACACCCAGCGCCAGCCACAGGCTGGCACGCCACAATCCGTCGAGCAGCTCATTCATCGTCCAGCTCCTGGATCAGCTTCTTCAGTTCGGCGATGTCCTGTGCGCTGAGCTGGCCGCGCTCGCTGAAATGCGCCACCAGCGGCGCCACACGGCCTTCAAACACACGACCAATGAAGTCCTGGCTCTGCGTCTCGACCCATGCCTGGCGCTGCAGCAGCGGCCGGTACAGATAGCGCCGGCCGTCGCGCTCGGCGGCGAGCGCGCCCTTGGTCAGCAGCCGGTTGAGCAGGGTCTTGATGGTCGGCTCGGCCCAGTCGCGGTGGGCCAGAGCGGCCACGACCTCATCGGCGGTACGCGGTGCCTGCTGCCACAGCACCTCCATCACTACGGCCTCGGCTTCGCTGATAGGCGTCATGGTTTACATCCGTAATCGACAATTCGATTACGCGCGTAATCGATTTGGCTGTCAACCCCTCGACCGGCAATTCATCGCAACTGCGCCAGCATGGGGGCTTCCACCGCAGGTACCGGCATGAAACCCTTGCGCAAACGTGATTTCCCGGTCGAGCAGGCCCGGCGCTTCCTCGAGCCCGGCCCCATCGTGCTGGTCAGCACCGCCTGGCGTGGCCAGCGCAACCTGATGACGATGGGCTGGCACATGGTGATGGGCTTCTCGCCCTCGCTGGTGGCCACCTACCTGTGGAACGAGAACCACAGCTTCGGCCTGGCCCGTGGCAGCGGCGAGTGCGTGATCAACGTGCCGGGGGTCGAACTGCTGGACACCGTGGTCGACATCGGCAACTGCAGCGGCCGCGACGTGGACAAGTTCGAACGGTTCGGCCTGGAGGCGGTGCCGGCGCGGGACGTGGGGGCACCGCTGGTGGGCCAGTGCCATTCCAGTTTCGAGTGCCGCCTGCATGACGACAGCCAGGTCGAATCGAGCAACCTGTTCATCTGGGAAATCGTGCGCGCCCATGTTGCGCCTCGCCCAAAGCTGCCACGGACCGTGCACTATCGCGGCGATGGCCGGTTCATGGTGGCCGGTGCCGAAGTCTCGCGTCGACGGCGGTTCAAGCCCGACATGCTGTAATGCCAGCACTCCCCCCAAGCAGGACCGCCCCGGATGACCGAACACCTCACCGACCTCGACGCCGCCGTTGACTGGCTGTTTGCGCGCGTGGATGGGCCGCTGCGGATCGGTGCGCCGCTGGCGCTGGGTAAACCACACCGCCTGCTCAACGCCCTGTATGCGCGCGTCGAACAGGACCCGTCGCGGCCGCTGCAGCTGTATACCGCGCTGTCACTAAACCCGCCGCAGGCAAAGGGAGATGGGCTGGAAGCACGCTTCATGGCGCCGTTCGCGGCCCGCCATTTCGGTGAAGACTTCCCGCGCCTGGCCTATGCCGACGCAATCGCGCGCGATGCATTGCCAGCGCATGTGCAGGTAGAAGAGTTCTACATGCAGTCCGGTGCCCTGCTCGGCTCGCGGCAGGCGCAGTCCAGCTACACCAGCCTCAACTATACCCACGCTGCCGATGCGGTCGCCCAGCGCGCACCGCAGGTGATCGTGCAGAAAGTAGCGATGCGCCCGGACGACCGGCGCCTTTCGCTGTCGTGCAACAACGACATCACCCAGGACACGCTGGACGCGATGACGGCACGTGGCCTGCCGCGCCCGCTGCTGGTCGCCGAGATCGATCCGCAGCTGCCGTATCTGGGCGGCACGGCCACGGTCGACGTGTCCTTCTTCGATCTGGTCATCACCCCGCCCCCACCGTATCCGGCATTGTTCGGGCTGCCACGGCAGCCGGTGGCCGACGCCGACTACGCCATCGGCCTGTATGCCAGCACCCTGGTGCGCGACGGCGGCACGCTGCAGATCGGCATCGGCACCCTGGCCGATGCACTCAGCCATGCACTGGTACTGCGCCACACCGACAACGCGCGCTACCGGCGCGTGTTGGACGCGCTGGACCCGCAACTGGCCAGCCATCCGCTGGTGCAGGAGATCGGCGGGCTGGAGCCGTTCGAGATCGGCCTGTACGGCTGCAGCGAAATGCTCAACGAGGGCTTCCGCCGCCTGGTGCAGACCGGCGTGATCAAGCGCAAGGTGCATGATGACCTGGCGCTGATGCAGCGCATCGAGAACGGCAGCACGCTGTCGATCGACCACGCCACACTGGCCGCCGAAGGCGAATACCTGCACGGCGCGTTCTATCTGGGCTCATCCGAATTCTACGAATGGCTGCGCACCCTGCCCGAGGACGAATGCGGGGCGATCGGCATGCGCCGCATCAGCGAGATCAACCAGCTGTACGGCGGCAACGAAATACTGGAACGCCTGCAGCGCCGGCACGCACGCTTCTTCAATTCCTGCATGATGGCCACCGCACTGGGCGCAGCGGTGTCCGATGCACTGGAAGACGGACGCGTGGTCTCTGGTGTGGGCGGCCAATACAACTTCGTGGCGATGGCACATGCGCTGCCCGAAGCGCGCAGTGTGTTGATGTTCCGCGCCGCCCGCGATGATCGTGGCCAGCGCGACTCCAATGTGCGCTGGAACTACGGTCACACGACCATTCCGCGCCACCTGCGTGACATCTATCTCAACGAGTACGGCATCGCCGATGTGCGCGGCCTGACCGACGACGACTGCGTGCACGCGATGGCGGCAATTACCGAAGCGCCGTTCCAGGGCGCGCTGCTGCAGCAGGCCTTCGCGGCGCGCAAGGTGGCAGCAGCGGCACAACCCGATGCGCAGCGGCAGCTGCGCAATACACCGCAGGCACTGGCGGCGGCGCTGGCGCCGTTCCGCAACGATGGCACCCTGCCCGACTACCCGTTGGGCAGCGACTTCACCGAGATCGAACAGGTGCTGGTGAAGGCACTGGGCTGGCTGAAGGCGAACACGCAGACGCGCGGCAGCAAGCTGCGTACCGTGTGGGACGCGCTGTGGCAGCCTGCAGGTGATGGTGACGCGGTGTATCTGCAGCGGATGGAACTGCAGTCGCCCAAGGACTTCGGCGAACGGCTCAATGCACGGTTGTTGAGGCTAGCCCTGGCGCGTACCGCGTAGTTGCATCGCCGATAGCAGGACTGCGCTGGCGGGCCGGCTTGGCATTGGCTCGCCATTCCTGTATCACGATCGCTCGATCATTTTCCCGATTACGTCTCATGCGCCACCGCATTACAGCCATCCACCACAGAGCGTGCTTCTCAAGCAGCAGTTGCGCCTGGTTGGCTATCAACGATGTGCCGATCGAGCTGTGGCTGGCCCAGCATCTGGACCATCCCGACCTCGAAGTGCATGGTCTTTCACTGATGTGGTTGATCGACGAGGATGAGGATGCGCTGGCCAATCGGCGCATCATCCCTGCCGCGAATGGAACCTCCACCCTGGTGCCGCTGCTGGTGTGTAGTGACGACATGGATTTCGCCTGTTCTACGCTGATGACCGAGCAGGTGATCGAGGGCGATGTCGTGCGCTGGCAGCGGTTCGGTCGCAGTGAAACCGGGGGCCTGGAAGTCGGCGCCTCCACGTGCTGGTATCCAGACAGCAAACCAGTGAGCTTTGCACTTGCCGACTTCAACCAGGCCTTGAGTGAGCATCAAAGGCTCATCAAGGAATCCATCGGCAGCCAAGGCTGAGCCAAGGAACAACCTAGCACTGACCTGGAACAGCTCCACCGGAGGGCCCCAGGAAAGTGAGCACCAAGGCGTCTGCGTGTTCATGCGCTACGCTGTGCGGATGAACGACGATTCCCGTTTCCTGCATGACCTGCAACGCCGCCAAGCCGATGGCGAGCACCTGCGTTATCTGTGCTTCTGGGGCCACCAGCCGCCGCGCATGGGGGTGGCGGCGTCATGTTTCAGCCAGTGGTACGACGCAGGTTTCAACATCGACGGCGTGCACTACCCCACTGCCGAGCACTTCATGATGGCCGGCAAAGCGCGACTGTTTGGTGCCACCGACATCCTCGAACAGGTTCTCGCCAGCCGCACGCCTGACAAGGTGAAAGCGCTGGGCCGGAAGATCGACGGCTTCGACGAGGCTCTATGGGCGCAGGCGCGCTACGCCCTGGTGGTCGAAGGCAATCGGGCCAAGTTCTCGCAGAATGCGGCGCTGGGCGATTTCCTGCGCGCCACGGCAGACCAGGTTCTGGTGGAAGCCAGTCCGGTGGATTTTATCTGGGGAATCGGCCTGGCCAAGGATCACGCCGACGCACACAACCCGGCGCAGTGGCGCGGATTGAATCTTTTGGGGTTTGCGCTGATGGAAGTGCGGGACGCGATGTAACGCCTATCCACGCATGGCGTGGATCTACTGGCGCGCGGGCGATTCGTTTCGCTCCGCAAACGAGAAAGGCCGGCTTTCGCCGGCCTCCCCGTATTCCGTTGCAGCGGGGCTTACAGCGCCTTGGCTGCTTCCACCACGTGCGCGGTGGTGATGCCGAAGTGCTGGTACAGCTTGTCGGCCGGGGCCGAGGCACCGAAGGTGTCGATACCGATCACGGCACCGTCCAGGCCGACGAACTGGCGCCAGAAGCCGGTGATGCCAGCTTCGATCGCCACGCGCTTGCGCACGGCGTTCGGCAGCACCGATTCGCGGTAGGCCGCATCCTGGCGCAGGAACACATCGGTGGACGGCATCGAGACCACACGGGTCTTCAGGCCGGCCGCATCCAGCTGCGCCTTCGCTTCGGTCGCCAGCGAGACTTCCGAACCGGTCGCGATCAGGATCACGTCCGGGGTGCCCGCAGCATCGGCCAGCACATAGCCGCCGCGCTCGATCTGTGCGATCTGCTCGGCGTCGCGCGGCTGGTGCGGCAGGTTCTGGCGGCTGAACACCAGGCAGCTCGGGCCGTCCTGGCGGGTGATCGCAGCCTTCCAGCTCACGGCCGACTCGACCGCGTCGCACGGACGCCACACGTCGTTGTTCGGGATGTAACGCAGCGAGGCCAGATGCTCAACCGGCTGGTGGGTCGGGCCGTCTTCGCCCAGGCCGATCGAGTCGTGGGTGTAGACGTGGATGGCGTGGGCCGGGATCAGCGCGCTCATGCGCACGGCATTGCGGGCGTAGTCGCTGAACACCAGGAAGGTGGCATCGAACGGAATGAAACCACCGTGCAGGGCCAGGCCATTGGCGATCGCGGTCATGCCGAACTCGCGCACACCGTAGTACACGTAGTTGGCATTGGCATCGTCGGTAGCGACGGACGTGCTGCCCTTCCACAGAGTCAGGTTCGAGTGCGCCAGATCGGCCGAACCGCCAACGATTTCCGGCAGCAGCGGTGCGAACGCCTCGATGGCCAGCTGCGACGCCTTGCGCGAGGCGATGGTCTGGCCTTCGGCGGCAACCTGGGCGATGTAGGCGTCAGCCTTGGCGACGAAGTCGGCCGGCAGATCGCCGTGCGAGCGACGGGTCAGTTCAGCGGCTTCGGCCGGGTACTGCGCAGCGTACTTGTCGAACTGCTGCTCCCACTCGGCCTGACGCAGGGTGCCGGTACCGCCAGCACGCCAGCCGGCGTAGATCTCTTCCGGAATCTCGAACGGGCCGTAGTTCCAATCCAGCGCCTTGCGGGTGGCTTCCAGTTCGTCCTTGCCCAGCGGTGCGCCGTGGCTGGATTCCTTGCCGGCCTTGTTCGGCGAACCAAAACCGATCGTGGTGCGGCAGCAGATCAGGGTCGGCTTGCCGTCCTGCGACAGGGCCGCTTCGATAGCGGCCTTGATGCTCTCCGGATCGTGGCCATCGACGCCCCGGACCACGTTCCAGCCATAGGCCTCGAAACGCTCCGGGGTGTTGTCGGTGAACCAGCCTTCGGTGTTGCCGTCGATGGAGATGTGGTTGTCATCCCAGAAGCAGACCAGCTTGTGCAGGCCCCAGGTGCCGGCCAGCGAGGCGGCTTCGTGGGAAATGCCTTCCATCAGGCAGCCGTCACCCATGAACACCCAGGTACGGTGATCGACGATTTCCAGCTCCGGGCGGTTGAAGCGCTGTGCCAGCAGCTTCTCGGCCAAGGCAAAACCGACCGCATTGGCGAAACCCTGGCCCAGCGGACCAGTGGTGGTCTCCACGCCCGGGGTCTCATGACGCTCCGGATGGCCAGCGGTGTGGCTGCCCAGCTGGCGGAACGCCTTCAGCTGCTCGATCGGCAGGTCATAGCCGCTCAGGTGCAGCAGCGCGTACTGCAGCATCGATCCGTGGCCATTGGACAGCACGAAGCGGTCGCGGTTGAACCACTGCGGGTTGTTCGGGTTGTGACGGTGGTAGTCGTTCCAGAGGACTTCGGCGATGTCGGCCATGCCCATGGGCATGCCGGGGTGGCCGGACTTTGCGGTTTCAACCGCATCGGCGGCGAGGAAGCGGATGGCGTTGGCCAACTGGCGACGGGTAGGCTGCGTCATGGTTCTGTCGGAATCGGGAGGCGGCCGCGGAACTGCGGGCGGCCTATTGTCCCACAGACGCCGGGTGGGGTCAGGCCAACAAGGGCGGTCGTGCCGGCCGCTGGCCGGCAACGTCGTGATTTCCGCTGGATTCCGCATATGAAAAGGGGTCGGAGCCCTTTCCTGCGGAAAGGGATCCGACCCCGATCAGGTATTGCCTGGGTCAGTTGTCCAGACGGGCCGCGGCGGCAGCGGCCTCGGCCGGAGTGTCCGGCGCTTCACCCTTGGCCACCAGGGTGGTCAGGGCCAGGTCGCCGGTCACGTTCAGCGCGGTGCGGCACATGTCCAGGAAGTGGTTCACGCCCAGGATCAGGCCGATGCCCAGCGGATTGACGCCGACCATCGCACAGATCATCGCCACCACCGGCAGCGAGCCGGACGGCACACCGGCCGTACCGATGCCACCGAGGATGCAGACCGCCATCACCATGACCTGCTGGCCGATGCTCAGGTCGACACCGAAGAACTGGGCCAGGAAGATCACCGTCACGCCCTCGAACAGCGCCGTGCCGTTCTGGTTGGCAGTGGCGCCCACGGTCAGCACGAAGCGCGACACGCGCTGCGGCAGGCCCATCTGGTCGGCCACGCGCAGTGCGGTCGGCAGGGTGGCATTGCTGGAGGCAGTGGAGAAGGCCATCACCGTGGCCTCCTGGGTCTGGCGGAAGAACGCCAGCGGCGAGCGTCCCGACAGCCACACTGCGGTGCCGTAGGTCACCACCATGTGCAGGCCCAACGCCAGCACCACCACGCCTACGTAGGCCCCCAGGCGGATGATCAGGTCGAAGCCGAACAGCGCGGCCAGGTTGAACATGAAGCAGGCCACGGCATACGGCGCCAGGCGGATGACCAGGTTGATCAGGGTCATCGAGATTTCGAACACGCCTTCGATGGCGCGGCGCAGAGGGGCCACCTTCGCCTCGTCGGTCAGCACCATGCCGATACCGAACATCAGCGCGAAGAACATCAGCGACAGGATCGCGCCATTGTCGGAGGCGGCCTGCAGCACGTTGCTCGGCACGATCGACAGCAGCATATCCATGCCCTTCGGCGTGCCATGGATGCCAGCAACGATTTCCTTGCTGCGCTCGGCATTCTCCGACAGCATCAGCGCGGCCACCTGCGGGTCGACGCCGGCACCGGGCTTGAGCAGGTTGACCAGCACCAGGCCGATACCCACTGCGATGCCGGACAGCAGCACGGTGTAGGCCAACGTCTTCCAGCCGATGCGGCCAAGGGCACGGATGTCGCCCATCTCCGACACGCCCATGATCAGCGCCGAGAAGATCAGCGGCACGATCAGCATGAAGATCAGGTTGAGGAACAGGCCCGAGGCCGGGGTGGTGACGTAGTCCATTACCCACTTGGCACCGGTCTGCAGGCCATCCACGCTGCCGCCCAGGGCATGCACGATCAGTCCCAGGACCAGGCCGATCGCAAAGCCGATGCCCATCTTCCAATGCAAGGGCAACTTCTTCTTGTCGGCAGCAGCTGCTGTCATGCGCGGGATTCCTCGAAAAATGAATCTACTCTAACAAAGCGCGCAAGCCGCGCCGGTTCAGGGTTGCCGCGGCGGATACAGCGGCGGCAGCCCAGTGTCGACGGCACTGCTGGCGGCCGACCAGTGCGGTCCGTCACGGAAGCTTTCGCGCAGACGGGCCCGCAGCGCGGTGACATCGCCCATCCCGCCCCAGCGCGCCTGCTGCAACGCCTGCAAGGTCTGCTGCTGGGCCGGATCGGCCAACCTCTCGATCACCTGTTCCAGGCGCTTCACGCCCGCCATCGAACACAGCAGTGCCTCCACCTGGTCGAAACCTTCGCCATCGATGGCCCGGCGCAGCTCGGCCACGCTGGCACGCGACGACGGCGCAGGTGCAATGGCCCCAGGGCGGGGAACGGTACGGGCATGGGCGACCGCATGGCGCCCACGTCGCCATCCCCATGCCAGGGTCAACAGCCACAGCAGCGCCAGCCCTGCGGCGGCGGCCATCCACGGCCACGGCCGGGTGCCGGCTGCGGTCGGTGCAAGAGAGGATGCAGCGGCAGGTGCGGCGGTGCCCGGCAGCGCGGAATCGGTATCGATCGGTTGTGCCACGGGCGCGCCGGCCCGGCCTGCGGCCACGGCCAGTTCCAGGTCCGGCAGGCTGGCCTGCTGGGCACTGCCGTTGTCCACGTTCCACCAGGCCACCCGCGGCCCGGGCACACGCAGCGATCCAACCTGCCGCGGCACGATCGAGTAGCGACGGGTGATCTTCAGGCGTGGCGTGCTGCCGTTGAAGGTCTCCTCGTACTGCGCAGGTTCGGCGAACACCTGTGCGGCGTCGCCGAGGTCGGGCACGGGCAGATCGGTGAACTGGGCCCGGGTGGCGCCGTTGGCGATCGCTTCGACCATCACGGTGGCCGCTTCGCCCGTGCGCGCACTGCTGGGTGCAGCGGTGTAGCGCAACTGCAGGCTGTGCAGGGGCAGCCACGGCTGCACGGCCTGCGCCGGTTGCGCCTGCACCTGCAACGTGCGTTCGGCACCGACGGCATTCATGCGGCCATCGCCACCGCTCCCGAAGAAGTCATCGAAGAAGCCACCTGCACTACGGCCGGTGAAGCGCGCGCCAGGCAGGCGCAACGCCCCGCTGCGCTCGGGGATCAGCAGGAAGCGACGTTCGACCACGTTGTAGCGACGGCCGTTGACCTGGCGCACGTCGCTGCGATCCTCCCCCACCCGCTGCAGCGAAGCGCCACTGGGTGTGTCGAGCACCAGTTCGCCCGACGCCAGCTGCGAGGCGAAGTACAGCCGCACCACCACGCCCACGCTCTGCTGCACGTAGGGTGTCGGGTCATCCACCTCGGTTTCGATGAAGGCGGTGGCATTGCTCTGCGGGGTGGCCACCGCCGCATCGCTTACCTGCAGTGGCAAAGGCACCGTGCGTGCACTGCCCACCTGCAACGAGGGCACCTGCAGCGTACCGGTGCGGCGCGGTGTCAATGCAACGGTATAGAGGTTGCGCTGCTGGACGCCGCCGTTGCTCCACTGCACCTGACGACTGCTGCTCTGCGCACTGAGCACGAAATCGGCATTCAACGGTGCATAGTCCGGTGCACCTTGGTCGGTCTCGATGTGCAGGGTGACCGCATCACCGGCAGCGATGCTGTCCTGTTCCAGCCAGGCACGCGTCTGCGCCATGGCCACCATCGGCAGCCACAGCAGCAGCATCGCCAGCACAGGCAAAGGCCACCGGAATTGCCTGCTCGCCATGCCTGTCATCGCCCTTCCCTCTTTCTACGTTCGTTTTCCAACTGGAACTTGGCTCGCAGCAATGCCCCCGGATCATCCGGTACGCGCCGCATCCACGCCTCTACGGCCTGCTGTTCCTCACGCTGTTGCGGCGTGCCGCCATCGCCGCGCACTGCTGTTTTGCCGGCTTCACCGGCGCGCGCCTGCTGCAGGGCCTGCTGCATGCGCTGACGCTGCTGGGCATCGGCCTGCGCCTGGGCCTGCGGGTCGGCCGCCGGCGGCGGCTCCTGCTTTGCCCCCTGCTGGCCGGAACCCCCCGATGCCGGATTCTGCTGGCCCTTCTGGTCCTGTGGTTGCTGCTGGCCTTGCTGGCCTTGCTGGCCTTGCTGGCCTTGTTGGCCTTGTTGGCCTTGCTGGCCTTGCTGGCCTTGCTGGCCTTGCTGGCCTTGCTGGCCCTGTTGATTCTGCTGCTGTCCCTGCTGCGGCTTCTGCTGCCCCTTGCCCTGCCCCTGGCTGTTGTTCGACGACGACTTGCGCTTGCGCGCGGCGTCGACCACCGCCCGGTTGGCGACGGCGTCGGCCATCTGCGGGTGGCGCGCCAAGGCCTTGTCGTAGGCGGCGATGGCACCGTCATAGTCGCCCTGGCGGGCAAGCACATTGCCGAGGTTGTACCAGCCCGCATCGCTGTCAATGCCTTCGAACTGCTTGCGGGCAGTAGCGAAATCACCTTGACGGTAGGCCTGCACACCCGCAGCCAGGCGCGCATGCTCACGCTGGTCGGCACGTTCCCACAACGTGCCCGCTGGTGCAGGTGTCGGCGCGCGCGGCTGCGCCTGCAGCTGCCCGCTCAAGGGCAGAAGACCCACGGCCAGCACCGCCGCCAGCACCGCACGGCGGCGGAACGCCAGCAGTGCCAACAGCATCACCGGCGGCAACAACCAATAGCCTTCGTCCTGCCATTGCCGGGCCTGCCCGGGCCGCTCCAGCGCGCCGCCATCGCTGGCATCCAGCACGTCCAATGCCTGCAGATCGCGATCATCGCTGGCGATGCGCTGGTAACGCCCGCCGCCTGCGGTGGCGACGGCACGCAGGCTGGTGTCATCCAGCGCGGCCTGTGCGATCTGGCCTTGACCATCGCGGTAGGCGGCGCCGGACGGTGTGCCCAGGCCCAGCACCGACACCTGCAGGCCGAGACCACGCGCCTGCGTTGCCGCAAGCACCGCTTCGCTGTCGGCCTGGTCGCTGATCAGGAGAATCTGGCCATGCAGGGCACCGGTCTGCCGCAGCAACCGGACCGCCCAGTCGATGCCACGGTCAGCGCGCTGGCCGTCACGCGGCATCACCTCCGGCGCCAGCGCATCCAGGTACAGCGCCACGTTGGCCGCGTCGTCGGTCAACGGCGCCACGGTATAGGCGTCTTCGGCATAGACCACCAGACCCACCTGCCCGCCTTGGCGGGCGCGCAGCAACGCACCGATCTTTGCCCGCGCCTGCAGCAGGCGCGAGGGAGGAAGGTCGGTCGCGGTGATGCGGCTGGAGAGATCCAGCACCACCACCAGCGGCGCGCTGGCCTGATAGACCGGCTGCGCCTGCTGCCGCCAGCTGGGGCCAGCAAGCGCCAATGTCGCCAGGGTCCAGCCCAGCAGCAGCGCCCATGGCAGGCGCACGCGTCGCTTTCCCTCGCCAGCCAGCAGGTGCGACAACAGGTGGGCATCGACCGCCTGCCGCCAGGCATCGCTGCGCCGTTGCCGGTATATGGCCACCGCGACGATCAACGGCAGTGCCGCCAACATCCACAACCACTCCGGGCGCAGGAAATGCAGCGCGCTCCACTCGAACGTGCTCCACTCGAACGCGCTCCAGTCGGGCATCTTCAGGAAGGTGGCGCTCATCGGCGGCGCTCCGGCCATACCCACGCCAACGCACCCAGCAGCAACGCGACAGCCAGCGGCCACGCATAGCGCTCGTTGCGCGGACGCAGTGTCGGTCCCTTCGCGGCGATCGGCTCCAGCCGGTCCAGTTCGGCATAGATGCCGACCAGCTGGTCGGTGTCACGCGCACGGAAGAAGCGGCCGCCGGTCATCTCAGCGATCCTGCGCAACGTTGCCTCATCCACCGGGTCGCGGTCGGCGGCCACCGGAATGCCGAAGAACCGCGCACTGCCGTCGCTGCCAAAGGCCACGGTGTGCACGCGCACGCCTTCGGCACGCGCCAGCTCGGCGGCGCGCAGGGGTTCCAGCACACCGGCGTTGCTGACACCGTCAGTCAGCAGGATCAGTACACGCTGCCCTTCGGGCTGGCTGCGCAGGCGTTTGACAGCCAGCGCGATGGCATCGCCAATGGCCGTCTCGCGTCCGGCAAGGCCGACCACGCTGTCGCGCAGTTGATCGCGCACGCTGGACAGATCCGCGGTCAACGGCGTGAGAGTGTAGGCACGGTCACCGAACACCAGCAGGCCGACGCGATCGCCGGCACGACGGTCGAGGAAATCGGCCAATACTGCCTTGGCAGCGGTCAGGCGCTCCACCGCCTGTGCGCCGAGCACCATGTCCGGCTCGCTCATGCTGCCGGACACGTCCATCGCCAGCATCATCTGCCGGCCTTCCTGTGGCGGGGTGATCGCCTCACCCAGTTGCTGCGGCCGCGCCATCGCCACGCACAGCGCCAGCCAGCCCAACCACAGCAAGCCGCTGCGCAACCAGGAAACCCCGATGCGCCCGCCACCGGCCAATGATTCCAGTTCGGCGGCGGCGTAGGGCACGCGCAGCGCGGCGCCCGGGTCGGCACGCCGTTTCCACGCGTACATCAGGATCGGCAACGGCAGTGCCAGCAGTGCCAGCGGCCATGCCAGCTGCAGATCCGGCCAGGGCCAGTAAGCTGCCAGCGCGCTCATCGGCGGCGCTCCTGCAGCAACGCCAGGTAGCGCGCCCGTGCCCACGCGCGCACGTCGGCCACGGCAGCGGCATCCACGCTTGGACGATACGCGCCCTCGGCCAGCAGGTTGCGCTGCGCAGGCGGCAGGGTGTCCTTGGGATCGACATGCTGCCACCACGCGTCATCGCGCAGTGCTTCGCTGCCGGGTCGCGCCTGACGCGCCGCACGCCGCAGCAGACTGGCGATGGCCGCCAGCTCCGACGGCGCTCCGTTCACGGCCGCAATCTCCTGATCGAACACACGCACCCACTGTTGGCGACGACGACGACGACGCCAGACCACCGCAGCAATGATCGCCAGCACCAGCAGGAACAGGGCGATCAGCATCAGCCAACCGGAAGCCGGCGGCCACCACGAGGGCGAAGCCGGCAACTGCACATCACGCAGTGGCAGGGAGGCACTCATGCCGGCACCTCCGTCGCTGCCGGTGCCAGCCAGGCGTCGCTGGCCGCATCGGTGGACAGCACCTGCACATCGACGCGACGCGCGGCGAGCTGGCTGCGCAGCTGCTGCAGGGGTTCAACAAAATGCGCTTGCCAGTGTGCCCGTACATCGCTGCGGCGCAGGTCCAGGCCGATGCGCTGCTGTGCGGCGAGAAACTGCAGCGGCGCCGCTGGCGGTTGCAGCTCCAGCGGATCGACCAGCAGCAGCAGACTCAAGTCATGATGCTGGGCCAATGCGCTCCAGCGCGCTGGCGGAATGCGAAGCGCCTGCTGCGGATCGGCCAGTACCAGCATCCGCGCGCCCGGGCGCAGCACCCGCCCGGCATGGTCCAGCGCGCGCTCCAGGCCGAGGTCATCGGCCGGTGGCTGCGCGTACCAGCGCGTGAGCGCATCGAGTACGCGCAGTACGCCACGTGCACCGCCGGCCGGCGTGATCGGTGCTTCGCGATCACTGCCGCGCAGTGCACCGATGCGGTCGCCGCGCCGCTGTGCAGACCATGCCGCAACGGCGCCGGCGCGCGCTGCCTGCACCGATTTGAAGCGCACTCGGGTGCCGAAATACAGCGCAGGCGACGTATCGGCAACGATCAGGGTGACGCGCTCGCGTTCTGCCTGGAACAGTTTGGTATGCGTGCGACCGGTGCGGGCAGTGACGCGCCAGTCGATGTGGCGCGCGTCGTCGCCCGCCACGTATTCGCGTGACTCTGCATATTCCATGCCGCGTCCGCGCAGCGGCGACGGCGCTTGCCCGGCGCTGCCCGCTCGCCCTCGACGAGGCGGCGGCGGGCGCTGCGCCAGGCGGCGCAATGCCACCAGCTCGGCCAGCTGCGGTCGCAGACCATCGCCTTCGCTGGTACCCGGAGCAGGTCCGTTGGTCGTGCCAGTCATGCGCGCACTCAGGGTGCCGGTACCCGGGCCAGCAGCTCCTGCACCAAGCGCTCACCATCCCACCCTTCGGCGACGGCTTCATAGCTGGGCAGGACCCGGTGGCGCAGCACATCGGCGGCCACGGCACGCACGTCGTCGGGGGTGACGAAATCACGCCCTGCCAACCACGCCCGCGCCCGTGCGCACCGTTCCAGTGCGATGGAGCCACGGGGGCTGGCGCCCCAGGCAATACGGCGCGCCAGCGAGGCGTCGTAGCGCGAAGGGTCGCGCGAAGCCAGTACCAGCTCGATCAGATAGCGCTCCAGCGCGGGGGCCATGTGCAGCTCCAGCACCTCGCGGCGCGCGTCGAAGACATCCTGCATCGGCAGTTTTTCCGGCGCCGCTGCGGCCTCACCAAGCGCACCCCGGGCACGCTCGCGGGCCAGCCGCAGGATCTCCGACTCGGCCGCCTGGTCCGGATAACCAATGCGTACATGCATCAGGAATCGATCCAGCTGCGCTTCCGGCAGCGGGAAGGTGCCTTCCTGCTCGATCGGGTTCTGCGTGGCCATCACCAGGAACAGCGATGGCAGCGCATAGGTATGGCGACCGACGGTGACCTGGCGCTCGCCCATGGCTTCCAGCAGCGCGGACTGCACCTTGGCCGGCGCGCGGTTGATTTCATCGGCCAGCAGGATCGGATGGAAGATCGGCCCCGGCACGAACTCGAAACGGCCTTCCTGCGGGCGCCAGATCTCGGTACCGGTCAGGTCCGAAGGCAGCAGGTCCGGGGTGAACTGCACACGTGCAAAGTCTGCTTCCAGCCGCGCTGCCAAGGCCCGGATGGCCGTGGTCTTGGCCAGGCCCGGGGCACCTTCCACCAGCAGGTGGCCATCGGCCAGCAAGGCGATCAGCAAGCGTTCGACCAGCGCCGCCTGGCCAACGATCTCGGCCGACAGTGCATCGCGCAGGTTGCTGAAGGCCGCATGCAGTCGCGAGGTGACGGGGGCAGGCGGCGGAGAAATGGATTCGGGCATCGGCGGAGGCAGGTTCATGGGGGCCTTTGACCGGCGCGGGATGGCTCGGGTTCCCCACATCATCGCAGGCCATCCGGCTGCTGGCATCAAGAACGGCTGAACAGCCTCCACGCATGGCGTGGATCTACTGGCGCAAACGACGCGGGGCCGCACATGGCGGCCCCGGTCGGATACAGCAGATGTAATGCCTCAGTTCTGGCGCGCCACGCGCAGAACCTTCGGGGTCACGAACACCAGCAGTTCGGCCTTGTCCTTGTTGCGACCGCGCTTCTTGAACAGGTTGCCGAGGAACGGCACGTCGCCCAGGAACGGCACCTTGCTGACACTGTTGCGGTCGGTGAACTCATACACGCCGCCGATCACCACGGTCTGGCCATCTTCCACCAGCACGGCGGTATTGACCTCGCGGCGGTTGATGGACGGCACGGTACCGTAGCCCTGCAGCTGGATCAGCTGATCGACCTCGTCCTTCTTCACCGCCATGTTGAGGAATACGCGGTTGTCGTTGGTGATGGTCGGAGTGACCTTCAGTTCCAGAACCACTTCCTTGAACTGGACGTTCGGGGTGGCTACACCGCCAGCGCCGCCGCCACTGATGGTGACATAGCCGATTTCCTTGCCCTGCTTGATCAGCGCCTCGCGCTGATTGGTGGTCACTACGCGCGGATTGGAAATCACTTCACCACGCGACTCTTCCTGCATGGCGGACAATTCCACATCAAGCAGATAGCCTGCGTTGAGGATGGACAGCGCCAGCGAACCAGGATTGCTGGCCGTTGCCACCGGCAGGTTCCAGTTCAGGCCGCGGGTGATGGCCGAACCGACCGAAACCGGCGGTGGACCCACGCGGCCACCGGCGATCCAGTCGCGCTCAGCCTTCGCGTTGGTGCTGGCGGTGTCCACCTGCGATTCGCGGGTCTTCCGATTGGCCTCAAGGTCGCCGCTGAAGTAGACGTTGTCACGGCTGCCGCTGATGCCGAACTTGGCGCCCAGCTCGCGCGCGAACGTGTCGGTGGCGATGACGATGCGTGCTTCGATCAGCACCTGGTCGACCGGGCGGTCGATCACGTTGATCAACTCGCGCATGCGCGCGATCTTCTTCGGAATGTCGCTGATCATCAGCGTGTTGGTGCGCTCGTCAGCGACGATGCGGCCACGTGCCGAGAGGAATCCGCTTTCTTCCTGCGAACTGCCACCACCACCACCGCCGCCGCCACCACCACCACCGATGCCCTTGGCCTCGGTCAACGCTTTGAAGATCTGCGTGGCACTGTGGTAGTTGATCTGGACGTAGTCGGTCATCAGATCTTCGCGGTTCTCGATGGCGATGCGCGCGTCTTCCTTCTCCTGCTCGAACTTGGCCAGCTCGGACTGCGGCGCAACCCATACCACGCTGCCGTCACGACGCTTGTCCAGGCCCTTGGCGCGCAGCACGATATCCAGCGCCTGGTCCCACGGCACGTTGACCAGGCGCAGGGTCACATTGCCCTGCACCGAGTCGGAGGCCACCACGTTCAGATTCGACTCTTCGGCAATCAACTGCAGCACGGTGCGCACGGGCACGTCCTGGAAGTTGAAGGTCACCGGCTTGCCGGCGAAGCCGCGCTGCGGCACGCCCTTGGCGGCCTGGGTCACGCTGCCGGCAGTGACTGCGCCGACGGCGGCCTGCGCCTGCCGTGGGCTGATCTCCACCACATACTCGTTGCCACTCTGGTAAGCCAGAGACTCGACCGGACCACCCGTGCTCAGCACCAGCTGGGTGCCGGCCCCGGACGGCTTGGCGTCGATGCGCTGCACCGGGGTGGCGAAGTCGGTGACGTTCATCGGCTTCTGCAGATTGGCCGGCAGGCGTGCGTTGCCGACATCGACAACCACGCTGTTGCCCTGGCTGCGCAGGTCGGGCATTGCGCCCTGGCCGTCGAACTGCAGGATCAGGCGGCCCGCGCCGTCATCGCCACGCTTGAAGTCGATGCGTGCGACCGAAAGGCCTGCCGGCGCAGCGGCCGGCGTCGCCGCCAGCGCAGTGCCGGTCGGCTTTTCCGACGGTGCGGCGGCCAGCGCCGGAGCGCAGGCCAGCATCAACGCGACTCCCAGCGCGCTGATGCGGTTCAAGGTAGAGCGCCGGATGGGACGCAGCCCCTTGGCTTGGTGAAAGGTCATCGTGCTATCCCCAGTAAACGATCATTGATCTTCCAGCGCGAGCGTTGCTGGACGTTCCAGCCAGCCACCCGCGCCATCCGGCACCAGTTCGATCAGCTCCACGCGGTCTTCGAAGACCGCAGTGACCCGCCCGTCGCTCTGTCCCAGGTAACCGCCGGGACGCACCCGATAGGTCACCTTGTCCGGCCCCATCACCAGCGCCACAGTGCCGGCGCCTGTACCGATGGTGCCGACCATGTCCAGCGCGTCCAGCGGGAAGCCTTCCATCGGCTCCTTGCGCCGGTTCGGATCTGGCCGCAGTCCCCCATTCCCCTGCTGCGGGTTGGTCCAGGCATCGGTGAACGGATCGCGCATGCCCTGCGCGGAGTATTCGAAGGTCTCGAACTGCTGCATCACCGGCAGCGGCTCCAGCGGCTGCGCCGGTCGCGCACGCTCGCTCTCGACCCACTTTTCCAGATTGGGTGCATCACCTGGCGTGCTGGTCACGCCGCGGCCACAGGCAGCCAGCAGCAGCACCGTCAACGCCATCCCACCACGTGCAATGAAGGAACGGATCACTTCTTTTCCTCCTTGCCCGCTTCAGCCTTCTGCTGTTCGGCGACCTCGGCCTCGTCCAGGTAACGGTAGGTCTTGACCGTACCGGACAGTTCCAGGGCTCCGGCGCGGATGTTGCCGCCGGTCTTGTCCTTGGGCTTGAGGTTGATGTCGTGCATGGTCAGGATCACCACCCGCGGCAACGAGGCCACGCCACTGACGAAGGCGCCGAACTGGTGGTAGCTGCCCACCATCCGCAGCTTGATCGGCTTCTCGGCGTAGAACTCCTTGATCTGCTCCTGTTCGGGTTCGAACAACTCGTTGGACAGGCCGCTGGACAGCGCGGTCTGCGAGATGTCGATGATCAGATCAGGCATCTCGGTCTTGCTGGGCAGCTGCCGCAACATCTGCTGCAGCACCTGCTCCATCTGCGCCAGCTGCTGCTTCAGCGGCTCCAGGTTGACCGCGCGTTCCTGTTCCTTGGTGAATTGGGCACGCAGCTCGGTTTCCCGCGATTCCAGGCCCGCCAGCTCCTCGCGCTTGCCGCTGATCAGCAGCATCCAGAGCACGAACATGATCACCACGGCAATCAGCGAGCAGAACACGATCTTCGCGTTCCTCGGCCAGTTGCCGATGTCGTTGAAGTCCAGGTTCTTGATGTCGACTTTCTTGCTCATGCGCGATCCCCCTGCAGCGGGGCGTGGAAGGCCTGCGGTGGCTGCGCCAGGCGGCTGCCCTCAGGCTTGGTGGCCGGTGCGGCTGGTACAGGCTTGGTCGGCGCAGGCGTTGCCGCCGGTGCTGGGACCTGTGCAGGAGCGGTCGCAGGCGTAGCTGCCGGTGCCGGAGTCGATCCCGTCAGCGGCGCGGCGAGAGCCGGTGCTGCGGCGTCCGGCCCGGCGCTGAGCGGTGCGACCGTCGGTGCCACCGGCGCGGTGCCGGCCACGCTGCCATCCGGATTCAGGCCCGGCGTGGCGCCTGCTTCCTCGCTCTGCGCGGGCAGCTTGACCTTGACCTTGAACACGTACGGCAATGCCTTGATGTCAGCCACCGGGCCGGTCGCGCGCCCGTCCTTGTCCTTGTCAGGCTCACGCGCCTCGATGATCGCCAGCTCCGGATTTGTCATCCAGCCGGAAACTTCGAGGTTGCGCATGTAGGCCGAGACACGCGCGTTGGACTGGGTGCGGCCCTCCAGCGTCAACACGTCACCTTCCTGCTGCAGAGCGGTGAGCACCACGCCATCGGGGATGGTGCGGACCAGCGCATCGAACAGGTGGACCATCTGCGAGCGCTTGGCCTGCAGCTGCTCGATCACGGCCTTGCGGGCCAGCAATCGATTCTTCTGCTCGTCAAGGCGGTCGATTTCCTTGTTCTGCTCCTTGACCTTGTCGATCTCGGTCTGCAGGTAGGCGTTGCGATCGCTCTGCCCGCTGACCTGCATGTCGTAGTAGAACCAGATCAACAGCGACAGCAGCAGGCCACCCAGGGCGGCCATGCCCAGCATGATGCCGAACTCGCGCTGGCGTTGCTTGCGCCGTTCGGCGCGCCAGGGCAATAGATTGATGCGTGCCATCAGTCAAAGCTCCTCAGCGCCAGACCGGTCGCGATCATCAGCGCGGGGGCGTCCTGGGCCAGCGCGTGCGCCTGCACCTTCGGCCCCAGGGTCATCTGTGCCAGCGGGTTGGCGACCACGGTCGGCACGCCCAGCTGTTCCTCGACCATCTCCGGCAGGCCTGCAAGGGCAGCACAGCCGCCGGCCAGCACGATGTGATCGACCCGGTTGAACTCGCTGCCGGCGTAGAAGAACTGCAGCAGGCGGCTGATCTGCTGGACCGTGGCTTCCTTGAACGGCTCCAGCACTTCCATCTCGTAGCTTTCCGGCAGCCCGCCCTGGCGCTTGGCCAGACCGGCTTCCTCGTAGCTCAGGCCATAGCGGCGCATGATCTCGTCGGTCAGCTGCTTGCCGCCGAACACCTGTTCGCGGCTGTACAGGCTACGACCACCGCGCAGCACGTTGAGGGTGGTCATGGTGGCGCCGATATCGACCAGCGCAACCACGCCCTCGGCCGAAACCGGCAGCTCGCTGGCCACCAGGGCGAAGGCGTTCTCGACCGCGAAGGCCTCCACGTCCATCACCTTGGCCTGCAGGCCACCCAGTTCCAGTGCGGACTGGCGCAGTTCAACGTTCTCCGAACGCGAGGCCGCCAGCAGCACCTGGACCATTTCCGGGTTGTTCGGGATCGCCCCGATCACCTCGAAGTCCAGGTTCACTTCCTCGATCGGATACGGAATGTAGTTGACCGCTTCCAGCTCGATCTGGGCTTCCATGTCGTTCTCGTCCAGGTCGGCCGGCATCGGGATCACCTTGGTGATCACCGCCGAACCGGCCACGGCCGCAGCGGCCAGCTTGGCCTTGCTGCCGGAACGGTTCATCGCCCGGCGGATGGCCTCTCCCACGGCCTCCACTTCGACGATGTTCTTCTCCACCACCGCGTTCGGCGGCAGCGGTTCCACGGCGTAATGTTCCACACGGAAACGATTGCCGCTGCGGGAAAGCTGCAACAGCTTTACCGCAGTCGAACTGATGTCGACGCCAATGAGCGGCGACTGACTTTTTGGGATGAGCCCCACGGTTTCTCCCCTGCCGACGGGCACTTGGACGCAAGAGCTGCGTCCGCGCATTAATAACGTATTCTTAGCAAATGGCAACCGCCCTGCTGTGACATCCCTCACAGGATGAACACGCAGCCCCTGGCGTCCCCTTGCACTCCCCAGTGCCGGCCCCAGCCGCCACCTTGCGTAATCTATACTCTGCGACCACGAAATTCGCAATCGGAATCTGACACCGATGACCCGTCTCCGCCGCTGGCTGCGCTGGATCTTTCTTGTTGTCCTGGTCCTGGCGCTGGTCGGAGCGGCCGCCGTTGGCGGCCTGTACTACGCCGTTTCTTCCAAGCTTCCCGACGTGCAGACCCTGCGCGATGTGGAAATGCAGGAGCCGATGTACGTCTACGCTGCCGACGGCAAGCTGATGGCGGTGTTCGGCGAGACCCGGCGTACCCCCATCACCATGAAGGACGTGCCGGAGAAGCTGAAGCAGGCATTCCTGGCCACCGAAGATGCCCGCTTCTACGAGCACGGCGGCGTGGACTACAAGGGCATCGGCCGCGCGGTGTGGCTGCTGGCCACCACCAACGACAAGCGCGTGCCCGGTGGCTCCACCATCACCCAGCAGGTGGCCCGCCAGTTCTTCCTCAGCTCCGAGTACAGCTATACCCGCAAGCTGGCCGAGATCCTGCTGGCGCGCAAGATCGAATCCGAGCTGAGCAAGGACGAGATCTTCGAGCTGTACCTGAACAAGAGTTTCTTCGGCAACCGCGCCTACGGCGTGGCCGCCGCTGCCGAGTTCTACTACGGCAAGAAGCTGGGCGAACTGGACCTGGACGAGATGGCCTCGCTGGCGGGCATCCCCAAGTTCCCGTCCTCGGGCAACCCGATCTCAAACCCGGAGCGCGCCCGCCAGCGCCGTGACAACTATGTGCTGCAGCGCATGGCCGACCTGAAGTTCGTCAGCCAGGCCGAGGCCGATGCGGCCAAGGCCGTGCCGATGCACGCCACCGCGCATGAGCCGCCGGTGCAGGTCGATGCGCCCTACGTGGCCGAACTGGTGCGCCAGGAAATGATCGCCCGCTTCGGCGGCGACGTGGTCAACAAGGGCTACCACGTCACCACCACCATCGACGCGACGCTGCAGACCGCCGCCAACCTGTCGGTGCGCGATGGCCTGCTGCTGTACGACCACCGTCATGGCTGGCACGGCGTCGAGAAGCAGGTACAGCTGGGCGCAGGTGATGACACCGCCGCACTGGCCGAACACCTGCGCGGCCTGTTCGGCCAGGCCGGCCTGCTGCCGGCGATCGTCGCCAGCACCGGCGCCGACGGCAGTGCCACCGTGGTGCTGGCCAACCGCAGCGAGATCGTGCTGCCGGCCGGCGCCGCCAAGTGGACCAACAAGAGCCCGGCCAAGCTGGTGCAGCGCGGCGACATCGTGCGCGTGCGCGCCGGTGCCAAAGAGGGCGAATGGCTGCTCGACCAGCTGCCGCGCGGCCAGTCCGCGCTGGTTTCGCTGGACGCCCACAGCGGCGCACTGAAGGCCCTGGTCGGCGGCTTCAGCTTCTCCGGCAACAAGTTCAACCGTGCCACCCAGGCCCGTCGTCAGCCCGGCTCGAGCTTCAAGCCGTTCGTCTATGCAGCCGCCTTCGACAAGGGTTACAACCCGGCCTCGATCGTGCTCGATGCCCCGGTCGTGTTCCGCGACCGCCGCGGCAAGACCTGGGCGCCGCAGAACGACGGTGGTGGCTTCCGTGGCCCGATGCGCCTGCGTGAAGCGCTGGTGCAGTCGCGCAACCTGGTCTCGGTGCGCCTGCTTGATGGTATGGGCGTGGACTACGCGCGCAAGTACATCAGCCAGTTCGGCTTTGCCGAATCCGAGTTGCCGCCGAACCTGTCGATGTCACTGGGTACCGCCTCGCTGACGCCGCTGTCGGTGGCCCGCGGCTATGCCGTGTTCGCCAACGGCGGCTCGCGCGTGGACACCTGGCTGATCGACCAGGTCAACGACCGCGATGGCAACCTGGTGTTCAAGGAAAACCCGGCAATGGCCTGCCGCGACTGCGCCGGCAGCAGCGACCAGCCGGTGAACCAGGTGGTGGACGGCTTCAACTTCGGCGCCCCGGCCCCCAAGGTTGACGCCACCGCCGCTGCCAAGCCGGAAGCCAAGACCGAAACGCCGGCCACCCCGGTCAACCCGGACGCGCGTACCGCACCGCGTGCGATCGACGCCCGTACTGCCTACCAACTGGTGTCGATGATGCGCGACGTGGTCCAGCGCGGCACCGGCGCGCAGGCCAAGGTACTCGGCCGCGAAGACGTGGGCGGCAAGACCGGCTCCACCAACGACCACCGTGACGCCTGGTTCTCCGGCTTCGGCGGCCCGTACGTGACCACCGTGTGGGTGGGCCGCGACGACTTCCGCTCGCTGGGCTACCGCGAATACGGTGGCAAAGCGGCCCTGCCGATCTGGATCGAGTACATGCGCACTGCGCTGAAGGACACCCCGATCGCACAGAACGAACCGCCGAGCGGTATGGTCCAGGCCACCCTCAACGGCGCGGTGGAGTGGGTGAAGGTGGAAGACATGGACCGCCTGACCGACTACGACCTCAACCTGCAGAGCACCCCGCAGGCCGACGCGGCCGCGTTCGATATCTTCTGAAGGCGCAGGTTCGGTGGGTGCCAACCATTGGTTGCCGCCGATACATTCGCCGGGCATGGCCCGGCGCTACCACCGTTCGGTGGGTGCCAACCTTGGTTGGCACGATGGCCCGGCGTTGCCCTGGTGGTCGCCAACCTTGGTTGGCGCCGATGCATCCGCCGGGCATGGCTCGGCCTACCATGCCGCACCCGTCGGGCGCCCTCTCCCGGTAGCGCCGGGCCATGCCCGGCGAGCGCAGCGGCACCTCCGTGGAATACCCACGCAGATGTCACATGCCTGCGCTAGTCTGTAGCCAGGTCGCAACAGGGAGTCATCGCATGCACCGCGCTCACCAGCATGCTGCCAGCCAGACCCGCGAACGGCGTCATCGCCTCGCCCACGAAGCCGCCCGGCTGATGGCCGAGGGCGGAATCCGCGACTTCCACCAGGCCAAGCTCAAGGCCGCCAGCCGTCTTGGCATCCACGACGATGCCTCGCTGCCCCGCAACGTCGAGATCGAACAGGCCCTGCGCGAGTACCAGCGGCTGTTCTCCGGCCCACAACACGGCAACGAACTGCAGCGGCGGCGCGAGTCCGCGTTGCGCGCGCTGGAGTTCCTGCACGGCTTCTCGCCGCGCCTGGCCGGCCCCGTGCTGGACGGCACCGCCGACGCCAACAGCCCCGTGCAGTTGCACCTGCACAGTGACGACCCGGAGGCCGTGCATCGCTTTCTGGACGAGCACCGCATCCCCGCCGAATCGCGCACGCGGCGCCTGCGGCTGGACCGCGAGCGCAACCTGGATGTGCCGGTGTGGGTGTTCAGTGCCGAAGAACTGACCTTCGACCTGGCCGTACTGCCCTACGACGCCCTGCGCCAGGCACCGCTGTCGCCGGTGGATGAGAAACCCATGCGCCGGGCGTCGGCCACGCAATTGCGGCAACTGCTGGCCGAGACGGAGATCACCGCCTATATCGGCGGATGACCGGCGTAGAGCCGCATGGCTCGGCTCTACGGGAAGATCAGCTTTTCCTCGGACGGGGTCGCCAACCGTGCCAACCACGGCACCGCGGCACGGTACGGATACTCGGCCATCATGCGTGCATGCATCTTCTGCATGTCATGCAGGTTCCAGGCGTGCGAGTACACGTCCTGGAAATCATCCGCCCAACCACTGCGCACGCGCATGCGTTCGCCATCAAGATTCGGCACCAGGTACCAGGGCACCTGCAGGATCTCGGCCAGGGCCTTGTTGCGTACGGCACTCTCGCGTCCCGACCGCTGCAACTGTTCGATGCGGAAACTCACGCGGCGGCAGGGAAAGGGCATGCAGGCACCGGTAGCGTTGATGTAATCGGCGATGTCCGCGTACATGTCCGCCTGCAGCTTCATCGGTACCGGGTCCTGCAGCGTCTGCCGCACCCGCAGCGTGCGCTGGGTGCTGCCGCGGATCTCCGCAGCACTGTAGAAGGGATGACCCGGCGTCGTGCCGCCGTGGCGTACCAGCACCATGCGATGAATCGCTTCGTCGGTCAGCACTTCCACCCGCACGGCGGCAGCTTCCGGATGGATGCGCGGCTGCGGCACGTTCACCACGCGCCAGAACCCCCACACCATCAGCCCCATGCAGATCATCAACACCAGGCACGCCAGCGTCCACGTATCCATGTCGTGGGTGACGTAGCGGATGCGGGCACGCCAGACGTAGTAGCGCCGATAGGTCATGAAGCGGCTCATGAAGTTGTACATTGCAATCTCCTCTGCAATGGCCCCGGCGCGGCGGGGCTCGTTACGCGCACCACACCGGGGCGCCATGGCTTACCAGCCGATGCCCACGCCCACGCCCATGCTGCGTTCACCGCTGTTGGTGAACGCACCATTGAGGCTGAAGGTGGCTGAGCCCTTGTCGTTGAGTACGCGCTGGTAACCCACCGCCATTGCCGACTCGCCCTCGGCGTAGCCCACGCCCGCGCCGAGGCGGTTGTAGGTGGCCAGGCCAGCGGTGTTCATGGCCATGGCCGTCTGCGCACTGCTCATCGCCGCCATGCGGTTGAAGCGCTTGTCCATCTTGTCCAGGCGACGCTCGAAGTTGCTGATGGCGCCATCGGTGTATTCGTTGGCGCGGGCCAGCATCTTCTCCAGTTCAGCGGTATCGACCTGCGGCGTGGGCGACGGCGTGTCGTCCTGCTTCGACTTCGGCTGCGGCGTAGGTGACGTACCCTCGCCTGCCGAGGCCACCTGCGGCGAATCGCTGGCTTCCGGCGTTGGCGTGACCTGTTCGGTCGGCGCGGTCGAAGCCGTAGACAGCGCACGCGACTGCGGCTGGCCATCCACGCGCTGCTCCAGCCCGTCCATGCGACCATTGAGCTGCTGCTGCACGGCGTGCAACTGGCCACCGTTGACCGCCTCGCGGCTGCCGGCGGCGATCAGGCCGTTGGCCACGTTGGAGATGACCATGCCGTTGGCGCCGGCCAGGGTGAGCTGGGCGGTGCCGTCGCTGCGGGTGGAGGGGGCTTCCTGGAAGACCGAGCGGAGCTGGGTTTCGACGCGATCCATGCGGGAGCCGGTGGTGACTACGGCGGAGTCCAGCGTGGTGAGTGCGTCGTTGACGGTGCTCTGGTGCCGGCCCTGGACGGTGAAGCCTGCGGTGGTGACGTTGCCGTTGGCGTCGATGTTGCCGCCGAGGGTGGACAGGGCGCCGCGGAGCTGACCGATGGTGGCTGCGTCGTTGGTGTTGCGGCCGTTGGCTACGTTCGCAATCCGGCGTTTCAACAAGTCATTGCCTAAAGAAACGGTGTCTGCATCATTGGCAATAGATTGATAGCCGATGGCTACCGAATTCCTCGCAGTGGAACGAACCTCGCTTTCTGCACCGAGAGCAATGCCGCCTCTAGCAGCGACTTGGCTCCTGCCCCCCACAGCGAAACCATCTTCCGCGCGCTCGTGAACGTAGGAGGCCCGACCCAAAGCCACAGAATTCCTGGCTTTGGCTGTCGCAAACGCACCAACTGCCGTCGCACCTTCGCTTGCCAATGATGCTTCCGCACCATCACCAACTGCCAACCCGAAAGCTCCAGAGAAGGCCCCCTGCCCGACCCCCGTATCACCAACTGCTAGATAGCGTCCTTTCCGTTCGACTTCATTAATCCTGGAGTTCGTTGCAAACAGCTGCCCGCCGTTCACAGCATCTGTGCTCGCTGCAGAACTGATATCTGCCGCCGCCACGCCGGTTATCTGAGCTCCGGCAAAATCAATCGGTCCCTGGAACCATTCATTGGCGATCCCGCGCCCGCTCCCCATCAATTGGTCTATATTGATCTTATTGCGATCTATTTCCTGCTTGGCTGCATACAGCTGGCTACCAGTCACCGCATCGCGACTACCGGCAGCAATACGCCCATCGGCCAGATTCGACAGAACCATGCCTTGCGCACCGGCCAGATTCAGTTGACCAATTCCATCTGCCCGGGTTGAGGGCGACTGCTGGAACGTCGCACGCAGCTGACCTTCGAGGCCATCTACGCGACTGTCTGACCTAACCACCGCCCCATCGAGTGCAGCCAAGGCGTCTCCGACGTTGTTCTGCTTACCACCTTGCACGCTATAGGTAGGCCCAACAACGTTTCCGAAAGCATCCAGGCCTGCACCGCCACCGAGTCCAGCAAGAGCTTCGTTGAGCTGCGCAATGGTGGTCGCATCGTGATCGGAAATGCCACGATCAACGTTTACCAGGCGCCGCTTTACAGAGCCGTTCCCCACTGAAACAGTATTTGCTTCGGTTGCAATTGAATAGGAACCCAGTGCCACTGCGCCATCAGCGCCCGCTACGACACGGCTCAATGCACCAAAAGCGACGCCTTCTTTTGCATACACGTTGGAACCGACTCCCAACGCAAAGCCTCTTTCTGCGCCCTCTGCGACAACCGCACCTCTTCCTATCGCGACTGAGTTGAACGCACCTGCAACCGCAAAACTTCCTATTGCCACTCCGCCCTCAGAACCCAACGAGGCTTTTGCCGAATCGCCCAACGCAACCCCAAGCAGACCGGCATCTGCATCAATGCTCTCATCGTCATAACCAACGCTCAGGAATCGCCCTTTGCGCTCGAG
This sequence comes from Stenotrophomonas indicatrix, assembly GCA_041545745.1. NCBI lineage: Bacteria > Pseudomonadati > Pseudomonadota > Gammaproteobacteria > Lysobacterales > Lysobacteraceae > Stenotrophomonas > Stenotrophomonas indicatrix. The sequence continues at coordinate 3,705,459 of CP168152.1, forward strand.
CTCACTAACTCGGACATTGGTCGCAAACAACTGCCCGCCATTCACCGCATCCGTACTGGCGGCAGAACTGATATCCCCCGCTGCCACCCCCGATACGCGCGCACCTTCCATGTCCACCAGGCGACGATCAGCACTGAACTTGACCACGCCATCCAGATCCGGATCGAAGTTATCGAAGTCCGTACGCAGCGCATCCAGCTCGATCCGGTTGTCGGTGATACGCCCGTCCTGATCCGTCAGCTGCTGCGCATGCCCTGCCAAAGCCTGCCGCTGCGTCTCCACCGTGGTATTGGTCGCAAACAGCTGCTGGCCAGTCACCGCATCGGTGCTGCCCGCACTCAGCGTGCCGTTGGCAATGTTATAGATGCGTCGCTTGGCTCCGGTCTTGTTCGCGACATCCACGATGGTCCCAGTGTTCTCCGCACCCAGACGCACGTTGCCACTGGCAGACACCTGGCCCACCAGCCCAGCCAACGCATCAGCCTTCAGCACAGCGCCATCAGCTACGCCACGGGCGGCATCGGCCGCCGTCTTCGCCGCGGTTGCCGCCATGCGCACGCTGGCCACTTCGCTATTGGTGGCATTGAGCTGCTGCCCGGTCACTGCATCCGTGCTGGACGTACTGAGCACGCCATTGGCCAGATTCTGGAGCTTGCGCTTGGCACCACTCTTGTTGGCCACGTCGACGACGGTACCGGTGTTGTCTGCGCCCAGCCGCACGTTTCCACTTGCCGATACCTGCCCCACCAGGCCATCCAGTACCGCCACGCGCGCCTGCGCACCGTCCGCGGTCGCCTTCACAGAAGCCACGCTGGTGTTGGTGGCATGCAGCTGCTTGCCGGTCACCGCTTCACTGCTGGACGTACTCAAGGCGGCATCGGCCACGTTGACCACTTTGCGCTTCAACGAGCCATTGCCCACCGAGACCTGATTGGTGGCAGTCGTGGCTGAGCCATTGCCGAGCGCAACCGCGCCCGCATGTGTCGCACTGGCGCGATCACCGAGGGCCAACGCGCTCTGCGCCGTAGCACTCGCCTGATTACCCAGTGCGGAGGCATACAGGCTGCTGGCTACGGCGCCGCGCCCGACCGCCGTGGCCTGGTTGGCCGACGCGTTGCTCTGGAAGCCCAGCGCAGTGGCGTGCGTGCCCTTGCCGGACGCCTCATGACCGACCGCAATACCACGGTCACCCGTTGCCACAGCGTCCAGTCCAAGTGCCACCGCACCGTTGCCACTGCGGGTGCCGGCACCAATGGACACACCTGCGTTGCCACTGATCTTGTTACCCGCGTCATCCACCGTCGCGCGAGCGTCCGCGCCCATGGCGACGCTCTTGCCGTTGTAGGCTTTGGCGTTGTTGCCCAGCGCCGTACTGATGCCGTAGCTGGCCTGCTCCGCGACAGCTCCCGCGCCCAGCGCCACGGCGCTGGCGTTCAGCCGCGCGGCCGTTGCGTCGGCTGCTGCCTGCGCCTTGCTGACATTCGTATTAGTCGCGTTGAGCTGCTTACCCGTCACCGCCTCGGTGCTGGTCGTGCTCAGCGCCCCATCCTTCAGGCCGGTGATGCTGCGAACAGCGTTGGACTTGTTGCGCACATCCAACACGGTACCGGTGTTCTCGCCGCCAATACGCACGTTGCCACTGGCCGAGACCTGGCTGACCAGGCCGCTGACCGCATTGGCCTTGGCCAGTGCAGTACTGGCATTGGTGTTGGCCGTGTTGGCCGTGGACTGTGCTGCCGCGGCTGTCGTCTTCGCTGCATCGGCAGCGGTCTGGGCTCTGGTCACGTTGGTGTTGGTGGAATTGAGCTGCTTGCCGGTAACCGCATCGGTACTAGTTGTCGACAGTCGTGCGTCGGCCAGATTCACGATGCGCCGCTTGGTCGAATCATTGCCAACAGAGATGGAGTTGGCCTCGTTGGCCAGTGAATGTGATCCAAGCGCGATGCTTCCGGAGGCTGCTGCTTTCGCACCGTAGCCAACTGAAATCCCGTCGTACTCGGAACTGGCAGAACCACCAATAGCGATGGCTCCTGTGTAGCCGCCTGTCCCGGCAAACGCTCCACCACCGATGGCAATTCGCGAGATGCCAGCGGAACTGTCTACGGTCTTTGCACTTCGTCCAATTGCGATGGCGTCGTCGCCAATGGCCGTCGCGTGGTTGCCCACTGCGATTGAGTATGCGCCGAATGCTTTGGCTACTGTTCCCACCGCAGTCGCGTACTTTGCCGTTGCCTGGCTCAGATACCCAAGCGCGTGAGCGCTATCTGCAGATGCAACGGCAGAGCTCCCAAGGGCGACCGATGACTGCCCACTGGAGTTGGCCTGTTGGCCAATCGCAACTGCACTCGAGGCGGATGCTTTTGAATCGTTACCCATTGCTATGGCCGAGAATCCAGTTGCCTGAGCGTTGGAACCTGCAGCAACACTGTAGGATGCACCGGCAAGCGCCCTCCAGCCGAACGCAGCGGAGTAGAAGTTCTCGGACCTCGCCTCCGGACCCACGGCCGAACTGCCATAGCCATTGGCCTTGGCCTGATAACCAAGTTCCAACGCAAGTCCGCCTGCACGTGGCGTAGCTGCGAACAACGAGTATGCAGAAGAAGATCCTGCGCGCACCTCCGCGTTCAGGCACAGCGCCTGCCAGATGGATTCATCGCACTCATCAGCCGCAATGATGTCGCCAGCTTCTGCTGAGGGAACCGCAAGAACAAGCCCAAGCAACACTGCGCCCGCAGCCGTTGACCGCGGCTTACCTCCGGTCGACGCCAGTTCGCTGGCAACAACCCAGCATTGACGGGTTCGATTCCACACACGTCTGTAGATACGGTTCATTGCTTACTCCTTAACAGCCAGTTCAAGTGAAAGCCCACCAGCACCGCTGGCGGGGCTGGGTAATCAACCGGCGCCGGGCGCCAGGGTCTGTACGTGCTCGCGATAGCCATCGCGGGTCAGCCGGTAACGCATCTGCAGCGTGTGTCCCGGCTGCACGGGGAAAGGCAGTTCCAGCGCACTGCCCGGATACAGGCTTCGCGACACGTCGTGCGCGGTGCAGCGCGCACCATCGCAATCGGCGATGCTGGTGATGCCCACGCGTACCGTGCCGGTGTTGCGCAGGCGATTGCCTTCCACCTGCACCGCCATGGCCGGCTGCGCGGGCAGCACATTGACCAGTGCGCCCCATATCAGGCTGACGCCGACATTGGCCTGTGCGCGCTCGCCATCGCCTGCGCGCTCAATGCCGTCAGGGCCACGCACGCCTTCGAAATACACGCGGTAGGCGGTTTCCTTCTCGACCGGCTGCAGCGGAATCACCCGGATCAGGCGATTACCACCACCAGCCAGCGCGAATTTTCCTGGCGTGATGGCGATGGCCGCCTCGCCGGGCTCGACCTCAACCTCCTGCTCGTCTGCACCGGCTGGATTGACGATGCGCTTGATCGAGGCCTGCACATACTGCGGCTGGGTGGACTGCGAATAGATGCGGATCTGCGCGCCCTTCTTCACGTCCACCGACGTGCGCATGGGATGCACCGTGAGGTTGGCGTGGGCAGGCACCGCCATCAGCAGCGACAGGGGAAGCAGGCAGCGAATGAGAGGCTTCATCGGGGGCTCCATGGGAATCAGGGCGTGACAGTGGGAACGCGCAGTTCCACCTTGAGATCGCCGTCGTAGTAGCCGGGGCGTTTGCTGCTGACCGGCACGCGGGGGGTATCCAGCGTCAAAGGCGTGGGCACGCAGAACACCGGCTGCGTCATGCCGGGCAACAGCACCAGGCGCAGCTTTGCGGTATCGATGCCGTGCAGCAGTTGCTCAACACCGTTGCGCATGGGCAAGGCGCTGCCGTTGTGATCGAGGGTGATGGTGTAGTCCACACGCTGCGTGGCATCACTGCCGCCATCGGTGTGCCAGACCGAGTAGCCGGAAGGCCCTGGAGGACGTGGCCCGCTGTCGCGCACGGTGACGCCCAGGTACTGGCTCTGCGAGCCCAGTCCGTCGTACAGGCACATGTCGAGTTGGGTTCGCCCTCCCACGGTCTGGGCGATCGGGTCGTACTGCAGGTTCAGGCCGACGTGCGGGGTGACCTGGTCGAAGAGCGGGAAGTAGATGGAGACCGCGTTGTAGTCGGTGATGGTGAAGTCGAACTTGAATGAGTAGGTCGCAAGCACTGGTCCGTTGACCGCTTCATGCAGGTCGAGGAAGGCAACTGCCTCCCAAGTTCCAGCCACAAGCCTTTCAATCTCGGAACCCGGCAATTCCAAATGGGCGCCTGTGCCTATCGGCCACTCCTGCCCACACTCAGCTGAAGAGGAAGACCATGGCGGAAGCTCTGCCTGGCCCCAGAAGTCACCTGAGCAAGCTCGCCCAGGCATTGCTCTCGCGAGAAAACCAAGAAGCTGTATTTCCTCAACCAATCCCGAACGCTTCTCGGTGGCACGAATCGTCACCGCGCCCCTTCCTGTATCGAGCGCATTGCCGACAGTAGGGCACCGCCCTTGAGCTGCGTCAGTTGACGATCGGCAAGTCAGATGCAGCGATCCGTAGCGCGTCGAACTTGTCTCATAGCCAAGCACAGTCCTCGGTGCCCACAACTCGATATCCCCGGGCATCGCAGAGCGATCCCAGCTCATCACGATGTCGCGATGTTCACTCGTCGGATGCGTCTCCGGCGGCCGCTGCGCCATCGCCCGCGGCGCCAACACCACCAACGCGCACAGCACCGCCATTACCCACCACACCCGGCGGCTCACTGCGCACCTCCCGCGGCCGCGGTCTGCGGCGTGGCCGCAATCAACGCCTGCTCCTGCAGCAGTCGTGTCACCCGTGCCTGATGGCGGATATCCGCCGGCAACTGGGCCACGGCCAGCGGTTCGCACTGCACGGCGCCCACCAGCATCACCACGCTGCGGCGCTCGCGCACCTGCAGCGGGCAGTGCAGCAGCCGGTCGTCCTGCAGCAGGTACAGGGTCGTTTCGCGTCGTGGGAAGTCGGCCACGAAGCCTCCGTTGCTGCCGGTGCTAGGCACCGGCGCGTTGAGAATGCGGGCGCCGCGCAGTGGTGCACCGGCGATGTCGTGGGCGTTGCCGATGAAGGTGTAGGTCACTTCAATCGGCACCGGCATGCGCACCAGCCGCCCAGGCGAGAGGAACAGCGGACGCGCGCCGCCCACGCCGCTCACACGCACGGCAGCGATGCTGTCCAGTGCGCTGGCGTCCTGCACTTCGGCGCGGTGCGATTGATAGGCCGACAGCGGCAACAGGCGACGTTCGCCCAGTTTGAGGCGCTGCCGGCGCAGGCCGCCTACCTGCAGTTCGGCAGCTACGCCGGTCAGGTCCAGGTCGTCCGTGCCATCCACCTGCACCGCCAGCCCGGCATCGGCGCCGATGCCCGCGCCCCAGTACAGGCCACGCGTGCCGATGGCCAGCCCAGAACTGTGCGTAGCGCTGTACGCCACTTCATTGCCACCCTGGTGCTGGTAGCGCGATACCGTGGCGCCGGTCTGGCCGATGCGGTTCTGCAGCTGCCCGCTCAGCGTGGCGCTGTAGCGCTCGTTGTTGTTGCCGCGTAGTTCGCCGGACACTTCGCGGTACTGGTCTTCGTATTCCTGGCGCAGGGTCTGGCCGGCGCTGTAATTGATGTCCGGTCGCGCATGCTGCGGCTGGCGCACATCCAGGCCGTAGCGGCGCTGCGAACTGCCGTGGTCACCGCGCTGCAGACGATTGAGGCTGAAGTTGAAATAGATGCCGCGGTCACGACCATCGCGCAGGCCGCCGCCACTGGTCTGCTGCCACACGCCGATGCGGCTGGAGACACTGAACTCGCCCCAGCGCTGGCTGCGGCTGTAGCTGGCCTGCCAGGTGCGGCTGAGCTGCGGCACGCGCGTGGGCTGTGGCAGCCACGGCGGCAACAGCGGGTCCAGCCCCGCCAGCGGATCATCCCCCAGCCCCGGCTGCACGGTGCCTGCGCGCCAGGTCTGGCGACGGGTGTAGGCCAGATAGGCATTGCCGCCAGCCACCGGCAGCGCCATCGAGGCGCTGAGCGAATCAGCACAACCGAGCCGGTCGCGCGCGTCGTCCTCGAACTGGCAGGCGCGGCCACGCATGCGCTGGTGGTACACATTCCACGAGGCGCGGCGACGATAGGACAGCTGATGCTGCTGGCCACGGCTGCCATCGCTGCCCTGCATGCCACTGAAGGTGGCGCGGATCTCCTGGGTGGCGAAGACATGGCGCAGGTCCAACCGCAGTTCGCCATAGCTGAAGCCGCCGAGGTCGGCGAGGCCGGCCGTCACCGCCACGTTGCGCGACACCGGCACGCGCACGCCGCCCATCGCCGCCAGCTCATCATCGAAACGATCACTGCGGCGTTCGTTGCGGCGCCCGCCCTGCAGGAACCACTGCACGCTGCTGTCGGTCCAGTCGCCGCCCTTGTCGAACGGCGCGTCCTCGCTGCGCACCAGCACGCCGTCTTCGTAGATGCGCAGGGTGATGGTGTAGTTGCCCAGCGGGAACCGGCGCGTATCGAGCTGGTTGATGCCGGCCTGCAGGTAGAAGGTCTGCAGCAGGCGCTCGCCGTCGAAGGCATCCACCCGTGCATCGCGCGCCAGCAGCACGGTAAGTGGCGTGGCCTGCACGGCAGCGGCGGCATCCACGTAGGCCTGCGTGGTGCCCAGGCGCAGGCCCTGGAAGCGATCCATCGGCAGCATGCTGAAGCTGAAGGTGCCGCCCTGCGGACTGCTCAGGTTGCGGCGGTCCATGCGCCCGGCCTGCAGGTAGTGCTGCTGCCCCAGATCATGGCGGTAATAGGCGTTGTCCAGCTGGAAGTCGCGGTTGGCGCGGCCGCCGCGGTAGTGCTGCTGGCTGAAGGTCCAGTCGGCGGACAGATGCCCGCGCTGGAACATGCCCAGCGCACCCATGCCCTGCGCGGCCAGCGACTGGTAGCCACGGCCACCACTGACGTTGAGCGTGTGCTGGTGCAGGAAGGCGTTCTCGGCATTGGCGCTGACCTGGTGGTAGAGCTCGGCAGCCGGTTCGCCGGGAATCCATTGGCGGGCGACGAACAGGCGCACGGCGCCCTCGCCTTCGTCGTATAGCGCGCGCACGGCGGTGGGCTCCTCGGGGGGATCGATGTAACCGCAACCGGCGCTGGCGCCACCATAGCGGCAGGCCAGATGGCTGTTGCGCGGCAGCGGCTGCGACAGCGCTGGCAACAACGCGGCCTGTGCCTCGGCGGGCAGCTGCAATGTCTGCAGCGCCTCGGCCGGGGCTTCCAGCTGCACGTGTTCCAGAGTCACGCGCACGGGTACCAGCCCGGTCGAACGACCGAACAGACGGACCTCGAGTTGTTCGGTCTGGCCTTCGACCAGATCCTCGAAACCGGCGGGAACGCTGCGCGCTGCGACCAGGGGAATGGCCAACGACAGGGCGAGCGCGACCGCCAGCCGGGTGACGGCGGGTGCGGGTACTTTCATGGGGGTGTTACCGGAAACGGCCGGCCCGGCAAGCGGGCCGGCGCGGGCGCCTTACGGGCTGGTGGTCTTCTGCTGCATGGCAATGGTGACGATGCCTTCGTAGGTACCGCCCTTGGCGATCGGCGCCTGGACGGTCTGCGCGATACGCAGCGGCATCGGAATCGATGCGCCCGGCAGCGCACCGTCGAACAGGTCGGATGCGGCGAAGTCCTGCGCGGCCACGGTCAGCGCCTTGCCATTGAGACTGACGGTCAGCGGCACCGGTGTGCCGCTGCCGTCGGTGTTGAGCAGCTGCGGCGTGCTGCCGACGCGCACTTCGATGTCTTTGTCGATATCGTTGGAGTAGATGCGCACCTGCTGCGACCACGGCACCAGGCCACTGACCGGGTTGTGGACCATGTTCACCACGGAATCCAGCGCGGTGCCATCGGCCTTGAGCAGGGCCAGGGTCGGGTCGACGTTGGCCCAGACCTTGATATCGGCATCGAATGCATTGGCGGACAGCGAAACGGTGGCCAGCGCTGCAGCGAGCGTGGCCTTCTTCAGAATGGCGTGCATGGTTGTCTCTCTCGGACGGTGGGATATGAAAGCTTCCCTCCCCAAGGAGAAAGGGAGGGAAGCGCCGTCCGCAGAGGTGGGTGCGGCCGACGAGAGAATGGTAGGTATGCCGACCCCGCGCCGGCCATTCAAGCTTTCCTAAATAACTGAACGTTAAGGAGATTCCTTGAAGGCGTTCAATGTTTGAGGGTTATGCAAATTTCCTCATCCGGTCTTTGCAACAAACCTCATTGCGAGACACGCACTCTTATTGAAACGGGCTACGCTCGACGCACGGGTGCACTACCGCCGCCTCAACGCGTGCCGACGATCCGCACATGATCCACGTCGATGTCGGTGGGCTTGAAGCGGTGCGTGTCCACTTCACCGTGCAGCTCCACCACGGTGGTCGCGCTGACGGCCTGGTGGCTGGGCAGATCCTTGTCGTCGATTTCCACATCGATCTCGCCGGTGGCGTCCTTGAAGCGGTAGCGCTCGTGGCCGATCTTGGCCACCAGCGTGCCCTGCAGCACCACCGGCTGGTCGTCACGCTGGTCGCGCGCCTCGGCAACCGTGGTGACGGCACTGGTTGCGCCCGGGCCGGTGTACTGGGCAAAGGCGCCAGCGCTGAGCAGGCTCAAGGAGGTGGCGAGGAGTGCAAGGGTGAGTCGTCGGTTCATGGTGTTCTCCATGCAGGGATAAGTACCTTCAGGTTCTATCGCCTCGAATGTGATGCCCATGCAATAACTCCGAAAAGATGTGAAAACGACATCCAATGTCAGAAACCATTCATCCCAGACCCGACGCCTCTTTCAGGAACGATTCCATGGCCGCCACCAGGGCCAGCGGCGTCTCGTTCATCGGGTAATGCCCGGCATCCTGCAGGACCTCCAGCGTGGCCTGCCGGTAGCGGCACAGATAGGTATGCTCCATCAATGCACGGTTGAAGGTGGGATCGTGCCCACCCACCAGCGCCTTCAACGGCTGCCGCTTCAAGCAGGCTTCGCGTCGCGGCGTCGTAGGCAATGCCGCCGCAGGGCGCCGGCGCAATGGCCACCATGCCGCGTATCCGTTCCGGCGCAAGCACCGCCATGCGTTCTATGGCCATGCCGCCCATCGAATGCCCTGCCACGCTGAAGCGCTCATGGCCCAGGGCGGTCATCAGATCCAGTGCGTCGGATGCAATCTCGTCGATGGTGTAGGCGCCGGGCGCATCGCGCATGCCGCCGTAACCGCGGCAGTCCATGAAGAGGTAGCTGAAGTCTTCGCGCGACAACCATTGCTCGATGGGCTCGGGCGGCGGCGGCGGTGCGGCAGGGTCCATCGGGCCGTTGCCCGGTGCTGCACCCGCTGCCGGCGGAGCCGGAGGTGCACCGGCGGCGTCCGGGCCCGGGGTGGTGGCGTTGCGGAACAGCGAATCCACCCAGTAGTTGAGGTCGCCTTCCGGCGCAGCCGACACAGCGCTGCCGACGCCCGCCGCGGCCGCACCTGCCGTGGATGCAGCGGCGCCTGCGGTGACACCAGCCACCTTTGCACCGGCGCCCAGCACGCCACCGATGGCGGAGGTCAGCAGACCGGCAGTGAGCAGCGTGGCCACAGCCCACGACACAAAGCCGTGCGCGGTATCGCGGAAGTAGGTTTCATCGCCGTGGATCCGTGTCCACCTGGTGCGCAGGCGGCCTGCCAGATAGCCGCCCAGACCGGAAGCGGCCAGCGCGGTGAAGGTGAGCCACGCGGCGCTGGTCCAGCCGAAGGTCTCCTTGGAAACGCCCTCGAACGACCACGGCGATATCGAGGACAGACCAAAGGCCTACACCCAGGATGAGCAGGATGAGCAGGATGAGGGACAGTGCAGCAGCGGCAACGGCGCCGGCCAGAATCGCGCCCCACGACACTGCACTTTCGCTGGTGGGCGGCACGATGGGGGCTGGTGACGACAGTAGCGACGTCGTGACCAAGCGGGCCGCGCTCGGGCAGGTCGAATCGGGTACTCATGGGGTCGAACGCTCTGTATCAGGTGCTGCGGGTGCAGCTGGCGTCCTGAGGCTGCGCGAGCGCTTGCGAAGCTGATGAGACCCTTGAATCACGCGCTCCTGGCACGGCGAACATCGTGCCAAGAGCCGGGGCGCAGTAGATCCACGCCATGCGTGGATGGTTTTCTGCGGATGTCCAAAGCTTGCCAACCAAGGTTGGCATCTACCAGAAGCGAAACAAAAAAAACGCCCCGCAATCGCGGGGCGTCTTCAGCACAATCTACGCAGGGCGATCAGCCCTGGTAGTCGCGCACGTCGTGGCCGGTGTAGACCTGGCGCGGACGGCCGATCTTCATTTCCGGGTCGACCTGCTGTTCCAGCCAATGCGAGACCCAGCCGGAAGTGCGGCCCAGGGCGAACATGACGGTGAACATTTCCGTCGGGATCTGCAGCGCCTTGTAGATGATGCCGCTGTAGAAATCGACGTTCGGGTACAGCTTGCGGGCGACGAAGTACTCGTCCTGCAGCGCGGCCTGTTCCAGCTTCACAGCCACGTCCAGCAGCGGATCCTGCACGCCCAGTTGCTTGAGCACCTTGCCGGTCATCTCACCGATGACCTTCGCGCGCGGGTCGAAGTTCTTGTACACGCGGTGGCCGAAGCCCATCAGGCGGAAGCCGGAGGTCTTGTCCTTGGCCTTGAGCACGGCCGATTCGACGTTGTCGGCCGAACCGATCTCTTCCAGCATCTTCAGCACGGCTTCGTTGGCACCGCCGTGGGCAGGACCCCACAGCGCGGTGACGCCAGCGGCGACCGACGCGTACGGGTTGGCACCGGTCGAACCGACCAGACGCACGGTCGAGGTCGAGGCGTTCTGCTCGTGGTCGGCGTGCAGGATGAACAGCAGGTCCAGTGCCTTGACCACATCCGGGTTCAGATCGTACTGGCCGTCAGCCGACTCGAAAGTCTGCTTCAGGAAGCGGCTGACGTAGTCCAGCGAGGTGTCCGGCTTGTTGGCCGGCAGGCCCTTGCCGTGGCGGTAGATCAGCGCCGACAGGGTCGGCACCTTGGCAATCAGGCGCACGGCGGCCTGGCGGCGCTGTTCGGCGTCGGACAAGTCCAGCGAGGCGTGATAGATGCCCGACAGCTGCGCGATGGCGGCGGTCAGGATGGCCATCGGATGGGCATCCTTGGCAAAGCTGCCGATCAGGGTGTTGATCGACGCATCGACGTTGGCTTCGGCAGCCAGCTCGTCGGTGAAGGCCTTCAGCTGCTCGGCGCTCGGGCGCTCGCCGTTGATCAGCAGGTAGGCCACTTCGACGTAGCTCGACTTCTCCGACAGCTGCTCGATCGGGTAGCCGCGATACAGCAGCACGCCCTTGTCGCCGTCGATGTAGGTGATGGCGGACTTGCAGCTGGCCGTCGCGGTGAAACCGGAATCGTAGGTGAAATACCCCGTTTCCTTGGTCAGCTTCGCGATGTCGACGCAGTCGTTGCCGAGGGTGGGTTTGATGACGGGCAGAACGACCGACTTATCGCCGGCGTTGAGCGTGACCTGATCAAGATCGGACACTGTGTGCGCTCCTTCATGGGAAGGCGCCTGCCCAAGCGCATTGGTCAGGCACGTGAATGACGTCCTCGGCCTGTGCCGGGGATCAGGTCATTATCGCACAGCAGCATTTGCCGGGCGCTAGACAGAAGTCGTAGACGACAGGCAGCCGGCACCCTGCCAGCGAGCGGCCGGGATCGGCAAACGCGTTGTCACAAGGACGCAGTGTTCCGTCCATCCAAACGCCCGTTGGGTAGGCGCCGGACAAAAACAAACGGCCGCGCAGAGCGCGGCCGTCGGTTCGAACCGGGTACGACGTATCAGCGCGCGTAGCGCTTCTGGAACTTGTCGATACGGCCCGAGGTGTCGATGACCTTGTGCTTGCCCGTGTAGAACGGATGCGAAGCCGAGGAAATTTCAACCTTCACCAGCGGGTAGTCGTTGCCGTCTTCCCACTTGATGGTTTCCTTCGTGCTCATGGTCGAGCGGGTCAGGATCTTGAAATCGGAGGTGACGTCATGGAAGACGACGTCGCGGTAGTTCGGATGGATATCGGCCTTCATGGGCTCACACCGTAAATGGGCTGGTGGTCAAGAGCGGCATTATAAGCACTGGTTGCCGCCTGGGGCAACCAGTGCCGGAGACGGATCTCAGTCCGCGCCCAGGGCCTGGCGTACCAGGGCCTCGAAACGCTCCTGGTCGTAGGCCATCAGCAGGTCGCAGTTGTCCGGCTGGCCGCTCTGACGGTTCCAGTCCACGATGGTCGCGCCACGGCTGAACGTTCCGTTCAGTTCCACATTCACCGGTCGCGACTCGACCTGCAGCTGCCCTTCCGGGTTCAACGCCCAGGCCATGGCCAGCGCATCGGCGGTGTACCAGCGCCCGCCCTTGCTGTCTTCAGACAGGCCACGGGTCTTGCGCGAGATCAGCTCGTAGAAGCGCGCACGATCAGAATCGGCGCCCAGCCACTGCTCGGCTTCGGCCAACGGCAGGCCGTGGGCAACGGTGGCTTCCCAGTCCGACACCAGCAGGTGCGGGAACGCGGTGAACACCACATGCGCTGCTTCCGGATCGAAGGCGATGTTGAATTCGGCGGCGGGGGTGATGTTGCCGTGGCAGGTGACTGCGCCGCCCATCACCACGATGCGCTTGATACGCTGGGGCAGCGTCGGGTCGAGCTTCAGCGCCAGCGCCAGGTTGGTCAGCGGGCCGAGCATCACCAGCATCAGTTCGCCGGCATGTTGGTGCGACAAACGCAGGATCGCCAATGCGGCGTGTTCGGCGTCGGCCTGGCGGCTCGGCGGCGGCAGGTCGACGTCGCCGTAGCCATCGCGGCCATGCACGTGGGCGGCGTCAACGGACGGATGCAGCAGCGGATCGGGGCTGCCGGCGAACACCGGCACGTCGGTGCGGCCGACGATGTCGCAGAGCTTGAGGGCGTTGCGGACGGTGTACTGCAGGCCTACGTTGCCGGCGGCGATGGTCAGGGCGACCACGTCATGCCGTTCATCGGCGAAGGCCATCAGCAGGGCCAGTGCGTCGTCGACACCGGGGTCGGTATCGATCAACAGCGGGATCTTCTTGGTCATCGTTGCCGTCTTCAGATCGGCAACGAAGTGTGGACCGGGAAGATGACCGTTGCAAGTATGGGAGTTCGGGTTCGGCAGGGCGGCGCCCTGCACCCTCAGAATCGACGGCAACGGCAACGGCAGAAGCTGGCATTCCGTGGGATGGCGGGGTGGGTCCGGTGGCGGGGGGCGCTGCAAGTACGTCCATGTAAGCTCGGTCGCGCCATCCATGGCGCTCACGCCCCCGCAACCGGACCCACCCCGCCTTCGACAGTTGTCCACTGCTCTTGGTGGGTGTCGACCTTGGTCGACACGGTAGATCCACGCCATGCGTGGATGGACGTCGGCGGGATCGGGAAAGATGACGTAATCGGCGTGCCGGGCGGGGCCACGCTGCAATTGCAGCGTTTTCGACTTTTCCAATGATTCTCATTGAAGCGACGAGGGCTGTCGTGGACATCATGAGGGGCCATCGACAACGGATGGCACGGGCTTGCAATCCCGTTTGACTGCCTTGTTGTTTACGCTTGCCTGCCGGCGTTGCGCGCGTGTTCCTGCGTGGCGTCCGGCAGGCAATCCGTCCGTGCGTTCTATGGCGGGCGGTGCGTGGGGGCTTCGCGCCCGCCGGCGTTCTTGAGGTAGTCACCGGTATTGCAACCACTCACCGCCCGCCACCCTCGCCTTCGAGTGGGTGGCCCCTTGCCTTGCGCACAAGGACTGCCGACATGACCGCATCCCGCTATCCCTTCCTGTTCGCCACTCTGGGCGACGCCGCCACCAGCATCCCCGATGAGCTGGCGCAGGCACTGGAAACCACCCTCGCCGCCCCCGCGACCGGACCGACGGACGACGGCTTCACCCTGCTGGGTTGCCTCAAGCGCATCCGCCAGGGCGAAGGCGCCGATGGTCAGCAGTGGCCGAGCCGGTGGCACACCCCGGGGCAACGCGTGGCGCTGGCCCGTATCGACCGCGCCAATGCAGGGTTGAGCCTGCTGCTGGAAATGCTGCACGCCACTGAGCGCGTGCGCGTGGACGGCGAAGAAGCGCAGCAGATAGGCGATGACATCCGCGAAGGACTGCTGCTGGCCTGCCGTGGTTTGTCCGAATACATGGGTACGCAGTTGCCGGCCGTCTAGCAGATGCCAGTAGATCCACGCCATGCGTGGATAGGCTTTTGTGGAATCGAGCCATGCTCGACTCACGCGCGCAGCGCGAACAGCAGCCGAGCATGGGCTCGGCTCTACCAATCCGCGGCGGACGTCCTGGCCCTTGCGGGGTCAGAGCCCTTTGCTCGGCAAAAGGATCCGACCCCAACCGGTCAGTCAGGCCGAGGCGTACCGCACGGCGGTGCCGATCCAGCGCTGCACCACGCGATCTGCAAGCGCCGGTTGCTGCGCCAGCAGGCGTTCGGCCAGCTCATGCACTCCCGGCAGCAGGCCCGCATCGCGGGCCAGATCGGCGATGCGGAAACCGGCCAGACCTGTCTGGCGGGTGCCCAGCAGTTCGCCGGGACCGCGCAGTTCCAGATCCTTCTCGGCGATGACGAACCCGTCGTTGGTCTCGCGCATGGTCTGCAGGCGTTCGCGCGCCATCTGCGAAAGCGGCGCCTGATACAGCAGCACGCAGCGCGACACCGCTGAACCACGGCCTACGCGGCCACGCAGCTGGTGCAGCTGGGCCAGGCCCAGGCGCTCGGCATTCTCGATCACCATCAGCGAGGCGTTGGGCACGTCCACACCCACTTCAATGACGGTGGTCGCGACCAGCAGGTCGATGTCGCCGGCCTTGAACGCGACCATCGTCGCCAGCTTCTCGGCCGCTTTCAGCCGGCCATGCACCAGCCCCACGCGCACGCCGGGCAGCAGCGCCTGCAGCGATTCGTAGGTGGCCTGCGCGGGCGTGGCATCCAGTTCTTCACTTTCTTCGATGAGCGTGCACACCCAGTACACCTGCCGCCCTTCCTGGCAGGCCAGGGCGATGCGCTCGATCAACTCCGGACGACGATCGTTGTTCAGTGCCACGGTCTGCACCGGCGTACGGCCCGGCGGCAGTTCGTCGATGGCCGATACATCCAGGTCGGCATACTCGGACATCGCCAGCGTGCGCGGAATCGGCGTGGCGGTCATCACCAGCTGGTGTGGCACGTTGTTGCCGCCCTTGCCCTTGTCGCGCAGCGCAAGCCGTTGATGCACGCCGAAGCGGTGCTGCTCATCGACGATGGCCAGGGCCAGATCCTGGAACACCACCGCTTCCTGCATCAGCGCGTGGGTACCGACCACCACCTGCGCCTCGCCATTGGCGACCTGTTCCATCACCTTCGCGCGCGCCTTGCCGGTGACCTTGCCGGCCAGCCAGGCAATGCGTACGCCCAGCGGTTCCAGCCAGCCGCGCAGGTTGTTGAGATGCTGCTCGGCCAGCAGTTCAGTGGGGGCAGCCAGTGCGACCTGCTTGCCCTGCTCCACCGCCAGCATCGCCGCCAACGCGGCAACCACGGTCTTGCCCGAGCCGACATCACCCTGCACCAGCCGCAGCATTGGGCTGGGGCGCGCCAAGTCTTCGCGGATCTGCTTGAACACGCGCGCCTGCGCGCCGGTCAGTGCGAATGGCAGTTGCTTCAACAGCGCCTTGGCCAGCTTGCCGGGGCCGGCCAGCGGCGGCGCGTGATGCGCCTGCAGCGCAATGCGCTGGCGACGCAGGCTGAGGTGGTGCGCCAGCAGTTCTTCCATCGCCAGCCGGCGCTGCGCTGGATGGGTGCCGGCAGCGAGTGCGGCCAGGTCTGCATCCGGCGGCGGCTGATGCACGGTCAGCAGCGCGCTGCGCAGCGATGGCAGGCCGAGGCCATCAAGCCAGCCGGTGGGCAGCAGTTCCAGCGTGCTTTCTTCCGGCAGGCGATCAAGCGCCTGGCCGATCAGCTTGCGCATGGTCATCGGGCCGACGCCTTCGACGGTGGGATACACCGGGTCGAGGCGGTCGCCGAGATCGGGATCGTCATTGCGCCCCAACACCTGGTAACTGGGATGGACGATCTCCAACCCCAGGTGCCCGGGCTTGGGCGTACCGAAGCAGCGCAGGCGATTGCCGACCGCGAACTGACCGACCTGCTGCTGGCGGAAATGGAAGAAGCGCAGCACCAGGGTGCCCTGCCCTTCATCCTCCACTGCCACTTTCAGCATCGGCCGGTAGCGCATGCCGCGTTCGACGGCGACCACCCGCACTTCCACCTGCGCTGGAATGCCGTTGCGCAGGTCTTCGATAAGGGTCAGCCGGGTGCGGTCTTCATAGCGCAGCGGCAGGTGCAGCCACAGATCCTGCAGGGTGGCCAGACCACGCGCCTGCAGCTTGGCGGCCACGGCCGGACCGACGCCGGCGAGCATCGCAAGCGATGCTTCACCGGACGGTGCCAGTGCCGGGGTGACCGCCGCCTTGCGTGCCACGTGGCGGTCAGTCGATGACCATCACCGCGTCGACCTCGAAGTTGGCGCCCTTCGGCAGGCCGGAGACTTCGATGGTGGAACGAGCCGGGAACGGGGCCTGGAAATAGTCCTGCATGACGGCGTTGACCTTGGCGAATTCAGCCAGGTCGGTCAGGTACAGGCCCAGGCGCACGACCTTGTCCAGCGAACCGCCCGCAGCTTCGGCCACGGCCTTGAGGTTGTCGAAGGCGCGACGGGCCTGCGCTTCGACGTCACCGACACCGACGATGTCGCCGGTGGCCGGGTCGAGCGGAATCTGCCCGGAGAAATACACGGTGTTGCCGGCGCGCACGGCCTGCGAGTACGGGCCGATGGCGGCCGGGGCCTTTTCGGTGTTGATGATCTGGCGGGACATGGGTCGCTCCGGTGCGTTGGGGGAAAACAGAGCGGTGATTGTACCGGGTGGGGGTGCATCCACGCATGGCGTGGATCTACCGCGCCGCTTCGGTAGTGCCGGCCGCTGGCCGGCAATCGCGATGCAGCCGAAGATCCATGGGTTGCCGGCCAGCGGCCGGCACTACCGGGTACGCTACTGGCGGCGGACGGCCTGCACGACCGACAGGCGGCGCAGGCGACGCATGACTTCGGCCAAGTGGTTGCGGTCGCGCACCTGGATGTTGAACGCCAGCACGGCGGCGTTGAAATCGCGGTCCAGGTAATCCACGCGCTCGATGTTGGAATGGCTCTGCGCGATCGCCGCGGCCAGCTGTGCAAGCACGCCGGTGCCGTTCTCCACCTCCACCACCAGCGAGGTGTCGTAGTCACCGGATACGGTGGTATCCCAGCCGATCAGCACCCAACGCTCGGGCGACTTGCGCAGCTCGGCCAGGTTCGGGCAATCCATGCGGTGCACCACGATGCCCTTGCCGGCGGTGTGGTAGCCCATGATGTCGTCGCCCGGAATCGGCTGGCAGCAGCCGGCGAAGGTGACCACGCCACGCTCGCTGCCATTGATCAGGATCTTTTCCTGCGAGCTGTGGCGCGAATGCGGCCCGCCGCGCAGTTCGGCGTAGGCCATCAGCGCCTGCGCGGCCTGGGTCGGCATCCAGTTGCCCAGCGCGACTTCCGCCAGCAGGGCCTCCAGGCGCGGGAACCGATGCTCTGCAAGGAAGGCATCCAGACGTCCCTTCGGCAGGCGTTCCAGCGAGCTGTCCATCGCCTCCAACGCGCGGTCGAGCATGCGGTGGCCCAGCTGCACGGCATCTTCGTGCTCCAGCTGCTTGAGCTGGTGGCGGATGGCGGTGCGTGCCTTGCTGGTGACCACGAACTCCAGCCACTGCGGCTTGGGCGTGGCCGAGCGTGCGGTGATGATCTCCACCGATTGCCCGGACACCAGCTTGGTGCGCAGTGGCACCAGTTTCTTGTCCACGCGCGAGGCCACGGCCATGTTGCCGACATCGGTATGCACGGCATAGGCGAAGTCGAGCGCGGTGGAATTGCGCGGCAGGGCCAGGATCTTGCCCTTCGGGGTGAACAGGTAGACCTCGTCCGGGAACAGGTCGACCTTGACGTTGTCGAGGAACTCCAGCGACGAACCGGCGGCACGCTGCGAATCGATCAGTTCGACGATCCAGGCATGCGCGCGGCTCTGCGCGCTGTTGGGCGAGTCACCGCCGAACTTGTAGGTCCAGTGCGCAGCCACGCCACGCTCGGCAATCAGGTCCATCTCTTCGGTGCGGATCTGCACTTCGATGGGCGAACCATACGGGCCGAACAGTACGGTATGCAGCGACTGGTAACCGTTGGCCTTGGGGATCGCGATGAAATCGCGGAAGCGCCCGTCCAGCGGTTTGAACGCGGCATGCACTGCGCCCAGCGAGTGGTAGCACTGCGGCACACCGCGCACGACCAGGCGGAAGCCGAACACGTCCATCACCTGGTCGAAGGATTTGTTCTCGTCGCGCATCTTGTTGTAGATGCTCCACGGGGTCTTGATGCGGCTGACCAGGCGGTGTTCGATGCCCTCCTTGGCCAGGCGCTGCGACAGCTGCACTTCCACCTGCGCCAGCGCCTCACGGCGCACCACCGGCTGGCTGCGGATGTGTTTTTCCAGGATCGCATGGCGCCACGGGTACAGTGCCTTGAAGCCGAGGTTCTGCAGTTCGCTCTTGACCAGGCTCATGCCCAGCCGCTGCGCGATCGGGGCGTAGATCTCCAGCGTCTCGCGGGCGATGCGACCACGCGCTTCGCGGCTCTGCGCGCCCAGCGTGCGCATGTTGTGCAGGCGGTCGGCCAGCTTGATCATGATCACGCGCAGGTCGCGCGACATCGCCAGCAGCATCTTGCGGAAGCTCTCGGCGGCTGCTTCCTGGCGGTCGCGGAACTTCAGCTTGTCCAGCTTGGTGACGCCGTCCACCAGCTCGGCCACGGCTTCGCCGAACTCGGCCGACAGGGCCTCGCGGGTCAGCGGGGTGTCTTCGATGGTGTCGTGCAGGATCGCGGCGATCAGCGCTTCCACGTCCAGGCCGAGCTCGGCCAGCACCTGGGCCACGGCCACCGGATGGGTGATGTAGGGCTCGCCCGACTTGCGCGTCTGCCCAGCGTGCGCGGAGGCGCCGACTTCCCACGCACGGCGCAGCAGCGGCAGCTGCTCGGGCGGCAGGTAGTGGGCGGCGCGTTCGAGCTGGAGGACGTAATCGGGTACGGCGGCAGCGGGGACTGCGGCGACCTTGGCAGTGGGGCCTGGGTTCATGGCCAAAGCCTATGCCAGCGCGACGTTTACGGCAAACCCTGAATGCGAAACAGCCCGCACGGGGCGGGCTGTTCGGCGTATCCAGCAATGACGTTGATCGATGCGATCAATCGTCGTTCTTGGACATGTCTTCGTCGGCGACCACTTCAGCGGCGGCCCACTCCAGCGCTTCGCGCTCGGCGCGCTCACGCTCGGCCTTCTCGACTTCGTCGATCAGCGCGTTGTCGATCTTGCGGGCGGCGATCTCGCGCAGCGCCAGCACGGTCGGCTTGTCCTCGGTCTCGCTGTTGTCCAGCGTAGCCTGCACGCCATTGGCGAGCTGACGGGCGCGCTTGGAGGCCATCATCACCAGCTCGAAACGGTTGTTAACGACTTCCAGGCAATCTTCTACGGTAATGCGGGCCATACGGGCTCCCGGCGACCGGTCGGCCGCTCAGTCGAATGAGGGAAAGGGGACGGAGTGTACTGGCAGGGGTTGGACAAAATCAAGCCAACCCCCACCGGACCCTTTAGGAATCAATCAGTTGAACCCGCATCCGGGGTCAACAGGGCCTGGATAAGGCCGGCATGGCGAACCTTCTGGGCCTCCCGGCGCAAGCGGCTGGCGGTGAAGATCGCGCACAGTTCGTCCACGGCGGTGTCGAACACTTCGTTGACGATGACGTAGTCGAATTCGTTGAAGTGCAGCATTTCATCGCGGGCCGCGCCCAGGCGCTGGGCGATGACCGCCTCGCTGTCCTGGCCGCGCTTGCGCATGCGGTCCTGCAGGGCCTGCTTGGACGGCGGCAGGATGAACACCGTCACCGTGCCCGGCACCAGCTGGCGCACCTGCTGCGCGCCCTGCCAGTCGATTTCCAGCAGCACGTCCTGGCCAGCGTTCAGCTGCGGCTCCACCGACTGCCGGGCGGTGCCCTTCCAGTCGCCATGCACCCAGGCATGTTCGAAGAAGTCGCCGGCGGCAATCATCTCCTCGAACTTTTCCGCGCTGACGAAGTGGTAGTGCTGGCCGTTCACCTCACCCGGGCGCATGGCGCGCGAGGTGAAGGAGATCGACAGCGCGATCTGCGGGTCGCGCGCCAGGGTGGCGTTGACGATGCTGCTCTTGCCGGCGCCGGAGGGCGCGGCAACGATGTACAGCGTGCCGCGCGCGATCGCGGCCGGGGGCGTGGAAATGCTCATTCGATGTTCTGCACCTGCTCGCGGATCTGGTCGATCAGCACCTTCAGCTCGACCGCGGCATTGGACGTGCGGCTGTCCACCGACTTGGAGCCCAGCGTGTTGGCCTCGCGGTTGAACTCCTGCAGCAGGAAGTCCAGGCGGCGGCCGACCGGTTCACGCTGCTTGAGCACGCGGCGGATCTCGACGATGTGGCTGGACAGGCGGTCCAGTTCCTCGTCCACGTCCAGCTTCTGCAGCCACATCACCAGTTCCTGTTCGGCGCGGCCAGGATCGACCGGATGCGGCAGGTCGGCCAGGCGGGCGGCGAGCTTGGCGCGCTGGCCGTCGCGAATGGCTGGAATCAGCGTACGGACCTCGGCGGCGATGCGCTCGATGGCATCCACGCGCTCGGCAATCGCGGTGGCCAGCGTATTGCCTTCACGCTCGCGGGCGGCGATGAAGCCGTCCAGCACCTGGTCCAGCAGCGCCAGTGCTTCAACCTGCAGGGCCGCGGCATCGGTGGCCTCGCCCTGGGTGACGCCCGGCAGCTGCAGCAGGTCGGTGAAGCTGACCTGCAGGTTGGGGAAGTCGGAGGTCAGCCGGTGCGCCAGCTGGCCCAGCTGGCCCAGCAGCACCTCGTTGATCTGCAGGCTGGCGGCCGAGTCCGGCGCACGCAGGCGTATCACCAGATCCAGCTTGCCACGGCTCAGGCGCGCGGAAATGCGCTCGCGCAGCTGCGGTTCCAATGCGCGCAGTTCCTCGGGCAGGCGGGTGCCCACTTCCAGGAACCGGTGGTTGACCGAGCGCAGCTCGCAGCCCAGCGTTCCCCACGGGGTGGAGCGCTCGCCGCCAGCATAGGCCGTCATGCTTCGAATCATGGATGTATCCGGTGCTTGCAAAGGGGGAATGGTACCCTAGCGGTCTCTTTTGAGCCCCTTTCCCCGCCCCGTGAAGGCCGCGGGGATGGTGGCGTACTCCCCTTGCCTACGGAACCTGCCCCATGTCCGATTTCCGCCCCAGTGGCCGTCAGCCCGATCAGCTGCGCCCGGTCGTCATCCAGCGCGGTTTCACCCGCCACGCCGAAGGTTCGGTGCTGGTCTGCTTCGGTGAAACCCGCGTGCTGTGCACGGCCAGCATCGAGAACCGGGTGCCGGGCTTCCTGCGCGGCAAGGGCGAAGGCTGGGTGACCGCCGAGTACGGCATGCTGCCGCGCGCCACCCACACCCGCAGCGACCGCGAAGCCGCACGCGGCAAGCAGGGTGGCCGCACGCTGGAGATCCAGCGCCTGATCGGCCGCAGCCTGCGCGCCTGCGTGGACCGCAACGCACTGGGCGAACGCACCATCACCCTGGACTGCGACGTGCTGCAGGCCGACGGCGGCACCCGCACTGCTGCCATCACCGGCGCCTATGTGGCCCTGGTCGATGCAGTGAACGTGCTGATGAAGCGCGGCGACATCAAGCGCAACCCGATCCTCGGCGCGGTGGCGGCGGTGTCGGTCGGCGTCTACCGCGGCACCCCGGTGCTGGACCTGGATTACGCCGAAGACAGCGACTGCGACACCGACATGAACGTGGTGATGAACGACGGTGGCGGTTTCATCGAACTGCAGGGCACCGCTGAAGGCCATGCCTTCCGCCGTGACGAACTGGATGCGCTGCTGGGCCTGGCCGAAAAGGGCGTGACCGAGCTGCTGGCCGCGCAGCAGGCGGCGCTGTCGGCATGAACCGGCGCATTGCCCTGACCACCCTGGTGGTGGCCGATTACGACGAAGCCATCGGCTGGTACACCGGCAAGCTCGGCTTCCAGCTGCTGGACGACATCGACCAGGGCAGCAAGCGCTGGGTCGTGGTCGGGCCGACCGATGGCAGCGCCGCCGCCCTGCTGCTGGCCCGCGCCAGCAACGACGAACAGCGCAGCCGCATCGGCAACCAGACCGGCGGCCGCGTCGGCTTCTTCCTCAACACCGACGACTTCCGCCGCGACCACGCGGCGATGCTGGCCGCCGGTGTCGAATTCCTGGAAGAACCGCGCGAAGAACCCTACGCCACGGTCGCGGTGTTCCGCGACCTGTACGGCAACACCTGGGACCTGTTGGAGCCCCGTTGATGAAGAAGCTTGTCCTGGCCAGCCACAACGCTGGCAAGCTGGTGGAAATGCAGGAAATCCTCGCCGACCTGCCGCTGCAGATCACTTCGGCCGCCGAACTGGGCCTGGGCGATGTGGAAGAGACCGGCCTGACCTTCGTCGAGAACGCGCTGCTGAAGGCACGCGCCGCCTGCGAAGCGACCGGCCTGCCGGCGCTGGCCGATGATTCGGGGCTGATCGTCGATGCCCTCGGCGGTGCGCCGGGTCTGTACAGCGCGCGCTATGCGGGCCATCCGACCAATGCGGCGGCCAACAACGCCAAGCTGCTGGAAGCGATGGCCGATATCGCCGATGGCCAGCGCAGCGCCCGCTTCTATGCGGTGATCGTGCTGCTGCGGCACGCCACCGACCCTCAGCCGCTGATCTGCGAAGGCCGCTGGGAAGGACAGATCATCCGCGAACTGCGCGGCAGCAACGGCTTCGGCTACAACCCGGTGTTCCTGGATACTGCCCACGGCCTGACCGCTGCGGAAATGGAACCGGCGTTGAAGAATGCCATCAGCCATCGCGCCATCGCCCTGCAGCAGCTCAAGCAGCAGCTCAAGCAGCAGCTCGCGGCCTGAACCAGCGTCCAACAGGAGACTCAAGGATGACCGTGAAGCGCTACCGCACCGGAATGGAACTGGTGCAATTGCTTGCCGTACTGGGACTGATCAGTGGTGCGATCTTTGGCGGCATGTTGGCGTGGGCAGGGAAGGAATCCTGGTGGGCGGTGCCGGTGGTTGCGCTGGTCGGCATGACCGTCATCACGCTCATCGGCGCACCCATCATGTGGCAGCGCGTCGAACTGGACGGCGCTGCCGGCCACCTGCGCTATCACAACATCGGCAGCCTGCATCGGTGGCGCCATGTGGCACTGGTGGACGTGCTGGAAGTACGGCTTGACAGTTTTGCCGACAAGCGCAAGGCCATGGTCTCCGGTCTCCATCTGTGCATGCGCAATGGCTGCAGTCCTGCGCGCCACCGTTTGATGGACAACGCTATAGGCAGCTACAAAGGGCCCTCGCCTTTCTTCCGCCAGATTGCCGCTGCCGTGCTTCGCGCGCAACCGCGCTGCCTGGTCGACCCCCTTCTGCGGGCGGCGGACTGATCTGCCGCTCCCCCCACGTCTGCATCACGCCAGCCATGCCGCACGCCCACAACCACGACCACTGCAACCACCTGCCCGGCGAGTCCTGCGACCACGACACCCCGCCACGCCTGGTGCCGCCGCCACTGGCGCTGTACGTGCATCTGCCGTGGTGCGTGCGCAAGTGCCCGTACTGCGATTTCAACTCGCACCAGGCCAAGGGCGAACTGCCCTTCGATGCCTACATCGATGCGCTGGTGCGCGACCTCGACCAGGACCTGCCGCTGGTCTGGGGCCGGGTGGTCAGCAGCGTGTTCTTCGGTGGCGGCACGCCCAGCCTGTTCCCGCCGGAAGCCATCGACCGCTTCCTGCAGCAGGCCAGCGCGCGTCTGCGCTTCGCGCCGAATGCCGAGATCACCCTGGAAACCAACCCGGGCACCGCCGAGCACGGCCGCTTCGACCGCTACCGCGCGGCCGGCGTCAACCGCCTCAGCTTCGGCATCCAGAGTTTCGATGATGCGATGCTCAAGCGCCTGGGCCGCATCCACGACAGTGGCGAGGCCGAGCGCGCGGTGAAGATGGCGCAGGACGCGGGCTACGACAATTTCAACATCGACCTGATGTACGCCCTGCCGGAGCAGACCCTGGCCGGTGCCGAGTCCGACCTGGAACGCGCCTTCGCGTTGCAGCCGGCCCACATCTCGCACTACCAGCTGACCCTGGAACCGAACACGGTGTTCTTCGCGCGGCCGCCGCAGGGCATCCCCGATGAAGACAATGCGTGGGACATGCAGGAACACTGCCAGGCGCTGCTGGCGCAGGCCGGTTTCGGCCAGTACGAGGTGAGTGCCTATGCCCGCCCCGGCCGGCAGAGCGCGCACAACCTGAATTACTGGCGTTTCGGTGACTACCTCGGTATCGGCGCCGGCGCACACGGCAAGATCAGTTCCGGCGCCGAGGAGCACGTGCTGCGGCGCTGGAAGCACAAGCACCCGCAGACGTTCATGGATACCGCAGGCACGGCGGCATCGTTCGGTGGCGACGAGGTGATCGCCGCCGAGCGCCTGCCGTTCGAGTACATGCTCAACCTGCTGCGCCTGCACGAAGGTTTCAGCCTGCGCGACTTCGAATCGCGGACCGGCCTGGCCCGCAGCGTGCTGGACGTTCCATTGGCCGAAGCGGTGCAGCGCGGTTGGCTGGCGGTGGCGGACGGGTACGTGCAACCGACCGAGCTCGGCCGGCGCTTCACCAACGATGTGGTCAGCCTGTTCCTGGAAGGTTGATCTGCCTGCGGCGCGGCCATGGAAGGCCGCGCTGAATGAATCTGCGGCTAAAGTAGCGCCGTCACCGGCCGACACGGTAGATTCCAAGTTCGATACGCGGGAATCCGGACCCCCTCGCCGATGTCTGCTGTCTTCTCTCTTTCCAGTGCCGACACTGCCCGCCTGGCCGCGGCCGACCTGCCGCCGCGTGTACGCGAGCTGCTGGGCGCGTTGATCGGCCTGTGCCACCAGGCTCTGACGGCACCGTTGATCCTCACCGTGGAAGCGCTGGAGCAGACCCTGCTGCATGACGCCGACCATGCCCGCAACCCGCAACAGCAGGCTGACCTGCTGGGCCAGCGCGGGCAGCTGCATGCGTTCGCCGGTCACTTCAGCGACCGCATGCTCGATGCACTGGCTGATGCGCTCGCGCGGCTGCGGGAACCGGCCGCCCCGGTCGTGGCCGCCGTCACCCCACCGCCGTTGCCCGGCATGCTGGGGTTGACCCTGGTCGCCGAGCATGAGGTCGACCGCGACCTGCTGCTGACCGAAATGGTGCGCCGGGAAACGCTGCGTTCGGCCAACGCCCTGAACCTGCTCGGCCAGCGCCTCGGCGTTGTCGCCGGTGCACCGGCCTTTGAAGCCGATACCCTGCCGTTGGCACCGCAGGCCCTGTGCGCAATGGTGCGCAAGCTGGCCGAACAGGATGCCCTCAGCGCCGACGTGCAGATGGCGCTGTACCGCAGTTTCGAGCGGCAGGTACTGGAACGGCTGGGCGATATGCTCGACCGCGCCAATGCGCTGCTGGCACAGCACGGCATCCTGCCGGGCCTGGTCTACACCCCATACCTGGCGCGTTCTTCGAGCACCCGCCGGATCATCACCCAGTCGGTCGGCAGCGGCCGCAGCGGACGCCCGTCACCGCGCGCGCCCACGCCGATGACCGGCTGGGGTGGCTCGGCACCGCCCGGCTCGTGGTCGACGTTGATGCAGGACGCCTTCGCCGATGCGGCTGCACCCGGCGCGTCGGCCGGGCTTACGGTACCGGCCAGCAGCGTGCTGCACGAAATGCTGCAACGGGCGCGGCAAACCCCACAGCCAGCGGCGGATCACGCTGCCCTGCCCAGTGCAGCGGTTGATGCCGTGCTGGCGCGCCTGCAGGGCCAGGCCAGCGCCGCCAGCGCCATGACCGATCTGCAGGCCGCCGTGGTCGCGCAGCTGCGCAGCGAACATGGCGCGCAGGCCAACCTCGGCAGCCACGACCGCGACAATCTCGATCTGCTGCGCCTGCTGCTGCAGCAGGTCCAGCAGCAGCAACGACCGGACCCGGTGCCGGCCGCGCTGCTCGCGCGCCTGCAGGTGCCCCTGGCGCGCGCAGCGATGGCTGACCCGGGCTTCTTCGTACGTGACGAACACCCGGCACGCGAACTGCTCAACCATGTCGCTGAAGCCGGCGCCAGCTGGCTCGGCGATGACGATGTCGATCCGCAGCTGCTGCAGCGGCTGGCGCAGAGCGTGCAGGGCCTGCTGGGCCAGGATGCACGCACGCCCGAGGCCTTTGCCGCCGCCAACGAAGAAGTACAGCAGCATCAGCGTGCCGCCGCGCACCGCGCTGAACTGGCAGAGCGCCGTCACGTGGAAGCGGCACGCGGCAAGGAACGGCTGGAACTTGCGCGACGCCAGGCCAATGCGCAGATCGACCAGTGCTGCGATACGCAGGAGCCGCCGCGCTTCGTGCAGACACTGCTGCGCCAGGCCTGGGCGGACGCGTTGACGCTGACCCGCCTGCGCCACGGTGATGATTCGCCGCAATGGCAGGAGCGCCTGCAGCAGACCGAACGCATCGCTGCGATCACTGCCGAGGCCGCCAGCGAAAGCAGCGTGACCGATGCTCCGCTGGCCGCCGAGGTTGAATCGGCCCTGCTGCAGGTCGGCTACCACGCAGAGGAAGCCGCAGCCGTCGCGCGTCGCCTGTCCACGCCCGGTGGCGAAGACGAAAGCACTTCGCGCACCGAACTCAGTGCGCGCCTGAAGGCCCATGCACGACTGGGCGAACACGCAGGCGCACAGGCCGTGGCAAGCGATGCCGCACCGCGCAGCGAAGCCGAGGAAGCCAGGTACCAGCAGTTGTGCGCGCTTCCCTTCGGCAGCTGGTTCGATATCGATGACGGCGAAGGCACTCTGCGTCGCCAGCGCCTGTCCTGGTACAGCCTGCTGACCGGCCATGTGCTGTTGGTCAACGCGCGCGGGCAGAAGATCGGCGAAACCACCCTGGATACGCTGGCCCGGCAGATGGATGCTGGACGCGCGCAACTGGTCACCGAAGACAAGGGCCGGCTGGTCGACCGCGCCTGGCAGGCCAGCCTGAGCGCACTGCGCACGCTCGCCGGACGTCGCCCGCAGGAGCCCAACGCATGAGCACGCAACCGCCCGTTGATACCCGCCGCGCGCCGCGTCGGCAGGTCTCCGATCTGATACCGGTGACCGACCAGATGCGCGATAGCGTGGTCGGCCGGCTTGGCAACGTGTCCGAGACCGGCATGCTGATGCTGGCCAGCGCCGCGCTGCGCGACGATGCGCTGTATCAGTTGCGCTTCCCGTTGCCGTTGGCCGATGGCCGCAGCGAGCTGATCGACGTCGGCGTACACCTGCTGTGGAGCGAACCGGCACATGCGCCCGGCCAGAGCTGGGCAGGCTTCCGCTTCCTGACCCTGTCACGCGAGCATCGGCAGCTGCTGCGCCGCTGGATCGGCGAAGACAACGACGAGGCACCGGTTTCGACGGGCTGAGTGCCGGTTCCGGCACAGCGGATTGCATCGGTATCCGGCAGAATCTAGGGCCGTTTTCCGTGTCGAGCCACCGCAATGATCCAGCAAGACCCCGGCGTCCTGTATCCCGACCACCTGGCCGTGCTGTGCCGACGCGCCGAGCAGGCGCTGGCACGCGGCGGCTTCGACCATCTGGTGGTGCCCAGCGGCACCCTGCACTACCAGGTCTTCGACGACCGTGACTATCCGTATGCGGTCAACCCGCAGTTCAAGGCCTGGCTGCCGCTGACCCGGGTGCCCAACAGCTGGATCGTGTTCACCCCGGGCAAGCGCCCGGCGGTGATCTTCCACCAGCCGTTCGACTACTGGCATGTAGTGCCGGATGCACCGAGCGGCTGGTGGGTCGAACACTTCGACATCCACATCATCCGCAAGCCCGAAGAAGCGCTGGCACTGCTACCGTCCGACCCGGCGCGCTGCGCGATCCTGGGCGAACCGCAGAGCGCGCTGGGCGCCTACGTGCCCAACAATCCGGCGTCGGTGGTGAACTACCTGGAATGGCATCGCGGCAGCAAGACGCCGTATGAAATCGCACTGATGCGCCAGGCGCAGGTGCTGGGCGTGCGCGGCCATCGCGCGGCCGAAGCGGCGTTCCGCAACGGCGCCGACGAGTTCAGCATCCACATGGCGTACTGCCAGGCCGTGGGCCAGGACGCCACCGAGCTGCCGTACGGCAACATCGTGGCCTTGAACGAGCATGCGGCGGTGCTGCACTACACCGAACTGGGCCGCAAGGCGCCGCAGCCGCTGCGCAGCTTCCTGATCGATGCCGGCGCCAGCGCGCACGGCTATGCCAGCGACATCACCCGCACCTACGCCGCCGCCGGCCATGACGAGTTCGCGGCGATGATCGAAGCCGTTGATGCCGCCCAGCAGCAGATGTGCGCGGCCGTGCGCCCGGGCTTCGACTACAAGCAGCTGCACGTAGATGCGCACCTGTCGCTGATGGGCGTGCTGAAAGACTTCGGCGTGATCAAGATATCGCCGCAGACCGCGCTGGAAACCGGCGTCAGCGCCGCGTTCTTCCCGCACGGCATCGGTCACCTGATCGGCCTGCAGGTGCATGACGTGGCCGGTTTCGCTGCCAGCGACGAAGGCGGCCGCATCGAGCGCCCGGTCGGCCACCCGTACCTGCGCCTGACCCGCGTACTGGAACCGGGCATGGTGGTGACGATCGAGCCGGGCCTGTACTTCATCGACATGCTGTTGAACGAAGTGAAGGCTGCCGGTCATGGCGATGCGATCAACTGGGAGCGCGTGGATTTCTTCCGCCCGTACGGCGGCATCCGCATCGAAGACGAAGTGCTGTGCACTGATGGCGAGGCGGACAACCTGACGCGGCCGGTATTTGCGGCGGCCAACGGCTGAGCCCCTCGTGGTTGGTCGCTCGGAGCAATAGCCGCGCTTGGCGGGGCGGGGTGGGTTCGCGGGGGACGCCGTGAATCCATCCCTGGAGGCTTGGCCGCCGCATCCATGCGGCGGACACCCCCGCGAACCCAACCCGCCCCACCTCTGACAGTTTCCTGCGGGCGGCCAGCCACGGAAGAAAGAAAGAAAAGCAAAAGCGGGTCGCTTGCTACGCTCGCTCTGTGTCGACCAAGGTCGACACCTACCAACAGCCGCGCATCCCAACAACCGCCGTTACCAACAGCCACGTGAAACTGTCGAAGGCGGGGTACTGTGGGTTTGCGGGGTGTGAGCCGCATGGATGCGGCGACCAAGCCTACAAGGACGTACTTGCGGCGGCCCCGCAAACCCACAGTACCCCGCCATCCCGCAGGAAGCCCGCTTCGGCTCTTGCTTCGGTGGTTGCTGTTGCTGTGGCCTCTGCAGGTTCAGGGCTGCAAGCCATGCCGAAAACCCTTCACCCCGCCATCAACGCTTCGATCTCGTCGGCGCTGCGCGCCAGGCCTTCGGTCAACACCCGATGCCCGTCGTCGGTGATCAGCACGTCATCTTCGGTACGGATGCCGATGCCACGCCAGCGCGGTTCCACTGTCGTGTCGTCCACGCCGATGTACAGCCCCGGCTCGATGGTGAAGGCCATGCCCGGCTCCAGCAGACGCGAATCGCCGGCCAGGCGGTAATCGCCTACGTCGTGCACATCCAGCCCGATCCAGTGCCCCGTCTTGTGCCGGTAGAAACGCTGGTACAAGCCTTCGGTGAGATTCTTTTCCAGCGTGCCCTTCAACAGGCCCAGTTGCAGCAACCCCTCGGTAAGAGTCTGCACCGCCGCCAGATGGCCCATTTCGTACGCCACGCCCGGTTTGGCCTGGGCCAGTGCCGCCGCCTGTGCCGCCCCCACCAGATCATGCAGCGCGCGCTGCTCGGCGCTGAAACGACCGTTGACCGGGAACGTGCGGGTGATGTCACTGGCATAGCCGCGATACTCGGCACCGGCATCGATCAACACCAGTTCACCGTCGCGCGAACGCGCGTTGTTGTCGCGGTAATGCAGGATGCAGGCGTTGCGGCCGGCACCGACGATGCTGCAGTACGCAGGCACCGCGTCGTTGGCGCGGAACACCCGCTCCAGCTCGGCCTGCAGTTCGTACTCGTGGATGCCGGCCTTCGCGGCCTGCATGGCCGCACGATGCGCCAGCACGCTGATATCGGCCGCGCGCTGCATCAACGCCACCTCGGCACCGGACTTGAACAACCGCTGCTCGTGCAGCAGATGGCCCAGTTCCAGGAACTCATGCGGTGGCTGCGCACCATGGCGCACCTGCGAACGTACGCGGTTCACCCAGCCGATCAGCTTCAGGTCGAAATCCGCGTCGCGGCCGAAGTGGTAGTACACCCGCGACCGCCCTTCCAGCAGGCCCGGCAGGATGTCGTCCAGATCGGTGATCGGGTACGCATCGTCCATCGCGAACTGCGCCACTGCGCCGTCCTGGCCGGCGCGCCCTCCATCCCAGGCTTCACGCTCGGGATCACGCTCGCGACAGAACAGGATGGCTTCACCGTGGCGGCGACCGGGAATCAGCACAAGCACCGCTTCCGGCTCCGGGAAGCCGGTCAGGTACTGGAAATCCGAATCCTGCCGGTACGGATAATGGGTATCGAGGCTTCGCACCTTCTCCGATGCCGCCGGCAGCACCAGGATCGCGTCTTCGCCCGCCATGTCCATCAGCTGCCGACGGCGACGCTTGTACTCGCCGGCAGCGATGCCGGTGCGCTGCTTGATATCCATCAGTTCAGGCGCTGCCGATGGCGCGCGGCCAGTACCACGTCACCGTGCAGCAGCAGCACCGCCACCCGGATGAACTCTTCGATTTCCGACAGGGCTTCGTCGTCGTCATCACCGCCGGCTTCGAAATCCTCGCTCGAGGCACGGGCCAGGCTGGCCAGATCGTTCAGCGCCTCCTCGCCTTCTTCGGACAAGGTCGGCCGGTGGCCGCCACTGCCCAGGCCGAAGCCGCCCAGGAAAGAACGGGTCCAGCTGAACATGGCATCCGCCTGCGCGGCCACGTCGCTGCTGTCGGTCAACAGCAGCTCGAAGGCGAAGTCACGGTCTTCCAGCTGCTTGATGGTGGCCTCCAGCAACTGCGCCAGCGCACTGTCGGCAGCCACCTGCGGCAGATTGTCGTCGGCCAGCACACGCGCCGGCCAGTCATTGCCGGGGGCACCGCCAGCGGCCAGCCAGCCGCACAGCCCGCCATGCAGTTCGGCAGCAGTGGCGCCCAGGCCCAGTTCCTGGCTGGCGCGGGTAACGTCGTCGACGGAGGGAAGTTCGGTCATCGTGCGGCTCGTTCGGAAGGGAAACTTGCAGAGCGCGCACGCGCGCGCCCGTGAGCCGGGTAGTGTAGCAATGTGCCCGCCTGCTCTCCGTGGCCGCCGGGGCCTGCTGCGACAGTGCTTGACCGCCCTGACCCGGCTTGCCTATCGTGCGGGCATGGAACCCGCCGATCCCCTTGCCCAGCTGCAGGCCTTCGCCGCCCGTGTGGAGGCGTTGCTGGACCGCAACCAGCGGCTGGCCGAGGAGAACCGCAGCCTGCGCCACCAGCAGGAACAGCTGGTGGCCGAGCGCTCGACGCTGCTGGCCAAGAACGAGCAGGCGCGTTCGCGGGTGGAAGCGATGATCACCCGGCTCAAATCCCTGGAGCAGCACACATGAGTGCCGAACCGGTCAGCGTCCGTATCCTTGATCGTGAATACACGGTCGGCGTCGGTGGCGATGAACGTGACAGCCTGATGGCGGCCGCCCGCCTGCTGGATGCGCGCATGCGCGAGATCCGTGGCAGCAACCGGATGGCCGCCGTCGACCGCATCGCGGTGCTGGCGGCACTCAACCTGGCGCACGAACTGCAGCAGCTGCGCGATGAGAACGCCCGCCAGGCGGTGGCCCTGCAGCAGACTCTGGCCGACCTGAACCGGCGTCTGGACCGGGCAATCGACAGCAGCACGTGAGAAAGGCGCGGAATGCGCCTTCTCTTTTCTGAATTGGCACGCACTGTTGCCGACGAACGGCCTATCCAGATCACCCGCGGTAGCTATAATGGCCACGCGTTCTCTGCGGTACTCGACGGCATGTGCAAACATTCGCCTTGTCCCTTAAGAACGACACCGGGAGCGCGACAGCGCCGGGAGTGCAGGTCCGCCTTGCAGCGGGAAGCCCGATGGTTCTCCAACGTTCCCACTTGAGCCCGCGGGTTCAAGGTCGTTTCGCATGCATCGACATTGCGGAGAATGCAATATTCCAGCAAGGGCGGCGTCTTCGGGCGTCGCCCTTGTTCTTTCCGGCACAATGGCGGCTGATCCTTGCCGCACGCTGCCATGACCGACCCGCGACAGGCCCTGCGCCACGACCTGCGGCAACGCCGCCGCGACCTTTCCGCTCCCGCCCGTATTGCCGCTGCCGAATCGCTGGCCGACGCGCTGCTGGCACTGCCGTTCGCCCCGCGCGAAGGCGCCGTGGCCGGCTACTGGGCGCTGGATGGCGAAATCGCCCTGCACCGCTGGCAGCTGCAACTGCCCGACACGCTGCGCTACTGCCTGCCTGTGCTGCACGGCGACGTGCTGCGCTTCGCGCCCTGGCGCCCCGGCCAACCGTTGACCAGCAACTGTTACGGCATCCCCGAACCGGACGTCGCCCTCGAGGACACGCTGGAACCGGCGCAGATGGCCCTGGTGGTGACGCCGCTGGTGGGCTTCGACGCACAGTGCCGGCGGCTGGGAATGGGAGGCGGCTGGTATGATCGCAGCTTCGCCTTCCGCCATGATCGGCCGGCGCCACCCTGGCTGGTCGGCGCGGCATTCTCGGTGCAGCAGGTCGAGTCCTTGCCGGTAGCGTCCTGGGACGTGCCGGTGGATGCGATCTGCACTGAAGCCGGCACCCTGCTCCCTTCCGCTGCCCCCGTGAACGCATGACCGCCCGCAAGCGCTACTGGCTGATGAAGTCCGAACCGGACGCCTTTTCCATCGATGACCTGGCCAAGGTCAAGGTTGAACCCTGGAACGGCGTGCGCAACTACCAGGCGCGCAATTTCATGCGCGACGGCATGCAGGTCGGCGACGGCATCCTGTTCTACCACTCCAATACCAAGGTGCCGGGCATCGTCGGGCTGGCCACGGTGGCCAGCGCGGCCTACCCGGATGACACCCAGTTCGATCCGAAATCCGACTACCACGACCCCAAGAGCACGCGCGAGAACCCGCGCTGGATGCTGGTGGACGTGGCCTTCGACCGCAAGCTGAAGCAGGTGATCGCGCTGGACGAGATCAAGCTGCATGCCGAGGAACTCGGCGAAGGCTTCCCGCTGGTTGCCAAGGGCAACCGCCTGTCGGTGTTCCCGGTGACCGCCGCGCAGTGGAAACTGCTGCTGTCGCTGGAAAAGAAATCCTGATTCCCTGCCTGAGAGCTCTCCGCAATGTCTGAAGCCAAGCGCCTGGCCGCCGAAAAGGCCATCGAGTACGTCGAAGACGGCATGATCGTCGGTGTCGGTACCGGTTCCACCGTCGCCTATTTCATCGATGCGCTGGCCCGCATCCAGCATCGCATCAAGGGTGCGGTGTCCAGTTCCGAACAGAGCACCGCGCGCCTGAAGCAGCATGGCATCGAGGTGATCGAACTGAACCACACCGGCACCCTGTCGCTGTACGTGGATGGCGCCGACGAGTGCGATGCCAACAAGTGCCTGATCAAGGGCGGCGGCGCTGCGCTGACCCGCGAGAAGATCATCGCCGAGGCCAGCGAGCGCTTTGTCTGCATCGTCGACCCGAGCAAGCAGGTGCCCGTGCTGGGCAGGTTCCCGCTGCCGGTGGAAGTGATCCCGATGGCACGCAGCCTGGTGGCCCGCCAGATCCGCGACATGACCGGCGGCCAGCCGACCTGGCGCGAAGGCGTGGTGACCGACAACGGCAACCAGATCCTGGACATCCACAACCTGCAGATCACCGATCCGGAAAAGCTGGAGCGCGAGCTCAACCAGCTGCCGGGCGTGGTCTGTGTCGGCCTGTTCGCACGTCGCCGTGCCGATGTGGTGATCGTCGGCGGCGAGCCGCCGATCGTGCTCTGACCCTTCGAAGGACCCTGACGATGTCATTGCTGCGCTCACTGCTGATGCTCCCGCTGCTGGCCCTGACCGGCTGCGCCACCGATGCCGCCCGCCACTGGGTGGAACTGGGCGGCGCACGCTATGACGTTGAACTGGCCACCAACGATGAAACCCGTGCGCGTGGGTTGATGTTCCGCGACCAGATGGCCGAGGACCACGGCATGCTGTTCGTGCATGACCGCGAGGAAATGCAGGCGTACTGGATGAAGAACACCAAGATCGCGCTGGACATCCTGTACTTCGACAGCGAGCGGCGGCTGGTGAGCCAGCAGCGCGACGTGCCGCCGTGCTCGGCCGGCGACATGTGCCCGCCCTACCCCAGCGGCGGTCCGGCGCGCTTCGTGCTGGAGCTCAATGCCGGCCAAGCGGAGAAGCTCAAGCTGAAGGATGGTACCGAGCTGACCTTCGGCCCGGGCATCGAGAAGTAGGGGTCGGCCGGGCTGCGCCCGGCCCCCACCGAATCAACATCAAATGCAACATCTGGGCGACCGAGGGATGGCGGGGCGGTGTGGGCTTGCAGGACACGCCGTAAACCCATCCCTGGGGGCTCGTAGGCGCCATCCATGGCGCCTGCGGTCCTGCAAGCCCACACCGCCCCACCCCTGACAGTTTCCCGCTGCTGTTGGTGGGTGTCGACCTTGGTCGACACGGTAGATCCACGCCATGCGTGGATGGGAAATCGGTGGGATGAGAAATTCACGCCACACTGCTTGAAACCGCCCACGATTGCCACCAGTCTGTGGGCATGCAGGACCGGATCACACTCCCCGACTGGGATGCACTGGCAGCCTTCGACGACGAGGCGCTGCCACTGCTGCCGACCGCGCTGCTGATCGCGCGCGATGAATATCCCGATCTGCAGCCGTCGACCTACGATGCGCTGGTGCAGAGCCACGTCGAGCACCTGCGCGCCGAGGTGGACAGCATCGAGCACAGCCCGCTGAAGATGGCCGCCATCAACCGGCATCTGTTCGATGAGCTGGGTTACAGCGGCGACCACCAGGAGTACTACGACCCGCGCAACAGCTACCTCAACCAGGTGTTCGAGCGCCGTCTGGGCAATCCGATATCGCTGGCGCTGGTGCAGATGGAAGTGGCGCGACGGCTGGGCATTCCGCTGGACGGCGTGTCATTTCCCGGTCATTTCCTGGTGCGCCTGCCGGTCGACGATGGCGTGCTGGTGATGGACCCGTTCAACGGTGGCCGCCCGCTGGACGTGGACGAACTGCGCGAGCGCGCCAAGTCGCACCTGGGCGGGCAGATGCCCGACGACCAGGTACTCGCGCAGATCCTCGATCCTGCACCGAGCCGCGCGATCCTGATCCGCATGCTGCGCAATCTGCATGGCGTGTATGCCGAGGCCAGCGAGTGGGATCGTGCCGCGCGCAGTGCCGACCGCCTGCTCAAGCTCGCCCCCGAACAGGACGATGCGCTGCGTGACCGCGGCCTGGCCTATCTGCAGCTGGACTACCTGGCCGGGGCCCGCACCGACCTGGGCCTGTACCTGAAGCGCAACCCCGAGGCCAGCGACGCGCAATGGCTGCGCGAGAAACTGATCGACCTCGGCGGGCCCGCACCACGGCTGCATTGAGGTTTTCCGGTGTGCGGACCAACGGTCCGCTCCCACAGGAAGGTCCGCACCCACAGACAGGTCCGATCAATCGATCTCGACCATCTCGAAATCGTCCTTGGTCACGCCGCAATCCGGGCACGTCCAGGTCTCGGGGATGTCTTCCCAGCGAGTGCCCGGGGCGATGCCCTCTTCCGGCAGTCCATCCGCTTCGCGGTAAAGGAATCCGCAGACCACGCACATCCAGGTACGCAGGGTGGTGGGGGGGGCTTCGCTCATCGGATAATCAGGGCTGGATTCACGGGCCGCCATTGTCCCATCGCGGTCCACTCACCGGTAGCCATCGATGACTTCTGCTTCCCCGACGCCCCGTGGCGTCTACCTGATCACCCCGGATGAACCCGATACCGCCCGCCTGCTGGCACGCACCGCGCCGCTGCTGGCCGCCGGTGCCACCTGGCTGCAATACCGCAACAAGACCGCCAGCGATGCCCTGCGGCGGGAACAGGCTACGGCCCTGCTGGCCCTGTGCGCAGCCCATGATGTGCCGCTGATCGTCAACGACGACCCGATGCTTGCCCAGGCCATCGGCGCAGCCGGCGTGCACCTGGGCGGCACCGACGGCGACATCTCCGCCGCCCGCAGCCTGCTCGGCCCCGACGCCATCATCGGCGCCTCCTGCTACGACCAGCTGGCCAACGCCGAGCGCGCCGTGGCTGCCGGCGCCAGCTACGTGGCCTTCGGCGCGTTCTTCCCCACCACCACCAAGGTCACCAGCAGCCGTGCCCACACCGACCTGCTGCGGCAGAGCGCCGCACTGGGCGTGCCGCGGGTGGCGATTGGCGGCCTGAGCCCGGACAATGTCGGTCCCATCATCGATGCCGGCGCCGATCTGCTGGCCGTGGTCAGCGGCATCTACGCCGCACAGGACCCGGTCGCGACCCAGCGCGCCTACCTCGCCCGTTTCGATACGCCGCAGTAATACCCAGGAAACCCCATGAACCACGACCAGTCCCACGCCCTGTTCTCCCGCGCCCAGGAACTGCTGCCCGGCGGCGTCAACTCACCGGTGCGCGCGTTCAAGTCGGTCGGTGGCGAGCCCTTCTTCGTCGAGCGCGCCGACGGCGCCTACCTGTACGACGTCGACGGCAACCGCTACATCGACTACGTGGGTTCGTGGGGCCCGATGATCGTCGGCCACAACCACACCGCCGTGCGCCAGGCAGTGAAGAAGGCGATCGACAACGGCCTGTCCTTCGGCGCGCCGTGCGCAGCGGAAGTGACCATGGCCGAGACCATCACCCGGCTGGTGCCGTCGTGCGAGATGGTGCGCATGGTGAATTCCGGTACCGAAGCGACCCTGTCGGCGATCCGCCTGGCGCGCGGTGCCACCGGCCGCAACTGCATCGTCAAGTTCGAAGGCTGCTACCACGGTCACGGCGACTCGTTCCTGGTCAAGGCCGGCAGCGGCATGCTGACCCTGGGCGTGCCGACCTCGCCCGGCGTGCCGGCCGGTCTGAGCGAACTGACCCTGACCCTGCCCTACAACGACTTCGAGGCGGCCACCGCCCTGTTCGAGGCACGCGGCAGCGAAATCGCCGGCCTGATCATCGAACCGGTAGTGGGCAACGCCAACTGCATTCCGCCGCGCGAAGGCTACCTGCAGCACCTGCGCGAGCTGTGCACGCAGCATGGCGCCCTGCTGATCTTCGACGAAGTAATGACCGGTTTCCGCGTTGCCCTTGGCGGTGCGCAGGCGCACTACGGCATCAGCCCGGACCTGACCACCTTCGGCAAGATCATCGGTGGCGGCATGCCGGTGGGCGCCTACGGCGGCCGTCGCGAGCTGATGCAGCAGATCGCCCCCGCTGGCCCGATCTACCAGGCCGGTACGCTCAGCGGCAATCCGGTGGCGATGGCCGCCGGCCTGGCCATGCTGGAGCTGATCCAGCAACCGGGTTTCCACGACGATCTGAGCGCACGCGCTGCACGCCTGTGCGCGGGCCTGGAAGCTGCCGCCGCCGATGCCGGCGTGGCGGTGACCACCACCCAGGTGGGCGCGATGTTCGGGCTGTTCTTCACCGCAGAGAAGGTGGAGACCTACGCCCAGGCCACGGCCTGCGACATCCCGGCATTCAATCGTTTCTTCCACGCGATGCTGGACCAGGGCGTGTTCCTGGCACCGTCGGCGTACGAAGCCGGCTTCCTGTCCAGCGCTCATGATGATGCCGTGATCGAGGCCACGCTGGCAGCGGCGCGCGTGGCGTTCAAGGCGGCCAAGGGCTGAGATCGGGCCTGGTAGGTGCCGACCTTGGTCGGCACTTCCATCCACGCATGGCGTGGATCTACTGAGCTGCGTCCCTGGAGTAGAGCCACGCCATGCGTGGCTGCTGCGCACTCAACCGAAGACGAACTTGCCCTTCATCATCGCGAAATGGCCGGGGAACGAGCAGAAGAAGGTGTAATCGCCGCCCTTCTGCAGGCTCTTCGTGGAAAAACGCACGCGGGCGGTCTCGCCACCGCCGATCACCTTGGTGTGGGCCAGCACACGCTTGTCGGCCTTCGGCAGGTAGCTGTCGGCCAGGGTCATGCGCATGCCCGCCATCGCCACCGGCTGGTAGTCGGCACTGCGGGTCAACACCCAGTTATGCCCCATCGCAGTGGCGGCCAGCCTGCCGGTGTGGCGCAGGGTCAGGTCAACTTCGCTGCAATCGGCGGCCACCTTGATCTCGCGGCTGCTGAAACTCATCTGGTCGGTGCTGTCGATGCTCACCGCACACACGCGCGCCATCGCCGACGGCGTCAGCATCAACGCGCCCAGTCCCACCGCAACCATCCAAGCCTTCATCATCACGTCTCCTGCAGGTTCGATGGCCATTCTAGGCAGCGGCCTGCCCGCCCGGCTGCGACCGTGTGTCGCAGTGGTGGTCCAGGGTTTGCGCTGGGGTACGGCAATGGCATGCTCGACCGATGCGGATCGATCTTCTCCTGCTCGATGTCGACGGCGTGCTGGTGCACTACCAGCGCGCACAGCGCGTGCTGCATCTGGCGCAGGCACTGGACGTGCCGACCGCGCACGTGCACGCCGCACTATATGACAGCGGGATCGAAGCGGCACACGACAGCGGCACGCTGGATGGCGCACGCTATCTGGCCCGGCTTGGCGAACTGCTCGGCACAACGGTAACGCTGCCAATCTGGATCGCCGCACGGCAGGTGGCCAGCCACCCGCAACTGCCGGTATTGCAACGGCTGCAGGAACTGCAGGTGCCAATGGCGGTGCTGACCAACAACGGTGCCTTGATGACGCAGGCGCTGCCGACGCTGCTGCCGCAACTGTTTCCTGCATTGCAGGGACGCGTGTTCTGCAGCGCGGACTTCGGCCTGCGCAAACCCGTGCCGCAGGTATTCCTGCGCACACTCGCAGCCCTCGGCGTGGCACCGGGGCACACGCTGTTCGTCGATGACCTGTTCGCCAACGTGCGGGGTGCGCGCGCGGCGGGCCTGCACGCGGAAACCGTGCAGGACGGACGCGGACTGGGCAAGGTACTGAAGCGCTACGGGGTGCGGTAGCGCCGGGCCATGCCCGGCGAGCGCAGCGGCAGCAACGGGGTCAGAGCCCTCTCCGCAGGGGAGGCATCCGACCCCGGCGTCGGAACTCAGCGCGCTGCGA
The DNA here is from genome assembly GCA_041545745.1 of Stenotrophomonas indicatrix. Taxonomy (NCBI): domain Bacteria; kingdom Pseudomonadati; phylum Pseudomonadota; class Gammaproteobacteria; order Lysobacterales; family Lysobacteraceae; genus Stenotrophomonas; species Stenotrophomonas indicatrix. Next base: position 3,744,982 of record CP168152.1, read on the forward strand.
CAAACGCAGCAATCGCCGCGCGCAGGCGCTTGAGGCCTTCGGCCACTTCTTCGTCGGTGATGTTCAGCGACGGCACGAAGCGCAGCACGTCCGGGCCCGCCTGCAGGGTCAACAGGCCCTGTTCGGCGGCGTGGTCGAGGATCGCCCCGGCCTGGCCAGCAAAGTCCTTGCTCAGCACCGCGCCCAGCATCAGGCCGCGACCGCGCACCTCGCTGAACACCTTGAACTCGTCATTGATGCGGGCGAAGCCATCACGCAGCGCCTTCGACTGGCGGCTGACATTGGCCGCGATCTCGGCCGAGGCCAGCTTGCGCAGCGCTACGCGGGCAACGGCCGCAGCCAGCGGATTGCCGCCGAAAGTGGTGCCGTGGGCACCGAACTGCATGGTCTCGGCCACCTTCGGGCCGGCCAGCATCGCGCCGATCGGGAAACCACCACCCAGCGCCTTGGCCAAGGTGACCATGTCCGGCACCACGTCATCCTGCCAGTGCGCGAACAAGGTACCGGTGCGGCCCATGCCGGCCTGGATCTCGTCCAGCACCAGCAGTGCGTTGTGCTGGTCGCACAGCTCGCGCACGCGCTTGAGGAAACCGGACTTGGCCGGCATCACCCCGCCCTCGCCCTGGATCGGCTCCAGCATCACCGCCGCCACGTCGCCGGCGGCCATTGCCGTTTCCAGCTGCACCTCATCGTTGAAATCGATGTAGCGGAAGCCACCCGGCAGCGGCTCGTAGCCTTCCTGGTACTTCGGCTGTGCGGTGGCGGTCACTGCGCCCATGGTGCGGCCATGGAAACTGCCACGGAAGGTGATGATCACGCGCTTGTCGGCCGGGCGGCCCTGGCTGGAGGCCCACTTGCGGACCATCTTGATCGCCACTTCATTGGCTTCGGCGCCGGAGTTGCACAGGAACACGCGCTCGGCGAAGCGACTGGCTTTCACCAGTTCCTCGGCCAGGTGCAGCGGCGGCGCACTGTAGAACACGTTGCTGGTGTGCCACAGCTTGCCGGCCTGCTCGACCAGGGCGGCGACCAGATCCGGATCGTTGTGGCCCAGACCACACACGGCGATACCCGCGGCCAGGTCGATGAACTCACGGCCCTGGCTGTCCCACACGCGGGCGCCCTGGCCTCGCTCCAGCACCACCTGGCGGGGCTTGTACACCGGCAGGTAGTAGTGCGACAGGGAGATCAGCGGATCGGTAGCGGCGGTCATGGCAGTCGGCAGGGTTCAGGAATGCCCATTCTCGCGCCGGAACCCGTGCGGCACAATGCACGCATGCGACCGTTTTCCGCCCCCCAGCTGAACCCCGCCACCGAGACCGGCTGGCGCCGCCGATGGTTCGACATCATCTATCGCCACGACAGCCGGCCGTCGCGCAATTTCGACCTGCTGCTGGTGTACGCGATCATCGCCAGCGTGCTGGTGGTGATGTTCGACAGCGTGCAGCGTTTCCATATCGCCCATGCCGACTGGCTGTACGTGCTGGAATGGGGCTTCACCATCCTGTTCACCGCCGAATACGTGCTGCGCCTGGCGGTAGTGAAGCGACCGCTGCGCTATGCCGTAAGCATCTGGGGCATCATCGACCTGGCCTCGATCCTGCCGACCTACCTGTCGCTGTTCATTCCCGGTGCGCAGAGCCTGCTGGTGGTGCGCGCACTGCGCATCCTGCGCGTGTTCCGCATCCTCAAGCTGACCCGCTACATCGAAGAAAGCGGCGTGCTGATGCAGTCGCTGTGGCGCAGCCGGCGCAAGATCCTGCTGTTCCTGTTCACGGTGGTCACCATCACGATCATTGCCGGCACCCTGATGTACGTGATCGAGGGCCCGAACCATGGCTTCACCAGCATCCCCAGCAGCATGTACTGGGCGGTGGTGACGATGGCCACGGTCGGCTTCGGGGACATCGTGCCGCAGACCGTGCTCGGCCGCTTCGTCACCTCGGTGCTGATCCTGATCGGTTACAGCATCATCGCCGTGCCCACCGGCATCTACACCGCCGAGCTGGCCAGCACCATGCGCGATGCCGAACTGGCCGCGCGCCGCGATGCACGTGGCTGTCCGCACTGTGGGCTGGAAGGCCACGAACAGGACGCGCGGCACTGCCGCAAGTGCGGCGGACCGTTGCCGGATACGTTCAGTCACTGACGATGATGCCGGCCAGCGGCCGGTACTACCAAATGCCTGCGGCAGTAGATCCACGCCATGCGTGGATGCAACGTGCTGCATCCACGCATGGGGTCAATCCACCGGCGCAATCCATGCCGTCGCTGGTGGTCAGCAGATCGTCGCAGGCCGCCACCATCCTCGACGGTACGCCTCAAGGTGCGCGGCCCCGGGGCGCCTCATCCAGCTCGTGCAGGCCTGGAAAGGCGCTGGCGTGCCGGTTACTGGCGGTTGCTCTGGAAAACGAGCGAGTTGTATTCCTGCATCAGCTTGCCGGCAGAACCACGCGGCGCCATCGAGGGCGAATCAAGCATGCGTCGTTCGAAGTCGGTGTAGGGCGTGTTGGCGCTGACGCGCTGCAGCCGCTCCTTGCCTTCACGGCGGAAGTTCTCGGCCTCGCGTTCGAAGCTGTTCCAGTCCAGCTTGCCCGGCTCCTGGTCGGCGACCTTGGCATGCGCTTCATCGGAAATGCGGTTGAAGGCATCCAGGCGTTCGCGCGCCTTGGCCTGGTCGAAGTCGTCCTCGGTCATCATGTCCATGATCGCTTTCGCTTCCAGCATCATCGCCAGGCGGTAGTACTCGCGTGTGCGTCCTTCAGCCTGCTCCAGCGTCTTGAGCTGTTCGCGCTGGGCAGCGTCGTTCTGGCGCTCCAGTTCGGCGTTGAACGTTTCACTGGCAACCACGAAATCCTTGAAGGCGGTCATCAACGGCGCGTGCAGCTGCTTGCCCTTGGCAAACCTGTCGTCTTCGTAGTCCTGACGCTCGTAGTAGTCGTGGGCTTCCTTGCTGATCGGCACCAGGGCCTTCAGCGCCTGCTGGTACTGACCTGCAGTGGCATCGAGATCGGCAAGCGCCGGCTTGGCAGCGATCGCTTCGGTCACGGGGGCGTCGCATTGCTTCATGTCGTAATCGCTGATCTCGAACGGCCCGTACACGTTCGTCTCGCGCCCGCTCGGGCCGGCATCCACGTCCTTGATCCAGCGCGTATAGGACTGGATGCTGCCGTGCGTTTTCGAATCAAGCGCGTTGAAGCAGCCGATGTAGGCGTTGAGCTTCGCGGTCAACTGCTGCTGGGCGTCGGCCGGCGCCGCGCTGGCCTCCGGCTTTGCGGAAGAACCCGCGCCGCCGCCGGCTGTGGGCGCCTTGTCGCCGCAGGCGGCCAGGATCAACGACAACGAAGCGGCCAGCGCCGCGATGGAAAGAGTACGTGACATGGGCTCACTTCCCTGTTGAAAACGATTACATGCGGGAATTCTAGCGCAGCAGGCCGAGGGCCGCAGCCATCGGCCTCTTTCCACCGGCGAGCTCAATCCAGGAACAGATCCGGCAGCAGCGGACGCGACGCATCCACCGCATACCCGGAAAGATCGGTCACGCCGGCCTCGGCCAGCACCTCGTCATCGATCAGGAAACGGCCATGGAAGCCTGCCGCCTCGCGCAGCAGCACCGCATGCGCGGCATCGGCCATGATCTGCGGCGTACGGCAGCCGCCGACGTCCACGCCGGGAATCATGTTGATCGCATCGGTAGCAATGACCGTGCGCGGCCACAACGCATTGACCGCCACACCTTGCGGGCCGAACTCGGCAGCCAGGCCGAGGGTGACGAAGCTCATGCCCATCTTCGCCAGCGTGTAGCCGGTGTGTGCGCCCCACCACTTGGGATCGAGGCTCGGCGGCGGCGCGAGGGTCAGGATATGTGGGTTCGGCGCCTGCAGCAGGTACGGCAGGCAGGCCTGCGCACACAGGAAGCTGCCGCGCGAATTGACCTGCTGCATCAGGTCGAAGCGCTTCATCGGCGTGTCCAGGGTGCCGCGCAACCAGATGGCGCTGGCGTTGTTGACCAGGATGTCGATGCCACCGAACGTGTCCACGGCGGCAGCAACGGCTGCCTGCACCTGGTCTTCTTCGCGGATGTCGCACTTCAGCGCCAGGCCCTGGCCACCCGCTGCGGTGACCGCCTCGGCGGCACTGTGGATGGTGCCCGGCAACTTGGGATTGGGCACCGACGACTTGGCAGCAATGGCGACGTTGGCGCCATCGCGCGCGGCGCGCAATGCGATCGCCAGGCCGATGCCACGCGAGGCACCGGTGATGAAAAGGGTTTTGCCCTGCAGACTGCCCACGTTCCACACTCCAGCGTATGCAATGAGCCGCTAGTATGCCGCGCCGACGCGGAGTTCACCGCACGTTGACGATACTGGTGCCCCGGTCACTGCACGAGGTCCATGCCATGCGCTGTTCCCGCCTGTTGTTGCCTGCCCTGGGCCTGGCCCTGCTCACCGCCTGCCAGGGCCGCTCGCCCGAACCCGGCAGCGCGCCGGCCAAGGATGACGCCGCCAGCGTCGACAAGGCCACCGGTGATGGCAAGCTGCGCTGGAGCGAGGCCGTTGTCTGGGATGGTGACCTCAACGCCTGCCGCCAGGGCGACAGCGCGGCGACCCGTGATTGCCTGCGCGATGCGATGCGCGCCGGCGGTGCCAGCGCGGACGCGGTCACCGCTGCCGAGCAGCTGTCCACCGGTGGCGAACTGGCCTACGTGACCGCTTGGCACGAACACGATGGCCTGGGCGTGGCCACCGTCGAATATCCGTTCCGCGCCAACACCAATGAAGGCACGCGCCTGGTCGATGCCGCGGGCAAGCGTATCGACGTGGATGCGGTGCAGCTGGACGACACGCTGCGCGCCGATCCCGGCGTGCAGGAGGCGCTCAAGGCGCATCCACAGGCCACGCCGTTCGCGCCGGCGCAGGCCGCGGGTACCGCAGCGCTGGACGGCGGTGGCATCCGCCTGCTGTACCGCACGCCGCTGCGCGACTGCCATGCGTGCCCGGATGTGGGCCAGCTGCAGATCGGCTATGACTTCGACGGCAAGCGCAACTTCATCGGCCAGCAGGTGGTACCGGTAACGCCGTAGTAGTTCGCCGCGCCATGCGGCAAAGCGCATCCACCCATGGCGTGGATCTACTGATACCCGCGCACCTGCTTGTTCAGCAGGTGCGGTGCGATCCATCGATGCACCGGCGCGACCGGCAGCATGTACAGGCGGCCCAACACGTTATGGGTATGCACCACCGTCGCCACTTCCAGCGCATCGCCGTGCCATTGCAGCGCCAGCTGCACGCGCAGATGGCGATCGTCGTCTTCCAGCACGATGGCATCTTCGCCCAGCGCCTGCAGGGTGAAGATGCCGAGGCGTTGCCCAGGCTGTGGATCGACGGTCTGCTGCACCGCGCGCAACGAGCCGAGATCCTTCATGCCCAGCAGCCGCATGCCACGGTTGCGCAGACCCATCAGCCCGTCGAACCAGCCCGGCACCGCTGCGGCCATATCGCGGTAGGCCTGCAGCGCCGAACGGCCGTTGCGCGGCGCCGCCGCTTGGCAGGCATGGACGAAATCAGCACCCGGCAGTTGCGAACGCAGCACGCTGCCTTCGCTCAGCAGCGCGCTCATGGCTTGGGCCCCTGCCCTTCGTTGTCTTCCCAATGCAGGATGCGGCGGGTGACGAAGCGGTAGACCGGCTTGCCGGTGGCGAACCAGAGATCGCGCACCCACGAGGTGCGCTTCAGCACGCGCTTCTCCACCGGCGTGAGCGACTCGCGGCAGTACATGCGCTTGTGCTTGAGCAGGTGGCGCAGGTCTTCGCGCGCCAGCAAGCGCATCCAGCGCGAGCGCGGGGCGCCGATCACCGCCAGCTGGAAGTCGATCAGCGCCGGGCGACCGTCCTCGGTCACCAGCCAATTGGCTTCCTTGGCCAGGTCGTTGTGGGCCACACCGCGTCGATGCAGTTGTTGCAGCAGGCGACGCGCGGCGCGGAACCAGGCCACATCACCGCGCGGCGGGCGCTGGTACATCGCATCGCCGGCCATGAAGCTACGGTCGAGATGACGACCATTCCAGTCCAGCAGTTGCGGCACGTCGGCCATGCCGTGGATGTGCTTCAGCGCGCGCGCTTCGCGCCGCGCCAACCACCATGCAGGCAACCGCAGCCACAGCGGCGTGGCCCCAAGATCGCGGCGCACGAAGGGGCCTTCCGGGCCCTGCACGAGGAGGATCCGGCCAAAGCTGTCGGCCTTCAGTGCATGCGTTGGCGCGTCGTGGGGTACAGGCATGGCGACATTCTAGGCGATGGCGATGGTTGCAAACGGTCACCAAGCGGCTGGGAACCAGTCACCTTCACGCCCCTATAATCGGGAAATGGACTCTTCATGGATCGACGCCACCCTCGCGTGGATTGCCGCTCATCCCGTGTTGGCGGGTGCGGTCATCTTTCTGATCGCCTTCTGCGATGCGGTCATCATTCTTGGCGCCATCGTGCCGGCGCTGCCGTTGCTGTTCGCCGTCGGCGTGTTCATCGGCCTGGGCCAGATCTCCGGGCCGTATGCGGTTGCCGCCGCGGCACTGGGTGCGTTCGCCGGTGATGGCATCAGCTACTGGATAGGCCGGCGCTGGGGCGACCGCCTGCGTGGCGTCTGGCCGTTCAGCCGTTATCCGCAACTGCTTGATCGAGGCGAGAACCTGTTCCGCCGCAACGCGTTCAAGAGCATCCTGATCGCCCGCTATGTCGGTGCCATCCGGCCATTCGTACCCGCCATCGCCGGCATGATGAAAATGCCCGCCAGCCGTTATGTACAGGCCAGTGGCATCGCCAGTATTTCCTGGGCCGTACTGTTCCTGGCCCCGGGCTGGATCCTCGGCGAGGCCTATGACACCGTCGCTGCGGTTGCCGGCCGGCTGGTCGTGGTGGCGGGCCTGCTGGCGGTGATCCTCAGCCTGGTCTGGGCCATCGTGCTGTACGGCTATCGCTGGTCGGCCGCACGCATGGACAACTGGCTTGCCCGACTGCTCGACTGGTCCAACCGGCACCCGACACTCGGTCGCTATACCGTCGGCGTGCTCGACCCGAAGCGCCGCGAATCGGTGCCGCTGGCGATGCTGGCGCTGATGCTGCTGCTGTTGGGCTGGGGCTGGTTCGCTCTGCTGACCGTGGTGGTCGCCCACGGCGAACCGTTGGCGGTGGATCTGCTGGTGCACCAGGCGATGCTGGCCCTGCGCAATCCGCTGGCCGACTACCCGATGGCTGCCCTGGCGTCGTTGGGCGCATGGCAGGTGCTGCTGCCGGCAACCGCTGCAGCGATGGGCTACCTGATCTGGCGCCGTCGCTGGATGGCGGCCGCCCATTGGCTGGCTGCGTTGGCCTTCGGCTTGGCCCTGACCAAACTGCTCGGCGCCACCGTCGATGTGGTGCGCCCGATCGATGCCAGCAGCGGCTTCGGCTTCCCGTCGGTGTCGGTGACCATGGCCACCATCACCTTCGGCTTCTTCGCAGTGCTGATCGCCCGCGAAATGCCCGGCCGCACGCGCGTCTGGCCGTACCTGGTATCGGGCATCGTGGTCAGCCTGATCGGCTTCTCGCGCATATACCTGGGCGCACACTGGCTGAGCGACGTCATCGGCGGCATGTTGTTCGGCACCTTCTGGCTGCTGGTGCTGGGCATCGCCTACCGTCGCCGCTTCAACCGCTCGTTCTGGGTCAAGCCGGTAGCATGGCTGTTCTACGGCATCTTCGCGGTGGCGGCGATGTGGTATGCGCCACGCAACATCGCCATCAAGCTGGAACGCTTCGAACCGACGCTTCCGGCGCCGCTGGCGATGGACGCGCAGGCCTGGTGGCAGCACGACTGGGCGAAGCTGCCGGCACGCCGCAACGAATTCGACGATGACCAGCGCTGGCCGCTGGACGTACAAGTGGCCGGTCCGTTGGCATCGCTGCAGGCACAGCTGGAAGCGCGCGGCTGGCAGGTGCAGGCCCAGGCTGGTTGGCAGGAGGCACTGCTGATGCTGGACAAGAACACCGGCGCCGAAGAACTGCCGGTGCTGCCGGCAACACTGGATACGCGCGTGGAAGCGCTGCTGATGGTGCGCCAGGGTGCGCAGGCCGATGAGCGCTACGTGCTGCGCCTGTGGCAGGCACCGGCGCAGCTGCAGCCGGGCGACACCCCGTTGTGGCTGGGCAGCGCACAGACCCTGCGCTACGAGCGTCACTTCCAGTGGATCGGCATGTGGCACCCAGTGCGTGGGATCGATCCGGCGTTGAACGCCGTGAAGGAAGCGGTGCAGACGCTGCCTCAGCAGGAAGCCGTGCACCCGGAGACTGGCCTGCCAGTGCTGCGGTTGAAGACCACCGCGCCCTGATGGATCCGCCGGGCATGGCCCGGCGCTACCGCCTACGCTTTGGTGGACGCCAACCTTGGTTGGCGCTTCGGGCAAAGGCTGCCAACCAAGGTTGGCATCTACCGGCTCCGCCGCACTCTGGTAGTCGCCAACCTTGGTTGGCGCTTTCGGGCAAAGGCTGCCAACCAAGGTTGGCATCTACCGGTTCTGGGTTGGTTGGCATCTACCGGCTCCGTTTTGGTTGGCGGCTGCCGGTCTCGGCGTTCCGTCGTTACGGCATCCAGCCCAGCAGCTGCTGCAGGCGCTGGTGCGGGTCGTCCAGCTGCAGCAGCTGCAGGCGCTGCTGTTCGCTCAACGGCAGCAGCTCGGCCAGCCGCCAGCTGACCCAGCTGGCCTGGTCCATCAATGCCGGCGTGGCCGGTGCGAACGCCGTGCCCGCCTGCTCGATGATGTGGTCCAGTACCGTCGCCAGCAACGCATGCTGCGGACGCAGTTCGTCATCGGGATCCTCATCGCACCAACGCACATCGGCAACCACCAGCCCGTTGTCGCGCACGCGCGTGCGCTCGACATGGAAACGGCGGGTGCCGCGCAATCGCAGCTGCAGCACGCCATCGGCACCGACATCGAAATCCTCGACCTTCACCTGCACGCCGAAGGCGGCCGGCGTTGCCGGCGCTCCCACTTCGTGCCCTTCCAGGATCAGGCAGACACCGAAACCTTCGCCGCTGCGGCCGGTTTCGCGGATCAGATCCAGGTAGCGTGGCTCGAACACGCGCAGGCCGATGGCCGCGCCCGGAAGCAGCGTCGTATGCAGCGGGAACAGCGGCAGCGAACCGTCGCCGCTCATCGTGCCTGCAGCCCTGCAAGGAAGCGGCGCGGCGCGCCATCGAAGCCACCGTTGGACATGAACACCACATGGTCGCCACTGCGCACGTCGGACTGCAGCTGCGCCAACAGCGCATCGGTATCGGCCACGGCATGCGCCTGTCCACGCACCGCCGCGATCACCGACGCCGCATCCCAGGCCAGCTCCGGGCGGTGCAGGAACACCACTTCATCGGCCAGCGCCAACGACGGTGCCAGTGCCTGCGCGTGGGCACCCAACCGCATTGAATTGCTGCGCGGCTCCATCGCTACCACGATGCGCGCATCACCGACCTTGGCACGCAGGCCCTCGAGGGTGGTCGCAATCGCGGTCGGATGATGGGCGAAATCGTCGTAGACGGTGATGCCATCGTGGTTGCCGATCACTTCCATGCGGCGCTTGACGCTGCGGAAGCGCGCCAGCGCCGGGATCACCTCGGCCGGCGCGACACCCACTGCGTGCGCAGCGGCCAGCGCCGCCAGGCCATTGAGCACGTTGTGCCGGCCCAGCAGCGACCAGTGCACATCGCCCAGCGCCTGCCCGCGATGATGGACGCGGAACGCGCTGCCATCGGTGGCCAGCAGCTCGGCATGCCATTCCAGCGCGGGGTCGAAGCCGAAGCGTTCGACCGGGGTCCAGCAGCCCATCGCCAGCACTTCGGCCAGGTGCGCGTCTTCGCCGTTGACGATCAGGCGGCCGCGCGCCGGCACGGTACGCACCAGGTGGTGGAACTGGCGCTGGATCGCTGCCACATCGGGGAAGATGTCGGCGTGGTCGTATTCGAGGTTGTTGAGGATCGCCACCAGCGGCCGGTAATGCACGAACTTGCTGCGCTTGTCGAAGAACGCGGTGTCGTACTCGTCGGCTTCGACGACGAACTCGCGGCCCTGGCCCAACCGGGCGGAGACGCCGAAGTCCTCGGCCACGCCGCCGATCAGGAAGCCGGGGGAGCGACCGGCATTCTCCAGCAGCCAGGTCAGGATGGTGGTGGTGGTGGTCTTGCCATGGGTGCCGGCCACGGCCAGGGTGTCGCGGCCTGGCAGGACCTGCTCGGACAGCCACTGGGCGCCGGAGATGTAGCGCTGGCCGGCATCCAGGACGGCTTCCACGGCCGGGTTGCCACGCGACAGCGCGTTGCCGATCACTACCTGCCCGGTGCCCTGCGGCACGCTGTCGGCGCGGTAGCCCTGGTCCAGGGTGATGCCCAGCTGCTCGAGCTGGGTCGACATCGGCGGATAGATGGCCTGGTCGCTGCCGCTGACCGTATGGCCCAGTTCCCGCGCCAGGGCGGCCACGCCACCCATGAAGGTGCCGGCGATTGCAAGGATATGTACGCTGCTCATGACCGGGGATTGTGACCGATCACGGCTGTATAGGGCCATTGTCAGCAACAGGGTAAGGGAACCCCTACAGCCGCTGTGAGAAAACTCCAATCGCATGTAAGGGAATTCCCGATAGCGATGTTCTGTGAACCCGGACACAATTCAGGATGCCAGCCGCAGTACCCGAACCGGTCCTACTCCCCAAGAGGCCATCCCCAAGGGAGCTCATGCTGTGGGGGCCCTGAGCAAGCCCTTTGCTGGCACCTATGAAACGAAACAGGCCTGATCCTCGCGGATCAGGCCTGTTTTTTTGCGCCTGTCATGGCCGGCATCGACCGGCCAAGCGTGTCAGCGCTTGATCGCCGCCAGGATGCGGGCTTCGATCTCGTCGAGTTCGCCGACGCCATCGACGCGGGCCAAGGTGCCACGGCCAGCGTAGAAGTCGACCACCGGCGCGGTCTGCTCGGTGTAGACCTGCAGGCGCTTGCGCACCGATTCCGGGTTGTCGTCGGCGCGACCCTGCTCCTGCGCACGGCCGGCGATGCGCTCGACCAGCAGTTCGGTGGCCACGTCCAGCTGCACCACGGCGTCCAGCGGCTGGCCGATCTCGGCCAGCATGCCGTCCAGCGCGTTGGCCTGGGCCACATTGCGCGGATAGCCGTCAAGGATGAAGCCCTTGGCGACATCGGCCTGGGCCAGGCGCGACTTCAGCATGCCCAGCAGGATCTCATCGGACACCAGGTTGCCGGCATCCATCACCGACTTGGCCTGCTTTCCCAGCTCGGAGCCGGCGGCGATTTCCGCGCGCAGCATGTCGCCAGTGGAAATGTGGGCGATCTCGAGCTTTTCCTTCAGGCGCGTCGCCTGTGTCCCCTTGCCCGAACCGGGCGGTCCCAACAGAACCAATCGCATTGACCTGACTCCAACGTGTTGAAAATAAAGAAGGTTCGCGACCCGGACGGTCCGGTATCGCTGCACCGCAATAGCGCCACTTTAGCGCATCCGGGTAATGTCCCTGCAATGTCCCCTTCCCTGAGCAGGTAGAAGCATGCGCAATGGCACCCTCCTTTACGCCCAGTCCGGCGGCGTCACCGCCGTCATCAACGCCACTGCCGCAGCGGTGATCGAACAGGCCCGCGCCAAGGGAATCAAGGTCCTGGCCGCGCGCAACGGCATCCTTGGCGCCCTGCGCGAGGAGCTGATCGACACCAGCAAGGAGAGTGTTGCGGCCATCCGCGCCCTTGCCCACACCCCCGGCGGCGCGTTCGGCTCGTGCCGGGTCAAGCTGAAATCACTGGAGGCCGACCGTGCCCGTTACGACCGCCTGCTGGAGGTTCTGCGCGCCCACGACGTGCGCTGGTTCCTCTACAACGGCGGCAACGACTCGGCAGATACCGCCCTGAAGGTGTCGCAGCTGGCAAAAAGCTCCGGCTACGACCTGACCTGCATCGGCGTGCCCAAGACCATCGACAACGACCTGGCGGTGACCGACACCTGCCCCGGCTTCGGCTCGGCGGCCAAGTACACGGCCGTGTCCGTACGCGAAGCGGCGTTGGACGTGGCGGCCATGGCCGAGACCTCCACCCGCGTCTTCATCTACGAGGCAATGGGCCGTCACGCCGGCTGGCTGGCCGCGGCCGCCGGCCTGGCCGGTACCAGCGAGGACGACGCCCCGCACATCATCCTGCTGCCCGAGCGCGCCTATGACGAGGCCGCGTTCCTGGCCAAGGTCAAGGCCGTGGTCGCACGCGTGGGCTACTGCGTGGTGGTGGCGTCGGAAGGCATCGCCACCGCCGATGGCCGCTTCGTCGCCGACGCCGGCGGCGGCAAGGACTCCTTCGGCCATTCGCAGCTGGGCGGCGTGGCCGCGCATCTGGCCGGGCGGGTCAAGGACCAGCTGGGGCTGAAGGTGCACTGGGCCCTGCCCGACTACCTGCAGCGATCGGCCCGCCACCTGGCCAGCAAGACCGATTGGGAACAGGCCCAGGCGGTGGGCAAGGCGGCAGTGCAGCTGGCGCTGAAGGGCCGGAACGGGGTGATGCCGGTGATCGTGCGCAGCAGCGATGCGCCGTATCGCTGGAAGATCGAAGCCGCACCGCTGTCGAAGATCGCCAACCATGAGAAGAAGATGCCGGCCAGCTTCATCCGACGCGATGGCTTCGGCATCACGGCCAAGGCGCGGGCCTACCTGCAGCCGTTGATCAAGGGTGAAGCACCGTTGCCCTACGGTAGCGATGGCCTGCCGAAGTACGTGACGCTGAAGAACGTCGCGGTGAAGCAGAAACTGCCGGCATTCGAAGGCTGAAGTCCTCCTGCGCCCTGTGCGGAGCGCAGGGCGCATTGCGGCGACCGCCGAAGCGCTCCACAATCGGGCTCCGGCCCGGGGCAAAGGGGCCGCCGCAAACCAGATTCGACGCTGCCCGGCCGCACGGCCCGGGCCCGTGCTGCCATTTCACAAGGACTGTAACCAATGAAGCACCCTATCCTGATCGCTGCCCTGCTGTGCGGCGCTGCTGCGCCGGCCTTCGCTGCGACCTGCGAAAGCAACTTCCAGAAGAAGGGCAATCCCTTCGTCGGCACCACCTTCACCTCGTCGGTCACCCACCCGGACCTGACCGTGGCCAGCGCCATCGGCCAGATGCGGGTGATCGCCAAGAACGCCAACATGGATGTTCTCAGCGAGGATGCGGAAGGCGGCTCCATGCTGATCGAAGAGCCGGAAACCATGGCCCACAAGCCGATTCCGATGATCATCAGCGCCACCTCCGAAGGCGGCCAGGGCACCGTCGGCATGGTGGTGAAGGTCAACAAGGGGGCCATTGCTTCGGCCGACGGCGTGCGCGACGAAATGTGCAAGCTGCTCAACCAGATCAAGCCGGGCAAGGCCGGCGAACAGGCGGCCAGGACCGCCCCGCAGGCGTCGGTGGTGACCATCGCCGCCGAGCGCTTCGGCTTCCAGCTGCGCAACCAGAACAAGGACAATCCGGCTGCGGTCGAGCCGCGCTACAAGGGCAAGACCTATGCCATCACCGGTCGCATCACCACGGTGCTGCGCAGCGGCGGCACCTACAACACCAGCTTCGACCTGCCCAGCGATGGCAGCATCGACTACGAGCGCGTGGCCATTTCCTGTTCGTTCGCCGCCAACCAGGCTGCGTATGCGCTGGCCCTGCGTCCGCGCGAGAAGGTGACCTTGACCGGCGTGGTCGACAGCTATGACCAGATCGGCCGTGTGCTGTGGCTGAAGGACTGCCGCGGCAACTGACCGCTGCCGGCATGAGCGAAGGCCCGGGTGCGCAAGCGCCCGGGCCTTTTCATTTCCACGCGGGTTCACGTCTGTCGCACGTGCATCGCAGGAAGATGGATTGCCCCGCCTGGAGATCATCATGGCCCTGCATGTGGTTCGTCTCGGCAGTCCGCGTACGCCCGGCGAGGGACTGCGCATCGGCACCGTACGGCGGCCGCCGCGCGGCGTGCCGCGCAGCGAATTCGCCCGGCAGGACTGGTATGACGTGTGGTTTCCGACGCTGTCACCCAGCGCCGAGCTGGTGAAGCAGGCGCATGAGGCGAAGACCGCCGCCGACTGGACGGCGTTCTTCCGCCACTACAAGGCCGAGATGAAGGCGCCTGATGCGGCGCATGCGCTGGATCTGCTGGCCGCACTGTCCCAGCACAGCAATATCGCGGTGGGCTGCTATTGCGAGGATGAGGCGCACTGCCACCGATCGGCACTGCGCGAGCTGCTGGTGGCGCGTGGAGCGAGGCTTGAGGATTGATCACCGGGTTGTCGGCCAGCGGCCGGCATTACCCGGGTCTGCCTTCCAGTAGATCCACGCCATGCGTGGATGCTCGGCCTCAGTTGCAGGCCTTGCCTTCCATCTGCAGCTGCGCGGCGAACATCGTCACCTGCGGGATCTTGCCGGCGGCGGCCTGCTTCTTTGCTTCTTCCAGATAGATGCGCGACTGTCCCTGCCCATCCAGCGCCTGCGCGTTGTTCACCGGCAGACGCCACACGCGCACCACCGCCTGCTGTGCGGGGCAGGTCGCATTCGGAACACGGATCACGTCATTGAGTTTCCAGCCCTTGTCGGCGCTCGGTTGTGCCTTGGCGTAGTCGACAAAGCGCGCGCGCGGCTGGCACTGCTCGCTGGTGCGCACCGCCGAGAAACGATAGGGCTCCGCGGCCTGGCCGGTGAACGCGCCTTCCAGGCGGGCACAGGCTTCGGGAATCTGCCGCAGCGTATGCACCGCGCCGACCGCCTGCGGTGCACCGACCGCGCGCTGCAGTTCGGGTGTTTCCGCCGCGAAGGCAGGCATGGCCGGGGCCAGAACGGCAAGCATCAACAGGGACAGGCGCATGGAGATTCTCCGACAGGACTGCGCGCAGGCTTGCAGAGGTTGGCTTAACGGGGTGCAAAGAGGAACCCGTCGAGTGCCGCTCGACTCCGCAGGTGGTGGCACGCATACTGCGGACACCAGGGAATGCTGAACACCGCCATACGTCGGACGACCACCAAGGTCGGTACGGGTTGGTTCCAGGCTGCAGCCCGTCGTCCCCCTCGTGGTGCAGTTCATCGCCACTGGATGCTTGTCCATCCATTCTGCGGAGGGGTCTAATGCTGGAACGTCACGGGCTGTCATTGGCGCTGGGCTGCGCCATTCTCGCGATCCTGTACGGAATCGTCTCGGCGCGCTGGATCCTGCGCCAACCCACCGGCAATGAACGCATGGTCGCCATCGCCACGGCCATCCAGGAAGGCGCGCGCGCCTACCTCAACCGTCAGTACCTGACCATCGGCATCGCCGGCATGGTGCTGTTCGTGCTGGTCGGCATCTTCCTGAGCTGGTACACCGCGATCGGCTTCGCGGTCGGTGCGGTGTTGTCCGGCGCAGCGGGCTACATCGGCATGAACGTGTCGGTGCGCGCCAACGTACGCACTGCAGAGGCCGCGCGCCATGGCATCAGTGCGGCGATGGATGTTGCGTTCCGCGGCGGTGCGATCACCGGCATGCTGGTGGTCGGCCTGGGCCTGCTCGGCGTGGCCGGCTACTACGCACTGCTGCTGCGGCTGGGCCTGCCGATGGAACAGGCACTGCATGCACTGGTCGGCCTGGCCTTCGGCTCATCGCTGATCTCGATCTTCGCGCGCCTGGGCGGCGGCATCTTCACCAAGGGGGCCGATGTCGGCGCCGATCTGGTCGGCAAGGTCGAAGCGGGCATTCCCGAGGACGACCCGCGCAACCCGGCGGTGATCGCCGACAACGTAGGCGACAACGTCGGCGACTGCGCCGGCATGGCCGCCGATCTGTTTGAAACCTATGCGGTCACCGTGATCGCCACCATGCTGCTGGGCAGCCTGATGCTGGCCGAAGCCGGTGCCAATGCGGTGCTGTATCCGCTGGTGCTGGGCGGTGTTTCGATCATCGCTTCGATCATCGGCGCGCTGTTTGTGAAGGTGAAGCCCGGTGGCTCGATCATGGGCGCGCTGTACAAGGGCGTGATCGTCTCCGGTGTGCTGGCAGCGATCGCGTTCTATCCGATCACCACAGGTCTCATGGCAGACAACGTGCATGGCCCTGTCGCACTCTACGGCTGTGCGTTGATCGGCCTGGTGCTGACCGGCCTGATCGTGTGGATCACCGAGTACTACACCGGCACCCAGTACAAGCCGGTGCAGCACGTCGCGCAGGCCTCGACCACCGGCCACGGCACCAACATCATCGCCGGCCTCGGCATCTCGATGAAGTCCACCGCGCTGCCGGTGATCGCCGTCTGCGCGGCGATCTGGGGCGCACACGCACTGGCCGGGTTGTACGGCATCGCCATCGCCGCCACTGCAATGCTGTCGATGGCGGGCATGATCGTCGCACTCGATGCCTACGGGCCGATCACCGACAACGCCGGTGGCATCGCCGAGATGGCTGAGCTGCCTTCGGAGATCCGCGACATCACCGATCCGCTCGATGCGGTGGGCAACACCACCAAGGCGGTGACCAAGGGCTATGCCATCGGTTCGGCAGCACTGGCCGCGCTGGTGTTGTTCGCCGACTACACGCACAACCTGCAGGCGGCCAATCCCGGCCAGGAGTTCCGTTTCGATCTCAGCGACCACACGGTGATCATCGGCCTGCTGATCGGTGGCCTGATTCCCTACCTGTTCGGCGCGATGGCGATGGAAGCGGTCGGTCGCGCGGCCGGCGCGGTGGTGGAGGAAGTGCGGCGGCAGTTCCGCGAGATCCCCGGCATCATGCAGGGCACCGCCAAGCCGCAGTACGACAAGGCGGTGGACATGCTGACCCGCTCGGCGATCCGCGAAATGATCGTGCCGTCGCTTCTGCCGGTGGCCGTGCCGGTGGTGGTCGGCCTGCTGCTGGGGCCGCGCGCGCTGGGCGGCCTGCTGATCGGCACGATCGTCACCGGGCTCTTCGTGGCCATTTCGATGACCACCGGCGGCGGCGCCTGGGACAACGCCAAGAAGTACATCGAGGATGGCCACTTCGGCGGCAAGGGCAGCGAAGCGCACAAGGCGGCGGTGACCGGCGACACCGTGGGTGATCCGTACAAGGACACCGCCGGCCCGGCGATCAATCCGCTGATCAAGATCATCAACATCGTGGCGTTGTTGCTGGTGCCATTGCTGTAGATCCACGCCATGCGTGGATCGCCGCCCCCGCTGCCGATCACCGCCCGCGCAGGTAGAACGCCACCGGCACCATCACTTCCACCGGGTCGCCGGCCACTTCGGCCGGCGGCACCGGCACCGGGCTGGCGCGCTGCACGGTGTCCAGTGTCTCCTGGTCGAGCAGTGCGAAGCCACTGCTGCGCTCGATGCGCAGCGCCGACACACGGCCGTCGCGGGCAACCGCAAAGCGCACATAGGCCACGCCCTGCTGGCGCAACCGTTCGGACTGGCGTGGATAACGCCGATGCTGTTGCAGGTGTCCCAGCAGCAACCCCTGCCAGGTGGCGTTGGCACTGCTGCGTTCGCCGGCCGTGGTACGCGGTGCAGCGTAACGTGCTGCTGCCTGTGCAGGAACGTCCGGCGGCGCCAGCGTGCGATCGACGTTGGCGTCCGCAGCGTCCTCTGTCGGCTTCGCAGGTGGCTCGAGCGGGGCCGCAAGTTCCCCTTGTGGCAGCGCCGGCGCTTTGATCTGTTCGTGTTGCTTCGGCACGGTCACGCGCCGCTGCTGCTCCTGCTGCAACGGTCCGGCGGGCAGCGCGCGCGGCGGTACCGGCGGCGCCTGCGCGGCGGGAGCCAATTCCAGCATCAAGGCGGCAGGAGGTGCCACTGCTACGACCGGCGGCGTGCGCGACGCCCACCACCACAGCGTACCGATCAGCACCGCATGTGCCAGCAGTACGATCGCCAGGCTGGTCGCCCAGCGCTGCAGCCCGCTCATCGAGCGCCCTGCTCCAACCCGACCAGGGCGACCTTCAGGTAACCGGCACTGCGCAATGCGTCCAGCGTCGCCATCAGGTCTCCATAGGAGACGCGTTGATCGGCACGCAGATAGAGACGCTGCGACGTATCGCCATGCGTTGCCGAGCGCAGCGCGTTGGCGAGGCCATCACTTGCCACCGGCGCCTCGCCCACCCGCAGCGACAGGTCGGCCTGCACGGTCACATACACCGGCGCATTTTCTGCCGGCGTCGCCTGCGCACTGCTGGCGAGGAGCTGTACCGGCACCGACACCGTAGCCAGCGGCGCGGCCACCATGAAGATGATCAACAGCACCAGCATCACGTCGATGAAGGGCGTGACATTGATCTCGTGGGCTTCTTCCGGGGTGTCATCGCGTCCGGATGCGGTCCTGATCGCCATGGCGTGCCTCAGTTCACTGCACGCAGCGTGCCTGCCGGTGCACGGCGTGCAGCCCGATCCAGATCACGCGACACCAGCTGCTGCACAGCTGCGGACAGATCGCCCAGCAGCCCGCGCAGGCCCGCCAGCACCCGGGTGAAGTGGTTGTAGACCAACACCGCCGGGATCGCTGCGACCAGACCGAGCGCGGTAGCCAGCAGCGCTTCGGCAATGCCTGGCGCAACCACGGCAAGGTTGGTGGTGTTGCTGTGGGCGATGCCGATGAAGCTGTTCATGATGCCCCACACGGTGCCGAACAGGCCAACGAACGGCGCCACTGCGCCAATGCTGGCAAGCACGCCGATGCCACGACGCTGGTTGCGTGCGGTCTCCAGTTCCAGGCGCTCCAGTCGTAACGCCACCCGCTCCTTGATTCCCTCGCGGTGATCAAGTTCCTGCGACAGATGCAGCTCGGTGCGCGCAGCATCCAGCATTGCGGCGGCGATGCTCTGCTGCAGTGCGGGCTCGCCGCCTGCAACCGGCAGGCTGGATGTCGACAGCAGCAGGCTTCGTGCGAGGCGCAAGGCGCGTGCCTGCCGTGCCAGTTCCCAGCCCTTGGCCAGCAGCACGGTCCAGGTGGCCAGCGAGGCTACAGCCAGGGCAATCATCACGCCCTTCACCACCACATCGGCAGCCAGGTACATGCCCCAGGGGGTCAGTGCGGGGGCGGCCATGGGAGCCAGATCAGCAGGCAGCATCGTCAGAGGTTCCATTGGAATCGGAAGAGGAGGCGCGACGGCGGGCAGCGCGTGGATCGGTGGCATCGTCCACGCCCACCAGCGGCGCAGGATCGAAACGTGGCGCCGGTCGACTCAGGACATAGCCGGCACTGACCGCAAAGAACAGGCCAACGCCCAGCAGCAGGCGCCAGGACGGGTGTGCGCCCCAGCAGAACATCGCAAATCCCACCGCCATGCCCGCGCTGGCAAACGCCTTGCCCTTGCGCGATACCGCGCCCTGCTCACGCCACAGGCGCAGCGACGGGCCATAGCGCGGATGGGAAAGCAGCCGCTGTTCGAACCTGGGCGAACTGCGCGCGAAGCAGCCCACCGCCAGGATCAGGAAAATGGTGGTCGGCATGACTGGCAGCAGCGCGCCGATCACCCCCAACGCGACCATCAGCCAACCGAGCGCGAACCAGAGCCAGCGCATCAATCGCGCGCCAGCGGGCGGTGCAGGGACATCAGGAAAACTCCACTTCGACATGGCCGTGCACGCTGCGGAACGCGGCATCAGCGGCATCGATCACTTCCTGCTCCTGCGCCGGCGACAGCACCACTGCATCCAGTGCAGCAGTGAACTCGCGCCAGTGCCGCGCGGCCCCATCAGGATGTGCCGCCAGGTGGCGCGCGCCGAAATCACGATCCAGGCCGAGCGCAGCCGCCATCTTGTAGAGTACGGTGCCACCCAGGTTGGAGCCTTCAGCAACATACAACCAGCCCAACGCAGTCGGCAGCGGCAGGTCATTCCCGAGTGCGGCGATGTCCTCGCCCGGCAGCGCCTGTTCCAGGTCCTCCAGGTCGCTACGCACCTGCTGCAGGCGGCGACGTTCAGCCAGGTCCGGCAGCAATGCGTCCAGTGCAGGGCTGGCATACAACGCGTCGATGCTGCGGTGGAAGCGGTACTGCACGCGCAGGAAGCGAGCGAAACTGCTGCGGTCGGCAAAGATGTCGCCGGCCATGATGCGCTTGTCGAGGGCGCCATGGCTGTCGCGGGTGGCGGCCTTGAGCCGCACGCTGCGGCTGTCTTCGGGAGCGATGTGTGCGTTCATGGGGAATGCCAAGGGGGTCGTCGTGCTGTAGACGTCTGCTGCGGGGCTTTCCCCAAGCCCGTGTGCGCCGATAATGGGCCATTCCCTTCTTCCACTCGGAACCGACGATGATCACCACCGAACCGCGCATGACCAACCTGTTCCTGCAGCTGGGCCTGGATGCCAGCGCCGAGGGCATCGCCCGTTTCATCCGCGAGCACCAGCTGGCCACCGACGTTGAAGTGGTCGAGGCACCCTACTGGAACGATGCCCAGCGCCAGTTCCTGAGCGAATCGCTGCAGGCCGATGCGGCGTGGACCACTGTGGTCGACGAACTGAACGAAGCGCTGCACGAGGAGGCGGTGAAGGCAGCGACCGGGCTGTAAGCATTCGCCGGGATGGGGGCGCCGGGCATGGCCCGGCACCACCCGTAGATCCACATCATGTGCAGATGAATTCCCTTGCCAAAAGAATTCTGAACCTCAGTCGCAATCGGCCCTCGATGAAGCGCGTCATTTCCATCACGATGAGCGCGGTAGCAAGGCTGATCCACCCATGGCGAAAGCAGCGAACATCAACTACATCCATTACCTCTACTACCCGTTGTTGTCCATGTCGGACGATGAACTGGCGGCGCTCGAGATAAACGATGCGCAGGACAGAGCTTGGCTGTTCGGTGAGATGGGCAAGGTTCTGGAGACATTCGGTCCCGCAGCCCGTGCCCATGTCTGCAGCACTCTAGGCTTCCTTGCAGGGACGAATGGCGCTGAAGATCACTGGCGAAACCTGATTCCACACGAACTTCCGCTTGGCGAAGTCGAGAACAGGGCTGGCTACTTGAGCGAACTGTTTCTCAGCCTTTTCCACCGCCTCCCGGTTGAAGAAGACTGGACGGATGTCGAGCTCTCACTGGACCTTCCAGCTGATGGATTGAGAACCAATTTATAGAGCGGTAGTTCCGGTCAAGAGAAGTCTTCCGCACTGCAAAGGCGGTGCGGACCAAGGTCCGCACCCACCGAAGGCGCTCCGCGCTGCCGATCAGTACTTCCAGGTCACTGCCAGCCGTGCGGTGCGGCCCGGTGCCGGCATCACACCCAGGGCAAGCGGATCCAGATAGTAGCGGTCGGTCACGTTGTCCACGTTCGCTTCCACCGACAACTGGTCGTTGAAGCTCCAGCTTGCGAACAGATCCACCAGCGTGGTCGGCCGGTACAGCTGCTGGATCGCCGACAGGCCGACGTTCCATTCCTTGTCCAGCTTGCTGATCGGGCCAGCGTTGTGGACCACGCGGGTGCCGAAGGTCAGCCGCTCGTCGAACAGGCGCGAGCCCAGTGTCAGGTTGACCATGTAGCGCGGCGGGTTCTGGGTGTTGCTGTAGGAACCTTCGAAGCCACCATCCACGCAGTCCGGCGTGCCGATCAGTTCCTCGATCCTGCGCTGGACACCGTACGCGCGGCGTTCGGCGGCGATGTCCGGCGCGCAGGTCTTGGCCTTGAAGTAGTAGTGTGCCGACAGATCGGCAAACACCTTGCCGCTGTCATAGCTGGACTGGAACTCCATGCCCGACACCTTGAAGCGGTCGACGTTGCGGATCAGGCCGGCCGACAACGTGCGGTAGTCGCGGGTGATCAGGTCATCGATGCGGGTATCGAAGTACGCCAGCTTCAGCGCCAGGCGGTCACCGGCAGTGAACAGGTCGTGCTGGATCGTACTGGCGCCCAGTTCCCAGCTGTGCGCGCGCTCGGGCTTGAGTTCGTCCACCGGCTTGGCCGCAGTGAACAGACCGAGCGTGGTCTCGAACAGACTCGGCAGCTTGGTCCCTTCGGCGTACTTCAGGTAGACCATGCTGTCTTCGCTGAAACGGAAGGCCACGCTGGCCGTCGGCGAGAACGCACTGTCACGGCGGCGAATCGGCTGCGACCAGGTCCAGCTCACCGGCACTTTCAGATCCTCTGCAGCATCGGCGTCATAGAAATTCCAGCCACCGATGTCGCCGACGGTGCCCTTCTTGTACGGCGAGGCCAGCAGTGACTCCTGGGTGAAGTTGCCGTTCGCGTCGGGATACCAGTTCAGCAGCGCGATACGCTTGGCCCGCCACGACGGCAGCTTGGGATTGCCGTTGAGCAGCTCGGTGTAGCGGTACTGGCCTTGGACTTCGTATCCGTCGGGCGTGGCCAGGCGGTTGCGGTCATGCACGTCCACGCGGTTCCAGCGCCCGCCCAGCAGCATCTCCCAGTGTTCGTCCGGCGCCCACTTCAGCGACGCCACCGCGCTGTATTCCTTGCGCTCGGCATTGCGCAGGAAGCGGTTGTTGACCAGGTCGTCGTGCATGATCGGGCCGGAGCTGCCCGGGGCGATGTCTTCATCGCTGTAGGACAGGCCGTAATCGAGAGTGAAGCGGCCGGCACTGCTGTCGAACACCGAGGTGTTGCTGGCGTCCAGACCGAAGCGCTTCTGCCGCAACGGGTTGCGGTAGGCATCCTTGTAGCCGGGATTGCCGCTGAAGCTGGGCGCGTCGTACCACTCGGTACGGCGGTCGAAGTACCACGGGGTGATGCCGGTCAGGCTGTTGTACATCACGCTGTCGGCGTCGGTGTACCACGCGTTGACGCGCAGGTCGATCAGCTCGCTGTCCGGGTTGAACCGGTAGCGCAGGCTGTAGCTGTCCATGTCGACATGGCCCGGGTCCCACTGCGGCACGCGGTCGCGGTCGACGCGGATGATCTGCGAGGCCATGATCTCGCCAGCGGTGCCTTCATAGCGCCGATAGCCCGCTTCCAGCGTCTGCGCGTCGTCGATGCGCCAGGTGCCCTTGAGCAGGGTCGATTTCGAACGCGAGGACGTGTTGAACACTTCGGTACGCGGCGGGTTCAGCGGCGCGAGGGTGCGACGGGTCTGCGGGAAATCGTAGTAGCCCTTGCTGCCGGAGAAGTAATTGCCGTTGTCTCGGTACGCATAGGCGGCCACCAGGTCGAAGCGATCCCAGTGCCCGGCGGCGGCCACGTTGAGGAACTGGCTGCCGGTGGCGCTGCGATCGCTGCGCGGCACGGCCTCGTAGCCGGGCAGGTTGTTGGCGCTGCCGTTGGCCAGTCCCCCGCGCATGCGTACGCCGACATCGCGCCCCTCGCGCAGCACGTCATCGACATTCAGCGTTTCCATTTCGACCACGCCACCGATACCGCCGGAGGCATTTGCCTGCAGGCTCGGGCCCTTGGTGATGGTCAGCCGCGAGATCAGGTCGGGGTCGAGGTAGGTGCGCTGCGACTGGCCGGCATAACCACGGTAGGTGTCCATGCTGGACTGGCCACCGTCGATGATGACCGGCACGCGGCTCTGGCCCTGGATGCCGTGGATGTTGACGTCGAAGCCATTGCCCACACGTGGATCGCCAGCGGTAACACCGGCCACGCCCTTGACGATGTCGCCGGTGGAGGTGCCGCGGAACCGCTCCAGTGCGACGCGGCCGATGCTGGTGGTCGAACCCACGCTCCGGTAGCTGTCGAGCAGGCGTGCTTCATCGCTGGCCGCGCCGCCCTGCACGCGGTCTCCGGCCACGCTGAGGGTATCGGTGACGATCACTCCGCCCGTCTGGCCCGCCGCAGCGACCTCCAGCGTCACGGCATCGGCGCTTACCCGGCGCACGCTCAGGCCGCTGCCGCGAAGCAGACGTGCGAGGGCCTCGTCGGCTGACAGCGTGCCGCTGACCGGTTGCGAGATCACGCCCTTGGCCAGCGTGCTCGGATAGACCACCTGCACACCGGACTGGCGCATGTAGGCGCGCAGTGCATCGTCCAGCGGTTGTTCGCGAATATCGAAGTGCTGTACCGCAGCCGGGCCAGCGGTGCTGGACTGCGCCATCACGGTGGGGGTGGCGGTTGCCAGGCCGGCGGCCAGCAGCGCGATGCACAGACGGGACGGGCGCGGTGCGCGGCCCGGACGGCGGAATTCGTACATGGGGGGAACCTGTCAGAGGAGCGTGGCCGCGGGCGCGGCATCGTCCGCGCATGCGCGGACCCAACGACGTACGTGGCGGCGGCGGGTACGTTCGTGGATGAGACGCATGGCGGCGCGCGATCCCCAAGACGGATGCGCTGCATCCGCGGATGGCGTGGTGTTACCGGTGGACGATTGCCACACCCAGCGGCAGGCGGGTGACCTGCAGGCCGGCGGTGGCCGCCAGCGCGTCCAGTGCCTGCTCCGGATGATCGACGCGCAGCGCCGCGCTGATGGCTGGAAGCGACTGAAGATTGCCGCGCACGAACGTCGGCCCTGCGCGATAGCGACCGACCTCGTGCACGGCATCGGTCACGCTGGCCTGCTCCAGCAGCAGCTCGCCCTGTCGCCAGGCGCCGACACTGTCTGCGGCAACGTCGGTCAGGCGCTGCACGCTTCGATGCTCGCCATAGCCCGCACGCTGCCCCACCTGCAGATAGGTCCAGCCGCCATCGACCGGACTGGCCACGCGTATGCGGCCCTGCCCGACTTCGGTCTCGACCCCGGCGGCGACGTGAGCGACCGTGAATGCGGTGGAGATGTCTTCCACCACACCGTTGCCAGCCGCGACGCTGAAGCGCCTCTGCGCATCAGGCGCCACGTAGAACCAGGCACGGCCACGCAGCAGTTCAATGCGACGACGCTGGTCATCGAAGTGCACGGCGATCGCACTGTCGGCATCGAGTACGGCATGGCTTCCATCGGGCAGATGCACATCCTGTACGCGGTGGTCGCTGCGATGATCCGCCTGCAGGCGCAGCCAGGTATCGGGCCAGGCCACCAGCACTGCCAGCGCAGCGGCGGTGGCCATGGCCCAACGCAGCCGCCGCGGGCGACGCGCTGCCTGCCTGCGTTCGATGGCGACCGGACGCGGCCCCACACTGCGCCACAGCATGCGCTCATGCTCGAATGAACGCCGATTCGCCGGCTCGGCCAGCCAGCGCTCGAACGCATCCATGCGCGCGTCGCTGATATCGCCGGACGCCAGGCACACGATCCAGTCCCTGGCCTGTTCGGCCACGGCATCATCGGCGGTGCTGCGGGGTGTCGGGGGCGGGCTCATCGGCTGGCGGGGGACACGATCAGAGGTGGGCGGAAGGACTAGACCGCATGGGCGGCCTGCGAATCAAGACGCACGGCGGGTGTGCGCCCCCAAGCCGGATCGTTCATCGACCGCTGCGTGCCCAGGCAAGCCGCTGCAGGGCAGTGCGTACGTGGTTCTCCACCGTGGTCACCGACACCCCGAGGCGTCGGGCGATGTCGGCCTGGGTCAGGCCCTGCAGGCGATTGAGATGGAAGATGGTACGCGTCGGCTCGGGCAGGTGGCCGGCGGCATCAAGCACGCGCTGCAACTCATCCTGCGCCATCACCTGCTCCTCCGTGGAGATCTGCTCGTCCTCCTGCCACAGGTAGTGCTCGGCCAGCAGGCGGTTGCGCCGCGTCGATTCGCGGCCATGATCGGTGGCGAGGTTGATGGCCAATCGATAGAGATAGGCGCGCGGATTGTCGATGCTCTGGCTGTTGTCGACCCCGCGCGCCTTGAACCAGACCGCCTGGATCACGTCTTCCGCCCCGCTGTCGCCACCGAGAATGCGCTGCACGCGCCGCAGCAGTGCCGATCGTTCGCGGATCAGCAGTTCGGTCAAGGTGACGGCGTTGGAGGACATGCGCGGCGACGGGACAGACGGGGGCGGCGCGCATGCTACTCCGTTAATGCGAATAAATCACGTTTGCATTCACGAGCCGCTGCATCAGAGACAGTCTGTCAGGCCGTCATAGACGCTCGTGGTTGTGCCGGGCAACGGGGCATCAATCGCCTCATGCCCGGAAGCCTGCCAGACCTGGAGCAGCTCCTCCAGCCGGGTTGCAGGCGCCAGCGGCAGCGTGCAGGCGTAGGTGCCATGGTCGACGTCGATCCGGCCGTCCTTCTGCACCCAGGTTTCGCTGCCAGCGAAGGTCCAGACGCAGCTGGCGACCACGCCTGTCGCGCGTTCCACCGAGCAGCGCAGGCGCATGGCCCACAGGTTGTAGTACTGCCCCTCGCAGAACGTGTCGCCACAGACATCATCGAACCCGCGCACCAGCATCCGCTCGGCAGCGAGGAAGCGCTCCCGGCCGGTCGCTGGATCGGGATAGTCACGGGCGTCCACGAACGCCGGCGCCGCCTGCGCGGTTCCGGCCAGCAGCAGACCACAGAGCAGCCATCGTCCCGGGAAAGCACGCATCAGGCGCCCCTCCTCTGCAGGCAATCAGGCAGCACCTCGAACAGACCATGATCGAGCCCGGGCAGCGGCGCCATCAGGCCGTCCGGCGCCTCCAGCGAGGCAAAGAAGGCTTCAACCGGCACCCCGGGCTGCATCTCCACCGGGCAGGTCCAGTGGCCGTTGTCGACCTGCACCTGCCCTGTGTCGGGTTGCACCGCCAGTTCGCTGGCCGCCAGCACCCAGACGCAGCGCTGCACGGTGCCCCGGTGGGCCAGCACGGCGCAGCGGAACTCCATCACCCGGTAGTTGCTGTAGTCACCTTCACAGAAGGTGTCGGCACACACCGCGGCGAATTCGCGGGCGACCGCGTCCTCCAGCGCGAAGGCCCGTTCCCATCCAGCCTCGTCGGCAGGGTAGTTGATCAGGTCGACATGCGCCCCACGTGCAAGCGCGGGCAGAGGCGCCAGCAGCAGGACGGCGCAACAGCACCAGCGGTTCCAGTTCATGGCAAGGCTCCTTGGTATGGAGCTCCAGCCTGCCGGGGCGGACCGGGGCGAACCCATCGGGGAACCCCGCTCTGGCCCCTCCGTCGGGGGCAAGTGCGCAGGTCGGCGCCGCCCTACCCTGCACAGCGACCGGCAAAGGCATAAAATGGAGAGCTATCCGTCTACACCCCCACCTGGAGCACACCATGGGTCTGGAACTCGTCTCGCCCGGCAAGAACCCGCCGGAAGAAATCAACGTCATCATCGAGATCCCGAAGGATTCCGAGCCGGTGAAGTACGAAGTGGACAAGGAAACCGGCGCGATCTTCGTCGACCGCATCCTGTCGACCCCGATGCGCTACCCCTGCAACTACGGCTACGTGCCGAGCACCCTGTGCGGCGACGGCGATCCGGCCGACGTGCTGGTGGTGCTGCCGCTGCCGCTGGTCCCGGGTTCGGTGGTGCGCTGCCGTCCGGTCGGCGTGCTGAAGATGAGCGATGAGGCGGGCAGCGACGAGAAGATCCTGGCCGTGCCGGTCACCAAGGTGTTCGGCGGCTACGCCCACGTGGAAGACATCGAGCAGGTGTCCAGCCACTGGCTGGAGCGCATCGGTCACTTCTTCGAGCACTACAAGGACCTGGAGAAGGGCAAGTGGGTCAAGCTGGACGGTTGGGGCGGCGCGGCTGAGGCCAAGCAGATCCTGATCGAGGCGCACCAGCGCCACCTCGACAGCAAGGCCTGAGACTGAACAGCATTGCTCCGGCGCACGGCGTCGGAGCGATGCGGGTCACGTTTCATGACGGCGGCACATCACCTTTGCCGCCGTATTAGGTAAATTGCGTCACTTCACACGTCGTCGACATCGACCGTCGAGACAGCCAGGGGAATGTGTCGTGCGTATTCTGCTTGTTGGGGATACAGCCAGCCTGCCGGCTGAGCTGACCGAATTCATTGCCGATCTTGGGGAAGACTGGCAGCCGTTGACCGCCTCCGATGGCCACACCGCGATGACCGCGGTCGCCACCCAGGGCGTGGACGCGGTGATCGTCTGCCCGCAGTTGCCCGATCTCAACGCGACGACGTTGCTGGGACAGATCCGCACCTTGCGCCCGGAGACCATCCGCATCGCACTGGTCGATGCGCAGCATGGCAACCGGCCGCCGCCGGCGCGCCTGATCGGTGTCGCCCATCGCTTCCTGCCATTACCGCTGGCACCGGAAGTCCTGCTGGAAGCACTGACCAGCCTGGAAGAGCTGCGCGAAGTGCTGGACAGCCCGCGCCTGCGCGATGCCATCGGCCGCATCGAGAAGCTGCCCTCGCCGCCGCATCTGTACCTGAGCCTGACCCAGGCGCTGGAACATGACGACGACGCCGACAGCGCCGATGTCGCCAAGCTGGTCGCCGCCGATCCGGCGATCGCGGCCAAGGTGCTGCAACTTTCCAATTCGGCGTTCTTCAGCCAGGGCCGCACCATCGCCGACCTGCGCACGGCCGTGACCCGGCTGGGCCTGGCCACGCTGCGTGACCTGGTGCTGGCCAGCGAAGTGTTCTCCGCGCCGACCTTGTCTGGCGCCGAACGCAACTCGCTGCAGCAGCGCGCCTTGATGGCCTCGCGATTGGCTGCACGCCTGCTGCCCGACTCCAGCGCCGAACTCGGTGCCACCGCCGCACTGCTGGCCGACATCGGCCTGCTGCTGCCGGGCGTACGCAACGAACGCAGCGAACCCGAACTGGCGGACGACGACCGTCCCGGCCATGCCGAAGCCGGCGCCTATCTGCTGGGCCTGTGGGGCCTGCCGATGCCGATCATCGAGGCGGTGGCGTTCCATCTGCAACCGCAGCGCGCGAACACCCGCAGCTTCTGGGTAACCGGTGCGGTGCACGTGGCGCTGGCACTGGTCAACGGCGACCCGGTGGATGAAGAGTATCTGCAGCGCGCCGGTGTACTGAACAAGCTTCCGCAGTGGCGCGAGCACGCCAACAGCCTGATGGGGCTGGTGCCCAGCGACGCCTGAGGCACAGCGGCAGGCGGGTACGAATGGGACGAAAGGCAGGCCAGGTGGCCTGCCTTTTTTCATTGTGCCGGAGGTTCATCCACGCATGGCGTGGATCTACTGGAAATGACCGGGAGTTCGTTCGCACGTGACGTGGATCAATCGCTGGTGACCGGAGGTTCGGCGCACGCGGCATGGACAGCCGCGTTGCCCGACCGCGCAAACAAGAAGGGCGGACCTTGCGGCCCGCCCTCCTTTTTCTGCTGTCACGCTTCGATGGATCAGAAGCGCTGGGTGTACTTCATGTAGTAGTAACGACCGATGTCGAAGCCGCCGTAGTACGAGAAGCTCGAGTTCGGCTGGCTGTACATGACCGGGCCTTCGTGATTGAACACGTTGTTGGCACCGACCGAGACCGTGGCCTGCCACGGCAGGGTGTAACGCACCTGCACATCGTGGAAGGTGTTCGAACCGACCTTGCGGGTCGGCTGGCCCAGGGTGTAGGACGAGCTGAAGTCAGGCAGGTTGCACTCGGTGTCGTAGGAGCACGGCTCCTTCATGCTCGAGTAGTAACGCACCGCCCAGTTGACGCCCAGGTTGCCCAGGCTCCAATCGACATTCAGGTTCGAACGGACGCGGAAGTTCGCACCCCAGTCGCCGGTTGCCCAGCTGGTGTGCTGCTCGACCGGGGTCTCGGCTTCGTTGTCGCGCTTGTACTCGAGGTAATCGACGTAGGTGGTCTTCCAGTCAACCACGATCTTGCCGAAGGAGAACTCCGGCAGGCGGTACTTGATGCCCAGGTCGTAACCTGCGGTTTCCTGGTAACCACCGTTGATCAGGGTACGGGTAACGTCGACCACCTGGTTGACGGTACGGCCTTCGGTACCGCGGCTGAAGCGGTCACACGCCGACGCCACACCCAGCACGTAGCACTGGTTGAGGATCGAGGTCACCGACTCGGCGGCGATCACGTTGTCGATGCGGATCTTCCACCAGTCCAGGCTGACGTCCAGGCCCTGCACGAAGTTCGGGCTGTAGACCAGGCCAGCAGTCCAGGTCTTGGAGGTTTCCGGCTGCAGTTCCGGGTTGGAACCCGACTCGAAGGCACTGTAGGACTGGGTACCCGGACCGGTCGACTGTGCGCCACCAGAGGTGATCTGGCGGAAGTTCGCCGGAACGCCACGTGCGCCGCAGGCCGCGGCAACCGACGGGTTGCGCGAAGCCGAACCGAAGCTGCTGTCGCACGGATCGGTGTAGGCGTCGAAGGTCTGCGAGGTGCCGCCGTACATGTTGGCGATGTTCGGCGCGCGGAAGCCCGTCGAATAGGTCGCACGCACCAGCAGGTCGTCGATCGGCTTCCACTTCAGGCCGAACTTGCTGTTGATGGTGTCGCCGAAGGTGTTGTAGTCCGAGTAGCGACCGGCCATGTCGAGCGACAGTTCCTTGGCGAACGGCATGTCGGCCAGCACCGGCACGTTCAGTTCGACGTAGAACTCGTCGAGCTTGTAGCTGCCCTTGGTCGGCGCGCCGGCCAGGTCGGTGCTCAGGCCCGACTGCAGCAGTGCATCCGGGTTGTACTCACCGCTTTCCTGACGGTGCTCGTAACCGGCGGCGATGGCCAGGTCACCTGCCGGCAGCGTGAACAGCGAGCCGGAGATGTTGGCGCTGTAAGCCTTGGTGGTGTTGGTGTAGGTGTCGTGGCTCGGCAGGAACAGGTAGGCCTGCAGTGCCGGATCAGCCAGCGAGCCGTTGCCGGTGGAGCCGTACGGTGCGAGCGGGTTCCACGGGGTGCAACCGGCGATCACCTTGCCCGGGGTGCCGCAACGGGCAACGTCGCCATCCATGAAGGACGGGCCGACGGCGTTCTGCACGTTCGGGATGAACAGGTTGCCGGTGCCGGTCTTGACGCCCTTGTTCTGGTTATAGACGTAACCCACGTCCCAATCCCAGAACTTGTCAGCGAATTCGAACGAACCTTCCAGGCCGGCCGAGAAGCGGAAGGTTTCCTGCTCGGATTCGGTCTGGCGCGGGAACTCGGAGGTGCGACGGATGAAGTTCGCGTCCTTGCCCAGCGGGTTGTAGATGCTGTCGCCCGACAGCGGGGTGCCGTAGACCTCGGACTGGTACGGGTAGCCGGCGATCTGCGAGGTCGCGGTGCGCTTGGTGTACAGCACGTTCGCGGTAGCGCGGATGTTGTCGGTCAGGTCGTAGTTGCCGTTGGCAAAGACCGAGCGACGGGTCAGCTTGTTCTGCAGCCACATTTCCTGGCTGGCATTGGTGTAGTCGGCGGTGCCGAACTCACGGAAGTCGCCCATGCCGTTGCCGGCACCGGTATTGGCACGGGTGTACCAGATATCGTCGTTGGCGTCCTTCGGGGTACCCATGTCGTCGATCAGCACGCCATGGTTGGATGCCGGCGACCAGCCGTTGGCATCGTCGTCGGTCGGGAACGGATGGAAGCGACCGTTCGGGTAGCGGCTGAAGGAGCGGTCCTTGGCCTGGACCTCGTCTTCCTTGCTGTACTCGGCGCCGAAGGTGATCGAACCGCGCTCACCGGTCTGGCCGTAGACGAAGTTGTAGACCTGCTTCTGGCCGTCGCCCTGGCCATACTGACCACCGTAGACGCTGGCTTCCAGCCCGTCGAAGTTCTTGCGGGTGATGATGTTGACCACGCCGGCGATGGCGTCGGAACCATAGATGGCCGATGCACCGTCGGTCAGCACTTCGATGCGTTCCACGACCGAGGTCGGGATCGAAGCCAGGTCGGTGTAGCCGCCGGTGCTGGTGCCCATGCGCTTGCCGTCCAGCAGCACCAGGGTGCGCTCCGGGCCGAGGTTGCGCAGGTCGACGTACTGGCCGCCGACTTCTTCGCCCGAAGACAGGGCATCGGCGCGGCTGATCGCCGGCGAACCGGTCGCCGACAGGTTCTGCACGATGTCGGCAACGCTGGTGAAGCCCTGCTTTTCAATATCGGCGCGCTGCAGCGCGATCACCGGCTGCGCGGTTTCCATGCTCGCCTGGCGGATACGCGAACCGGTGACCGAGATGCGGTCCAGGTCGGTCGTGCCGCCGGCAGCTGCGTCCTGCGCCGAAGCGAAGGACGGTGCCAAGGCAAGCGCAATGCCGGCCGGCAGCAAGCCGAGCCGCACTGCGGGAATACGAACGTTCATCAATCTCTCCAAGGTACGTGTTAGTAGCGTGTTAAAACGCCGTAGCACGTTACGATTGCGTTGCAGCGCTGTATTTGCGCGACACAACCGGAGACTTTGCGGAGTGTGGCGGAAGCTGTCCATCGTTCTCGCGGAAGCGCGAGGCGGACTGGCCGTAGCGGGCGCGGAAGGCACGCGCGAAGCTGCAGCAGTTGTCGAAACCGCTGGCGGCAGCGACTTCGCCGACCATCATGTCGGTGTCGCGCAGCAGATCGGCCGCGCGCTCAAGGCGCAACCGTGCCGAAAGCGACTGCGGGCTTTCCTCGTACAGGCTCTGGAACGTCTTGGAGAGATACCAGCTGGAGAAGTTGGTCAGCTCGGCCAGTTCGCCGATGCGCACCACACGGTGGCTGTTGCCCTCCAGATACAGGCGCGCGCGCTGCATGCGGCCGAACACCTGGCGCTTGCGACTACGCGAGCGGCCGGGGCAACGCTGTACGTTGTCTGCCAAGCTGCGCTGCAGACCGGCCAGATGCAGCAGCAATGGACGCAGCGCCTGCGCCGGCTGCCCGCTGGCGAGGGCGTCACGCCACAGGCGCAGCGCCACGCGTGCATCGGCCCGGTTCATCAGGCCGCGGCCGGCGTACAGGCCGCAGTCGGCCATTTCGGTCAGCACGCGCAGCGCTTCGACGTTCAGGTTCATGCCCACGCACAGGCCGTTGCGTCCGGCTTGGACCAGCGGTCTGGACTCCTTCTCGAACGCGATCCACTCGCCCTGGCGAAGGCGGAACCGCCCTTCCTTGGCTTCCACCCACGAGGTGCCGCGCACCTGCATCCAGACGCTGAAGCTGGTGCCGGCGGTCTGCAGGCTGCCGAGGCGGGCAACGCCCATGCAGGTCGGCGCGACATCGTCGATCGCCTTGTCCAGGGATACGGTTTGGCCACGATCAGCCAGCGAGAGTTGACGCATGAGGGCACCACGGATTTGCCAAGTACAGGCCTCCGTTTTGCCAAATCAGGTGGCAGCGCGTCAGGAAAGACTGCCGAGATCGCCACGAATTCGCGGCGAGATCGTCACGAAGAAATTACGAAGGCCCTTTCTCGTTCAAGATCAACAATTTGGAGAATGCAGGGAACAGCGTGGGCGGTTGCTCGGGCAGTCGCATCACACCGATGTCGGCACCATCGCTGATGGCCAGGGCCAGGTACAGGCTGTTTCCGTCGGTGCTGGCGCTGAGTCCATTGCCCGCGCTCAGGCGCTGCGCGTCCAGGCAGCGCTCCGCTTCTTCGCGTCCGGACTGGATACGGACCAGGGTCGTGCCACAGCTGGCACTGCTGCCGAGGTAGTCGATGCTACCGTTGCCGGCCACGGTCCAAGTCCGGTAGCGCCAACGGCTGGGCCGGTCCTCGCTGAGCTGCTGCACGCTGGCCGGGGTCAATGCAGCGTCCACCGACCACAGCCCGCCCGCTGCCAGCCGGGTGAACAGCACCCGCCCGCTACTGCGGTCGAAACGCGCCTGCGACACGCCCTCCAGGCTGGCCAACCGCCGCCAGGGCTGCGCGCTGCGGTCGAACAGGCTCAAACGGGTGTGCTGGTCGGCATCACGTTCAACCACCAGCAGTTGCTCCGCGTCTGCACCGTACAACGCCTGCAACGGCTGCTCGGCGGGGACCGGAAGGCGATGCAGCTGTTCGTCGCGCGGAGCGATCTCGTAGACAACCGCTTCCCCGTGCTCATCACGGCCCACCACCAGCAGATGCCGGCTGTCGGCCGACCAGTCCGGCGCTTGCCGTGCTTCTGGCTTCAGCCCCTCGATCGGCCGCAGCGACTCCGGCCGCTGCATGTCGGCCCACCACAGCGCAAAGCTGCCGGAACGATCGGAACTGAACACCAGCTGCCGTCCATCCGGCGCCACCATCGGTTGCCCATCGCGGCCGCTGGAGGCAAACAGACGCTCGCCTGCACCACCCTGCGCGGGCATCCTGAACACGCCGAACTGCGCGCGCCGATGCACGAACGCCAGCATGTCGCCGCGGCGGGAGACCGCCGGCCACTGCGCATCGTCGAGCCCCGCGTCGCGCAGCGTGCGGCGCTCGACGTTGAGGTAGTACAGGCGCGCTTCGCTGTCCACGCGACGACCGAACACGATATGTCGACCGTCGCCCAGCCATGCCCAACCGCGCAGCTCGGCCGATTCGGTCGTCAGCTGCTCGGGCGTGCCGCCGCTGGCAGGCATCCGCCACAGGTCGCCCAACTGAGGGTTGCGGACAAACACCAGCCATTTGCCATCCGGGGAATAGCGCGGGGCGTAATCGAAATCATCTTCGTCGACAGCGTAATCCAGCGCACGCCATTGGCCGCTGGCCAGATCGAGCACGCGGATGCCGCGATGGGCATAGCGACCAACCATGCTGCCGAAGACCAGGCCGCGGCCATCGGGTGTCCAGTCGAAACTCAGCAACTCGGTGCCGTCGCAGCGCGTGGCCTGGCGCACGGCGCCGCCGGTGGCACTGGCGATCAATACCTGGCAGCTGTCATCAGCACCAAAGCGGGCGAAGGCAATTTCGCGGCCATCCGGCGACCAGTTCGGGAAACGGTCGCTGGCACCTGCCGGAGGCGAAAGCAGCTGGCGTGCGGGCGCGTTGCCGGAGGTCTGCACCTTGATGGCATTGCCGCCGGCGCCATCGTCGTTGGCGCCTTCGTAGGCGACCTGCGATCCATCAGGCGAAAGTGTGGGATAGGTCTCAAAACCGGCCGTGGCGGTAATCAATCGATACGGTCGCTCAGGGCTTCCGATCACCCGCGTGCCGTTCTCCACTGCCGCGTCCACCGGAGAGTTCGCCGGTGCCGGGCGGCGCAGCAGCAGTACGCTCAATACCACCAGCGCAAGCAGCATCACTACGCCAAGCGCCAGCAGCAGGCGACGGCGGAGACGCCGCCAGCGGCGACTGCCGCGTTCAACCACGGGCGCGCCGACGGGGGCGACGGCATCCGGCGCAGGCGGTGGCGGTGCAGACGATTCCTCGGCAACAGCGATCGCATCGGTCTCGTGGTCCGCCAGCGGCTGCACCGGCACAAGCAAGCGGTAGCCGGTCTTGGCGATGGTCTCGATGTACGCCTGGCCGTTGTCGTCGTCGACGCTGAACGCCTTGCGCAGTTGGGTGACAGCCTGGGTCAGCACATCGTTGGTCGGCAGCGTGTCCGGCCACACTTCGGCGAACAGCTCGTCACGGGTCACCACCCGCCCCGGCTGTCGCATCAATACGCGCAGCACGCCCAGCGACTTGGGCGTCAAACGGCGTGTACGGCGGGCACCGGCGACTTCGACCTCACGCGAGGACAAAGTAACAATGCACTCACCGACGCGGACGCGGTCGGATTCAGGCGATTGGATTTCGCTGTTGATCATTCGTTGCTATGGGGCTGAAACAGGCCGCGAACACTGTTCACCATCGATCCCTTCCCATCCTTGGCACAGCAAGAAGCCAGATTCCGCACAAAGCATCGGCGCATACCGCAAAAAAAACGAAGCCTCCGGATATTAGCCTATGCCGGTTACCTCGCCTATCGCGTGGTCGACATCAGGCTCTCTCTCGCCGACGCATTCACATAATAAGCATCATCATTCGCGCCCTTCTGGGCGCGATATTTTTATCTGGCGTTCATTTTCAGAAGCGTTTCAGCATGGTCAGACCGACCAAGCGCGAAACCACCAGTGCTACATACATGACGCCGGAAAACTGCTCCAGCATCACCAGCGCGCGGGCCTGCGGATGCAGTGGCACGACATCACTGAGACCTACCCCCGACAATAAGCTGAAGCTCAGATAAAGCAGCTCCATCCATGTGCGCTGCGCTCCACCAATGCCGCCCTGGAAACTGCCCGGATACCACTGCTGACATACGGCAAAGGTAAAGGCGAACGCCCATGCCAACAACGTGAACGTGGCACCAGCGGCGAACAGCTCGTCGCGGGTCACTTTGTGGTCCTGCAGCATGTAGGCGATCAACGCACCGGCGGTATAGAAATACAGCAGACTTTCCAGCAGTTGTGCAGTGATGCCCAGTGCAGGCCGATCGAGCAGGGCCGCGGATAGTGAAAACACCACCGCCGGAATGGCCAGCACCAACGCCAGCCATGTCCCCAGCGGACTGCGCTGCACCACCCACAGTGCCAGGCCGAGCACGGCCATGCCGAACACGCCTACTGCCGCGCGCCCGGCAGCGGTTTCGTCCAACGCCGGGTACAGCAGTACCGACAGCAGCTGTGCGCCGAGCAGCCAGGCAGAGGGATGACGGCGGGCGATGGCCAGCCAGCGGGTGGTGACAGCAATGGGCATGGTTCCGTGTCCCCGGGGAACGATGGGGCGAGGATAGCGGCATGTCGGTGAGATGGGTGACTGGACGGTGCCGGGCATGACCCGGCACTGCCCCTCTGCGATCAGCCCTGCTGGTACACCTCGGCGCCGGCCGCACGGAACTGCTCGGACTTTTCCTGCATGCCCTTCTCGGCGTACTCGCGCACATCCTGGGTGATCTTCATCGAACAGAAATGCGGGCCGCACATCGAGCAGAAGTGGGCCAGCTTGTGCGCGTCCCTGGGCAGGGTCTCGTCGTGGAATCCCTTGGCCTTCTCCGGGTCCAGGCCAAGGTGGAACTGGTCTTCCCAGCGGAATTCGAAGCGTGCCTTGCTCAGCGCGTTGTCACGCACCTGCGCACCCGGATGCCCCTTGGCCAGGTCAGCAGCATGGGCGGCGATGCGATAGGCCATGATGCCGTCGCGCACATCCTGCCGGTTGGGCAGGCCCAGGTGCTCCTTCGGCGTGACATAGCAGAGCATGGCAGTACCGAACCAACCGATCATTGCCGCGCCGATCGCGCTGGTAATGTGGTCGTAGCCCGGCGCGATGTCGGTGGTCAGCGGGCCGAGCGTGTAGAACGGTGCCTCGCCGCACTCGCGCAGCTGCTTGTCCATGTTCTCCTTGATCAGCTGCATCGGCACATGGCCTGGACCTTCGATCATGGTCTGCACGTCGTGCTTCCAGGCAATCTTCGTCAACTCGCCCAGCGTTTCCAGCTCGCCGAACTGCGCGGCGTCGTTGGCATCGGCGATGCAGCCCGGGCGCAGGCCATCGCCCAGCGAGAAGGTCACGTCGTAGGCCTTCATGATTTCGCAGATGTCTTCGAAATGCGTGTAGAGGAAGTTTTCCTTGTGGTGGGCCAGGCACCACTTGGCCATGATCGAACCGCCACGACTGACGATACCGGTAACCCGCTTGGCGGTGAGTGGCACATAGCGCAGCAGCACGCCGGCATGGATGGTGAAGTAGTCCACGCCCTGCTCGGCCTGTTCAATCAGGGTGTCGCGGAAGATCTCCCAGGTCAGCGCTTCGGCGCGGCCGTCGACCTTCTCCAGCGCCTGGTAGATCGGCACCGTACCGATCGCCACCGGCGAATTGCGGATGATCCACTCGCGCGTTTCGTGGATGTGCTTGCCGGTGGACAGGTCCATCACCGTGTCGCCGCCCCAGCGGATCGCCCACACCAGCTTTTCCACTTCCTCGGCAATGCCCGAGGACACCGCGCTGTTGCCGATGTTGGCGTTGATCTTGGTGAGGAAGTTGCGGCCGATGATCATCGGCTCGCTTTCCGGGTGATTGATGTTGTTGGGCAGCACCGCACGGCCGCGGGCGATTTCCTCGCGCACGAATTCCGGGGTGATGAACTGCTGGATCGACGCGCCGAATGCCTCGCCCGGATGCTGCTGCAGCAGTGTGGCATCACGGATCGCCTGCAGCCGCTGGTTCTCGCGGATGGCGACGAATTCCATTTCCGGGGTGATGATGCCGCGGCGCGCATAGTGCATCTGGGTGACGTTGGCGCCGGCCTGCGCGCGACGTGGCAGGCTGCGCGCGGGGAAACGCACCGGATCCAGCTTCGGATCATGCTCGCGCGCGCGGCCGAACGAGGAGCTGAGGCCGTCGAGCTGCTCGGTGTCGTTGCGCTCCTCCACCCAGCCACGCCGCAGTGCCGGCAGGCCCGCAGACAGGTCGATGCGCACGTCCGGATCGGTGTACGGACCGGAGGTATCGTAGACGGTGACCGGTGCGTTCTCTTCGCCACCAAACACGGTGGGTGTGCGGGTCAGCGCGATCTCGCGCATCGGCACCTGCAGGTCCGGGCGCGAGCCGGGCACGTGGATCTTGCGCGAGCCGGGTATGGGCCGGGTCACGGATTCGGAGAGTTGCTGGGCCTGTTGTTGCAGGGCGGAGAGCTGTGCGTTCATCGGGCATCGTCCAGGAAGGTCAGGGACGAAGCGGCGGCGCACTGCCACCGCGCCCGGACGGCACCAGGGCGCTCCTTGGGCAGGTTCCGGGTACGGCTGCATTGCGAAGCTTCCCTACGCCGGTATGAGCCGGATCAGGTTCCAAGGGACTATCTCAACCGTGGCCACAAGGCCGCGGTACCCCCGCTTCTTGGCGTGCATTAGAGCATAGACCGCCTGCCTCCGGGGTTGCCTCCGGGGTCAGATCCGTTTCCTGCGGAAAACGGATCTGACCCCCAATCGCCATTCGTTAACACAATCGTGACGTCGCATTCAGTAACGTGCACGTGCGCCGCACCGTTGCAAGCGGTGCTTTCCCTGCCGCCATCGCGGCTCCTGTCCGGTACGCGCACGCTGTCGCTGGACCACTCCCTGCAAGCTTTCGCTCGCTCCCCTCAATCCCTTGATCGGAGAAGCTCCTTCATGGTGTTTCGCATTTCCATCGCACTGGTGCTTGCCCTGGCGCTGCTGGCCGGCCTCGCGCCCGGCCCCTTCAATACCGTCGTGCAGGCGGCGCTGGCTGATGTCATCCGCAGCGTCGGTTGGCTGTACCTGCTGGTGGTATTCCTGGCACTGGTATTCCTGATGTACCTGGCCTTCGGCCGCTTCGGCAACCTGCGCATCGGTGGCGAAGACGCCGAACCCGAGTTCTCGCGCGCCAGCTGGATGTCGATGCTGTTCGCCGCCGGCATGGGCATCGGCCTGGTGTTCTGGGGAGCGGCCGAGCCCATCTCGCACTTCACCAAGCCACCGGAAGGCCTTTCGCCACAGAGCATGGATGCTGCGCGGGCATCGATGCGTTATGCATTCTTCCATTGGGGACTGCATCCGTGGGCGATCTATGCACTGATCGGTCTGGCGATGGCCTGGTTCCAGTTCAACCGCAATGGACGCGGGCTGGTCAGCGATATGCTGCAGCCGATCATCGGCCGCCACCATCGTGGCTGGATCGGCCGTGTCGTCAACATCGCGGCGGTGGTCGCCACGGCGATCGGCGTGGCGACGACGCTCGGCTTCGGCACCATCCAGATCGCCGCGGGCGTGGAGCGCGTGTTCGGCCTGCAGGCTACGGTACCGGTGCAGATGACGATCATCGCCATTGCCTTCGTGCTGTACATGGCCTCCACCGCCAGCGGCGTGGAGCGCGGCGTGAAGTGGCTGTCCAACTTCAACCTGGCGCTGGCCGCGTTGCTGGCCGCGACCGTACTGGTGCTGGGACCGACCGGATTCATCTTCGATACGTTCACCACCACGCTGGGCTCCTACCTCAACCAGCTGGTGACCATGAGCCTGCGCATGTCGCCGTTCTCCGGCAGCACATGGGTGGCAGACTGGACGATCTTCTACTGGGCCTGGTGGATTTCGTGGGCCCCGTTCGTGGGTTCCTTCATCGCGCGCATCTCGCGCGGCCGCAGCGTGCGCGAGTTCGTGATCGGCGTGGTGTTGGCACCAACCCTGCTGGGCTTCTTCTGGTTTGCCGTGTTCGGCGGAACGGCACTGTGGGCACAGATCTTTGGCCACGCCGACCTTGTGCAGGCGCTGGGCAATGGCTATGAGACGGTGCTGTTCACCCTGTTCGACAGCCTGCCGGCATCGCTGATGCTGTCGGCGGTGGCATTGGTACTGTTGACGATCTTCTTCGTGACCTCGGCCGATTCGGCGGTACTGGTGCTGGCAAGCATGTCCACCGACGAAGCCGGGGATCCACCGCTGAAGCGCAAGCTGGCGTGGGGCATCGCGGTAGCGTTGATTGCGGCGGCATTGCTGCTGGCGGGTGGGCTGGAGGCGCTGCAGGGAATGATCACGATCGCAGCATTGCCGTTCGCACTGCTGATGGTGCTGGTGATGGTGTCGCTGTACCGGGTGCTGGACCAGGAGTACACGCGGGAGCGCCGGCAAGCACAGCGCCAGCGGCGCATGATCGATGCGTGGATCGCGCGCGAGATGGCGGCACAGGAAGAGACCCAGGCGGAGGCGGCGCGCGCGCAGGATTCGGATTGAGGGTGTTTTGCAGCCTGCGGCTGCACCGCTTTTTTCAAGCAACGGCAACAGCACAAGCGGCTCTGGGTTTCTGCTGGTTGGGCGGGGCGGTATGGGTGGGCAGGACACGCCGTAAACCCGTCCATGGGGGCTCGATGGCGCCATCCATGGCGCCAACGGTCCTGCCCACCCACACCGCCCCACCCCTGACAGTTGCCCGGTGACGGCAGTAGATCCACGCCATGCGTGGATGAAGGTGTATCGGAAAACAAGAAGGGGTCGGATCCGTTTTCCTCTGGAAAACGGATCCGACCCCAACCATCAGCACGCGGCTGTTGCCTTTGCTTTTGCTCTTCTTCTTTCTATTCCTGCGGTGGAGGCCGCAGGAAACTGTCAGGGGCCGGGCGGGTGGGCTGGGCGGGGGTGTCAGCCGCATGGATGCGGCTGCCAAGCCTCCAAGGACGGATTCACGGCGTCCCCCGACCAGCCCACCCGCCCGGCCCAATTACATGATCCCGCTTCTACGAACCCCCACCGCAGAGGGGGCTCAGCCCGTTGGCCGGGAAACCTCAATACCCCGCCGCCTGCCCATCCTTGCGACTCTCCGATGCGCCGTAATACACGCCCGTTTCCGGATCACGCAGGATCGCCTGGTAGCCGCCATACGGACCATCGGCGAACACCACGCGATGCCCCTTGCGCATCAGCGCACGAACCGTCTCGTACGGGAACCCGGTCTCCAGATTGACCTCGCCGCCATCGGTCATCGTCGTCGCCTGCCCGGTCGGTTCGGTCGAGCCCTCGTGCTGGATGCGCGGCGCATCGCCGGCTTCCTGCAGGTTCATGCCGAAGTCCACCAGGTTCATCACGATCTGCGCGTGTCCCTGTGGCTGCATCGCACCGCCCATCACGCCGAAGCTGGCGTACGGCTTGCCGCCCTTGGTGATGAAGGCCGGAATGATGGTCTGGAAGGGGCGCTTGCCCGGTGCGTAGCCATTGGGATGGTTCCTCTGCAACACGAACATCTCGCCGCGATCCTGCAGGATGAAGCCCAGCCCCGGCGGTGCCATGCCGCTGCCCATGCCGCGGTAGTTGGACTGGATCAGCGACACCATCATGCCGTCGGCGTCGGCCACCGTCATGTAGATCGTGTCGCCCTCTTCCAGCTGCTTCGGCGTACCCGGCTGTACTTCCTTCAGCGCCTTGTCCATCGAGATCAGCGCGCGGCGCTGCGCGGCGTAATCCTTGGAAATCAGCTTCTGTACCGGCGCCGGCTGGAACGCCATGTCGGCGTAGAAGCGCGCACGGTCGGCGAAGGCCAGCTTCTTTGCTTCCACGAACAGATGCACGTGTTCGGGTGAGCCGAACGGAATCTTCGAAAAGTCGTAGCCTTCCAGTACGTTGAGGATCTGCAGCGCGGCAATGCCCTGGCTGTTGGGCGGAAGCTCCCACACGTCATAGCCGCGGTAATTGCTGCTGACCGGTTCAACCCACTCGCCATGATGATCGGCCATGTCCTGGTAGCTCAGGTAGCCGCCATTCTTCTTGAAGTAATCGCCGATGGTGTGGGCAATGTCGCCCTTGTAGAAAGCATCACGCCCGCCGTCGGCAATCTTCTGCAGGGTGTCTGCCAGGTTCGGGTTCTTCCACATCTCGCCCTTGCGCGGGGCATGGCCATCGATGGTGAACTGCTCATTGAAACCCGGATACTGCGACAGCTTCGGTACCGAGCGATCCCAG
This sequence comes from Stenotrophomonas indicatrix, assembly GCA_041545745.1. Taxonomy (NCBI): domain Bacteria; kingdom Pseudomonadati; phylum Pseudomonadota; class Gammaproteobacteria; order Lysobacterales; family Lysobacteraceae; genus Stenotrophomonas; species Stenotrophomonas indicatrix. Next base: position 3,786,996 of record CP168152.1, read on the forward strand.
TAATAGGCGATCACTTCGGCCACCGGATGACCTTCGCGCGCGTAGCGGATGGCTGGCGCCAGATTATCGGCCATCGACTTGCGGCCGAACCGGTCGTGCAACGCGAACCAGCCATCCACCGCGCCCGGCACCGATACCGGCAGCGGACCGGTGGCCGGGATCTCCTTCAGGCCCCGACGCTGGAACTCGGCCAGGGTGAGCGACTTCGGCGAGCGGCCGGAGCCGTTGTAGCCGTAGAGTTTCTGCGTCTTCGGGTCCCACACGATGGCGAACAGGTCGCCGCCGACGCCGTTGCCGGTGGGTTCCATCAGGCCCAGCGCTGCGTTGGCAGCGATGGCGGCATCGACGGCCGAGCCACCGGCCTTCATCACGTCCAGCGCGATCTGGGTGGCCAGCGGCTGCGAGGTGGCGGCCATCGCATGCGGGGCGATCACCTCCGAACGGGTGGCGAAGGTGTGGCCGGTGATACGGTCGGCAGCCTGGGACAGCATGGGCACGGCAGCCAGCACGGCAGCAGCCAGCAGGGAACGGGCAAGACGTCGGGACACGGTCGGGTTCCGATGGAAGGGTGGTGACCCGATCTTCGCTGCTGCGGCGATCAGGGGCCATCGGGCATAGGTCATGGACGCCTCATGGAGGGCGCCATTGCCACGAACGCATCGCAATGCGCACGGAACCTCTCGCGGCACACGGGGCCCTGCACGACCCGGCGAGCGCAGCTGGTATCGCCGGAATCCGCGCAAAAAACCCGTCGAAAAGAGTGAATTCGGGTTCACCGAAACACTTTCAGCGGCAACCATCCTTGTGCCACAAGCGATTGCACTGCATGCAGTGGAAACTGACGGGAATATCGCTGCGAGGGTTGACAGCGCGGAAACGGCTGTGGTTTTCTCGATCACATGTTGCATCACAACACGCCACCGCGAACCCACATCGAAGCCGCCGATACCGGCGCCGCCTCGCTGCGTTCGATTCTTGTGCTCGTACTTATTACCCAACCAACAGGTGCGGGACGAGCCAGCGTGTAAGCAGCAAATACACCGGAACTCATCAAAACCCGCACCCGCCCAGGTGCGGGTTTTTTCATTTCAGGACCTGGTTTCAGACGCAACCACCATGACCAACACCCATCCCACAACCCGGACCCGCTGCACCACGAACCCTCGTGGTGGCAGTACCTGTGCGATGCGCGGCGCTGCCCTCCCCGCTTTTCCCTGACCGGCCGGTACGTCGATTCGACTGCCGGCCGTCTTTTTTCTTCCCACCCGCAAGGAACCTCCCCCATGAGCACCAACGAACTGCCCCAGACCAAGATCGCCGTCATCGGCTACGGCAGCCAGGGCCGCGCGCACGCGCTGAACCTGCGTGAATCCGGCTTCGATGTGGTGGTAGGCCTGCGCCCGGGCGGCCCCACCGAGGTCAAGGCGCAGGCCGATGGCTTCACCGTGAAGGCACCGGCCGATGCGGTGAAGGATGCCGACCTGGTCGCGGTGCTGACCCCGGACATGGTGCAGAAGAAGCTGTACGAGGACGTGCTGGCGTCGAACATGAAGCAGGGCGCGGTGCTGCTGTTCGCGCATGGTCTGAACGTGCACTTCGACATGATCAAGCCGCGCGAAGACCTGGACGTCGTGCTGGTCGCACCGAAGGGCCCGGGTGCACTGGTCCGTCGCGAATATGAAATCGGCCGCGGTGTGCCATGCATCTGGGCGGTCTACCAGGACAAGAGCGGCAAGGCCGCCGAGTACGCACTTGCCTATGCGGCCGGCCTGGGTGGCGCACGTGCCAACCTGATCCAGACCACCTTCAAGGAAGAAACCGAAACCGATCTGTTCGGTGAGCAGGCGGTGCTGTGCGGCGGCGCTTCGGCACTGGTGCAGGCGGGCTTCGAGACGCTGGTGGAAGCCGGTTACCAGCCGGAAATCGCCTACTACGAAGTGCTGCACGAACTGAAGCTGATCGTCGACCTGTTCTACGAAGGCGGCATCTCGCGCATGTTGGAGTTCATCTCCGAAACCGCGCAGTACGGCGACTATGTCAGCGGCCCGCGGGTGATCGACGCTGGTACCAAGGAACGCATGAAGGAAGTGCTGAAGGACATTCAGGACGGCACCTTCACCAAGAACTGGGTGGCCGAGTACGAAGCGGGCCTGCCGAACTACAACAGGTTCAAGCAGGCCGACCTGGAGCATCCGATCGAGAAGGTAGGCAAGGAACTGCGCGCCAAGATGGTCTGGTTGCAAGGTCAAGCCGCGTAACAACGCGGCACCCCCACCCGCTCTGCAAGGTTCCCCCATGAACTCTCCCACACACCGCAGCGCGCCGCCCAACGGCGCGCGCTGGCTGACCCAGGCGCTGGAGGCCGAGGGTGTCCGTACGCTGTTCGGCTACCCGGGCGGCACCATCATGCCGTTCTACGACGCGCTGGTGGATTCGTCGCTGAAGCACATCCTGGTGCGCCATGAGCAGGGTGCGGCACTGGCCGCCAACGGCTTTGCGCGCGCCAGTGGCCAGGTCGGCGTCTGCGTGGCGACCTCCGGGCCGGGCGCGTCGAACCTGGTCACCGGCATCGCCGATGCGATGCTCGATTCGGTGCCGATGGTCTGCATCACCGGCCAGGTCGCCACGCCGCTGCTGGGCACCGATGCGTTCCAGGAACTGGATGTGTTCGGCCTGACGATGCCGATCGTCAAGCACAGCTGGCTGGTGCGCAGCGTCGATGATCTGCCGCGCGTGGTGGCCGATGCCTTCCGCATCGCCCGCGAGGGCCGTCCCGGCCCGGTGCTGATCGACCTGCCCAAGGATGTGCAGCTGGCCGATGCCAGCCACCTGCCGGCGCACGTCCCGGCCAGCGTGGAGCCGCCGCCAGCCGCCGACGCCGACGCCATCGCCGAGGCCATCACCGCATTGGCTGCGGCCGAAAAGCCGGTGGTCTATGCCGGTGGCGGCATCGCCCTGGGCGATGCCGTGCAGGACCTGCGCGCGTTCGTCGAAGCCAGCGCCATTCCTACCGTTATGACCCTGCGTGGGCTGGGCGCGCTGCCTCCCCAGCACCCGCAGTCGTTGGGCATGCTGGGCATGCACGGCACCCGCGCGGCGAACATGGCCGTGCAGGAGAGCGACCTGCTGCTGGTGCTGGGTGCGCGCTTCGATGATCGGGCGACCGGCAAGCTGGCCGAGTTCGCGCCCTTTGCCCGCGTGGTTCACATCGATGCCGATGCGTACGAGATCTCCAAGCTGCGCAGCGCCGATGTCGCCGTGCCCGGCAACGTCGGTCACGCCATCCGCGCCCTGCGTGCGGCCTTCCCCTCCCCCAAGGCCCACCAGGACGCATGGCGCAAGCGCTGCGCACAGCATCGTGATCGTTTTGCCGCACGCTACGACGCGCCGGGCCAGCACATCTACGCCCCGGCGCTGCTGAAGCGCCTGAGCGAACTGGCGCCGGCCGATACCGTGGTGGCCTGCGACGTCGGCCAGCACCAGATGTGGGTCGCGCAGCACTGCCGCTTCAATCATCCGCGCAACCACCTGACCAGCGGTGCGCTGGGCACGATGGGTTTTGGCCTGCCGGCGGCGATGGGCGCGCAGTTCGCCTGCCCTGAGCGCACGGTGGTGCTGGTGTCCGGCGATGGCAGCTTCATGATGAACGTGCAGGAGCTGGCGACCATTGCCCGCTGCCGCCTGCCGGTGAAGATCATCCTGCTGGACAACAGCTCGCTGGGCATGGTGCGGCAGTGGCAGGAGCTGTTCTTCGCCGAGCGTTACAGCGAGATCGACCTGTCCGACAACCCGGACTTCGTGGCCCTGGCCAAGGTGTTCGGCATCGCGGCCACACGCATCGACGCGCGCGATGACGTCGAAGGTGGCCTGGCCGCACTGCTGGTCGAGCCGGGCCCGGCCCTGCTGCACGTGGCCATCGATGCACGCGCGAACGTGTGGCCGCTGGTGCCGCCCAATACCGCCAACAGCACCATGCTGGAAAGCAACCCTGCACATGCACGCCAGGAGATCCCCAATGCAATACCGGCTTGACCTGGTGCTGCAACCGGCCGAGGGCGCGCTGCTGCGCGTGATCGGCATGGCCGAACGTCGCGGTTTCGCACCGCGCGCGATCACCGGTGCGCCGGTGCCCGCCGACGATGGCCGTTGGCACCTGCAACTGGTGGTGGACAGCCAGCGCCCGCCGGAAACACTGTGCCGGCAGATGGAAAAGATCTACGACTGCGTTTCGGTGCAGATGACCGCACTGGAAGGAGTATCCGCATGAACGCCCGTACCGTATTCACCACGGTGCCGGTACGGAGGCGTCTTCTTCGCCGCCCGTGCCCGTATGCGGTGGTCGGCAACACCCTGCTGGTGGCCCATGCCGGCCGCTGATGCCAGCAAGGAAAGCGATGTCGGCGACGTAACCGTTGCCGACGTATTGGCTGCGCAGGCCCGCCTGCGCCGCTTCCTGCCGCCCACTCCGCTGCATCATGCCGAGCGCTTCGGCACCTGGCTGAAGCTGGAGAACCTGCAGCGCACCGGCTCGTACAAGGTGCGCGGCGCGCTGAATGCCCTGTTGGCCGCCCGCGAACGTGGCGATACCCGGCCGGTGATCTGCGCCTCGGCCGGCAATCACGCGCAGGGCGTGGCCTGGGCCGCCTATCGCCTGGATGTGCCGGCCATCGCCGTGATGCCGCATGGTGCGCCGGCCACCAAGATCGCTGGCGTCGCCCATTGGGGCGCAACCGTACGCCAGCATGGCAGCAGCTATGACGAGGCCTATGCATTCGCCGTCGAACTGGCACAGCGCCATGGCTACCGCTTCCTCTCTGCCTTCGACGATGCCGATGTCATCGCCGGCCAAGGCACCGTCGGCATCGAGCTGGCCGCGCATGCGCCGGACGTGGTGATCGTACCGATCGGCGGTGGCGGCCTGGCCTCCGGTGTCGCCCTGGCGCTGAAGTCGCAGGGCGTGCGTATCGTTGGTGCGCAGGTCGAGGGGGTCGATTCGATGGCCCGCGCGATCCGTGGCGACGTGCGCGAGATCAATCCTGTGCCGTCGCTTGCCGACGGCGTGCGGGTGAAGATCCCCGGCTTCCTGACCCGCCGCCTGTGCACCTCGCTGCTGGACGATGTGGTGATCGTGCGCGAAGCCGAACTGCGCGAGACCCTGGTGCGGTTGGCACTGGAAGAACACATCATCGCCGAGGGCGCCGGTGCGCTGGCACTGGCCGCCGGGCGTCGCGTCGCCGGCCGCCGCAAGTGCGCGGTCGTCTCCGGCGGCAACATCGATGCCGGCGTGCTCGCCGGCCTGCTCACCGATATCCGCCCGCGCCCGCCACGCAAACCGCGCCGACGCCGGACGGAAACTCCGCGCTCGCCCGGCAAGGCGACCGCCACCGCTTTCCCACCGCCTTCCCCTTCCCCCCTGCAAGCCGTCGCACCCGCTGTCGAGGAGATTTCCCTGTGACCACCATCGAACGAATTACCACCCCGCGCATCCGCATCTTCGACACCACCCTGCGTGACGGCGAGCAGTCCCCCGGCTGCAGCATGAGCCCGCCGCAGAAGCTGGTGATGGCGCGTGCGCTGGACGAACTGGGCGTGGACATCATCGAGACCGGCTTCCCGGCCAGCTCGCAGTCCGACCGCGAAGCGATGGCCCTGATCGGCCGCGAACTGCGCCGCCCGAGCCTGAGCCTGGCGGTACTGTCACGCTGCCTGCAGGCGGACATCGAGACCTCGGCGCGCGCGCTGGAAGCCGCTGCCAACCCGCGCCTGCATGTGTTCCTGTCGACCAGCCCGCTGCACCGTGAGCACAAGCTGCGGATGACGCGTGAGCAGGTACTGGAGTCGGTACGCAAGCATGTATCGCTGGCCCGCTCCTACATCGACGATGTCGAGTTCTCCGCCGAGGACGCCACCCGCACCGAGCTGGATTACCTGATTGAAGTCTCGCGCGTGGCGATCGCTGCCGGCGCCACCACCATCAACCTGCCCGACACCGTCGGCTTCACCACGCCGGAAGAAATCCGCACGATGTTCCAGCAGGTCATCGCGGGCGTCGCCGATGTGCCCAACGCAGGCAACGTGATCTTCAGCGCACACTGCCACAACGACCTGGGCCTGGCCGTGGCCAACTCACTGGCCGCCATCGAAGGTGGCGCGCGCCAGGTCGAATGCACCGTCAACGGCATTGGTGAACGCGCCGGCAACTGCTCGCTGGAAGAGATCGCGATGGTGCTGAAGGTGCGCCAGGCGTTCTACGAGCAGGACACCGCCATCGACACCCCGCGCATCGTCGGTACTTCGCAGCTGCTGCAGCGCCTGGTCGGCATGCCGGTACAGCGCAACAAGGCCATCGTAGGCGCCAATGCCTTTGCCCATGAATCGGGTATCCACCAGCACGGCATGCTGCGCCACCGCGGCACCTACGAAATCATGCGTCCGGAAGACGTGGGCTGGGAGGACTCGCAGATGGTGCTGGGCCGCCACAGTGGCCGTGCCGCCGTCGAAGCGCGCCTGCGCGCACTGGGCTTCTGGCTGGAAGAAGACGAGCTGAAGCTGGTGTTCGAGCAGTTCAAGGGCCTGTGCGAGCAGCAGCGCGTGGTCACCGACGCCGACCTGCAGACACTGATGCAGGGCGGCTCCAACGCACAGGGCTACCGCCTGGCCTCGATGACCATCAGCGATGTCGGCAGCCGTGCCAATGCGCTGGTCGAACTGTCCGACCCGGACGGCAACCGCGTGGCCGAGACCGCACAGGGCGATGGCCCGGTCGATGCACTGTTCGGCGCGCTGTCGGCCGCTACCGGCGTGCAGCTGATGCTGGACAGCTACCACGTGCACAGCGTCGGCATCGGTGCCGATGCGCGCGGCGAAGCCAACCTGAGCGTGCGCCACGAAGGCGTCGAGTACGACGGCACCGGCACCAGCAAGGACATCATCGAAGCATCCGCGCTGGCCTGGCTGGACGTAGCCAACCGCCTGCTGCGCCAGCGCCAGGCCAACGCCGGCGTCAGCACTGAAACACCTGCCACTGCCACCGCCTGAGGAATCCAGGATGAGCGCCTTCGACACCGCAACCGCCACCAGCAGCGCAGGCCAGCAGTGGAATGCCCAGGACTATGCGATCGACGCCGGCTTCGTGCCGACCCTCGGTGGCGCCGTAGCGCGCCTGCTCGACGCGCGGGCCGGCGAGCGCATCCTCGACCTGGGCTGTGGCGATGGCGTACTCACCACCGAACTGGCCCTCAGCGGTGCACACATGCAGGGCGTCGATGCTTCACCGGAAATGGTGATCGCCGCACGTGCACGGGGCGTCGATGCGCGGGTGATGGACGGCCACGCCCTGACCTTCGACGGCGCGTTCGATGCGGTGTTCAGCAACGCAGCGCTGCATTGGATGCCCAACCCGGACCGCGTGCTGGAAGGCGTGCGCCGCGCCCTGCGCCCCGGCGGCCGTTTCGTCGCCGAGTTCGGCGGTCATGGCAACGTGGCCACGATCGTTGCCGCCGTGCAGGCCGCGCGCGTCGCCCATGGCCAGGGTGCCAGCACATTCCAGTGGTACTTCCCCACCGCCGATGGCTACGCCGAACGCCTGCGCCAGCATGGCTTCCAGGTGCGGCTGATCGAATGCCTGCCACGCCCGACCGCACTGCCGACCGGCGTTGCCGGCTGGCTGCGCGTGTTCGCCGCACCGCTGCTGGACGACCTGCCGGCCGAGGCGCGCGCCACGGTGCGCGATGCCGCCACCGCCCTGCTGGCCGATCTGCCGCGCAACGCCACCGGACAGCCGCTGGCCGACTACGTGCGCCTGCGCGTGCTCGCACGTCGGCGCTGACCTGACCCTGCTACTTTCTCTTCGATGTCCGCTACTTCGTACTCCTGCCAGGCAAACGCATGACTTCCGCACCCCGCACCCTGTACGACAAACTGTGGGACGCCCACGTGGTGGTTCCAGAAACCGACAGCGCGCCCGCCGTGCTGTATATCGACCTGCACCTGATCCATGAAGTGACCTCGCCGCAGGCCTTCACCGAACTGCGCGAGCGCGGCCTGAAGCCGCGCCGTCCGGACCGGACCAAGGCGACGATGGACCATTCCACGCCGACCCTGCCAGCCGCCGCCGACGGTACGCTGCCCTACGCCAGCGCTGCCTCCGAAGCGCAGGTCGCCATGCTGGCGCGCAACTGCGCCGAGCACGGCATCGAACTGTTCGACATGGCCTCGGACAATCGCGGCATCGTCCACGTGATCGCCCCGGAACAGGGTTTCACCCAGCCCGGCATGACCATCGTCTGCGGCGACAGCCACACCTCCACCCACGGCGCGTTCGGGTCGCTGGCCTTCGGCATCGGCACCAGCGAAGTCGGCCACGTGCTGGCCACGCAGTGCCTGCTGCAGCGAAAGGCCAAAACACTGGCGATCACCGTCGATGGCGAGGTCGCACCGGGTATCGGCGCCAAGGACGTGGTGCTGCACATCATCGGCGTGATCGGCGTGAATGGCGGCACCGGCCACGTGATCGAGTTCCGCGGCAGCACCATCGAAGCGATGGACATGGAACAGCGCATGACCCTGTGCAACATGTCGATCGAAGCCGGTGCACGCGCCGGAATGGTCGCTCCCGACCAGGTGACGTTCGACTTCGTTGCCAATACACCACGTGGCCCGAAGGGCGCCGACTTCGACGCCGCCGTGGCCCGCTGGACGCAGCTGCGCAGTGATGAAGGCGCGCGCTTCGACAGCGAGGTGCACATCGATGCTGCCGATATCCGCCCGACCCTGACCTGGGGCACCCATCCGGGCACCGCCATCGCTGTGGACGCGCCGATCCCGGCGGCCAACGATGCCGCCGCGCAGAAGGGCCTGGATTACATGCAATTCCAGGCGGGACAGACGCTGGCCGGCACACCGGTGGACGTGGTCTTCGTCGGCTCCTGCACCAACGGCCGCCTGAGCGACATGCGCGAAGTGGCGCAGGTGCTGCGCGGTCGTCGCGTCGCCGAGCGCGTGCGCATGCTGGTGGTCCCCGGCTCTGAAATCGTCAAGCGCCAGGCCGAGGCCGAGGGCATCCACGAGATCGTGCGCGCGGCCGGTGCCGAGTGGCGCGAGCCGGGGTGTTCCATGTGCATCGCCATGAATGGCGATCTGGTCGCCCCCGGCCAACTGGCGGTCAGCACCAGCAACCGCAATTTCGAAGGCCGCCAGGGCCCGGGCTCGCGCACCCTGCTGGCCTCGCCGATGAGTGCCGCCTGGGCCGCCGTGCAGGGCCACGTGGCCGATGCCCGTGAACTGTTCGCACAGGAGGTGGCCTGATGAGCGGCTTCCGTACCCTGCGTTCGGCCAGCGTGGTGCTGCGCCAGACCAATATCGATACCGACCAGATCATTCCGGCGCGGTTCCTGTCCACCACCGAACGCGCCGGGCTGGGCCGCAATGCGTTCAACGACTGGCGCTGGCAGGCCGATGGTTCGCCGGTGGCCGACTTCGCCTTCAACCAGCCGCACAACGCTGGCCGCAGCATCCTGCTGGCCGGGCGCAACTTCGGCTGCGGCTCATCGCGCGAGCATGCACCCTGGGCGCTGACCGACCTCGGCCTGCGCGCCATCGTCAGCAGCGAGATCGCCGACATTTTCCGCGGCAATTCGCTGAAGAACGGGCTGCTGCCGATCGTGCTGGACGAAGCCGACGTACAGGTGCTGATGCAGCGCCCGGACGATGAACTGACCATCGACGTGGCCGCGTGCGAGCTGCGCACGCCCGATGGCCGCATCTACTCCTTCCCGTTGGACGGCTTCTCGCAGACCTGTCTGCTGGAAGGCGTCGATCAGCTGGGTTATCTGTTGGGCCGTGTCCCTGAAATCGAACGTTACGAGAGTGAGCATGCACGCTGAGATTGTTGTCCTGCCCGGTGATGGCATCGGCCCGGAAGTGGCCGCCGCCGCGGTTGCCGTTCTGAACGCCGTCGCCGAACGCTTCAACCACACCTTCACCTTCAGCGAGCACGATATCGGTGGCATCGCCATCGACCGCCATGGCGAGCCGCTGCCGGCCTCGACCCTTGCCGCCTGCCAGGCCGCCAACGCGGTGCTGCTGGGCGCGGTGGGCGGCCCGAAGTGGTCCGACCCGAACGCCAAGGTGCGCCCGGAACAGGGCCTGCTGGCGATCCGCAAGGCGCTGGGCCTGTATGCCAACCTGCGTCCGGTGCGCACCCATGAAGCCGCACTGCACGCATCGCCGATCAAGGCCGAGCTGCTGCAGGGTGTGGACTTCGTGGTGGTGCGCGAACTGACCGGTGGCATCTACTTCGGCGACAAGACCCGCGATGCCGACAGCGCCAGCGATCTGTGCCGCTACACCGTGGCCGAGATCGAGCGCGTGCTGCGCAGTGGCTTCCGCCTGGCGCAGCAGCGGCGCGGCAAGGTCACCTCGGTGGACAAGGCCAACGTGCTGGAAACCTCACGCCTGTGGCGCGACGTGGCCACGCGCATCGGCCGCGAGGAGTTCCCGGACGTCGCGCTGGAACACCAGCTGGTCGATTCGATGGCGATGCACCTGCTGGCCAAGCCGCGCGAATACGACGTGATCGTGACCGAGAACATGTTCGGCGACATCCTCACCGATGAAGCCTCGATGCTGGCCGGTTCGCTGGGCCTGCTGCCATCGGCATCGCTGGGCGAGCCGGGGGCGGTGGGCATCTACGAACCGATCCATGGCTCGGCACCGGACATCGCCGGCAAGGGCATCGCCAACCCGTACGCGACGATCTTCAGCGCGGCGATGCTGCTGCGCCATTCGCTGGGGCTGGAAGCCGAAGCTGCAGCGGTGGAAGCGGCGGTGCATGCGGTGCTGGACGATGGCGTATTCACCGCGGATCTGGCCGCCAAGGGGCACGCAGTGAGCACGGCGACGGCCACCGACGCGGTGCTGGCCAAGCTGGGATGACACAGGCGGGTGCCGGGACATGCCCGGCACCCTTTGCATGTCAATCGGTAGCGCCGCCCTACCCCGCCTGCTGTTGGTTGCCCGGCATGAGATCAGCTCAGCGCGTGGTGCTGCGCGCGTAATCGCTGGTGCAACCGGCAACAACGCGGCCTTCGTTGGTGCGCATCACGATGTGCTGTGGGATCCAACTGCCACCGCTGAAAGCAACCGGCGGCAACAGGCGCTGCCAGGCAGCCTTGCCGCCCCTGTGCGAGGTGTCCAAGCCTGCCTGGGCAAGCACGGGCTCCAGCGCAACGTCACCAAGATCCGCGCCGAAGAAGCCACCGAACGCCAGCGCAATCGTGTGCGTGGAAACGCCGTACGCCTGGATGGGCGCCTGCAATCCGATCAGCAGCAGGTGCAGATCATCATCGCCGACGATGTAGTCCACCTCGTTGACCGAACGGACTTCCTGCGGCCATTCGAACTGCGGCTGTTCGTAAAGCCGCTGCCAGAACGCCTGCAGCCGGCGCATGCTGCCTTCGTCGGCGCGGCAGTGGATGGCATCCTGCAGGTCCTGGACTTCAACAACCGGCAGCTGACGTTCGGCTGCCCCGTTACCCCTCGTGGAAGGAGCGCAACCCAGTCGATAGCCGTCGCCCGCACTGCGCACGATGATAGGTGTGGAGGGCGTCGACCATAGCTCGAACGGCTCCTGCAGCGTGCTCGATTGCAGCCGCAAGCCGTACGCAGCGACGAGACGATCGCGCTGTGCGGGGTCCAGCGCAACCGAAAAACCGAACGCATCAGCGAACAGCCGCGGTACTTCGACACCGTGGACAGTCATCGACTGTGGCGGAGTGATGACGGTCACCCGGCGATCGTCATCCTCGCCCTCCTGCTCGAATCGCCAGTCGCGCAGGTACGGCAGTCGTTCGGCCGCGTCGGCATAGCGTGCCGCGCGCAGGCGGCTGACGACGGCCTGCTGGACGTCCGCGCTCGCGCCGCACTCAAGTACGTCCCGAAGGTCATGCAGGAACGGCAGAGCATCGGCGTCTGCCGTCTGCGCAGTGGCAGAGCCGCTGCAGGCGACCAGCAGCAGCGCCGAGGCGCAGGTCGTGCGGAAGAACATGGCAGGCGCTCCGGCCCTGGAACTGGCCGCTATTGTGCCCGTGAACGCCCTGAAGCTGTCCACTTGGGGATCAACAGTAGATCCACGCCATGCGTGGATGAAGCCAAGAGCATCCACGCATGGCGTGGATCTACGGCATGAACCCAAGCCTCGCGTGTCTCTACTTGGTGGTGTAGCCACCATTGACCAGGATGGTCTGCCCGGTCATCCACCAGCCGTCGGTCACCAGGAAGCGGATCCACGGCACGATGTCGGCGATGTCGGTCAGACCGGTACGGGTGAAAGCCGACAGCGCCGCAGCAGTCTTGTGGTAGGCCTGCGCATCGGCACTCTCGGCGGGATAGAAGAACGGCGTATCCATCGGCCCGGGGCCGATCGCGGTCACCGAAATCCCGCGCTCGCCAAACTCCTTCGATGCTGCGCGGGTGAAGTGTTCCACCGGCGCCTTGGTGCCCGCGTAGCTGGAGTAGAACGGCGTGAACGCGCCGAGCAGTGAAGTGACCAGCGTGCAGATGCGGCCGCCGTCGTTGACATGACGCCCGGCCTCCTTGAGAAAGAAGAACGCCGTCTTCGCGTTGACCGCGCTCATCTGGTCGTACTCCGCTTCGCTGATCTCCAGCATCGGCTTCTTCAGCACCTTGCCAACGGTGTTGATGGCGATGTCAGGGCGACCGACGGCGGCAACCGTGTCGGCGAACAGCCGCTCCATCGCCGCGGCCGAGGTCAGATCGGCCTGCAACGCCACGGCCTTTGCACCTGCGGCCTGCACCGCTGCAACGGTTGCCTCGGCATCGGCCTGGGTAGCAGCGCTGTTGTAGTGGATGACGATGGCCTGGGCGCCCTGCTCGGCGAAGTCGCGGGCGATCAGCCCGCCGAGGTTCTTGGCGCCGCCGGCGATCAGTACGGTCTTGCCCTTGAGGGAATGGTCGGTCATGGCTTCGGTCTCGGGAGGGGCCGCCCGGGGTGGCAACCCTGTGCTGACGACGATATCGTGCAGAAATTGCGGATAAAGCCCGCAACATTGACTTAACTTTCCAGGCTGGGCGAACAATGGACCGGATCGAGCGTTTCCGCATCTTTGCCCGGGTGGTGGAGTGCACCAGCTTCACCCGCGCCGCCGACCAGCTCGGCCTGCCCCGCTCCACCGTCTCGGCGGCCGTGGCGGAACTGGAGCAGCGGCTTGGCACCCGCCTGCTGCAGCGCTCCACCCGCAGGGTCTCCACCACCCACGATGGCGACACCTTCTACGTGCGCTGCCTGCGCCTGATCGCCGAGGTGGAAGACGCCGAGTCGCTGTTCCGCCAGGACGACGCACAGCCGAGTGGCCTGTTGAAGATCGATGTACCCAGCCGGATCGGCCGCCGCATCATCGCCCCGGTGCTGCCGGACTTCTTCGCACGGCACCCCCAGGTCGAGCTGGACCTGGGCATGACCGATCGCGCGGTGAATCTGATCGAGGACGGCTGCGATGCGGTGCTGCGGGTGGGCCAGCTGGGTGACTCCAGCCTGGTGGCCCGCACGCTGGGCCAGCTGGACTTCGTCAACGTTGCCGCGCCGGCGTACCTGCACGCGCACGGCGTACCGCAGCACCCCACCGACCTGCAGCAGCACCGCGCGGTGAACTATGCGTCGCCGACCACGGCGCGGGTGGAGCCGTGGGAATGGCAGGACGGCGCGCAGCTGCGCACGATGCCGATGGCCGGCTGGGTGCGGGTGAACAGCGCCGAGGCGTCGATTGCCTGCTGCGTCGCGGGGCTGGGACTGCTGCAGATTCCGCGCTACGACGTGCAGGCGGAACTGCAGTCGGGCGCGCTGGTGGAAGTAATGCCGCAGTATGTCGCGCAGCCGTTGCCGGTGACCCTGTTGCTGCCGCACCGGCAGCATCGCGCGCAACGTGTGCAGGTGTTCCTGGATTGGCTGGTGCCGCTGCTGCGTGAGCGGCTGCAGTTGCAGGGGTGATCGGCCGGGCGGCTGCCCGGCGCCCGCAGAGGCAATGGCAACGGCAAAAGCCAGAGCGGCTCTGGGTTGTTGCTTGGTTGGCGGGGAGGGGGCAGATGGCGGGACACGCCGCAAGTACGTCCCTGTAGGCTCGGCCACGGCATCCATGCCGTGGACGGTCCCGCCATCTGCCCCCTCCCCGCCTCCGATCATTTCCCGGTGACGGTCGGTGGATCCACGCCATGCGTGGATGAGGTGTATCGGAAAGCAAGAAGGGGTCGGATCCGTTTTCCAATGGAAAACGGATCCGACCCCAACCATCAGCACGCAGCTGTTGCTATTGCTTTTCGCTCTTCTTCCTTCTCTTCCTGCGGTGCAGGCCGCCGGAAAATGTCAGGGGCCGGCTGGGTGGGCTGGGCGGGGGTGTCAGCCGCATGGATGCGGCTGCCAAGCCTACAAGGACGTACTTGCGGCGTCCCCCGAACAGCCCACCCACCCGGCCCAGACTAGCGATCCCGCTTCTGAACCCATCGCAGAGGGGGCTCAGCCCGTTGGCCGGGAAACCCGGGGCATCACGCCCCGGATTCGTCCGGTTTGACCCGGAACCACGCCGCATACAGCGCCGGCAGGAACACCAGCGTCAGCACCGTGCCCACGATCAACCCACCCATGATCGAAATCGCCATCGAGCCGTAGAACGCGCTGCGCGACAGCGGAATCATCGCCAGCACGGCCGCAAGCGCGGTCAGCACGATCGGGCGGAAACGCCGCACCGTCGCATCGATGATCGAATGCCAGCGGTCATGCCCGGCATCGATGTCCTGCTGGATCTGGTCGATCAGGATCACCGAGTTGCGCATGATCATGCCCGCCAGCGCGATGGTGCCCAGTAGCGCCACGAAGCCGAACGGTGCGCGGAACAGCAGCAGGAACAGCGTCGCGCCGATGATGCCCAGCGGTGCGGTCACCAGCACCATCGCTGCACGCGAGAAGCTGCGCAGCTGCAGCATCAGCAACGTGGCCACCACGATCAGAAACAGCGGCATGCCGGCCTTGATCGAGTTCTGGCCACGCGCCGAATCCTCCACCGAGCCGCCGGTTTCCAGCAGGTAGCCACTGGGCAACTCGGCACGGATGCCATCCAGCGTCGGCACGATCTGCTGCACTACGTCCAGCGGCTGCATGCCATCGCTGATGTCGGCACGCACGGTCACCGTCGGCAAACGGTTGCGGTGCCAGATGATGCCGTCCTCGAAGGCGTATTCCAGCCGCGCGACCTGCGACAGCGTCACCGCGGTGCCGCTGCTGGTCGGAATCGCCAGGCTGCCGAGCAGATCCAGCTGCGCGCGCTCGTTGTCCGGGCCACGCAGCAGCATTTCGATCTGGCGGTTGCCTTCGCGATAGGTGCTCACGCTCATGCCCGACAACGAACTGCTGAGGAACTGGCTGACCTGCGCACTGCTGACACCCAGCGCGCGTGCGCGGTCCTGGTCGATCACCAGCCGCACCACCTTGCTCGGCTCGCTCCAGTCCAGGTTTACGTTCATCACGTGCGGGTTCTCGCGCACCTTGGCCTCGACCTTGCGCGCGATCGCCTGTACCTGGGCGATGTGCTCGCCGGACACGCGCATCTGCACCGGATAGCCGACCGGCGGCCCATTCTCCAGGCGCGTCACGCGCATCTGCACATCGGGGAACTGCTTTATCACTTCCTTCAGCATCCAGTCGCGGGTCGATTCGCGGGCCTTCGCGTCTTCGGTAAGCACCACGAACTGGGCGAAGTTGGTCGCCGGCAACTGCTGGTCCAGCGGCAGGTAGAAGCGCGGCGAACCGGTGCCGACATAGGCCACGTAGTTGCTGATGCCCTCGCGGCCCTTCAACAGCTTCTCCAGCTTGGCGGCCTGTGCCTGGGTCGCGGCCAGCGACGCACCTTCGGCCAGCTCGATGTCCACCATCAGTTCCGGCCGGGTCGAATCGGGGAAGAACTGCTGCGGCACGAAACGGAACAGCATCAGCGAACCGATGAACAGGGCGATGGTCGCACCGATCACCCACCAGCGATGGCGCAGGCAGGTATCCAGGAACGACCGGAAGCGGGTGTAGAACGGCCGCTGGTACGGATCATGATCGTGCGCATGCACCTTCGGAGCGATCCAGCGCGCGAGTGCCGGATACCGGTCGGCCCACTGCAGGCGCTTGGCACGCCAGCGGCCGGCAAGACTGTCCGGCTTGGGCAGCTGCGGATTGAACAGGTCCGGCAGCATCTTGTCGCCCAGGTACGGAATGAACAGCACTGCCGCGATCCACGACACCACCAGCGCGATGGTCACCACCTGGAACAGCGAGCGGGTGTATTCACCGGTGCTCGATGCGGCGGTGGCGATGGGCAGGAAGCCCGCTGCGGTGATCAGGGTACCGGTCAGCATCGGGAAGGCCGTGGACTCCCAGGCGAAACTGGCCGCACGCAGGCGGTCGTAGCCCTGCTCCATCTTGGTGGCCATCATCTCCACCGCGATGATCGCATCGTCCACCAGCAGGCCCAGTGCCAGCACCAGCGCACCCAGCGAAATCTTGTGCAGGCCGATGTCGAAGTAGTGCATGACGAAGAAGGTCATCGCCAGCACCAGCGGAATGGTCACGCCCACCACCAGGCCGGTACGCAGGCCCAGCGAGAAGAAGCTGACCAGCAGCACGATCACCACCGCTTCGGTGAGTACCTGCACGAACTCGCCCACCGACTCTTCCACCGCATGCGGCTGGTCGGACACCTTGCGCAGCTGCATGCCGGCCGGCAGGGTCTTCTGCAGGCGTTCGAACTCGGCATCCAGGGTGGCACCGAGCTTGAGGATGTCACCGCCGTCCTTCATCGCCACCGCCAGGCCGATCGCATCCTGACCCATGAAGCGCATCTTCGGCGAAGAGGGATCGGCAAAACCGCGCTTGACCTCGGCGATATCGCCCAGATGCAGCGTGCGTTCGCCCGCCTGGATCGGGAATCTGCGGATGTCCTCGATCGAATCGAACTGGCCGGTCACGCGCAGCTGCACGCGGTCGGTCGGGGTTTCGAAGAAGCTGGTGGCGCTGACCGCATTCTGGTCGGCCAAGGCCTGCTGCACCTGCTGCAGCGATACGCCCAGCGTGGCCAGCTTGGTGTTGGACAGCTCGATCCACACCTTCTCGTCCTGCAGGCCGACCAGGTCAATCTTGCCGACGTCGGGCACGCGCTGCAGTTCCAGCTGGATGCGGTCGGCATAGTCGCGCATCACGGCGTAATCGAAGCCTTCGCCGGTCAACGCATAGATGTTGCCGAACGTGTCGCCGAACTCATCGTTGTAGAAGGGCCCGACGATCTCCCTCGGCAGCGTCGCGCGGATATCGCCCACGCGCTTGCGCACCTGGTACCACAGGTCCGGGATCTGCCTGGAGCGCAGGCTGTCGCGCGCCATGAAGATCACCTGCGATTCGCCCGGCCGCGAGTACGAACGGATGAATTCGTACTCGCCGGTGTTCATCAGTGCTTTTTCGATCGGCTCGGTCACCTGCCGCGAGACCTGCTCGGCGGTGGCGCCCGGCCACATCGTGCGTACCACCATCGCCTTGAAGGTGAAGGGCGGATCTTCGGACTGGCCCAGGTGTTTGTACGACCAGGCACCGATGACGGCGAACGCCAGCATCGCGAACAACACCAGCGCACGGTTGCCCAGCGCCCATTCGGAGAGATTGAAGCGGCGCACGGGTCAGTGCCCCTTGCCTGCGGCCGGCGCCGGTTTGGCGGCCGACGGCGCCAGCACCGGGCGGTTCTGGCGATCGACCGGCGTCACCACCTGGCCTTCGCGCAGCAGATGGCCGCCGGCAGCGACCACCCAGTCCGCCGCGCCCACACCGGACACCACCGGCACGGCCTGCGCGCCATAGGCACCCACCTGCACCGGGATTGCCTTCAGCGCACCGTTGGAGGGATTGACCACCCACACGCTGGCCTTGCCATCACGGCCGCGCAGCACGGCCGCCAGCGGCAGCTGCAACGCGCCGCTGCGCCCGGCGGTAGCGAACACCCGCGCACTCTGGCCCAGTTCCACTTCGCTCAGCGCTTCCGGCGCCAGGCTGACGCGCGTGGCATAGGTGCGGGCCTGTGCATCGGCGGCCGGGGCGATCTCGCGCAGGGTGCCGGGCAGCAGTTGGCCCGGGCGGTTCCACAGTTCCACCTGCACCGACTGGCCGACCTTGTAGTCGCGGATGTTGCTTTCCGGCAGTGCGATCAACACCTCACGACCACCGTCGGCGGCCAGGGTGAACACCGTCTGCCCAGCGCTCACGACCTGCCCGGCTTCGGCCTGGCGGCTGGCAATCACGCCATCGGCGGGCGCGCGCAACTGCGCGTACTCGGCCTGGTTGCGAGCCACGGCAAGATTGGCCCGGGCGGCATTGGCCTGGCCCTGTGCGGCCTTGAACGCCGCCGTCTGCTGGTCCAGTGCCGAGCGGCTCACCAGCTGGTCTTCGGCCAGCTTGGCGTAGCGCTTCTGGTCATCGCGGGCGCGCACCAGGTCTGCTTCCGCCGCCGCCAGCTGCGCCTGCGATGCCGCTGCCTGCGAGGCGTAGTCGGCCGCATCCAGCTCAGCCAGCAGCTGGCCCTTCTTCACCCGCTCACCTGCGTCGACGTGACGCTTGACCAGGTTGCCACCCACCCGGAACGACAGGGGGCTTTCCTGGCGGGCACGCACCTCGCCGGGGTAGGCGGCCGCGGCTTGTCCATCCTGCGTGGTGGGATGCACCACCAGCACCGGAATGGCCGCCACCGGCTCGGCGGCCTGCTTGCCGCACGCTGCCAACACCACGACCAGTACGCCTACGCCCAACCAACGCATGTTTTTCATGAGGTACAGGACCTGAAAAGAAATCCGGGGGGAACGCGCCGGCAACATACTGTTGCAACGCGGACATTAGTGAACCAGCCGGTATAGTATAAATATCGAACCGCTTGGTCTAGTATTAGCGGGATGAGTTCTCCCACTTCCCGAAAGCCGTCGGCCAAGCCTGCTGCCAAGGCTGCCGGTCCCGGGCGCCCCAAGGATCTGGGCAAGCGCGCGGCGATACTCGAGGCAGCCAAGACACTGTTCATCGAACAGGGCTACAGCGGCGTGAGCATGGACAGCATCGCGGCCCAGGCCGGCGTCTCGAAGCTGACCGTATACAGCCATTTCGGCGACAAAGAGACCCTGTTCTCCGAAGCTGTGCAGTCCAAGTGCATCGAGATGCTGCCCGACGCGCTGTTCGTGGCCGACGTGGAAGGCCCCCTGCGCGACCAGTTGCTGGGCATCGGCATGGCGTTCTTCGAGATGATCACCTCCGACGCAGCCCTGTCGATCCAGCGGGTGATGATGGCTCCGGAGACCGACGAGCGCCTGCGCGAACTGTTCTGGCAGGCCGGCCCGCAACGCACCTGCGAGGCGCTGGCCGACTTCATGCGCTTGCGTGCCGAGCGCGGTGAACTGGACATCCCCGACTGCTACGTCGCCGGCCAGCAGTTCCTGACCCTGGTGAAGGGCGAAGTGCACATGCATATGATGTGCGGCATGCCACTGTCACCCGTCGAGACCGATGCTGCCATCCACGTGGCCGCCAGTGTGGATTTCTTCCTGCGCGCCTACGCCCCGCGAGAGGCCGGAACCGCTGGATAACCAAAACTGAACGAACCGGAGGTCGCGATGACTTCCGGCACTGCGACCCCGGCCACCCCGCAGCTGATGCTCTGGGCGCGCCGCCGGCCTCCGGCACCGGTAAAATGGCCGGCCCACTGCGCTGGATTTGAACCTCATGACGATTGATTACGCCCACGCCCGCGAACTGATGGTGGAACAGCA
This sequence comes from Stenotrophomonas indicatrix, assembly GCA_041545745.1. Classification (NCBI taxonomy): domain Bacteria; kingdom Pseudomonadati; phylum Pseudomonadota; class Gammaproteobacteria; order Lysobacterales; family Lysobacteraceae; genus Stenotrophomonas; species Stenotrophomonas indicatrix. Next base: position 3,806,841 of record CP168152.1, read on the forward strand.
GATCCGTCCCTGGGACGTGCTGGACATCAAGGTGCTCGACGTCCTGGCCCGCCTGCCGCGCGAGGCCTTCGTCGCCGACGCGCACCGGGCGCTGGCCTATGCCGATGTCGAACTGCCGATCGGCAACGGCCAGAAGATGATGAAGCCGGTCGTCGAGGGCCGTACCCTGCAGGCACTGGATCTGCAGCCGGGTGACGAAGTGCTGGAAATCGGCACCGGCAGCGGCTTCCTGTCGGCCTGCATCGGCGCGCTGGCGCGCGACGTGCTGAGCCTGGAAATCGATCCGGAACTGGCCGCCGCTGCGCGCGCCCGCCTGGATGCCACCGGCCTGGGCACCAACGTGCGCGTGGAAGTGGCCGATGGCCTGGCCTGGCAGACCGAACGCCGCTTCGACGTGATCTGTGTCACTGGCGCCGTTGACGTGGTGCCGTCACAGTTCGCTTCGTGGTTGCGTCCGGGTGGTCGTCTGTATGTCATCCAGGGCCGTTCGCCGGCCATGGAAGCGCTGTTGGTGAAGGCCGATGGCAGCACCGAGTCGCTGTTCGAGACCGATATCGATTACCTGCGTGGTGCCGCCCCGGCCCCCCAGTTCCACCTCTGAGTCCAAGGAAGCCGCAATGATCCGCCGATCCCTCGCTGTTGCGCTGGCCACTGCCCTGCTGCCGTTGTCCGCCCATGCCGCCGACCTGCTGCAGGTCTATGAAATGGCGCGCAATGGCGACCCGCAGCTGTCCGCCGCCGAGTCCACCCGGTTGTACGACAAGGAAGGCGCCGTGCAGGCGCGCGCTGCCCTGCTGCCGCAGATCAACGGTGCAGCGCAGCTGAACCGCACGCGCAGCGAGCCGAACGCTGATGCCAACTCCGGCTCGTTCACCAGCAAGCGCCGCAGCTACACCGTTGATGGCACCCAGACGCTGTTCAACTGGACGCAGATCAACAACCTGCGTTCGCAGCGCGAGCTGAGCAAGGCAGCTGACTTCACCCTCGACTCGGCCAACGACAACCTGATCGTGCGCACCTCGGCCGCCTACTTCAACGTGCTGGTGGCGATCGAATCGCTGAACGCCGCACAGACCAACGAAGCGGCCGCGAAGAAGCAGTTCGACTTCGCCGACAAGCGCCTGGAAGTGGGCCTGGCGCCGATCACCGACGTGCACGAAGCCCGTGCCCAGTACGATCAGGCGCGCGCCAACACCATCGTTGCGCAGAACACCCTGGCCGACAACTACCAGGCCCTGACCGAACTGACCGGCCAGCCGGTGATGAACCTGAAGGGCCTGCCAGCCGATTTCCGTCCGGAAGTGCCGGCCAACCGCGGCAACCTGGACCAGCTGGTGCAGCAGGCAACCACGGAAAATCCGGCGCTCAAGGCGCAGGAGCTGAAGGTCGGCGCCGCCGAAGCCGGCGTGCAGGCGGCCCGTGGTGGCCATTACCCGACCCTGTCGCTGGGCGGCAGCTGGGGCAAGAGCGCGACCTGGGGCGACAGCGTCGGTGCCGGTTCGCTCTCACCCGATGCACGCACCAACAGCATCGGCCTGACCCTGAGCGTGCCGATCTTCTCTGGCGGCGCCACCCAGTCCGGCGTGCGCCAGGCCCTGGCCCAGCGTGACATTGCCCAGGATGGTTTCGAGCAGCAGAAGCGCGCGCTGGACCGCAACACGCGCAATGCCTACCAGACCCTGGTGCAGGGCATCAGCGAAGTGGAAGCGCGCCGTTTGGCCGTGGTTTCCGCACAGAGCGCCTACGATGCCTCGCAGGTTGGCCTGGAAGTGGGTACCCGCACGGTACTGGACGTGATCCAGAACCAGCGCATCCTGTTCTCCGCACAGCTGGATTACGCACAGGCCCGCTACAACTTCCTGCAGAACCGCCTGCTGCTGAGCCAGGCCGTGGGTGGCCTGGATGTGGCCGAACTGCAGGACATCAACCGCCTGCTGACCCAGGACGCGGGCAACCCGTCAACGACCACGAACTGAGTCGGCGCCACCAGTCTGATCAGAAAGCCACCCGCGAGGGTGGCTTTTTTTATTGATTGCAGATGGCTGCCGCCGCGCACGGTGCTAGCGCGACCGCCCCGCATGTCGACGTATCAGGGCGCCTGCCAGCACGACCGCCAGCACCATCAGCACCGGTACGAACAAGCGGGACGTGACTGCCGGCAACAGACACAGTGCGGTCGCTACAGGTGCGAGCAGCATCGGGATGCGCCGCCGTTCGCCAGCCGCCGCCCGTGCCTGCCATTGGTTGCGGGCAACGCCGAGGCATACCGCGGCCAGTACCAGCAGGCCAGCAGGCCCCGGCAGCTGTGGAAGCCAGCCCTCCGGCATCGACAGCGCCAACGTCGCCGCCAGCATGGTCAGCGCAATCGTCACCCGCAGACGCGCATCGGAGCCCGCATCGCCGGGTTCCGGAGGCCAGACCTCCACCCCCAACCGCGCGGCCAACAGCAGCAGCACCAACTGCAATGCCGCCAGCCCCGCGCCGCCCGCCAACGGCAACAGTGGCAGCAACCACTGCAGCTGCGGGACACCCTGCAACGCCACCGACAGCGGCCGCGTGCTGGCCAACGCAGCAAACTCGACGAGACCCGACTGCAGCGCAGCCAATACCATCAGCCACAACATCGCCATCAGCACCGCTGCGCCGGCGGCCCTGGAAATCTGCGAGCGAGGGCGCGACACCTTCCCGCAGAACCCTGCCAGCAGGCCCGCACCGAGTAGGACACCGAGCAATGCCACGCCCGCTGCCAGCACGCCGCCCAGGCCGAAGCGATAGGGCGCGGTCGCCGATGGCAGCCACGGAATCCAATGCGCGTAGTGCACATGGCGCGCTGCCAGCAACAACAGCAGCAGGCCAACGCCCAGCTTCACCGTCAGCAGTGCACTGGCCAACAGCAGCACGCGCGGCGTTCGCAGCAATGCAGCAGCAGCCCCCAGCAGCAACAACAGGATCGACGCCGCCAGCGACAATGGCATCCACTGCGCGGGCGAGGCATCGATGACCTCAGCGGCTGCGTACAGATGGCGCGCCATCGATTGCGCCAGGCCTGCGGTGGTCGCCGTCAGTTCCAGCAGCAGGGCAATCACCAGTACATCGGCGAACAGCTTGCCCCAGGCGGCACGCAGCAGACCATGCAGGCCTGAAGGATTCGGCAGACGCCGCATCGCCAGACGAAGGCAATACAGCATCGGCACCGCACCCAGCGCCGCCAGCAACAAGCTGAGAACAATGGCGGGCCCCGCCTGCGCCGCCGTGTGCTGGCCGACCAGAGCGACAACGCTGCCCCCCATCAGCAGGGTCAGCGCCACCACCAGCAGATGGTCGGTGCCCAGCCCTCGGGCCTGCGCACTGGCCTGCAGCACGTCTCCGTTGTCGCCGATCATTCAAAGCTCCCTTGATGTCGTCCAAGCGTGGTCGACAACAGGCTGGCAGCCTGACGCGGTAGGCGGAATCGGAATCTGCGCCATACGAACGATGATGTGACGGCTTGCACGCCGTGGACGACGGGAGCGGTCCAGCTACGACAGATTCAAGGCCATCAAGCAGGCTTGATGCAGGCGTTCACGACAGCGCAAAGCCGGGGCGCCCTTGAAACACCTGAGGGCGACAGGCGGGGCCTCAGGCCAGCGGCGGCGGCAGGTGCGGAGCCACCAGCTGCAGGGTCCGCTGCAGCGCGCCGCGCCCATTGCTGACCAGCGTGCAGCCGGCGCGGGCCATGTCTTCGCGCGCCTGCACGTCGTCGAGCAGGTGCAGCAGCAGATCACCCACCGCCTGCACGTCCTCGCCGATCAGCAGTGCACCGGCTTCGCGCATGCGCCGCGAGATCTCGGCGAAGTTGTGCAGATGCGGGCCGGTCACCGCTGCAGTGCCCATCGCCGCAGGCTCCAGCAGGTTATGCCCACCGATGGCCTGCAGGCTTCCCCCGACGAAGGCAACCTGGGCGCAGCCGTAGAACGGCATCAGTTCGCCCAGCGTGTCGATGACGAAGACATCGCTGCCGGCCCCGGGCCACTGCTGTGCGCGCCGCGTCGCCACGCTCCAGCCCTGCTCGCGGGCCAGCGCCTCCACCTTGGGAAAGCGCTCGGGATGCCGCGGCGCCCACAGCAGCAGCAGGTCCGGATGCTGCTGGCGCAGACGACGGTGCAGCTCGATCACCGCCTGCTCTTCGCCGTCATGTGTACTGGCCGCGATCCACACCGGGCGCGTGGCCGGTACGTGGGCATGGAACTGTTCGATGAAGGGCTGCACGTCCGGCGTGGCGATGTCGAATTTCAGGTTGCCCAGCGCCTGCACCTGTTCCGGCGCCGCACCCAGCTGCACGAAACGTGCGGCGTCATCCTGCGATTGTGCAGCCACGCAGGTGACCGTGCGCAGCGCACGCCGGATCAGTGCTGCCAGCACCCGGTAGCCGCGCAGCGATCGGGCCGACAGGCGCGCATTGAGGATGTAGACCGGAATGCGGCGGTCGCGGCAGCCGAACAGCATGTTCGGCCACAGTTCGGTTTCCAGGATCAACGCCAGGCTGGGCTGGAAGTGGCCGAGGAAGCGGTTGACGCTGCCGGGGACGTCGTACGGCAGGTACACGTGGTCGAGCGCATCGCCCCACAGCGCGCGCACCCGTTCCGAGCCGGTCGGGGTGATGGTGGTGATGACCCAGCGGATGTCCGGCCGCTGCTCGCGCAGCGCGTTGACCAGCGGCGCAGCGGCGTTGACCTCGCCCACCGAGACCGCATGCAGCCAGACCCGCGGCTGGCCGCTCGGCTGCGGATAGGACGCATAGCGTTCATCCCAGCGCCGGAAGTATTCACGGACCCGGAAGCCGCGCCAGACCAGGTGGTACACGGTGATCGGCAGCAGGAGGTACAGCACGGCCGAGTACAGACCGCGCAGGATCCATTCGACAGGGTCTTTACGCATGCGGCAAGGATACGGGAGCCCCCCGGGAAAGACACGCGGCCGGGTTGGTAGAATGGCGGCATGTCCGATGCCACCACCGCCGTCCGTCCGTCGCTGCGTGATCCACGCAACTGGCCGATGTTTGCCGTCATGTTCACAGCCTTCGGGATCGCCCGGCTGCCGTGGATGCTGCAGCGCGCGCTCGGCCGCGGGGTCGGCTCGATCGCCTGGCGCCTGGCCGGCAGCCGTCGTCATGCCGCCGAGGTCAATCTCAAGCTGTGCTTCCCCGAGAAGGACGAGGCCTGGCGCAAGCGGCTGGTGCGCGACAGCTTTGATGCACTGGGCGTGGGCATCTTCGAATGCGCGCGCTCCTGGTGGGGCAGCATCGACAGCATCCGCCCGCAGGTGCACATCGAGGGGCTGGAACACCTCAAGCAGATGCAGGCCGAAGGCCGCGGCGTGCTGCTGGTCTCGGGCCACTTCATGACCCTGGAGATGTGCGGCCGCCTGCTGTGCGACCACGTCGACCTGTCCGGCATGTACCGCAAGCACAAGAACCCGGTGTACGAGTGGGCGGTGAAGTTCGGCCGCCTGCGCTATGCCAAGGCGATGTACGCCAACGAGGACATCCGCGCGACGGTGCGCCACCTGAAGAAGGGCGGCTTCCTCTGGTACGCCCCCGACCAGGACATGCGCGGCAAGGACACCGTATTCGTGCCGTTCTTCGGCCACACCGCCTCCACCATCACCGCCACCCACCAGCTGGCGCGGATGACCGGTTGTGCGGTCATCCCCTACTTCCATCGCCGCGAAGGCGGGAAGTACTTCCTGAAAATCGGCGCGCCGCTGGAGAATTTCCCCAGCGAGGACGTCGAAGCCGATACCACACGGGTCAACCAGGCCATCGAACAGATGGTGCGCGAGGCCCCGGACCAGTACCTGTGGATCCATCGCCGCTTCAAGCGCCAGCCCGGTGGGCGGAGCGATTTCTACAAGTGAGATGATGGGCGGTCGGGAAGGCCCCATCCACGCATGGCGTGGATCCACGGACCGGCATTCCCAGTAGATCCACGCCATGCGTGGATGCTCTCCGCTCCGACAACGGAATCTACAACGGCCAACGACACCACGCATGCGGGTACTCCCCCAACTCGCCGGCCAGTCCGGCCCGCACCGGATTGCCCAGGATGTACATCGCCTTGTCATGAAGGGATTCATCGGTACGCACTGCATGGTCGTGGTAGCCGTGCTGCCACAGTGGTCCTTTCTGTCCCAGTTGCCGGTTCAGCAGCCGACCGCTGCGTGATTTGAGCACGGCCATGCACTGGGCCAGCGTTCCCTTCTGCAGTTCCATCAACCAGTGCAGGTGGTCGGGCATCACAACCCAGGCGAGGCTGTGACTGAAACCATTGCGTTCGATGAAGCGCAGGGTATCGACCAGGACCACCACGTTGGCGGCATCGGCGAAAAAGGGGGCACGGCCGTGGGTCGCCGTGGTCAGGGAATAGATGTTGCCTGTGCGGGAGTAGCGACCGTAACGGAGTCTGGGGCTGGCCATGGGCACAGACTGCGGGTTGCGCGACCCTGCGTGCATTGGCGAACGACCCTGCGGCAGGTCGGGAAAAGCCGCGCCGTCGGCCATTGTTCAAGGGAAAGCCCATCCACGCATGGCGTGGATCTACTGATGAGACACGACCATTCTCCCCGCGCAATCCAGTAGATCCACGCCATGCGTGGATACGCCCCCCTCCCCGCGCACTCCGGTAGATCCACGCCATGCGTGGATACGACCACCCGCCCCGCGTAATCCGGTAGATCCACGCCATGCGTGGATACGACCACCCACCCCGCGCAATCCAGTAGATCCACGCCATGCGTGGATACGCCCCCCTCCCCACGCACTCCGGTAAATCCACGCCATGCGTGGATGCGGACATTACGCGGCGCCCGGCTGATCGTCCGGTTCGCGCGCCAGCAACGTGCCGACGAACAGCGCGGCCAGCAGCACGGTCAGGCCGCCCCAGAACGCGGAATAGAACGCAAGGTGGGTATTGAGCGGGAACACGGTGACCGCCAGTGCGAGCATTGCCGGGCGTGCGCGCTCGCGCGCCGCTGCCGGGGCGAAGCGCCATGCCCGCCATGCCTGCGCCACCGCCGCCAGCCACAGCAACAGACCCAGCACACCGGTTTCGGCAAGGATTTCCAGCACGATCTGGTGGGCGTGCAGCGCCGGCATCGTGCCCCACACCGCCGGCCCTTCATCGGCAACGCAATGGGGATAGGCATCGCGGAAGCCACGTGCACCGACACCATTGATCGGATGCGCTTCGATCATGCAGGCCGCTGCGCTCCAGATGCGGGTACGACCGGACAGTGCCTGTTCGACCCCGTCCTCACCACCGCCCCAGGCCATTGCCGTGCGCGCCACACGCTCCCGCAGCTGCGGCACGCTGGCAGTCAGTACGCCCGCCGAGAGAACACCCACCAGCGCCAGCAGACCCAACCGCTTCCACCCCAGTTGGCGCACGCCGCTGTAGACAACCACCAGGCCGAAGGTGATCCATGAGGCACGGGAGCCGGCCAGCAGCAGCACCACGCCCACCGCAGCAGCGGCCAGCAGCCAGCCCGCATTGCCGAAACGGCGCGCCGCCGGCAACAACAGGAACGGCGAAAGACTGGCCAGCACCTGGCCGAATTTCAGGTTGCACGGCCCAAGCGCCCCGCTGAGACGATCAGCCAGCGCAGCTTCTTCAGGCGGGCATAGCGCGTGGCCGCTGATGGCCAGCTTGATCTGTTGCAGCGACCAGAACCATGGGCTGGTGCCTGCCAGTGCCTGCACCAGCGCGTCGAGCGTCCACAGCCCGGTGATCACCGCCAGTCCGCCCAGGGTCAAGCGCCGCCGCTGCGGGGTGGCCACGGCGATCGCCACCAGCCACATGAAGGGCAGATAGCGCAGCCCGGCCGCCGCTTTGGTCCAAGACGCCGACGGGTCGACGGCATCGAAGGCCGAGAACGCCTGCGGCAACCAGTAGCCAAGGAAAAGAATCGATGTCAGCGCCCACGCTGCCGGGCTCAGCAGATGCGGTCGATGCTGCACCCGGCGGATGACCATGCGTGCCGCGGCGTACACCGCTCCCAGGCCCAGCACCGTTTCGGCGATGCCTGGCAGCGGCCACAACGCAACGTAGGCCAGCACCCACCAGGGCGCCCAGCGGCCAGCGCGCTCGTCGCGCAGGATCGGCGCGGCGTCAGCCAGCGAGGTCGGCATAGAGGCGGAGGGTATCGCGCTGCATGGCCTGCAGGGTAAACGGGATACGGCCCGGCAGCGATGGCGGCTGTGCCAGCAGGGCCAGCGCACGTTCACCCAGCAGCTGCGCGTTGCCCAGCGGCACGGCGCCACTGGGTTGCAGCTGCTGCAGCAGTTCGCCGACCCCACCATGGTTCCAACCCAGCACCGGGCGACCGACCGACAACGCTTCGACCACGGTGCGACCAAAGGCTTCCGGTTTGTCCGACAGCTGCAGCACCAGATCGCTGGCGGCGTACGCCTGAGCGATGCGCGCGGTCGGCGTGCTGATGTGCACGGCGCTGGTAACGCCAAGCACCTCTGCCTGCCTGCGCAGTTCTGCCACATAGGCTTCCCGGCCAGGCTCGTCGGTGCCCAGCATCCACAGCTGTGCCGGCACGCCCGCTTTGCGGACATCGGCCAGCAACTGCAGCGCGTGGGCGTGGCCCTTCAGCCGGGTGCCGCGACCGGGCAGCAGCAGCAACGGTCCGTCGACCCGGGCCAGCCACGGGTAGTCCGTCGCCAGCGCCAGCCGGGGCCGCCGATCGGCGCGGGCCACACGTGGGAACTGACTGACATCCACCCCGCGCGGGATCACCTGCAGCCTGTCGCGTGCCACCGTCGGGTAATGCGTGTGCACGTAGTCGCGCACGCTATTGGATACACAGATCACGCGTTCGCCGCTGGTCATCACCGCGCTGTAGCGACCGGGCGAATTCAGCCCATGCACAGTGGTAACCCAATGCGGGCGCTGCGATGGCTGCATCGCACGGATCGCATACAGCCCCAGCCACGCTGGCAGGCGCGAACGGGCGTGGACAATGTCGGCGCCCACTTCGGTGAACAGGCGGCGCAGGGTCGGCAGATGGCGCAGCGTCAGCAGCGACTTGCGGCCGATATCCAGGGTCAGGTGCTCGCCACCGCTGTCGAGCAGAGGCTGCACCAGGCGCCCACCGGCCGACACTACCAGCGCGCGATGGCCGGCAGCGACCAGGGCCGCGGCGATTTCAAGGGTCGAGCGCTCGACGCCGCCGGAGTGCAGCGCCGGCAGCAACTGCACCACGGTCAATCGGCGCATCGAGGGGGCGGCCGCTTAGTCGGCCAGCACGAACACGGCGCCGCAGTAAGCACACTGCGCTTGCCCGTTGGGTTCGTCTTCGATCGGCAGGTACACCCGCGGATGCGAGTTCCACAGCGCCATTTCCGGAGTCGGGCAGCTCAGCGGCAGATCGCTGCGGTGCACGGTGTAGCGCTTTTCGGCGTTGGCGGGCGCGGTGGCGGTATGGCTCATGGCGGATGTCGATGAACGGATTGCGAGGCCTGCGATTCTAGCATCTGGGCCCGGCAAACACCGTGCGCTGCGTGGCCGCTGCGCGCGGCGGCCCGCTTCACCCCCACGCCCTGGCCCCGCCATGCAACCGCCCTGCCCGCTCCCCGGCGGCGGTGCCGAGCCACGGCGGCAGGAAATCCCCAAGCGCACCAGTCAGTTCCGCGCGGAATCGGTCGTCGTTCGAATTTCCCGCATTTGGATCGAACTAAATGGCACTTGTCAGGGCGCTGCCGGCTGTTGCAGCATCGGCAGCGATCCATTCCTGACCCGATCGCATGGCCCGCCCCCCACCGGACCTGCATCGCCTCCCGACTGCCCCGTGGCGGACGGGGCGATGCTGTCCGTGGTGTTCGCCGATGCGGGTTCTGCCTGCCGCCTGCCCTACCGGGAGACCCTGCATGACCCTGTCCGATCCGCGCCGCGCCCTGCTTCCGCTCGCCCTGGCCCTGGCCTGTGCGACCACTGCGACGCCGGTGCTGGCGCAAGGGCTGCAGACCTCCTTCGAACCGGGGGAGCCGGCACCGGCCAGATCCGCTGGCGCGCTGTCCGTCGACGTCGGCAGCGGCCCTGGCGCGCCGTACGCGGCCAAGCGCAACGTCGGCTACAGCGGCCTGCATGCGTTGCACTACAGCGCCAATGGCGGCCAGGCGCGCCGCGAACTGTTCAAGACCGATCTGCCCATCGACGCCGACAGCACGCTGTCCTGGCTGGTACTGCCGGAGATCGTCGGCAAGGACACCGTGGCCTCCACCTATGTCTCGCTGGACCTGCTGCTGGACGATGGCAGCCGCGTATCCGCCAGCGGCGCGCGCGACCAGCACGGCGTGGCGCTTGGCGCACAGACGCAGGGCGACTCGAAAACGCTGTATCCGCAGCAGTGGGCGCGCAAGGCGGTACGCCTGGGCGATGTGCCCGCGTTGAAGGGTCGCCGCGTGATCGCCATCGAGCTCGAGGTGGCCAGCGCCGATGGCGCCCCCGTGTCGGGCTGGATCGACGACGTGCGCCTGGACGTGCAGACACGGCAGGCGCCGCAGCGTGTCTCCGACTGGGTGCTGACCACGCGCGGAACCCAAGCCAACGGCACGTTCTCGCGCGGGAACAACTTCCCGGCCACCGCTGTACCGCACGGCTTCAACTTCTGGACGCCGGTGACCGATGCCGGCGCACTGAACTGGCTGTACCGTTGGAACGAGCAGAACGATGCGAAGAACCGGCCGCAGCTGCAGGCGCTCGCCCTGAGCCACCAGCCCAGCCCGTGGATGGGCGACCGCCAGACCTTCCAGGTGATGCCCTCCGCCATGCGCGGTGTGCCTGAAGCTGATCGCAGCAAGCGGGCGCTGTCCTTCGACCGCGCACAGGAAAGCGCGCGCCCGTATCGCTACGACGTGCGCTTCGACAACGGCATCGCCGCGTCCATCGCCCCTACCGACCATGCCGCGCTGTTCCGCTTCGAGTTTCCCGCAGGTGGCGACGCCAACCTGCTGTTCGACAACGTCGATGCGCGTGGTGGGCTGACCCTCGACGCCGCCACGCAGACGTTGTCCGGCTACACCGATACCCGCAGCGGCCTGTCCAACGGCGCCACCCGCATGTACGTGGTCGCCAGCTTCGACAAGCCGTGGCGCAGCAGCGGCCAGATCGGCACCGGCCGCCCGACCGGCTACATCAAGTTCGACGCAGGCAGCGAGCGCCGGGTGACGATGCGCATCGCCACCTCGTTGATCTCGGTCGAGCAGGCGCGGCACAACCTGGCACTGGAACTGGCCGCCGCCGATACGCTGGAAAGCGTGGCCGGACGTGCACAGGATGCGTGGGATGCGCGCCTGGCCCGTTTCGACATCGGCAATGCCAGTGATGACCAGAAGACCACGCTGTACTCCAGCCTGTACCGGCTGTACCTGTACCCCAATTCCGGCCACGAGAATGTGGGCACCGCCGCCGCGCCCGAGTGGCGCTATGCCAGCCAGGCCAGCGCCGCCGATGACAACACCGACGGCAGCGCGACGCGCAGTTTCGCACCGGTGCGCGACGGCAAGGTCTTCGTCAACAACGGCTTCTGGGACACGTTCCGCACCACCTGGCCGGCGTATGCCCTGTTCACCCCGGATGATGCCGGGCAGCTGGTACAGGGGTTCATCGAGCAGTACCGCGCCGGAGGTTGGGTCGCGCGCTGGTCCTCGCCGGGCTACGCGGACCTGATGGTCGGCACCAGCTCGGACGTGGCCTTCGCCGATGCATGGCTGAAGGGCATCGGTGGCTTCGATCCGGAAGAGGCCTATGCCGCAGCACTGAAGAACGCCACCGTCGTGCCGCCGGACCGCCATGTCGGCCGCAAGGGCATGGATCGCTCAACGTTCCGCGGCTACGCCAGCGCCGACGTGCACGAGGGCATGTCGTGGACGATGGAAGGTGCGCTCAATGATTTCGGCATCGCCAACATGGCCGAAGCGCTGGCCAAGCGCGCGACGACACCGTCCGCGCGCGAACGCTACGCCACCGAAGCCGACTACTTCCGCTACCGCGCCGCCAGCTACGCGACGATGTTCGATCCGGCCACCGGCTTCTTCCAGGGCCGCAGGCCCGATGGCAGCTGGCGCCTGCAGGCCAAAGATTACGACCCGCGCGTGTGGGGCCACGACTACACCGAATCCAATGGCTGGACGTTCGCCTTCACCGCCGCGCACGATGGCGAAGGCCTGGCCGCGCTGTACGGTGGCCGCGACAAGCTGGCCGCCAAGCTCGACACCTTTTTCGCCACGCCGGAAACCGCCGACGCCGCGTTTGCCGGCTCCTACGGCGGCACCATCCACGAAATGACCGAAGCGCGCGACGTGCGCATGGGCATGTACGCGCACAGCAACCAGCCGGCACACCACATCCCGTGGATGTACCTGTATGCCGGACAGCCGTGGAAGACCCAGCAGCATGTACGCGAGATCCTGTCGCGGCTGTATGTCGGCAGCGAGATCGGCCAGGGCTACCCGGGCGACGAGGACAACGGCGAGACCTCGGCGTGGTACGTGCTGGCCTCGCTGGGCCTGTATCCGCTGCGGATGGGTGCGCCGGAGTACGTGATTGGTTCGCCGGCATTCCAGCATGCGCGCGTCGAGCTGCAGGGCGGCGCGGTGTTGACCGTCAATGCACCGCAGAATTCGCCTGCGAACGTGTACGTGCAGTCGCTGAAGATCAACGGCAAGCCGTGGACCAAGACCTGGGTGCCGCACGACGTGATCGCCAAGGGCGCAACCCTGGACTTCGTGATGGGCCCGCAGCCCTCACGCTGGGGCAGCGGCATGGATGATGTGCCGCGCTCGCTGACCGCGCGTGGCCAGCGACCGCAACTGCTGCACGATCTTCTGGGCGGCGGCGCGCAGGCAACGCTGGCCGACGGTCGCGCCCTGCCCGCGCTGGTGGACGACGATGCCACGACGGCAGTGCCGCTGGGTGGTGGCGCGACCATCGCGCTGAGCCACGTGGGCGATGGCGTACCGACGATGTACACGCTGACCAGCGGTGATGGCGCCATCCGCGGCGGCGAGTGGACGCTGGAAGCACGTGCTGGCAATGGGCGTTGGGTAACGCTGGACCAGCGACGCGGCGAAGATTTCAGCTCGGCCCGGCAGACCCGCCCGTTCCGTATCGCTTCGCCCTCACGCTACGCCGAGTACCGTCTGCGCCTGGCTGCGCCGGGGCGCCTGCAGCTGGCCGAGATCGAACTGTTGGCGCCCTCCCCCCTACAATGACGTCCATGCGCCTACGTTTCCTCCCCCTCGCTCTTGCCGCCCTTGTATTTCCAAGTCTCAGCCACGCACAGCCGCAGACCCAGGCCTTCGATGGCCAGGTCAGCCGTGACGGGGTAACGCTGTACTACCAGGACGCCACTGGCGCGCTGCCCGCGCCGGTACGCAAGCGCATCATCGATACGTTCTACTTCGCCTACCTGCGCGAGCGTACGGACTTCCGCCCGGCCGCGCCGAACGAAGTGCGCATCGTGATCGATCCGGCGTACAACGGCGTTGCCTTCGTCGGCGACAAGGACAAGGCCAGCACCATCACCATCAATCCGGGCTGGCTGGTCCAGCACCCGGATGACATCGATCTGGTGACCCACGAAGCGATGCACATCGTGCAGGGCTACCCCAGCTACGGCGACAAGCGCGTGCCGGGCTGGCTGGTGGAGGGCATCGCCGACTACGCGCGCGATCGCTACGGCATGAACAACGCCGCTGCGGGCTGGGCGTTGCCGGACAAGCTGAGCCAGGGCCAGACGGTGGAAAGTGGCTATCGGGTAACCGGTGCCTTCCTGAAGTGGGCCGAAGCGGCGCACCCGGGGCTGGTGCTGGCACTGGACAAGGATCTGCGCGACGGGCGCTATGCACCCGCGCTATGGCAGAAGCACACCGGCAAGACCCTGCCGGCGCTGTGGGCGGAGTATGCCAAGCCGCGCTCCCCGGCCCCTGCGCCGCCGCCCGCACGACGCGCGAAGCGGCGGTAAGTCCGACGCTGCCGGGGCGATGCCCCGGCCTTCAACGCGAATGCACGAAGCCGGCGTACAGCGCGAACAGCTGCTGGAAATACCGTTTGCTCACTCGACTGCGCATGACACTGCTCCGCCCATGGAAAGTTGGTCGGGCCCAGGGTGGGAAGGCCGGTCCGGTCCCTTCCCACGGCCAGGCCGCGTGGGCGTATTGGGCCGCAGCGAGATTGCAGGGCGATTACCGGGCGGCTGCAGTTCTCCCGTAGCGCCGGGCCATGCCCGGCGGAATGCGAGAAGCGCCGCGCTGCGCGCTCGCCGGGCATGGCCCGGCGCTACCCGATCCGGTTTCCGCGGGGCGGAAACAGAAACGCGCCCCGAAGGACGCGTTTCTGCAGATCGCAGCGGAACGAAGGCTTACGCCTTCTTTTCCGCTTCGATCTGTTTGCGGATCTGCGCATCGACTGCGGCAATCGCGGTCATGTTCAGGATCCGGCGCGAGGTCGCGCTGGTGGTCAGGATGTGCACCGGCTTGTTGACGCCCATCAGGATCGGACCGATCGCCACGCCATCGGTGAACACGCGCACCAGGTTGTAGGCGATGTTGGCCGCTTCCAGGTTCGGCAGCACGAACAGGTTGGCACGGCCCTGCAGGGTCGAGCCCGGCAGCAGCTTCTGGCGCAGGGCTTCATCCCATGCGGTGTCGCCCTGCATTTCGCCGTCCACGTTCAGACGCGGGTTGCGCTTGAGCAGCAGCTCGCGCACCTGGCGCATCTTCAGCGCATCCTTCGAATCGTGGCTGCCGAAGTTGGAGTGCGACAGCAGGGCCACCTTCGGCTCGACGCCGAACAGCTTCATGCGGTACGCCGCCTGCAGGGTCGCTTCGCACAGCTGCTCGGCGGTCGGGTCTTCCTGCACGTGGGTATCGACGAAGAAGAACACACCCTGCTGGTTGATCACGCCGGTCATCGCCGAGGTCGAGGTGACCTTCGATTCCAGCGGCAGCACGCTGCGCACGTAGCCCAGCTTCTTGTGGAAGCGGCCGACTATGCCGGTCAGCATCGCATCGGCTTCGCCACGGGCCACCATCACTGCAGCGATCAGGGTCGGGCGCGAACGCATCAGGTTCTTGGCGGCGGCCACGGTGACGCCACGACGGCCGGTCAGGCCGTGGTAGTACTGCCAGTATTCGTTGAAGCGCGGGTCGTCATTGATGTTGGTGACTTCAATGTTCTCGCCGATCTTCAGGCGCAGGCCGAGGCGTTCGATGCGCGATTCGATCACTTCCGGGCGGCCGATCAGGATCGGATGTGCCAGGCCGTCATCGACCACGTTCTGCACTGCCTGCAGCACCACTTCCTCTTCGCCTTCGGCATACACCACGCGCTGCTTGTCGCTGCGCGCGCGGTCGTAGACCGGCTTCATCATCAGGCTGGTGCGGTAGACGAACTGCGACAGCTTCTGCCGGTAGGCTTCCATGTCGGTGATCGGACGGGCCGCCACGCCCGAATCCATCGCGGCCTGGGCCACGGCAGCCGACAGCTCCACCAGCAGGCGACGGTCGAACGGACGCGGGATCAGGTACTCGCGGCCGAAACTGGGGGTCTCACCGCCATAGGCCGAGCCCATGTCGGTGGCAGCGCGACGGGCCAGCGCCGCGATCGCGCGCACGCAGGCGATCTTCATTTCCTCGTTGATCGCGGTCGCACCGACGTCCAGCGCACCGCGGAACAGGTACGGGAAGCACAGCACGTTGTTGACCTGGTTCGGGTAGTCCGAACGGCCGGTACCGATGATCGCGTCCGGACGTGCGGCGCGCACCAGTTCCGGCATGATTTCCGGGGTCGGGTTGGCCAGGGCGAAGATCACCGGATCCGGCGCCATCGTCTTGACCATCTCGGCAGTCAGGATGCCCGGTGCCGACAGGCCTAGGAAAATGTCCGCGCCGTCGACGATCTCGGCCAGGGTGCGCTTGTCGGTATCGCGCGCATAGCGCTGCTTTTCCGGGTCCAGGTCGGTACGGCCGGTGTGGATCACGCCTTCGCGGTCGAAGGCCAGGATGTTCTCCGGCTTCAGGCCCAGCTGCACCAGCATGTTCACGCAGGAAATGCCGGCCGCGCCCATGCCCGTGGTCGCCAGCTTCACTTCTTCGATCTTCTTGCCGGTGATCGCCATGGCGTTCAGCACCGCGGCACCGACGATGATCGCCGTGCCGTGCTGGTCGTCATGGAACACCGGAATCTTCATGCGCTCGCGCAGCTTGCGCTCGACGATGAAGCACTCCGGTGCCTTGATGTCTTCCAGGTTGATGCCGCCGAAGGTCGGCTCCAGCGAGGCGATGATGTCGACCAGCTTGTCCGGGTCGTTCTCGTCCACTTCGATGTCGAACACATCGATGCCGGCGAACTTCTGGAACAGCACGCCCTTGCCTTCCATCACCGGCTTGCCGGCCAGTGCGCCGATGTTGCCCAGGCCCAGCACTGCGGTGCCGTTGGAGATCACCGCCACCAGGTTGCCGCGGGCGGTCAGCTCGCTGGCCTGCTGCGGATCTGCCTTGATCGCTTCACAGGCGTACGCCACGCCCGGCGAATACGCCAGCGACAGGTCGCGCTGGGTCAGCATGGGCTTGGTAGCGGAAACCTTGATCTTGCCGGGTGGAGACATCCGGTGGTAATCGAGGGCGGCCTGTTTGAAATCTTCGTTGGACATCGATGTGGGTTACATGAATGGGCAGAAGGGACAGGGGATCATACCCCCGTTGGAGCGGTCGGACCTGTCGCTATGCTGTCGCAGTGATGCTGCGACCGCACAATTCCATGGCGTATGCGACGTTACCAGAGCACAGCTTCGGCGCTGGCGATGACAGCCGTGGGACGCCTTGAAACGCTGCGGGGCCGTGCCACTGTCGTGACCGGCCCCGCAGTACCACACACCCGGATCAGCCCTTGGCGGGCAGCGCCTCGGTCATTGCCAGCGGCACGGCATCGACCGGCGGCGGCAGTTCGCTTTCGCGACCATCCAGCGCCAGCTTCAGGCGGTCGCGGTCCAGCGCACCTTCCCAGCGCGAGACCACCACCGTGGCCACCGCGTTGCCGATGAAGTTGGTCAGCGAGCGGCACTCGCTCATGAAGCGGTCCACGCCCAGGATCAGCGCCATGCCGGCCACCGGCACTTCCGGTACCACCGCCAGGGTGGCGGCCAGAGTGATGAAGCCGGCACCGGTGACGCCGGCCGCGCCCTTGGAGCTGAGCATCGCCACCAGCAGCAGCGCGATCTGGTGGCCCAGGGTCAGTTCGGTGTTGGTGGCCTGGGCGATGAACAGCGCGGCCAGGGTCATGTAGATGTTGGTGCCGTCCAGGTTGAACGAGTAGCCGGTGGGAACCACCAGGCCGACCACCGACTTGCTGCAGCCGGCACGTTCCATCTTCTCCATCAGCGACGGCAGCGCCGACTCCGACGACGAGGTGCCCAGCACCAGCAGCAGCTCGGCCTTCAGGTAGCGGGCCAGCTTGAACACCGAGAAACCACACAGGCGGCAGACCACGCCCAGGATCACCGCAACGAACAGGAAGGCGGTGAGGTAGAACGAGCCGACCAGCCAGGCCAGGTTGACCAGCGAGCCAACGCCGTACTTGCCGATGGTGAAGGCGATGGCGCCGAAGGCACCGATCGGTGCGGCCTTCATCAGGATGTGCACCAGCTTGAATACCGGCGCGACCAGCGCTTCCAGGAAGTTCTGGATCGGCTTGCCCTTCTCACCCACCGAGGCCAGCGCGATGCCGAACAGCACCGCCACGAACAGCACCTGCAGGATGTTGCCGTCAACGAAGGCACTGAGCAGCGTCTTCGGGATGATGTCCATCAGGAAGCCGACCAGGGTCAGGTCGTGCGACTTCTCGACGTAGCTGTGCACCGCGGTCTGGTCCAGCTCGGCCGGGTTGATGTTCATGCCGGCGCCGGGCTGCACCACGTGCGCCACGATCATGCCGACGATCAGCGCCAGCGTGGAGAAGAACAGGAAGTACGCCATCGCCTTGGCGAACACCCGGCCCACCGTACGCAGATGGGTCATGCCGGCGATGCCGGTGACGATGGTCAGGAAGATCACCGGCGCGATGATCATCTTCACCAGGTTGATGAAGGCATCGCCGAGCGGCTTCATCTTCTCGCCGATCAGCGGCTCGTAGTGGCCGAGGACAGCGCCCAGGACGATCGCCACGATCACCTGGAAATACAGCTGGCGGTAGAGCGGCAACGGCTTGCTGGGCACCGGCGCAGCGGTCGGGATGTGCATGGCGGACTCCGGAAGGGGCGTTTTCAGGCACGTACGGCCCCGGAAGTGCACGGGAACCGTTACCGTGGAAACTGATCGCACGCCCCCTTGATTGCAGGCGCGGGGTGCGACCAATGGACGCCTTTGTACGCGCCACGCACCGCCACGCAGATAACCTATTGGTACTAGCCCCCCGGTTCAGGTGGCTGCGCTGCCTACACTGGCGCCGCACCGCTGATCGCGGGGATGCCGGTGGCCCGACCTGAACGGCCGGGCGCGTCATTGCGAAAGTTCCGGCCATTGCGGCCGTTGTTGTCCTGTCCACACGCAATCTGAGAGAGCCGCACCATCATGCGCCCGATTCCCACCTTGCTCGCCCTTTCCCTGGCGGCGCTTCCCGCCTTCGCTTCGGCTGCCGATTTCGACAACTGGCCGACCAAGTACACCTTCGGCGACGGCACCGAACTGGCCGCCACCGCCAACATCGCCTACGACTACAACGACTTCTCGTCCGCCAGCGGCATCGAGGACGACGACGCGGTGCGCCGCAAGGAATTCGGCGCGACCCTGAAAAAGAAGGGCGTGTACGACGCGATGGTCTACTACGACTTCCAGGCCGATACCTGGCTGGACGTGTTCGTGCGCTTCGAGAGCAAGGCATTCTTCGGCCGCGATGTCGGCCGCTTCCGCTTCGGCTACATGAAGACCCCGGTCGGCCTGGATGCGAACACCTCCTCGCGCGCCGGCAGCTTCCTGGAAACTTCGCTGCCCGTGCAGGCGTTCTACGCAGGCCGCCGCACCGGCGTGGAATGGGTGCTGGAGCGTCCGCAGTACCTGCTGCAGGCCGGCGCCTATGGCGGCAAGGACCTGCAGGGCGACAACCCCGGCACCACCCAGGCGGTGCGTGCGGTGTGGACGCCGGTGAAGGCGCCGGGTGACGTGATCCACCTGGGCCTGGCCTATTCGCAGGAAAACCCGCGTGGTTACCACGATGGCCGCGACGTCCACCACGAAGCCAGCGCGCGCTTGCGCGCCCGTCCGGAAGCCGGCCTGACCGACATCCGCCTGGTCGATTCCGGGGCCTTGGTCACTGCCGACCAGATCCGCCGCACTGGCCTGGAAGGTATCTGGATCCGCGGTCCGTTCTCGCTGCAGGCCGAAGCGCTGCAGGCCACCGTTACCCGCAATGATGGCAAGCCCGACTACACCGGCCACGGCCAGTACGCGATGGCCAGCTGGGTGCTGACCGGCGAATCGCGCCCGTACAACGCCGGCGCCGTTGCCAACATCAAGCCGGCGCACGACTACGGTGCGGTGGAACTGGTGGCCCGCTACAGCCGCCTGGACCTGGACGACGGCAGCATCCTCGGCGGCCGCCAGCACGACCTGACCCTGGGCGCGAACTGGTACCTGACCAGCCACTTCAAGTTCCAGGCCAACTACGTGAAGGTCGACGCCAGCCGTCGCGGTGTGCACAGCACCCCGGAGATCTTCGAACTTCGCGCGCAGATGCACTTCTGATCCCTTCCACGTGTCAGATCCCGGCGGTCGTGTACACCGCGCCCGCCGGCCCTGCGTAGACTGCCGCCATGTATTGGCTGAGCCGCCACCGCCTGCAGTTGCTGACCATTCTGGTGATGGTGGCCGGCACCGTGCTGTCCGCGGTCGCCGCCGGCCACTACGCCTGGCGTCGCGCCTTGGGCACGGAAAGCGCGCAGGTGCAGCGCCAGCTGCAGCTGTACGGCCAAGGGCTGCAACAGCGCATCGACCGGTTCGGCACCCTGCCGCAGGTGATGGCGCTGGACCCGGACCTGCTGCATGCATTGCAGGTGCCGCCCTCACCCGCCGAGCGGCAGCGCCTGAACCTGAAACTGCAGCGCGCCAACCAGGTCACCCGCACCTCGACGTTGACCCTGGTCGGCCGCGATGGCGTGGCCGTGGCTGCCAGCAACTGGGACCAGCCCACCAGCAACGTCGGCGAGGACTACAGCTATCGCCCGTACTACCAGCAGGCACTGGCCCATGGCCGTGGCCGCTTCTACGGCATCGGCATGACCACCGGCGTGCCCGGCTATTTCATGTCCGAGGCCATCCTGGACGCGGACAGCCAGCGGATCGGCGTGATCGTTATCAAGATCGAGCTGTCCGCGCTGGAACAGGAATGGTTGAGCAGCCCGGACGTGGTGCTGACCAGCGACAACCACGACGTGGTGTTCCTGGCCAACCGCGATGCCTGGCGCTACCGCCTGCTGCGCCCGCTCGGCACGGAGGAACGCAACGAGATGCGTGCGGCGCGGCAGTATGCCGATCGCTCGCTGCAACCGCTGCGCGTGCGCACCGAAGATGTGCTGGCCGATGGCGGCCGCATGGTCCGCCTGCTCGACCCGGCGCTGCCACAGGCGATGCTGTGGCAGACCCTGGCGCTGCCCGACGAAGACTGGAGCCTGCACCTGCTGCACGACGCCAGCGCGGCCACCAGTGCCGGCCGGGACGCGGCACTGGCCGGCGCCGCCGCATGGTTGGCGCTGGGTTTCCTGGTGCTGTTCGTGCAGCAACGGCGTCGCCTGTCCAGGCATCGCCAGCGCAGCCGGCGCGAACTGGAAACCCTGCTCAAACAGCACGCCCAGGAGCTGCGCACCGCCCAGGACGGCCTGCTGGAAGCCGCCACCGACGCCGACGTTGGCTTGAGCCGCAGCCTCGAACATCTGCCACAGGGCGTGGTGGTGATCGACAAGGAGCAGCGTCTGGTGGCGTGGAATTCGCGCTATCTGGAGCTGTTCCGTTTCCCGGCGGGGCTGGTGCGGGTGGGCCGCCCGATCGAAGAACTGTTCCGTTTCAACGCACGTCGTGGCCTGTTGGGCCCCGGTCCGATCGACGAGGCCATCGAACGCCGTCTGACCCACCTGCGCAGCGGCCGCCCGCATATGCGCGAGAGCGAGAAGGACGACGGCACGGTGCTGGAGATCCGCGGCAACCCGCTGCCCGATGGTGGCTTCGTCACCAGCTATGCCGACATCACCAGCTACAAGAACGCCGCACGCGAACTGCGCTCGCTGGCCGATGCGCTGGAACACCGCGTGGCCGAACGCACCCAGGATCTGGACGAAGCCCGCCGCGAAGCCGAACAGGCCAACCGCTACAAGACCCGCTTCGTGGCCTCGGCGGTGCACGACCTGCTGCAGCCGCTGAATGCCGCGCGCATGTTCGTGTCGGTGCTGCGCGGGAAGTTGAGTGACCCCGCACAGCAACAGACCAGCGACCATATCGACGCCGCACTGGCCGCGCAGGATGCGATCCTCAACAGCCTGCTGGATATTTCACGGCTGGAGTCGGGGTCGTTGCAGGTCCGGGTGCGCGCATTCGCGCTGTCTCCCTTGCTGGAAACCCTGGCGCGCGAGTTCGGCATCGCCGCACAGAGCCGTGGTCTGCAGCTTGACTGGGTGGACACCCGCGCGGTGGTGGTCAGCGACGAAGCGCTGCTGCGGCGCATCCTGCAGAATTTCCTGTCCAATGCGCTGCGCTACACGCCACATGGACGCGTGCTGATCGGCTGTCGGCGCGCAGGTGACCAGCTCCGCATCGAGGTGCATGACCAGGGCCCGGGTATTCCGGAAAGCCTGCAGGGCGAGATTTTCGAAGAGTTCCGTCGCTTGAATGACGGCGTGGAGCAGGAGCGTGGCGCCGGCCTGGGCCTGGCCATCGTCGAGCGCATCGGCCGCCTGCTCGGCCACCGCATCAGCCTGCGTTCCACGCTGGGCAAGGGCAGCGTGTTCGCCGTCAGCGTGGCACTCGGACGCGCCGACGAGGTGATTGCACCGCCGGCAGCGCCGGTCATCGCGACCGAGCCGTCTGATGACAGCCCACTGCGCCAATGTAGGGTATGGAGCATCGATGATGACCCGCATGTCTGTGCGGCGACCCGTGCCCTGCTGGAACGCTGGGGCTGCAATGTGGAACTTGCCGACGGCCCGCAGGGCGCGGTGGAAATCGCCAGCGCGTTGAACGTGCCGCAGCTGTTGCTGCTGGACGTGCGCATGGGGCAGTGGCACGGACCGGACCTGTATGAAGCGCTGTGCACGCTATGGCAGGCGCGGCCGCCGGTGATCCTGGTGACCGCCGAGCGCGATGATGCGCTGAAGGCGCATGCTGCCGAGAACGGTTGGGGCTTCCTGCTCAAGCCCGTGCGGCCACCGGCGCTGCGTGCATTGATGACGCAGTTGCTGTTGCGGCATCGCGGGTAAAGGTGTTGCACCACGCGAAGACCCTCGGCCGCTCCTTGAGAGGAGGCTGAAAAGCGACCCACCCATGGATAGAGGATGGGCATAGTCTGAACAGCAGACGAGCAATTGTCCTACTTACCACCGTTGCTGAAGATCAGAAAATTACATGACCGGGCCAATCGGCCAGCCAGACCAGAGGCATTGATCGTGCCCGCTTCTCCCGCACCTCCTGCATTTACAAGATATTTCGGCCCGATCGTGGCGACGCTTCTCGGCCTTTGCTGCAGCGGATGCATCGATGGAAAATCATCGAAAGCAGACGGAAATCAACAGAGAACTACAGAAGAAAGCAGCATCAGCCAGCGTCACCCAGACACCCCCGACCCAGCCAACCCGCGTGGCCCCACATTGTCGAATCAGAGCATTTCGGCGTCGGCCGGCAATCGCACGGAACGCACATTCGAGCACCTCCAGGTCGAGTCTGGATTCATGGCAAACAGAGGCATCTCAAGCCAGACTGCTGAAGACCTTCTGCGGTCCAGCCGTAGTACCTATGATGCAATCGATCGCATGACCATCGACGCAGCATCCAGCCCTGATGCGCAGGACCTGGCCAGGCACTATCGATCGTCTCTCATGCGCGCAATGGATCAGAACGCCGTTCTTGAGCGCCTTGCGTGCGGCCTGAGCATATGCATTGGTATCGCTCGAGCCCGAAGCAATGCCGATCACGAGGCATGGGGCCAGAGGCTGGTGTCAGACCGATCGTCTCCCACATACAGCTACGCGGAAGTAGCTGAGGGTATCGGTACGGGATACGAAAACAGATTCATGTTCTCTATCGATCCGGAACTGAACTCGATCAGCGGAAACTGATCGAGGAAGCGGAACAGAATCAACACCGACTCAGTACATCATTCGATGTCCTGCCGCGATCAGCCATCCAACCCGGCGCGCGCATCGCCTTCCGGCTCCAGTGCCTTCACCAACACCGCAGCCTGGGTACGGCTGTGGCACTCGAGCTTCTTCAGGATGGCGGTGACATGCACCTTCACCGTGTTCTCGGCCAACCCCAGCTCATAGGCAATCTGCTTGTTGAGCAGCCCATCAGCCAGGCACAGCAGTACCCGGAACTGCTGCGGCGTCAGCTGCGCCAAACGGCTGGCCAGCAGCGCGTCGGCCTCGGAACGCTCAGCCGCCATCGCCGGGAACCACAGGCCACCATCAAGTACCGCCGCCACGGCTTCACCGATGGTTTCGGCAGGCGCGGACTTGGGAATGAAACCGGCGGCGCCGAATTGCTGCGCGCGACGGATCACCCGCGGATGATCGTTGGAGGACAGGATCACCACCGGGATGTCCGGGTGCGAACCGCGCACGTGCAGCAGCGCGGAGAAACCGTGTGCGCCAGGCATGGTCAGGTCCAGCAGCACCAGATCCACATCGGGCTGTGCGTCCAGCGCCGCAGCCAGTGCTTCGGCACTGGCGACCTCGCGCACCTGCGCCAGCGGCAGGCTCTGCCGCAATGACTGCACCACCGCCGAACGCAGCAGCGGATGGTCATCGGCGATCAGGATGGTGTATTCGCTCATGGGGCCATTGTACGTGCAGCAAACCGCATCCGCCGGGCGTGGCCCTGCGCTACCAGGGCATCAGCGCCCGGCCGGCTCCACGCTGCTGCGCCAGGCATCGAGGAACTGGCGGCGCTTGAGCGCATCCAGGTAGACCAGCAGGCCGGGGCCGAGCTGGATCGGGCGGCGGCTGCGGCCGGGCGCATCGTCGCCGCCTGCATCGCCGCGCACGATCGGCATCAGCCGCGCCTCGCGCGCGAGCACCTGCTGGCCGCGTGGCGACAGCAGGTAGTCGAGGAAGCGCCGCGCTTCCTGCGGGTGCGCTGCGGTGCGCGGAATCACCGCGGTACGCAGCACCACCAGCGTGTAGTCCTCCGGCTCGACGATGGCCAGCGGTGCGCCCGCATCGATACGCGCCTGCGCATACGAGCCCAGCACGTTGTAGACCAGCGACAACTGGCCGCTGGCCACCTGGTCCAGCAGCACGCCGGTGCGTTCCTCGCGCACCACCGCGTTGTCCCCCAGCGCGCCCAGCAGGGCACCGGCGATGCTGCCGCGCTGGGCATCCTGGGTCGCCAGCAGGTAACCCACGCTGCTGCGTTCGATGTCGTAGGTGCCGACCTTGCCGCGCAACGGCGTGCCTTCCGCACGCAGCAGGTCCAGCAGCTGTCGACGTGTGTGCGGCACTTTCGCGGCCGGCAGCCTGCGCGTGTTGTAGACCATCACCACCGGTTCGTAACTGATGCCGAACGCTTCGCCACGCCACTGCGCCCACGCCGGCAGCGCCTGGGTCTGCACCGAACGGTGCGGCAGCGCGCGGCCGTCGTTGACCAGCTTGGTCTGCAGGTCCATGCCGCTGGAGATCAGCAGATCCGGCGACGCAGGTCCGGCGCGGTCATGCAGGTAACGCGCGTACAGGTCCTGGGTGATGATGTCTTCGTACACCACCTCGCTGCCCGGATGCAGCCGCTGGTAGTCGGCGATGACCTCGGCGAAAACCTCGATATCGGTGGTGCCGTGGATGCGCAGCTGTGCAGTGGCGGTGCCCTGGGCGGGAAAGCGGCGCACATCGCCCGGTGCAGCGAGGGCCGGCACGGCCAGCAGCAGGGCAACAGTGGCGGCGAACAGGCGGATCATGTGCTGCTCCGGGGCAGGCGGATGGTGGCGACCAGGCCGCCCTGCGGTCGATTGCTGAGATCGATCTGGCCACCATGGCTGTCGACCACCCGCTTGACGATGGCCAGGCCAAGGCCCGCACCGCCGGAGGGCGCGCCCTCGCCCCGTGCGAAACGCTCGAACACGCGTTCAGCATCCGCGGCCGCGATGCCCGTACCGTGGTCGGCGATGGTCAGCACGGCATGCGCGCCCTCAGCGGTCAGCGCGATCTGCAAGGGACCATCGCCGCCGTACTTCAGCGCGTTGTCGACCAGATTCTTGATGGCCTCACGCAGCAGCAGCGCGTCACCGCGCACCTGCACCGGCTCGGCCGTCATCGCCAGCTGCACGCGCGGGGCGGGCCCGGCCTGCGGCAACGCTTCGTGCAGCGCCTGGTGCACGGTCTCGGCCAGGTCCACGGTGGCGAAGCGCTGCAGATGGGATCGATGGATCACGCTGGCATCGCTGAGCAGCTGGTTGAGCAGACGGCTCATGTGGGTGGCATTGCGCTCGATCGCCAGCAGGCTGCGCCGCATGTCCTGCGGATCGTCGTCATCCAGCGCCAGCTGCGCCTGCGCGCGCAGCGCGGCCAGCGGCGTGCGCATCTGGTGCGCGGCCTCGGCCATGAACGCACGCAGGGTTTCATTGCTGCTGGACAAGCGTTCCATGAAGCGGTTCAGCGCTGCCACCATCTGATCCATCTCACGTGGCACGCGCGCGTCCAACGGTTTCAGGTCGGACGGCTCGCGGCGCGACAGTTCACGCTCGACCCGCACCAGCGGCCGGAACGCGCGATGCACGCCGAACGCCACCAGTGCCAGCAGCAACCCCGACAACACGCCGATCGCCAGCAGCGCGCGGTTGACCAGTTCCTGCGCCACCGCTTCGCGCGCACGCCGGGTCTGCCCCACCTGCACCTGCACCTCGCCCTGCGCGGAGGCAGCGGCAAAGCTGCGGCCAACTACGACGAAACGCACGGTCTCGCCGCTGTAGGCCGCATCGAACAACTGCGGTTGCGTGCCCGGCCGGCGCGGCGACGCTGGCAGGTCGCCGTAGCCGGTGATCAGGTTGCCACGGCTGTCGGCGACCCGGTAGAACACGCGGTCTTCCGGCGCCATCGCCAGCAGGTCCAGCGCCGCATACGGAAGGTCCACCTGCCACTGGCCGTCCACCAAGGCCACCGAATCGGCGATCGACAGCGCAGAGGACACCAGCAGATGGTCGTAGGAACGATTGGCCGCGCGCTGGCCGTAGTCGCGTGCAGCAAACAACAGCGCCACCGCGAATACTGCCAGCAACGCGCCCAGGTACAGCAGCAGGGTGCGCCGCAGCGACCCAGGCGCGGCAGGCGCAGCGCGCGCGTCAGCCATCGGTGTCGCTGCTGCCATCGCTGGCTTCAAGCAGATAGCCGACGCCACGCACGGTGGTGATGCGCAGCGGCGCGCTTGCCAGCTTCCTGCGCAGGCGACCGATATACAGCTCGATGGCGTTCGGCCCCGCTTCGTCATCGAAGCCGAACAGGCCATTGCCGATCTCATCCTTGCCCACGACCTGGCCCATGCGGCCCACCAGGATCTCAAGCAAACGATATTCGCGGTTGGGCAGCTCGATCGGCTCGCCATCCAGGGTCACCCGGTGCGCAGCGTTGTCGAACTGGAAGCCGCCGATCTGCACCACTTCACTGGCCTGCCCACGTGCACGCCGCAGCAGCACCCGGCAGCGCGCTTCGAATTCACGGAAGTCGAAAGGTTTGCCCAGGTAGTCGTCAGCGCCGACATCGAGTGCCTGCACGCGATCTTCGATGCCATCGCGTGCGGTCAGCATCAGCACCGGGGTGCTGTCGCCGCGCTCACGCATGCCGGCCAGCACCCTCAGCCCATCCAGCTTGGGCAGGCCGATATCCAGCACCACCAGGTCGAAACTCTGGTAACGCAGCACGCTGGCAGCGGCCAGACCGTCGGCCTGCCAGTCCACCGCGTGACCACTGCGGCGCATGCGACGGATGATCGCATCGGCCAGGTCCGGGTTGTCTTCGACCAGCAGCAGGCGCATGGGCGGGGGCGTAAGAGGGGAAACGAATGCTACCGCATGGCGCAGGGTTCGCCCGCCGGTCATGGACCGGCGCTACCGGGGTACACCGCATGGGTAGCGCCGGGCCATGCCCGGCGGTCTTTTACGCTGCACCGCACAAACCGCTGACAGGACGATGACAGCTTGCGCGACACAGACTGCGGCCGCGCACCGTCCGGTGCCCACGATTGCCGCGCGCTTGGCGTGCACCTGGGAGGGTTTGTGGAATTGAGCATTGCCTGGCGGCGTCCTGCCGCCATGATGGCCCTGGCTGCGCTGGCCGCGCCGGCCTTCGCAGAGGACGAGCGTCCGGTGACCGCCACGGTCGGCGGGCGCCTGCACCTGGATTTCGCCACCTTCGACAACGACAACCGGGGCACACCGAACAAGGACGACACCGAGATCCGCCGCGCCTGGCTTGACGTTTCCGGCAAGTTCTTCGTTGTCGACTACAAGCTGGAAGCCGATTTCTCCGGCGACCGCGTCGAGGCCAAAGACGTCTACCTGAGCCGCAGCTTCGGCGATGCCGGCCGCCTCACCGTGGGCCAGTTCAAGCAGTATTTCTCGCTGGATGACCGCACCGGCTCCAACTACGGCAGCTTCCTGGAGCGCGGCAACGCCGGCACCACGCTGGCGCCGCTGTACCGGTTGGGCGCCTCGTGGCAGGCCAATCCGGGCGATTTCACCTGGGCGGCCAGCGTGTACAGCCTGGAGAGCATCGATGCCTGGCAGGTCAAGGGCCGCGCCGCCGGTGGCCGCGTCACCTGGGCACCGGCCCCCGGCGAGGGCGACGTGCTGCACCTGGGCCTGTCGCTGGCCCGCGAGGCCTACGACAACCCGGGCGGCAACGGCACGCCGGGCCTGAAGATCCGCCCGCGTCCGGCCGGCCATCTGTCCGACGAGAGCCGCCTGACCCTGGTCGACTTCTCCGCCGGCCGCGATACCGACGTCAACAAGTGGTCGCTGGAATATGCGCAGGTGCGCGGCCCGCTGTCATGGCAGGGCGAATTCAGCGGCGCCACCTTCGATGATGGTGCCCAGCGCGGTGGTGTGATGGCCGCCTACGGCATGCTCAGCTGGTTCGTCACCGGCGAGAGCCGCGCCTACGACCGCAAGACCGGCCGCTTCGCCCGGGTCAAGAACATCCGTCACAAGGCCGGTGCCTTCGAAGTGGCCCTGCGCTACGACCAGATGTGGGGCGCACAGCACCTCGATGGCCAACCCGACCTGCGCCGTGGCAGCACCGAAGGCTGGACGCTGGGCGGCAACTGGTACCTGCGCGACAACCTGCGCTTCATGCTCAACGTGATCGAAAGCCGCAACCGCGATCGCCTGGCCGGCACCACGGTGGACCGCACGCGCGCGGTCACCGGGCGCCTGCAGTTCGATTTCTAAACGTCAGCCCCCTTCCACTTCCCCACATCCTGATTTTTCAAGGAGTCCGCAGATGATGCTGAGCATCCTCGGCTTTGGCATGGTCATTACGTTCATGTACTTGATCATGAGCAAACGACTGTCGCCACTCGTTGCCCTGATCACCATCCCCATCATCTTCGCCCTGATCGGTGGCTTCGCTGCCGGCATCGACGAAATGATGCTGGAAGGCATCAAGAAGATCGCGCCGACCGGCGTGATGCTGATGTTCGCCATCCTCTACTTCGGCGTGATGATCGATGCGGGCCTGTTCGATCCGCTGGTGCGGATCATCCTGCGCTTCGTCAAGGGCGACCCGATGAAGATCGTGCTCGGCACCGCCGTGTTGGCGATGCTGATCTCGCTCGATGGCGATGGTTCGACCACCTACATGATCACCGTCTCGGCGATGCTGCCGCTGTACCAGCGGTTGGGCATGAACGCGCTGAACATGACCTGCGTGACCATT
This sequence comes from Stenotrophomonas indicatrix, assembly GCA_041545745.1. Taxonomy (NCBI): domain Bacteria; kingdom Pseudomonadati; phylum Pseudomonadota; class Gammaproteobacteria; order Lysobacterales; family Lysobacteraceae; genus Stenotrophomonas; species Stenotrophomonas indicatrix. The sequence goes on from CP168152.1 coordinate 3,835,998, forward strand.
CTCGCTGGTGGCGTGATGAACCTGACGCCGTGGGGTGGCCCGACCGCACGCGCGGCCACCGCACTGCACGTGGACCCGGCCGATGTGTTCGTGCCGCTGATTCCGTCGATGGTGATCGCCTGCGCCGGTGTACTGCTGCTGGCCTGGTACCTGGGCATGAAGGAGCGCCGTCGCCTCGGCGTGGTAACCCTGCCCAAGGGTGGCAGCTGGATGGACAACAGCGTGTCCGACGACGGCAACACGCTGCCGACCGTGGAAGACGCCGAAGACACCAAGCGCCCCAGGCTGCTGTGGGTCAACCTGGCACTGACCGTGGCCCTGATGAGCGCCCTCATCATCGGCGTACTGCCGATGCCGGTGCTGTTCATGATCGGCTTCGCCATCGCGCTGGTGATCAACTACCCGAACCTGGCCGAACAGCGCCGCCGCGTGGTCAGCCATGCCGGCAGCGTGCTGTCGGTGGTGGCGCTGATCTTCGCTGCGGGCATCTTCACCGGCATCCTCAACAACACCGGCATGGTCGAAGCGATGTCGCACAGCTTCCTGGCGATCATTCCCGACAGCTGGGGCCCCTACCTGGCGGTGATCACCGCGGTGGCCTCGATGCCGTTCACCTTTTTCATGTCCAACGACGCGTTCTACTTCGGCGTGCTGCCGATCCTGTCCGAAGCGGCCGGCAATTACGGCATCACGCCGGTGGAAATGGCCCGCGCGTCGCTGGCCGGGCAACCGGTGCACCTGCTCAGCCCGCTGGTGCCGTCCACCTACCTGCTGGTGGGACTGGCCAAGGTCGAGTTCGCCGACCACCAGAAATTCACCCTGAAGTGGGCGATCGCCATTTCGTTGTTGCTGATGATCGGCGGCCTGTTGTTCGGGCTCTATCCCTTCACGACCTGATTCCCTTATCAAGGAGCGTTCTGCAATGACTCTTCGAATTGCCTACGTCACCAGCGGGATGGGCAGTGTCGGCACTGCCATCTGCCAGAGCCTGGCCCGTTCCGGCCATACCGTGGTCGCCGGCTGCGCACCGAACTCGCCGCGCAAGGCCAACTGGCTGCGCGAGCAGCGCGAACAGGGCTTTGATTTCATCGCCTCCGAAGGCAATGCGACCGATTGGGCGTCGACCACGGCGGCCTTCGCCAAGGTGCGTGCCGAAGTCGGCGAGGTGGACGTGCTGGTCAACAACTCCGGCGGCAGCCGCGACCTGCTGTTCCGGCAGATGACGGTGGAGGACTGGAATGCAGTGATCGCCTCCAATCTCAACTCGCTGTTCAACCTGACCAAGCAGGTGGTTGATGGCATGGCCACCCGTGGCTGGGGCCGCATCATCAACATCGGTTCGGTCAGCGCCCACAAGGGCCAGATCGGCCAGGTGAACTACGCCACGGCAAAAGCCGCGATGCACGGTTTCAGCCGTGCGCTGGCCGCTGAAGTCGCCTCGCGCGGGGTCACCGTCAACACACTGTCGCCGGGCTACATCGCCAGCCAGGCGATCAGCAGCTTCCCACCGGACGTGCTGGATCGACTGGCCGCGTCGGTGCCGGTGCGGCGTCTGGGTCGCCCGGAAGAAGTGGCGGGCCTGTGTGCCTGGCTGGCTTCGGATGAAGCCTCCTACGTGACCGGTGCGGACTATCCGGTCAACGGTGGCCTGTACATGGGCTAGCGCTTTCCCACGCAGGGCGTGGATCTACGTCCCTCCCCCGGTAGATTCACGCTCTGCGCGGCTTCTCCCCGCGACGCCGTTCGTTGGTTTTTCGTAAACAAGGTTTCATGTTCCGTTCGCATAGTGGCCACGCACCGCGCCCCCGGGCCGGTGACCATCCCCCATGCAATGGACCATCATGCAGACCCGATACCTGACGATCGCCGTGGCGATCGCGCTTTCCGCCGCCAGCGCCCACGCCGCTGAAGCCACCGACGCCACCGCCGATACCGCGCTGAGCGCGCAGACGCTGGATACCGTCTCGGTCATCGGCCAGGGCGAGACCCGCCAGGTGCAGCGCATCACCACCGTCGACAAGCAGGTATTGCCGCCGGGTACCAGCGGCCAGAAGATCCTCGACCGCCTGCCCGGCGTGTCGGTGCAGTCCAACGATGCGTTCGGTGCGAATGAAGAATCGCAGACCATCAGCCTGCGCGGCTTCGACAAGAGCCGCCTGGGTTACACGCTGGACGGCATTCCGCTGGGCGACAACAGCTACGGCAACTACAACGGCCTGAGCATCGCCCGTGCACTGATCGCCGAAAACCTGGCAGGCGCCGAGCTGTCGCAGGGCATCGGTTCGCTGGGCGTGGCCTCGACCAGCAACCTGGGCGGCACCATCCAGTACTTCTCGATGGATCCGTCCACCGAGTTCGGCGGCCGCGCCAGCATCACCGCGGGTGATGACAACCAGCGCCGCGGCTACCTGCGCGTGGACACCGGCGACATCAACGGTTTCTCGGCCTATGTCTCCGGCGTGCACCAGGACCAGGACATGTGGGCCGCGCCGTATCAGAACCAGACCACCCGCCAGTTCAACGCCAAGGCGGTGTGGAACGTGGGCGACAACCGCTTCGGCGCCTTCGTCGCCACCTCGCGCGCCAGCCAGGCCAACTATGCCTACCTGTCCAAGGACATGCTGGCGCGCGGCCTGGGTTATGACTGGAACATCTATGCACCGGACTGGGATCGCGCGGTCGCGGCTGCATACTGCGCACCGGGTACCTACAACAAGGCGCGCTGTGCGTTCAGCGGCGGCGTCAACAGCATCGACGATGCGTACTACCAGAGCCGTGCGCTGCGCGACGACAACCTGTACTCGATCGACGCCGACATCCGCCTGGGTGATCAGGGCCGCCTGAAGCTGCTGGGCTACCACCATGAGAACCGTGGCCAGGGCCACTGGTGGGCGCCGGGCCAGCCGTCCTACCCGGGCACCGACAAGATGCTGCCGATCTCGATCCGCAGCACCAACTACACCATCAACCGCGACGGCGTGACCGCCGCGCTGTCGTGGACGGTGGGCATCCATGAGCTGGAAGCCGGTGTGTGGTACGAACAGAACGACCATAACGTCTCGCGCAATTTCTACTACATCAGCGGCCCGTTCCTGGACGACCTGTACCTGCAGAACCCGGACCGCCGCCTGTTCAACCAGGACTTCGACATCCGTACCCGCCAGTTCTACGTGCAGGACCGGATGCGCTTCCTCGACCAGCGCCTGACCGTGGACGTGGGCATCAAGAGCCCCAACACGCGCATGACCGCCAAGGCCCAGCCGGGCGTGGAAACCAGCATTGCCTCGGGCACGCTGACCGCGAAGGAATCGGTATTGCCGCAGCTGGGTGTGGGCTTCAAGCTCAACGCCAACAACGAAGTATTCGCCTCGTATGCCGAGAACATCGCTGCCTTCGTCGGCGGCGGCAGCGGCGGCCCGCTGCAGGTGTCGCCGGAATCGTTCGCCGCCAGCGCAGGCCTGGAGCCGGAGAAGTCCAAGAGCCTGGAAGCGGGTTTCCGTACCTTCGGTGAGAAATACCAGGCGTCTATCGCGGCCTACAACGTTACGTTCGACAACCGCCTGCTGTCGTTGAACCCGTGCTCGAGTATCGAAGTCGGCACGCGGCCGGAGTGCGTGACGCGCTTCATCAACGTCGGTTCGGTGAAGAGCCACGGTGCCGAGCTGACCTTCATCCTCAAGCCCGTGGATGGCCTGCAGTGGTACAACGCGCTGTCCTGGAACAAGACCACCTACGAGGATGACTACACTTCGGGCGGTGCGATCGTGCCGGTGGCCGGCAAGATCACCGTGGATACGCCGCAGCGCATGGCGTCCAGCGAGATCAGCTGGAACCGCGACGGCTTCTTCGCCAGCCTGCGCGCCAAGTACACCGGCAAGCGCTACTACACCTACACCAACGACCAGTCGGTGCCGGGCGTGACCACCTTCGATGCGGGCGCCGGTTACGACTTCGGCCCGGGCCTGGGTCTGCGCAACGTGCGGGTGTCGTTGAATGCGACCAACCTGACCAACAAGCGCTATGCCGGCCAGCTGAGTTCGTTCGCACCGACCGATCCGAAGGGCACGCGGTATGCGATCCATGCGAGTGCGCCGCGACAGGTGTTCATGACGGTGGCGGCGGAGTTCTAAGTCGAAAGCGGGCGCTGCGGCGCGTTGATTGTTCCTGCATGGCACGGGTAGGCAGGCCCATGCAGGACACGCCGTAAACCCATCCATGAAGTGACCCCCGGAAGTTGGACACCCCGTCCAACTCCGAGGATTTCATGAATAGGTATGACGCGCGCTTCAAACTTCAGGTCGCCAAGGAGGCCTGCAAGACCTCCACATCCGTCAAGGCGGTGGCCCGTCGCCACGGTCTGGAGTTTTCGACGGTCCGGCGTTGGGCAGCGACCTACCGGCTGCATGGTTGGCGTGGGTTTCACCGCAAAGTCCGGTCCTACGATCTCCAGTTCAAGCTGGATGTCCTTGAAAAGATGCGTCAAGAAGGGATGTCTGGGCGCGAGGCCACGACCTATTTCCAGATCGGAGATGCCGGCGCGGTGGGGCAATGGCAACGGCTGTATGCTGACGGTGGCGCCCAAGCGTTGGCGCCGCCACCATTACCGCCCCCAAAGCCGATGAAGAAGACCCGCTCGTCCAAGCCAGCCGAGGACATGAGCCGCGATGAGCTCCTTAAGGAAGTAGCCTACCTGCGTGCGGAGACGGCCTACTTAAAAAAGCTCGATGCCTTGATCCAGGAAGAGCAGGCGGCACAGCGCACAAAGCGCAAGCCGTCCAAGGATTGAGGCAGGCCCACTCCCTGCCGCTTTTGCTCGAGGCGGCCGAGTTGTCGCGCAGCACGTTCTATTACCAGGTTCATGCCTTGGCCCATCCTGATGAGGGCGAGGTGGAACTGCGTGAGCGCATCCGCGCGATTTACGACGAAAGCCAAGGGCGCTATGGCTACCGCCGCATAACACTGGAACTGGCCAATCGGGGCGAGGCGATCAACCACAAGCGGGTGCAGCGCCTGATGGCCGAGCTGGGCCTGCAGTCGCGCGTACGCATCAAGCGCTACCGCGCGTTCAAGGGCACAGCCAATGTCGTGGTTCCCAACGAACTGGACCGTCAGTTTGAAGCCGAAATTCCCAACCAGAAGTGGGTGACCGATGTAACCGAGTTCAAAGTGCAGGGCATGAAGCTCTATCTTTCGCCGATCATGGACCTCTACAACGGCGAAATCGTGGCCTACCAGATGAAGCGTCGGCCGGTGTTCGATCTGGTGGGTCAGATGCTGGATCAGGCGATCAAAAAGCTCTCACCCGAAGATCGACCGATGATCCACTCTGACCAGGGATGGCACTACCAGCACGAGAACTACCGGCACAAGCTCGAGAGGCGCGGCCTGAAACAAAGCATGTCCCGACGTGGCAACTGCCTGGACAACGCGGCCATGGAGAGTTTCTTCGGGACACTGAAGTCGGAATTTTTCTACCTGAACAGCTTTGACAGTATCGAAAGCCTGGAAGCGGGCCTGGTTGAGTACATCAGGTACTACAACGAAGACCGCATCAAGCTGAAGTTGAAGGGCATGAGCCCGGTAAAGTACCGGGAACAGGCCAAGCTGGCCGCCTGACCGCCCAACTGTCCAGCTTTTGGGGGTCACTTCACCATGGGGGCTCGATGGCGCCATCCATGGCGCCAACGGTCCTGCATGGGCCTGCCTACCCGCGCTGGACAGTTCCCCGCGCCGGCGCGGAGGCAATGGAAAGCAAGAGCAAAAGCAAAGAGCCGGGCGGTGCCCGGCTCTTTGCTTTTCAAGCGCAACCCCTTCGGCGCGGTGATGTGCTGCCGCCCGCGCGGGAAACTGTCTGGCGGCGGTGGGGCACCCTGGTCAGGACCGTGAGGCGCATGGATGCGCCGATCGAGCCCCCATGGATGGGTTTACGGCGTGTCCTGGCCAGGGTGCCCCACCGCCGCCAACCGATATCAATCGAGGCGCCAGCGCATCATCCCGCCAACGCATTTCATTCCGGCGCCAGCTGGTCCATCCGGATGCGGTTGGCGAACAGCGAGAACGCCAGCATGCCGGCCAGGCCATTCGCCCGGCTCATCCAGTGCGGCAGCCAACGCGGTGGCTTCAGCACGCCTGATTCGAACAGCGGCGAGAACGCGATCGCATCGGTCAGGCTCATCTTGCCCGCGAACAACCAGCGGCAGACCTGCAGGCGATCTTCGGCCAGCATGTGGCGGAAGAAGGTATGCACCGACACCAGACCGCGCAGGTACACCGTGTCCTTGGTGAAGGCCAGGCCACCACTCGGTGGCACACCGCGGAATACCCGCTGCGCCGAGGCGAAGCTCTCTTCCGGGTTCTGCCCGGCATCGCAGAAGTAGCGGAACACCTCGATGAAGTCCGCACCTTCGCGCGCCATCGCGATCGCCTCGGTACGCAGGCTGATGCGCTTCAGTCGCTCGATGTCGATGCTGCCGGTGATCTGCTCAGCGAATGTCGCCAGTCCTTCCTGGGTGGCCGTCACCCGTGGCGAGGACAGCGCCAGGCTCGGCAGCACCGGCTGCGCGCGGCCGTTCAACGCGGTCAGCGAATGTACCAGCGCTTCATGGTGGAACAGCTGCGCGCGGTCGTAAGCGCTGAAGCGCGCACTGGTGCGCAGGCGGATGCGAGTCGGTCCGGCCGCCGCCTTGGAGACCAGCTCCGGGTCCAGCTGCACCTGGATGATGCGCGATTCAAAGAACGCATCGAGGTCATTCTGCAGCTGCAACTGCAGGGCGATCGCCGAAACCGGCACCTGCTCTTCCGGTGCCAGCAGTTCGTGATCCAGCTCGGCAGCAATCTGGATGAAGTGGCGCGCTGCATCGCGCGTGCTCGGTCCGTTGCCGGGCAGCGGTTGCTCGGGTGACCCGAACAACTGCACCGAACAGGCATCCACGGCCGCGGTACCGAGGCCTTCCAGCAGCTGTGCAGCCAGATCCCAGCTGTGCGCGGACTGCCGCACGTAATGGCCCAGCGGATGGCTTTCATCGCACTCGGCAGCGAGTGCCGCCAGCGCGCGACGCTCGTCGCTGAAATCGAGCTTCGGGTAGTCGACCACCGGCAGCTTCGGCTGGCTGCGGGCCACGCTGTCCAGGAAGGGTGCCTGCAGGGTTGCCGGCCAGCTGGTCAGGCCCAGCAGGCGGATGCCTCCTACGGCCTCGACCAGGCGCGCATCGAGCGCTGCATGGTGGGCCACGTCACGGTCAAGCGTCGCGGTCGGTTCCATGGGCGGACTATAGCGCCCTGCCCTTGCTTTGGTAGGTGCCAGCCGAGGGCACGCCGTACCTTCCGGCCCCTTGGTTGGCATCCGCCGACGGCGGGCTTCGGACGCGTTCGTGCCAACCAAGGTTGGCACCTACCAGAAGCAGGCAGTAGCGGGATCATTGCCGGGGTCAGAGCCCATTGCGGCGCAATGGGATCCGACCCCGCGATCCGGGTCAGCGCCGGCGCGGCTTGCCCGCAGGGCGGAACTGCTGGCCCTTGCCCTTCCTGCCGCCGCGCTCCTGCGCGGTCTCGGCCTGGCGCACGGCCAGCTTCGCAGCCGCAGCGGCCACTTCTTCCTTCAACTTGAAGTAGTTCTGCAGCCGGCTCTCTTCAATCTCGCCAGCATCGATCGCCGCACGCACGGCACAGCCGGGTTCCTGCTGGTGCATGCAGTCGCGGAAGCGGCACTGCGCGGCCAGCGCTTCGATATCGGCGAAACCACCTTCGGCCAGCGTTTCTTCGCCGGTGGGCTTCAATTCGCGCATGCCCGGCGTATCGATCAGGCAGGCACCCATCGGCAGCGGCATCAGTGCGCGGTGGGTGGTGGTGTGGCGGCCGCGCGAATCGTTGGCGCGCACCGTATTGGTCTTCATCCGCTGTTCGCCCAGCAGCGTGTTGGTCAACGTCGACTTGCCCGCACCGGAAGAACCCACCAGCACCACCGTGCGGCCAGCACCCAGCCACGGCTCCAGCACTGCAACACTGTCGGCATCCAGGCCATTGATCGCGTGCAGGGCAATGCCCTGCAGCTCCAGTTCTTCCAGCACCGCCAGCGCGTCTTCGCTGTACTCGGTCTGGTCGGCCTTGGTCAGCACCACCACCGGTTCGGCACCGCCACCGCCTACCAGCAGCAGGTAGCGTTCAATACGGCGCGGATTGAAGTCCGCATCCAGCCCACAGACGATGAAGACGGTATCGATGTTGGCCGCGATCACCTGCTGGTGGTAATGCTCACCGGCGGCGCCGCGCTTGATCGCGGTACGTCGCGGCAACAGGGCGACGATGCGGATGCCGTCCAGCAGCACCCAGTCGCCAACCGCCGGCCGTTCGTGGCTGGGAAAGCGCGGGCGCTGCCACTCCGGCAAGGATTCGGCCTTGATCGACGCCTCCGGGCCATCCGCCACCACGTAGTGGGTGCGGTGCTGTTCGATCACCCGCGCCGGGCGGGCCTGCGGGTGCGCAGCCATCACAGCCTGCCAGTCGGCCTGCTGCGGCGGGCCCGGCCAGGGCCAGCCAATGGTCTGCAGGGCGGTGAAATCGGGGGTCTGGGTCATCGCCGCCATTCTACCTGTGCGATGCCGCCCAGCCCAATGTTGGCGGGCCCTGCAGCCCTTGCCATGCGCTGCAGCAATTCCGCTACCATGGAACCCCCATGCCTTCTGCGGCCCACCGCCCATGTCCACTCCCTCGCCCAAACCCCTGGTCATCCGCGAGCGCCTTTCCGAAGTGCGCTACGAAATCCGCGGAGAACTGGCACGGCGAGCCCGGGAGCTGGAAGCGCAGGGCCACAAGCTGATCAAGCTCAACATCGGCAATCCCGGCGCTTTCGGCTTCCGTGCACCGGAACACCTGCAGCGCGCGATCGCCGATGACATGGGCCGCACAGACCCCTACACCCACCAGCAGGGCCTCCCGGTCGCCCGCGAAGCCATCGCCGCCGCATACGCCCGCCGTGGCGCACCGGATGCCCACCCCGACCGTGTGTTCGTCGGCAACGGCGTCAGCGAGCTGATCGACCTGTCGCTGCGTGCGCTGCTCAACCCGGGCGACGAAGTGCTGGTGCCCTCGCCGGACTACCCGCTGTGGTCGGCCTCGACCATCCTCAACGACGGCCGCCCGGTGTACTACCGCTGCGCCGCCGAGAACGGCTTCCAGCCGGACCCCAGCGAGATCGAGACGCTGGTGTCCTCGCGCACCCGCGCCATCGTGCTGATCAACCCGAACAACCCCAGCGGCGCCAGCTACCCACGCGAGCTGCTGGAGCAGGTGGTGGAGATCGCGCGCCGCCACAACCTGCTGCTGCTGGTCGATGAGATCTACGACCAGATCCTGTACGACGACGCGGTGTTCCAGCCGGTCGCACCGCTGGCCGGTGACCATCCCTGCCTGACCTTCGGCGGCCTGAGCAAGGTGCACCGCGCCTGCGGCTGGCGCGTGGGCTGGGCGCACCTCAGCGGCGACGACGCGCGCCTGGGCGACTTCCGCGCCGCACTGGACCTGCTGGGCGCATTGCGCCTGTGCGCCAACGTGCCGGGCCAGTACGCCATCGACGCCGCAGTGAACGGCCCGGACACCATTTCCGAGCTGTGCGGACCGGGCGGCCGCCTGTATGAAACCCGGCGTGCGGTGATCGAAGCCTGCGAGGCCAGCGAGCACCTGTCGCTGGTCGCCCCCGCCGGGGCGCTGTACGCGTTCCCAGCCGTGGTCGGTGCCGCCGCCAAGGGCTTCGACGACCACAATTTCGCGTTGGACCTGATGAACAACGACGGCGTGCTGGTGGTGCCGGGCTCGAGCTTCAACGTGCCTTACCGCCACCACTTCCGCGTGACCCTGCTGCCGGAGGCGTCGGTGATGCGCGACGTGTTCGCCCGTATCGACCGCGCCCTCGCCCGCCGTGCTGAAGACGCCACCAAGGTGGTGCCGCTGAAGCCCCGCCGGTCGGTGGCTTGATCGATGGGCTTGTCGTATCTGGCTCTGGGCGATTCCTACACCATCGGTGAAGCGGTCGCGGTCGACGGCCGCTGGCCGCATCAGCTGGCCGCCGCCCTGCGCGCGCAGGGCATCGATCTGGCCGACCCGCAGACCATCGCCACCACCGGTTGGACCACCGACGAGCTCGGCGCCGGCATCGACGAAGTGGCGCCGCAAGGGCCGTTCGACTTCGTCAGTCTGTTGATCGGCGTCAACAACCAGTACCGCGGGCGCCCGCTGGACGAGTACCAGGTGCAGTTCCAGGCCCTGCTGCAACGCGCGATCGGTTTTGCCGGTGGCCGCGCCGACCACGTGCTGGTGCTGTCCTTCCCGGACTGGGGTACCACGCCGTACGGTGCAGGCAGCGGTCGCGACCTGGCCCGCGTCGAACTGGAGACCGACGAGTTCAACGCTGCCGCCGAGGTGATCAGCACCCAGCAGGGCGTGGCCTTCGTCGACATCACCGATATCAGCCGCGACAACGGCGCTGACCCGGCGATGATCGCCGAGGATGGCCTGCACCCGTCCGCACGGATGTATGCGCTGTGGAGCGCGCGTGCGCTGCCGGTGGCCGCACACCTGCTGGGCAGAACGGACTGACACGATGGACGGCACGCCACGGAACGGCACGCCCCTGCCCTGTTCGCCGCTGGATGCCGGACAGGCGCGGCTGATCGCCGAGTCTTTCCGGCCGATGCAGGCCTGGGGCAGCCGCCGCGATTACTACTACACCCGCGGCAAGCTGGGCAGCGACCCGCTGTATGACGGCGTACTGCAGCACCTGCCGGACGACGGCCAGCCGGTACTCGACCTCGGCTGCGGACTGGGGCTGTTCGCGCACGTGCTGCGCCAGCGTGGCCGCCAGCAGGTCTACCTCGGAGTCGACGTGGACAGCGACAAGATCGCGCGTGCGCAGCGCGCCGGCACGGGCCTGGTCGATGCACGTTTCGACTGTCTGGATGTGCAGGCACCGTTGCCGGCGCATGCAGGGCATGTGTTGCTGCTGGATGTGCTGCAGTACCTGGACGAAATGCCGCAACTGGAACTGCTGCGCGCGGTGAGCGCGCGGGTCGCGCCCGGTGGCCGCCTGCTGCTGCGTACGCCGCTGGCGACCGGCGACCGCCGCGACCGCACCACGCGGGTGGCGGATCGCCTGGCGTGGCTGGTCGGCTGGATGGGCACGCGACCACGCCATTACCCGGATCCGCAGCGGCTGCAGGCCACGCTGGCGGAGGCTGGGCTGCAGGCGGCTCCGTTGCGTCCCCTGCATGGGCGCACGCCGTTCAACAGCTGGCTGCTGGTTGCCGAGCGTGCGGGAACTGCGGCCAACGGCTGAGCCCCTCGTGGTGGGCGGCCAAGGTGATCGCGAGATGGCCGGGTGGGTGGACTGCACAGGGGGCGCTGCAAGTACGTCCATGTAAGCTCGGTCGCCGCTTGCTCATGCGCGCTGTCCTGCGCACACGAGCAAGACCGGGGTTGGGCGTCCTGCCCAGCCCGCCCGAGGCATGCCTCGGGCCCAAGCGGCTCACGCCCCTGTGCAGCCCACCCACCCGGCCACGGACGGTTTACGGGTGCGTCCACCACGGAAGACAGGAGAAAAGCGAAGAGCAAACGCGGGTCGCTTCGCTCTTGCTGCGCCTGGCGCTCGCCGGGCGCTCGCCGGGCGTGGCCCGGCGCTACCGGTCAGCCGGCCGGCAGTTCGGCCTTCAGGCCGCGCTCGTCCAGCGCCTGCAGCACGCGTTCGATGATGGCCAGGTTGTGGCCGTGGGCGGCACCTTCATGCAAAAGCACGATCGCACCCGGGCGCAGGTTGGGCAGCAGGCGTGCCAGCACGCCGTCCGGCGTGCAGCCGACCCCGTCGTAGCCGCGGGCGCTCCAGCCCACGCGCACCAGGCCCAGCTTGCGCAGCACCGGTGCCACGAACGGGTTGGTCATGCCCACCACTGAGCGGTACCAGCGCACCGGTCGCCCGCTGACCGTCTGCAGCGCATGCTGGCAACCTTCGATCTCCGCCGCCATCGTGCCCGGCCCCAGCCGCCAGAAGCTCGCCTGCGGGTGGCTGTGGCTGTGGTTGCCGAGGTCGTGTCCGCGACGCAGGATCTCCTCCACCAGGGCCGGATGCGCCAATGCGCGCTCGCCGACCAGGAAAAAGGTCGCCTTCGCCTGGTGCCGGTCCAGCAGATCCAGCACCGCCGGGGTCTGTTCACTGGGGCCGTCGTCGACGGTCAGCCAGACGCTGTTGCCGGCATCGGGCAACCGGCTCAGCACCGGCGCGTAGAAGCGGCTGTTGGGCAGGAACACCGGCACCATGAACAAGGCGTGGCTTGCCACCATCACGGCCAGGCCCCAGTGCCAGCCTGCCAGCACCCAGATCAGGATCACAGCCAGCTGCGACAGCAGCAGCCAAGGCACCCAGCGCCAGGGCCGGGTCGGGATGCGATGCAATGTTCCTGCGTTGGTCATGCCCCATGATGCCATGGGGGGTAGAATTGATGATTCGAATTTTTCGGACCCATGACTGCCATGTCCCTCGATCCCGCCCTGCGTTCGCGCATCGAAACCATCCTCAACGACAACCGCGTCGTGCTGTTCATGAAGGGCCAGCCGTCGATGCCGCAGTGCGGTTTCTCGGCCAAGGCCGTGGGCGCCCTGCAGGACCTGGGCGTGGAGTTCGCCCACGTCAACGTGCTGGCCGACGCGGAGATCCGTGAAGGCATCAAGGCCTATGGCGACTGGCCGACCATCCCGCAGCTGTACATCGACGGCGAACTGGTCGGCGGCAGCGACATCGTGCTGCAGATGGCCGCCAGCGGTGAGCTGAGCAGCGTGCTGGGCCTGGCTGCACCGGACCGCACCCCGCCGCGCATCACCGTCACCCCGGCCGCGGTGGAAATGCTGAAGGGCGCGCTGGCCGATTCGCCGGGTGCGTCGCTGCAGCTGGGCATCGATGCCCGCTTCCAGCCGAACTTCCAGCTGGCCCCGTACGATGAAGGCGCGATCGCCGCAGAGTCCAACGGCCTGCGCGTGCAGTTCGATCTGGCCAGCGCCCGTCGCGCCGACGGCATCACCATCGACTGGGTTGACGACATCCGGGGCAAGGGCCTGGCGATCGACAACCCGAACGCGCCCAAGCCGGTGCAGGAAATCAGCGTGCGCGATGCCGACGACCTGGTGCGTGCCGGCAACGTGATGCTGGTGGACGTGCGCCCGGTCGAAGAACGCGCCATCGCCGCGGTCGGCGTGCCGTTCAAGAGCTTCGATGGCAACGGCCGCGCCGAGCTGGAAGCCCTGCCGAAGGACACCGCCCTGGCCTTCCTGTGCCACCACGGTGGCCGCAGCGCGCAGGCAGCGGAGCAGTTCCGTGCGCTGGGCTTCAGCAAGGTGTTCAACGTCACCGGCGGCATCGATGCCTGGTCGGACGACGTGGACAACGGCGTGCCGAAGTACTGATCAGCTAAAAGGGGACGGAGGGGATTAAGTCGTTTGTGGCACAAACGACTTAATCCCCTCCGTCCCCTTTTTCTTAGCCCGCAAACCCGCCTTCGGCCAGGTAGTCCAGTTCTTCCGGCGACGGCATGCGGCCAAGTACCGCATTGCGGTGCGGGAACCGGCCGAAGCGGCGGATGATGTCGCGGTGCAGTTCGGCGTACTGCAGGTATTCCTTGTCGCCCAGCACATCGAACATCGCAACCGAGCGGTCCTGGTCCAGCGGATCTTCGGAGTGCTCGAACGGCAGGTAGATGAAGGCGCGCAGCTTGGGTACCAGCTGCAGGTCCAGACCCTCCTCGATCGCGCGCGTGGCGTAGTGGCGGGCCAGACCATCGGTGGCATAGGAATGGGCGGTGCCGCGGAAGCAGTTGCGCGGGAACTGGTCCAGCAGCAGCATCAGCGCCAGCGCGCCCTCGGCGCTGCCCAGCCAATGCTCGCGCGCGCGCGATGCGGCGGCATGGTGTTCGTCCGCGAACAGCGTACGGAACCGCGCGTCGAACGCATCATCGCGGGTGAACCACTTTTCAGGGCCCGCATCTTTCCAGAATTCCACCACTTGCGCGGCAACGTCCATCACCTACTCCCCAGGGCCGGCGCACCGCGCCAGGCCATCATCATCATTCGTCGAAGCGCAGGTGGCGGACCGACTTGCCGTTGCGCCGGATAAGCTTAAGCGCCTCGATGCCGATCTGGATATGGTTTTCCACGAACTGCGAGCTGACCTTGGCGTCGGACGCCTCGGTTTTCACCCCGTCCGGGATCATCGGCTGGTCTGAAACCAGCAGCAGGGCGCCACTGGGAATGTGGTTGGCGAAGCCGGCGGCGAAGATCGTCGCGGTTTCCATGTCGATGGCCATGCAACGCATCGCCCGCAGCCGCTCCTTGAAGGCCTCGTCGTGCTCCCAGACCCGGCGGTTGGTGGTGTAGACGGTGCCGGTCCAGTAGTCGTGGCCAAGGTCGCGGATCATGGTCGAGACCGCACGCTGCAGGGCAAAGGCCGGCAATGCCGGCACTTCCGGGGGCAGGTAGTCGCCCGAGGTGCCCTCGCCGCGGATGGCCGCGATCGGCAGCACCAGGTCGCCCAACTCGTTCTTGCGCTTCAGCCCCCCGCACTTGCCCAGGAACAGCACGGCCTTGGGCATCACGGCCGACAGCAGATCCATGATGATCGCGGCATTGGGGCTGCCCATGCCGAAGTTGATCATGGTGATGCCGTCGATGGTGGCACTGGCCATGGGCCGGTCCAGGCCGATCACCGGCGCACCGGTCAGCGCCGAGAATGTATGCAGGTAACCCACGAAATTGGTCAGCAGGATGTGCTGGCCGAACTGGTCCAGAGGCACGCCGGTGTAGCGTGGCAGCCAGTTGTCGACGATGTCCTGCTTGCTCTTCATGGGTGGTCCGGTGCGGCGTGGGGCCGATATTGTAGGCCCCTGCCTGCCTTGCCACACCTGCTGCGGCAACGAAGAAGGGCGGCCCTGCGGCCGCCCTCCCGGGGGTTCCCTTGGGAACCGGATGGCTTAGAAGCGCACCGACCAACGCAGGTTGGCGCCATGGTCACGGCTTTCATCGCCGAACTGGCCGGTGTAGCCCAGTTCCAGCTGCTGGTTGGCCGTCAGCCAGGCCGACAGGCCCAGCTCGGCCACCACCGCGCTGTCGGCGATCGGGGCGCCGCTGACCGCGAACGCATCGCCGCCGCTGACAAAGCCCAGCCTGGCCACCGGATTGCGGTCGCCCGAGGCGTGGCGGTAGCCCACCCCGCCGCGCACGTGCAGCCAGCTGTCCTGCTGGAACGAAGCCTTCAGGCCCTTGTCGAAGCGCACACCGGCAGTGGCCAGGGTGGTGCGGGTATCGTCGACGTTGCCCTGCAGGGCCGCGGCACCACCGCGCTCGTTGATCGATTTCATGTCCACTTCAACGCGTGCCACCTGCAGGTACGGCTCCAGGCCTGCCTCGCTGCCGCCGAAGCGGTAGCCCGCTTCGATGAAGGCCTGGCGGGTACGCCCGTCATAGCGCGCGCTCAACGTATCGCTGTAGCCGGCGAATGCCAGCTCACGGGTGCTGTCGACCTCGTGCTCGCTCCATGCCAGCCCGCCACGCAGGCCGAATCCGCCCCAGTTGTGGCTGGCGTAAGCACCGAAGTGGGTGTTGTCGATCTTCGACTTCGCACGACGGCCGTCCTGCTGCTTGACGTCGGTACGGCCGGTGCCGGCCAGCAGGCCCACCTGCCAGCCGCCGAACTGGCGGTCCACGCCCACCAGCAGGCCGTTGCTGTTGGCCTCGGTGCGGGCCGTATTGGCATTGCCATCCAGCGTGCCATTGCCACCGATTGCCTGCACCCACACACCGGTCGCGGCCGCTTCGTCACCGCCCGGCGAGATCGCACCGGCACGACGCGACAGCGCCGCATCACGCACATAGCGGCTGCTCTCGACCAATGCGATCGAAGTAGCTGCATGCAGCTCGCCGCTGAGGCTGTCCAGCGCTGCGCCCACCTGCTGCGGGAACAGCGTGGTCAGCGGCTTCGGCAGGCCCTGGTTGATGGCCAGGGTATCGGCCACGACAGCGACCGCACGCTGGTTGTCGGTGGTGGCCGAGCTGGCCAGCGCGTTGCCGCGGGTCACTTCGATGCGCGCGCCGCTGGCACCATAGGCCAGGCTGAACTGCAAGAAGGGCGAGAATGCGCTGAAGTCGGTGGTGGCGAACTGCCCGCTCACGCCGCCATCGGCGCGGATGAAGTTGAACTGCTCACCCAGGTAGTAGATGCCCGGTTCCGGCAACGCCACCAAGGTGCCGCCGAGGGTGGCGGTGCCGGTGACATGCAGCTGGTCACTTCGACTGCCCGGTGCCACCTCGGCCTGGTACACGCCGGTGGCGGTCTGCACGTAGTTGCCGTTGATGGTCAGCGTGCCGATCGAGTTGCCCGGGGCGATGACACCCGCCACCGTGGTATCGCCCAGCTGGCCAACACCCTTCAACGTGCCCTTCTCGCCCACGTAGGTGTGGCCACCGCTCTGCACGCCGTTGAAGGACACCACGCCGCCGCTGACGGTCAGGTTGGAACCTTCGAGCACGCCACTGGCATTGATGCGGCTGCTGCCACCCAGGCTGTTCAGCGCAGTGTTCTTCAACGTGCCATTGAGCAGGAAGCTGCCGCCGGCCACGTCCACCGCGCTGGTCAGCGTATTGACGCCGTCAAGTTCCAGCACACCCTCGCGCACCACCGCGCCGTTGAAGCTGTTGTTGCCGCTCAGGCGCAGCCAGCCGATGCCGCTCTTGGTCAGCTTGCCCGGACCGCCAATGTCATTGGTCCAGTCGTCCCACGCGTCGCCTTCCCACACCTTCAGGCCACCGGCCTTCTGGTTCATCACCACGTTGGTATCCACGCGCAGCGAGCCATAGCCTTCAATGGCCTTGGCCAGGTTCATCAGGCCCCAGCCGTAGACGTCGTCCACGCCCGCCGCGCCGAGATCGGTGGCGGTGGTCAGCAGCACGTCGCGCACCTGCGCATTGTCCAGGTACGGGAAACGCTCGAACAGCAGGCCCAGCGCGCCGGTGACGTGCGGTGCCGCCATCGAGGTACCGGTCATGTCCTCGTAGGCATAGGTCGGCATGCGCTGCTGGATGTCCAGACCGATAGCATTGCCGGTCTGGAAAGGTGTACCGATGATCTGCGAATCGGCGCCGTAGGCAGTGGAGGCGATGTCGCTGCCCGGCGCTGCCAGGCACCAGTTGGCGCTCAGGCCACAACGCATGGAGCTTTCTGCCAGCACCAGGTTGCGGTCGACGTTGACCACGCTCAGCCAGTACGGCTCCAGGTCGGCCTGGACGCGCGGCAGCGTGGCGTGCACGCCGGCAATCGGCGCGTTTTCCGGCGAGGTGTTGTACGGGTAGGTATTGCCGGCAGCCCACACCTGGATCATGCCGTTGGCACGGGAACCATCGCCGATGATCTGGAAATAGTCGTCGTAGGCTGGATCGTTGAAGAAGTCCGCGTCCTGCTGGTCAGCGGTGGTCGGCTCGTTGGTGAAGCCCCAGCTGTGGTTGACCGCCCGCACCTGCTGCGCGTTCAACTGCTCGTACAGGTCGGCAAACACCGCATCGGACGCACCAATGCCGACCGAGCCATTGCGGTACTGGTTGGTCGACGGATCGACGTCCCAGACGGTGAGGCTGTTGAAGAACAGGCGTGCCACCGAAAGATCGGCCCCAAACGCAACGCCGTGGGTACCGGAGCCATCACGGTTCGCAGCGATGGTGCCCGACACGTGCGTGCCATGGGTGTTGTAGGCCAGGCCTTCGAACAGGCCCTGGCGATTGACGTTGTCGATGTTCGCCTGGTCCATGTCGAGCAGGGTCATGTCGATGGCTACGTCATTGCCATCGCTGCTGAAGCAGGCATCCGGTCCGCTCAGCATGGTGGTGTTGGTGCACGACGATCCGTCAGCCAGGCGATCGGCCAGGTGGATGCTGCGGTGGTTCTTGCCAGCGAATTCGGAGTGGTCCAGCCCGGTGCCGCTGTCGAACACGCCCAGGCGGATACCTGCACCGGTCAACCCACGCGCGTATGCGGCGTCGGCATTGACGGCCTGCAGGCCCCAGTCACGGTTGAACTCGCTGGTGCGCCAGCTGGCGCGATCAGCGGGGGCGCCCATCACCGGCTGCGGCTCGCCGCTGGCCATCGGCGCGATGCTGATCGACGGCGCGAGCGATGCAGAGGCTGGCGCTGCGGTGACGACCGGACGCGCCAATGCCGCCTGCAGGCTGCGCTGGTACTGGTAACGGGACAGATCGTCGCTATTGCCCTGGGCCAGTGCCGGCAGGGTGGCTGCCATCAGCAGCGAGCCAACGATGGCCGATGCGAGGGGGGAAGGCAGGAAGGAACGACGGCGAGAGGTGGAGCGATACGACGTTGCAACGGTCATCGGGGATTACGTCCTTGATTCCATGGATTGTTTCAGGTGCTGCTCCCTCATGGAGCACGGTGGGAACACCTTCGCGGCGCGTCAGCGCGCACTCACCCGCATGTCGCTATCGACGGGCGTCCTTGCAACTTAATATATTTTTCACATGTGCACTGTCGGGAAACTCCCCACGTCGCCCCTGCCCAAGGTCACTTGGCAAGCAGGCCAGTCCCCGGCTAGCGTCGATGGGTTGAACACGCTGCCAAGGGGATCTGCATGACATCGACGTTGTTGCGCGCCGGGTTGGGACTGGCGCTGGTATCGCTGAGCACGGCGCCGGCCGTGGGTGCTTCGCGCTTCGTCGCCGATCCCTACCCGAGCACCTACCAGGCGCATCCCGATGGGCCGCTGCTGATCCAGAACGCCACCGTGCTGACCGGCACCGGGCAGCGGCTGGACAACGCCGATGTGCTGCTGCGCGATGGCCGCATCGTCGCCGTCGGCGATGCGCTGCAGGTCGAAGCCAGCGTCACCCGCATCAATGCCGACGGCAAATGGGTGACCCCGGGCCTGATCGACGTGCATTCGCACCTGGGCGTCTATCCCAGCCCCGGCGTCAGCGCGCACAGCGACGGCAACGAGATGACCGCGCCGGTCACCGCCAATGTATGGGCCGAGCATTCGGTGTGGCCGCAGGACCCCGGTTTCCAGGCGGCACTGGCCGGCGGGGTGACCAGCATGCAGGTGCTGCCCGGCTCGGCCAACCTGGTCGGTGGCCGCGGCGTAACGCTGAAGAACGTGCCTGCCACCACCTACCAGGCGATGAAATTCCCCGGTGCGCCGTGGGGCCTGAAGATGGCCTGCGGCGAAAACCCCAAGCGCGTCTACGGTGGCGGCAAGGGCGTGGCACCTGCCACGCGGATGGGCAACGTGGCCGGTTACCGTGCAGCCTTCATCGACGCGGCCGACTACATCGCCAAGAGCACGCCGAAGCCGACCAAGCGCAAGGGCTGGTTCGGCAGCGACAAGGGCGACAGCGCCGGTGACGCCGGCGGCAAGCGCGACCTCAAGCTGGATACGCTGGCGGGTGCGATCCAAGGCGATATCCGCGTGCACATCCACTGCTACCGCGCCGATGAAATGGCCACCATGCTCGACCTGTCCAAGGAATTCGGCTTCAAGGTGGCCGCCTTCCACCATGGCGTGGAGGCCTACAAACTGGCCGACCGGCTGGCTGCCGAAGGCGTCTGCGGTGCACTGTGGGCCGACTGGTGGGGCTTCAAGATGGAGGCCTTCGACGGTATCGCCGAGAACATCGCGCTGGTCGACCGGCCGAAGAACAGCTGCGCCATCGTCCACTCCGACTCACCCGAAGGCATCCAGCGCCTGAACCAGGAAGCGGCCAAGGTGATGGCCGCCGCGCGCCGCGCGCACATGCCGGAGATCGCACCGGAACGCGCGATCACCTGGATGACCGCCAACGCCGCCAAGGCGCTGGGTATCGAAGCGCAGACCGGCACGCTGGAGGCCGGAAAGATGGCCGACGTGGTGATCTGGAACGGCAACCCCTTCAGTTCGTATGCACTGGCCGAACAGGTGTTCGTCGATGGCCGCCGTGTGTACGACCGCAGCACGCCACCGGCGACGCCGCGATCGGATTTCCAACTTGGGCAGGAGCTGCGCTGATGGGCATGTTCAAGGCAATGGCGAAGTCTGCCGCAACGCTCGGCGCTGCCGTCATGGCGCTGGCCTGCATCGCGCCGCCTGCACAGGCGCAGGACCTGCTGGTGCGCGGTGCGACCGTCGCTACCGCCAGCGCACGCGGCACGCTGGAAGACGCCGACGTGCTGGTGCAGGGCGGCATCATCCGCGCAGTGGGTCGGAGCCTGTCTGCACCGGCCGGCGTACCGGTGGTCGAGGCCAAGGGACGCACGCTGACCCCTGCCCTGTTCGGCGGCATCACCGAGATCGGCATCGAGGAAGTATCCGGTGAATCAAGCACGGTCGACAGCGCACTGAAGATCGGTGAGCAGCCGCTGCGTCCGGAATTCGACGTGACCCTGGCCTACAACCCCGCTTCGGTGCTGATTCCGGTGGCACGCCTGGACGGCATCGGCTTCACTGCGCTGGGCGCGGCCACCGGCGGTGGCTTCGTCGCTGGCCAGGGTGGCGTGGTGCGCTTCGATGGTAGTGCCGACCCGATCGGCCCGCGCGCGCTGTTCCTGCGCCTGGGTGCTGCAGCGTCTGAACTGACCGGGCAATCGCGCGCGGCGCAGTGGATGCTGCTGCAGCAGATGGTCGATGAAGCCCGTGGCCAGGTCGCCGCCGATTCGCCGCATGCGCTGCTGACCCCGGCCGGTCGCCGCACGCTGGCCCGCTATCTGTCCGGCCAGGGCCGCATCGTGGTGGAAGTGGACCGCGCGGCCGACATCCGCCAGCTGCTGCGCTGGGCGGCCCGCGAGAAGGTCAAGATCGCCATCGCCGGCGGTGCCGAGGCCTGGCAGCTGGCACCGGAACTGGCAGCGGCCAAGGTGCCGGTGTTCGTCGACGCGCTGGGCAACCTGCCGACCACCTTCGACCAGATCGGCGCCACCCTGGAAAACGCCGCACGGCTGCAGCGCGCCGGCGTGCCGGTTGCCTTTGCCCAGCGCGACGATGCCTCGCACAATGCGCGCAAGATGCGCCAGCTGGCTGGCAACGCGGTGGCCAATGGCCTGCCTTGGGCCGACGGCCTGGCCGGGCTGACCCGGGTACCGGCCGAGGTGCTGGGCGTGGCCGACCAGATCGGCAGCATCGAGCCGGGCAAGCGCGCCGACCTGGTGCTGTGGGAAGGCGATCCGCTGGATGTGGCGCACTATGCCGAACAGGTCTGGCTGGGCGGCCGTGCGATGCCGATGCGCTCGCGCCAGACCGAACTGCGCGACCGCTACCTGCAGCGCAACGCGCAGCCCTGATCGATACAAGGAGCCACCGATGCCCACCCTGCGCTGGTATTTCGACTTCGTCTCGCCCTATTCCTACCTGCACTGGCAGAAGGTGAAGCGGCTGCCGCAGTTCGAGCACATCCAACCGGTACCGATCGCCTTCGGTGCGGTCCTGCACCATCTGGGCAACCTCGGTCCGGCGGAGATCCCGGCCAAGCGCCGTTTCATGTACCGCCAGCTGCTGTGGACCGCGCAGGCCGAGGGCACGCCACTGCGCTTCCCGCCCGGGCATCCGTTCAACCCGCTGGCGGCCCTGCGCCTGTGCCTGGCCGCCGGTGCCAGCACTGCGGCGGTGGACGCGCTGTTCGACTGGATCTGGCGCGCCGGCCACGCCGGCGACACGGCCGAGGCCCTGCGCGAACCCGCCGCCCAGTTGGGTATCAACGACGTAGAGGCGGCCATTGGCGAACCGGCCATCAAGGAACAGCTGCGACGCAACACCGACGCGGCGATCGAGGCTGGCGTATTCGGCGTGCCGACCCTGGCCATCGACGGCGAACTGTTCTGGGGCAACGATACCCACCCGCTGATGGCGGCGGTGCTGGACGACCCGGGCCTGCTGGCTCGGCCGGACTGGCAGCGCGCCGTGGCCCTGCCGATGGCGGTGCAGCGCGGTCGCTGAACAGGCAGTGGCGCGTTTCCCTCGCGCGCCCGATCCCGTTTTGAGATAGCTTCCACATTTCCGAACTACAACCGCCCTGGAGGGGGAGCCGCGGATGCGCATCGGAATCGTCGTCGACTCGGCCTGCGACCTGCCGCAGGACTTCATTGCCGAGCACAACATCGTGCTGTTGCCGATCACCGTGCGGATCGGCGAAGCCGTGCTCGCCGACCACCGTGACGAGCAGGCCACGCTGAGCTTCCTGCACGCACACGTAGCCGAACACGGTGCCGAAGCGGAGACCATCCCCTTCAGCGTCAACCAGATCCGCGACCTGTTCCTGCAGCGGCTGGTGATCGACTACGACCACGTATTCTGCATGACCATCACCAAGACCCGCAGCCCGATCCACGACAATGCACTGCAGGCCAGCTTCGCCATCCTCAACGACTACAAGCCGGTGCGGCAGGCGGCAGGCTACAACTCGCCGTTCGCGCTGCGCGTGCTGGACACCCAGAACCTGTTCGCTGCACAGGCGGTGACGGCGGTGGAAGCGGTGCGCCTGCGTGCCAGCGATGCCAGCGTGCAGCAGATCCGCGAGCGCCTGGAAGAACTGGCCGGCAACGTGCACGGCTACATGGTCACTCGCGACCTGTACTACATGCGCGCCCGCGCCCGGCACAAGGGTGACCGCAGCGTCGGCCTGCTCAGCGCGGCACTGGGCAGTGCGCTGGACATCAAGCCGGTGCTGCATGGCTATCGCGGCGAGACCGGGCCGGTGGCGAAGATCAAGGGTTTCGACAACGCCGTGCTGAAGCTGTTCGGCGTGGTCGGCCAGCGCGTACGCGCCGGCCTGATGACGCCCACCGTGTGTGTCAGCTACGGCGGCGAACTGGACGAGCTGCGCGCCCTGTCCGGCTACGCGCAGATGAAGGAGGTCTGCGCCGGCCATGGCGTGACCGTGTACGAATCGGTGATGAGCCTGACCGGCATGGTCAACGTCGGCAAGGGCGCGGTCACCGTGGGCTTCGCCGATGGACCACATCGGTTTGAATGAAGGCCAACCACGCATTGGAATCTGCACATCGATTCCACCGCGCTTATGCCAGCCTAGCGCCACCTCAAGGAGATCAACATGCCTGCGCAGTACCACATCAGCCTGCCCGAACCGTCCAAGGCCCGCGGCAACGACCCCGACCTGTCTTTCCATTCGCAGGGCGCGGCCGGCTTCGCCGAAGAACTGCAGAACGCGCTGCGCAATGGCAGCCTGTTCGAGCGCTGGCGCGACAAGCAGCCGGACCCGGACGCGGTGGAACCGCAGTGGGGCGTGACCGACCCGGAGGCCACCGTGACCGGCGAACAGAAGGATCTGCGCATCAACCTGGTGGCCACCACCCGCATCGACAGTGACGTGTTCAAGCAGCGCCTGCGCCTGCTGGCCGGGCACCACTGGGAACTGCGCGACGTGCGCTGAGGCCAAGCTCTGGTAGACGCCAACCTTGGTTGGCTTTCCAAAAGGCTGCCAACCAAGGTTGGCAACTACCCGAGCCGCCGGGCATGACCCGGCGCTACCGGTTCCCTGGCTTACCAGCCGCCGCCCAGCGCGCGATACAGCTCCACGCGTGCAATCGCGGCTGTGGCCTGGCTGTTGGCCAGCGCGGCCTGGTTGTCCAGCGCGATGCGTTGCGTGCTCAATACATCCAGCATGTCGACCACGCCGGCCTGGTACTGCCGACGCGCGGCGCCCAGCGCCGTCTCGCTCTCATCCACCGCCACATGCAGCTGCGCGGTACGCTGCTGTTCGGCGGCATAACCATCAATGGCATCGTCCACTTCATGCCAGGCCTGCAGCACGGTACGGCGGAACTGCAGGGCCGCCTGTTGCTGCTGCAGCCTGCTCAGCGCCAGATTGGCCTTCAGGCGTCCGCCCTGGAAGATCGGCAGACTGATCGACGGGCCGATACTGAAGCGATGCGCGTTCCAGCCATCCAGGTCATCCAGCTGCTTGGCCTGGAAACCGGCATCGCCATTCAAGGTGATGCGCGGCAGGAAGCTGGCCTTGGCCACGCCGATACCCGCCGTGGCTGCATGCAACGCCGCTTCGGCGCGACGGACATCGGGGCGACGCTCGGCCAGCTCACTGGGCACGCCCACGGCGACGGTCGGCAACGCGGGCCAGTCGCGGCGCGCGTTCTGCAACTGCGCATCCAGCGCCAGTGGCGGCTGCGCCAGCAGGAACGCCAGCGCATTGCGCAATTGTGATTCGCGATGCCGCAACGGCGCGATGCGTGCCTGCAACGATGCCACCTGCGCCGCCGCACTGGACACCTGCAACGTGCTGGCCACGCCCTGGCGCTGGCGCGCTTCGGTCAACCGCTTGATGTCGTGGGCGATGCTGAGGTTGTCCTCGGTGATGGCCAGCAGCTGGCGTGTTGCGCGCAACTGCAGGTAATCGCGCGCGGTCTCCGCCAGCAGAGCGATACGCACCGCGTGTGCATCTTCCTCGGCCATCTGCACGCGTGCGTCGGCGGCTTCCACCTGACGGCGTACGCGGCCCCACAGATCCAGTTCCCAGCTTATGCCGATGCCGGCCTGGAACAAGCCATAGTCTTCACGACCGCCATTACCGGACGGATCGTTCAGTCCTACCTCGCTGTTGCGCGCGCGCACGCCGCTGGCGGTGGCGCTGACGCTGGGCAGGCGGTCGGCAGCGGTGACGCCACGCGCGGCACGACTCTGCTGCACGCGGTTGGCGGCCAGCTGCAGGTCGAGGTTGGCCTGCAGTACCTGCGTCGCCAATTGCCCCAGCAGCGGGTCGTCGAAACCGGACCACCAGCGGGCATCGTCATCCAGTGCAGCTGACGCCACCGCTTCGCCCTGCCACTGCGTGGGCAGCTCGGCCTGCGGGCGCACGAAGTCCGGGCCCAGCATGCAGGCGGTCAGGGCCGTGCACAGTACCGCCGCAGCCAGTACACGTGGGAATACGCGGATCATGCGCCCTCCCCGCCCTTGCGGTGCTGCTCGCGCTGCGCGCTCTGTACCCGCTGCGGACGCTGCAGATCCACGCGGGCTTCCACCGACATGCCGGCACGCAGCTGGCCCAGCAATGCCTGCCCGGGCTCCAGCACGATCTTCACCGGAATGCGCTGCACTACCTTGGTGAAGTTGCCGGTGGCGTTCTCCGGTGCAATCGCGGCGAACGTCACGCCCGTGGCCGGGGCGATGCTGTCGATATGGCCACGCAGCGGCATGCCGGGGAACACGTCCACCGTCAGCTCAACCTGCTGCCCCGGCTGCATGCGGGTCATCTGCGTTTCCTGGAAGTTGGCGACCACGAAGGCGCGCTGCAGCGGCACCACTGCGGCCACCGGCGTGCCCGGGGTCAGGTAGGCACCGACACGCACTGCGCGGCGCCCGACCACGCCGTCGATCGGTGCGCGCAGCTCGGTGTGCGACAGATCCAGTTCGGCGCGTGCCTGCGCGGCTTCGGAACGCTGCACGGCTGCCTGCGCGGCCTGCACCCCGGCAGTGAGGATGTCGGTGCGCTGGCGTGCGGTCGACAATGCGGCCTGTCCCTGTTGCAGGTGCGCACTGGCCACCGCCTGCTTCGACTGCGCCTGCTGTGCGTTCTGCACGGTACCGGCACCGTCGCGGGCCAACTCGCGGTAACGCTGCTGGTCGGCGCTGGCCAGGGTCAGCTCGGAGCGGCTGACATCCACACTCGCCATGGCCTGTTCGATCAGCGAGCCCTGCTGTGCCAGCGCCGCCTGTGCGTTGGCCAGCTGCGCACGTGCATTGGCCAGGTCGGCGCGGGCCGCCAGCAACGCGACCTGGTAGTCACGGTCATCGATGCGGGCCAGCACGTCACCGGCTTTCACCGCTTGGTTGTCCTGCACGTCCACCGCGCTGACGAAGCCGGCGATCTTCGGTGCGACCACTGTGTAATCGGCGACCACATAGGCGTTGTTGGTGGTCTGGTGGCGGCCATCGCGCAGCAGCAGCCATGCGGCGCCGGCCAGCACCAGCACGCCCAGGCCGAGGCCGGCGTTGAGATACGTTCGATTGATTGTCATGAGGGGGTTCCTGCGAAGGGGATCAGGCCACGGCACGTGGCGGATGGATGCGGGTGGGCATCCAGGCAATGAGAGGAATGAAGGCCAGCGCGACCAACGCGACCAGCAGGTAGAGATCGGCCGAGGTCAATGCCTGCACCTGCGCATGCAGGCGCGCGCCCAGTTGCGGCCCCTCGGCCAGCCACGGCCGTTCGCCAAGGCGGTCGACCAGCACGGTGGAATGGAAATGTCGGCGTCCCTGCGCGACCGCTTCAAGCACACCGCTGGCCAGTACCGCGGCAAAGCCCTTCACCGTGTTGAACCACGCCGAGGCGAAGGGGCCGTCCTGTGGCGCAAGGCCACCTGTGGCCAGCATCAGCAGCGGCAGCACCGCCATCGGCTGGGCAAACACCTGCAGCAACTGCACCCACAGGAAGTTGTCGCGAATCCAGCTCACGTCCAGATGCGCGCCCAGCCAGCAGGCCAGCGCCAGCATCGCCAGGCCGGTGGCCTGCACCCAACGGCAATCGATCGCGCGGATGTTCAGCAATGCGGCTACCAGCGGCAGCGCGATGACCTGCGGCACCGCTACCCACAGCAGCATCGGCGCGGCCTGTTGCGGGCGATAGCCCTGCACGCTGGCGAGGAAGCCGGAGGGAATGGAGATCACCGCCAGCAGCACGAACAGCACGCCACCGAGGGTAACCAGCGAGTAGCTGAGGTTGCGGTTGGCCAGCAGCTGCAGCTTGAAGAATGGCAGCGGGTGGAACCACTCGTTGATCAGGAACAGCACCAGCAACCCGGTACCGCCACCCAGCATCAGCGTGATCAACGACGAGTCGAACCAGTTCAGGCGCGGGCCCTGCACCAGGCCCAGCACCAGCAGCACCAGCGCCGGCAGGCCGAGCATCAGGCCGACGCCGTCGAACTGCGCGAAGCGCTCCAACCGCAGGGGATCCTGTGGCAGGCCCCAGCCAACCATCGCCATCGCCGCCAGGCAATACGGCACGATCTGCCAGAACGCCCAGTGCCAGCCTGCCTGCTCCACCCAGAACGCGGCCAGCGGCGTGCCCATGCTCGGCCCGAAGGTGGCGGTCAGTGCGTAGGCGGCCAGGCCGTACAGCTTGATGCCCGGCGGCAGGAAGCGCAGCGCCACGCTCATCAGCAGCGGCGGCAACGCGCCACCACACAGGCCCTGCAACGCGCGCAGCACCAGAAACGTCTGCAGGTTGGGGGCCAGCGGGCACAGCACGCCCAGCACCATGAACCCGCCGATCATCGCCAACGCAAAACGGCGCAGCGAGAAGGTGGCGGCGCACCACGGTGCGAACGCCATCGCGCTGACCGACATCGCGCTGTACAGCGCCACGATCCAGCTGCCGTCGTCGACGCTGAAACCCATCGCACCGCGGATGTCGGCCAGTGCGACCTTGGTGACGTTCTCGTTGAAGCCCGACACCAGCACCGCCAGCAGCACACCGCACAGCCCTACCAGGATGCGCCGGTCGAGCCCGGGAGCAGCGACGGGCCGGGGCGCTGCCGGCGCCGGCAGCATGGCGGCGGGCGTGCTCACTGCCGGCTGCCGATCCGTGCAGTGCACGGCATATGTGGAGTCATTGGATTGCGCTCAGTGAAACTATCGGGAGCGCAGTCTAGAAAGGCCGTTGCCTGCGAAAAATGGCGTGTCCGGCATCGCAGGCGTGCGTCCGGCGCACGCCTGCCAGCGATCAGTGGCGGGCTGCCTCGACCGAATCGCACATCACCTTGATCGCCCGCCGCAGCCACTGGTGCGCCGGGTCGTTGTCCATGCGCGGATGCCAGGCCTGCACCAGGGCCACGGTACGTACCGGCACCGGCAACGGGAACATGCGCAGCGGCAGGCCCATGTGGGTGATGCGGTCGAGCATCACGCTCGGCATCTGCGGCAGTACGAGGTCCGAATCAGCGGCGGCGAAGATCGCACCGTGGAAGGTGGGAATGACCACCGCCACCCGCCGCTGCAGGCCGAGCACGGCCAGTTCCTCGTCGATCGGGCCGTGCGCCAGCCCGCGCCGGGACACGGCGATGTGGTCGCAGGCCGCGAAGCGTTCAGCGCTGATGTCGCCGTCGAACAGCGGATGATCCTCGCGCGCGGCGCCCAGCAGCGAGGTGGTGAACAGGTGCTGCACCTTGGTTTCCGGGCTGTGCTTGCCCGCCGTACTGATGTACAGGTCGATCCGCCCCTGCACCATCGCATCGTCATCGGTATCGCCTTCGGGCACGAAGCGCAGCATGCAGCGCGGTGCCTGCTGGCGGAACACCTCGCGCAGGCGGCCGCCATAGCTGCCGATGAACACATCGTTGGCGCGCACGCTGAACGTTCGTTCCAGGGTGGCCATGTCGACCTCGCGGCCCGCATTGAACACGCGGTGTGCCTGCTCGATCACATCGCGCACCTGCTCACGCAGTTCCAGCGCGCGTGGCGTGGGGGCGAGCCCACGGCCGGCGCGCACCAGCACCGGATCGCCCAGGGCCACCCGCACCCGGCCGAGGGTACGGCTCATCGCCGGCGCACTGAGGTTCATCCGCCGCGCGGCGGCGGCCACGCTGCACTCGTCGATCAGCACATCCAGTGCCAGCAACAGGTTGAGGTCCGGCAAGGGCATGGCAGTCTCCCGTAAATGGGATGACTCTACTGCAATCCAAACCAACCAGAGTTGCGTCTTGCGCACGCATTGACTGCGGCGCACGGCATGGGTGCGCGCGACGACATGCGCGACCATCACCACCCTGCAAAGGAGCTTTTCATGTTCAACACCCTGCTGGTCGCGCTTGATGGCGGCCCCCAGCACGACCGCGTGCTGGACCTCGCCGCCGCCATGGCCGGCCCCCGCAGCCGCCTGCACCTGCTGTGCGTGCTCGACCCCGAATTCGCACTGGCAGCGGATGCCACCGATGCCGACCGCCGCGAATATCCCGCCGCCGCCCGGCAACAGGCGCATGCCGAAGCCGTGCTGGCCGACGCCCTGGCCGAGCTGCGCGAGCGCGGCGTGGACGCCATCGCACAGCTGCCGTCCGGCGACCCGGGCGAAGTGATCAGCGCGCAGGCGCGTCGCCTGCAATGCGATCTGATCGTCATCGGCCACCGCCATCTGTCACGTCTGCAGCGTCTGTTCGAGCCCTCGGTCGGGCAATGGACCATCGACCATGCGCCCTGCCCGGTGCTGGTGGAAACACGCGATCGGTAGGTACGCCCGCATGGCCTCACGTTCCCCTGTATTTCCCACCCGTGTGAGTTATCGCGCCTTTGGCCGTCAGTTCAGTCGCGGCGAACAGGCCCTGCTGGCTGCGCTGCGGCAACTGGGCGACCCTGCGCTGCAGGCCCAAGGCCTGGTGCAACTGGCCGCCCTGGGCCTGGATGTCGAGGGTTGCGACGCCTTCCGTGAACTGCTGCCATTGCTGGCCACGCCGCACGCACCGATCGAGCTGCTGCCGGCCGGGTCGCCCTTCATCTCCGCCAGCGAACTGGACCTGCTGGTCTGTCTGCTGCGCATTGCGCAATGGCGGCACGCGCGCCCACGCGAGGACGATGTGCTGGCGCCGCTGCGTCGACAGCTGGCATGTTGTGCGGCGGCGGTGCACGCCACGCCGTTGACGTTGCGGCAACGGTCGCTGTCACCGGTGGGGTTGCGTCTGCTGGATCCGGCCGGATGGCTGCGCCAACGCTGATCGGCCACGCGACGCCCTGCCGCGGCAGTGGCCCAGGCGTGCTAACAGTCCAGCATGTCGTGCGCGCCCCCGTCGTCGTCCAGCACGTGCGCGTGCAGGATCACCCGGTTGCGGCCTGCACGCTTGGCCGCGTACAGGCCGGCATCGGCATCGGCCAGCAACTGTTCGGCGCTGGCCAGCGCTGGCGGATGCAGGTAGCCCACACCCACGCTGATGCTGACCGAGCCTTCCGGCAGTGGCAGCGCTTCCACCGCCTCACGCAGGCGCTCGGCCAGCGCCAGCACACCCGACAGCGGGCTGCCGGGCACGATCACCGCGAACTCCTCACCGCCATAGCGCGCCACGCTGTCGGCCGCGCGCCCGGCGGTGGCCTGCAGCACCGCAGCCACCGCCTGCAGGCAGCGGTCGCCGGCAGGATGGCCGTGCTGATCGTTGAATGCCTTGAAATGGTCGATGTCCACCAGCAGCAACGCCATTTCGCTGCCGCTGCGGCGCGCACGGTTCCATTCGGCCAGCAACAGCGTGTCGAACTGGCGGCGATTGGCTACGCCGGTCAGACCATCCTGCCGCGCCAGCTGGTCCAGGCCCGCCTGTCGTTCAAGCAGATCGATCTGCAGCAGGGTGCTGCGCAGGCTGAAGCCCAGCGTCGCCACCACGAAGCCGGTCACCGCCAGCGGTCGGGCGTGATCCACCACCAGGGTACCGACCACCAGCAGCAGCAATGGCAGGATGATCGGTCCACCCGCCTGTACCAGCCGCGACAGGCGCGGATGCAGCGATAGGCCGGGCGCTGGCGCCTGCCGCAGCGCCAGCATGGCCAGCAACAGGAACGGCAGGTCGATCAGCAGATCGTTGTAGGCACCAAAGGACTGCTCGGCGGTGTAATGGTTGATGTAGTACGCCACCACCAGATAGACAAGCGCATACAGCGCCAGCGCGCGGAAGAAGCTGCGCCGTTCCGGCACGTCACCGGCCAGCCAGCGCACCACCGCGAAGCCGGCGATGCACAGGTTCTGGATGTCGAACATGCGCTGCATGTGCGCCATCGCCTGGTCATCGATATCGATGCGGTCGGCGAACGACTGGGTATGCACGAAGAACAGCACGCCCAGCAGGGCCGCCATCACGCCGTCGATCAGGCTGATGACGCGACGTTCGCGCCGGGCACGGGCGAGGATGAACACCAGCGGCACGCCATACAGCACGTACAGCAGCAGACTGACACGGGGGGTAAGGTCGGCCCGTCCCGCCCCCAGCGCGTCGGCCATGTTGAACGCCATGCCGCCGGCCCAGAGCAGCAGCGCCATGGCAGTGGCCCGCCAGCCCAGTGCAGCGCGGTCGCGCTGACCGCGCCACAGGCAGGCCGCAGCGGCCAGCAGAGGCGCCGCTGTCAGGAACACGAACGATCCCCCACCGGCCGTACCCGGCCAGAACGCCACTACCACGCCATGGCAGATCACGAATATCAGCGCCAGCACAACCAGCATGCATCCCCCATGCGCAAGGCCGTATGGCGGCACGATAGCGCGCCGGCACGCCACAGCGGCGTGATCCACTGCGGCAAAACGGCACTCCGCGTGCACGTCCTGGTAGTGCCGGCCGCTGGCCGGCAACCCCAGGAGAAACACGGAGCTGCAGATTGCCGGCCAGCGGCCGGCACTACCAGCAAACCGTCAGGCGTACAGCGCGCGGGCGTGATGGGCCCGGCAGACCCTCAGGCGTGCAGGGCGCGGGCGTGGTGGGCGATGTGCTCGCCGATGAAGCTGGCGATGAAGTAGTAGCTGTGGTCGTAGCCGGGCTGCAGGCGCAAGCTCAACGGATGGCCGGCGGCATCACAGACCTGCTGCAGGCGCTGCGGCTGCAGCTGGGTGTGCAGAAACTCATCACCCTCACCCTGGTCAACCAGCAGCGGCAAGCGCTCGCCGGCGTTGGCCACAAGCGCGCAGGCGTCCCACTGCACCCAGTCCGCCGGGTTGTCACCGAGATAAGCGCTGAATGCCTTCTGCCCCCACGGCACGTGGCTGGGCGCAACGATTGGCGAGAACGCCGACACGCTGCGGTACCGGCCGGGGTTGCGCAGCGCGATCACCAGTGCACCGTGGCCGCCCATCGAATGGCCGCTGATGCCCCGCGCATCGGTCACCGGGAAATTCGCTTCGATCAACGCCGGCAGCTCCTGCGCCACGTAGTCGTGCATGCGGTAGTGCTTCGCCCACGGCGCACGGGTGGCGTTGAGATAGAAGCCCGCGCCCTTGCCCAGGTCATAGCCCTCGGCATCGGCCACGTCATCGCCGCGCGGGCTGGTGTCCGGGGCGACGATGATCACGCCGTGCTCGGCCGCATAGCGCTGCGCGCCGGCCTTGGTGATGAAATTCTGCTCGGTGCAGGTCAGCCCGCTCAGCCAGTACAGCACCGGCAGCTTTCGGGTTGTCGCCTGCGGCGGCAGGTACACGGCGAACTGCATGTCGCAGCCCAGCGTGGTCGAATGATGGCGGTAGACGTCCTGCCAGCCGCCGGCACAGGCGCGGTGTTCGATACGTTCCATGAGGTTCTCCTGCGCGACGCGTCAGTGCACGCGTGCTTCTGGTAGATGCCGACCTTGGTCGGCTTATCCACGCACGGCGTGGATGCCTTTGTTGATCAGTTCATCCAGCTGCGCCAGCAAGCCCAGCAACGGTTCGACGCCAGGCTGGCCATCAAGATTGCGATACGCCGCCGCTGCCACGTTGCTGCGCGGCGGCCACTGGCCATCAGCGCGGGCCTCATGCAGACGCGGCAGGAATACCTGCCCCAGCCACTGCTCGAACGGCATGCCGTCGTCGCTGCCGAAGGCCGAGGTCACCGCACGCGGCGGCCCCACCTCGCCCACCACCCAGCCCAGCGCGCGCAGCGCCTGCTCGATCGGGGCGACCAAGGCCGCGCGCGGGTCTTCCGCACGCGGCCAGCGCAGGGCATCCAGCCAGCCCATGGCGCGGCTCAGTAGTGGACCACCGAACGGATCGACTTGCCTTCGTGCATCAGGTCGAAGGCTTCGTTGATCTTGTCCAGGTCCATGGTGTGGGTGACGAACGGGGCCAGCTCGATATCGCCCTTCATCGCGTCTTCGACCATGCCCGGCAGCTGGCTGCGACCCTTCACGCCACCGAACGCGGTACCCATCCACTTGCGGCCGGTGACCAGCTGGAACGGACGGGTGGAGATCTCCTGGCCCGAACCGGCCACGCCGATCACCACGCTCTGGCCCCAGCCACGGTGTGCGCATTCCAGCGCCGCACGCATCACGTTGACGTTGCCGATGCACTCGAAGCTGTGGTCCACGCCCCAGGTGGTCATCTCCACGATCACCTGCTGGATCGGCTTGTCGAAGTCCTTGGGGTTGATGCAGTCGGTAGCACCGAATTCGCGGGCGAGTTCAAACTTGGACGGGTTGGTGTCCACCGCGATGATGCGTCCGGCCTTGGCCTGGCGCGCACCCTGGATGACCGCAAGGCCGATGCCGCCCAGGCCGAACACGGCCACGCTGTCGCCTTCCTGCACCTTGGCGGTGTTGTGCACCGCGCCGATGCCGGTGGTCACGCCGCAGCCGAGCAGGCAGACGTGCTCCGGGTTCGCGTCCGGGTTGATCTTCGCCAGCGACACCTCGGCAACGACGGTGTATTCGCTGAAGGTCGAGCAGCCCATGTAGTGATAGATCGGCTCGCCGTTGTAGCTGAAGCGGCTGGTGCCATCGGGCATCACACCCTTGCCCTGGGTGGCACGCACCGACACGCACAGATTGGTCTTGCCGCTCTTGCAGAACAGGCACTCACCACACTCGGCGGTGTACAGCGGAATGACGTGGTCACCCGGCTTGACGCTGGTCACGCCCTCGCCCACCTCCACCACGATGCCGGCGCCTTCATGGCCCAGCACCACCGGGAACAGGCCTTCCGGATCATCGCCGGACAGGGTGAACGCATCGGTGTGGCAGACACCGGTGTGGGTGATCTTGACCAGCACTTCGCCCTGCTTCGGCGGGGCGACGTCGATCTCGACGATCTGCAGCGGCTGGCCGGGACCAAAGGCGACGGCGGCACGGGATTTCATGATGGCACTCTCCAAAAAGGTTTGCGGAAAACAGGATGCGCGGCGCTGTGTCGCGCCGTCGTTCATTTCAGGTACGAGCGGATCAATGCGCTCATGTCGCGCACGCGTTCTGCGCGTTGTTCATCGGAGGCTGCGGGCTGGCCAAACTCCTCGCGCAGGTGCGCTTCCATCACTTCGGACATCAACCCGTTGACCGCGCCACGGATGGCGGCGATCTGCTGCAGCACCGGCCCGCAGTCGGCGCCGGCTTCCAGCGCGCGGTCCAGCGCATCGCACTGGCCGCGGATGCGGCGCACGCGGGCGAGAACCTTCTTTTTCTCTTCGGGGGAGTGTGGCATGGCAGGCCAGCCTCGAAACTATACTGGGGGATAGTATACAGGGGCTAAGAAGCTGACGCTAATGGCTTCTCTTTAAGCTCTCTTCTCACCAATAGCCACTAAAGATCAATGTGTTAGCCAGCGATCTCTTCCACCAGGCTGTTGTCTGCCAATCTCTACTCAACTGAGTCAGGAGGGGCACGATGGGAATCGGTATCCAACTGGGAAACATCACCGATGAGATCGGCACCAGTGCGTTTCTGTATGCCTTTTTCTCGACCATCTCCGGCAACCTGGAACCCGATGGGTGGGGAAGCCGCTTCCCCATCATCATGAACAAGCTCTATGGCGGAACGCTGCCGCGGGAGGACGGCGCCGCCGCACTGGCCGAGATTCAGATCATCCAGAATGAACTTGCCCACCTTTCCCCGGGCAAAGTCATCTGGTCCCTTGAAGACCTGGCTCTACAACCGCCATGGGGCAACAGCATCTCGACAGACATCAACAGTCTTGCGGATTACTTCGTCACCGCGCACGGACAGGATCTCATCGGGATTCTGATTGAGGTCTTTGAGGATCTCACTGAAGGCGAGGAAGCTTGCGCGAAAATCGTCAGCTACTGAGCCGTCACCAAGGTCCGTTCAGTCGAAGGCACCCTCTGCAGCTAACCGGGTCATCTCCTCCACCACGTAACGCACCTTCGGCCGCAGATGCCGCGTCTGTGGCCACAGTGCGTGGATGTCCACGTGGTGCTGCATGCAGTGATCGAGCACCGACTGCAGCGCACCGGACTCGATATGCCGGCGCACCAGCGATACCGGCATCTGGCAGATGCCCAGGCCAGCCAGCGCGCCTTCGATCACCGCATCGCCATCATTGAGCTGGTAGGTGCCGCTGGGAATGAACACACCTTGGGTGCCCGCATCCCCCATCCGCCAGGCTACGGGTTGTCCATGGCGGTAGCCGACGATGCTGCGGTGTGCATGTAGATCGTCAATGGTTCGTGGCGTGCCATGCGCCTGCAGGTAGGCCGGCGACGCGCAGGTCACCAGCCGCTGGCTGGCCAGCTTGCGTGCGACCAGATGCTCGGCGTGATGCAGGCCGCCAAAACGGATCAGCAGGTCGATGCCTTCTTCCACCGGGTCAACGAAGTGATCGGTGAAGGTCATCGTCAACTGCAGGTCCGGATGTTCATTGCACATGCGCAGCAGCACCGGCAGCACCACCAGCCGACCGAACGAGGACGGCATGTCGATGCGCAGGCGGCCGCTCGGCAGATGCGCAGCCGAGCCCAGGCACGCTTCGGCTGCCGCGATTTCATCCAGCGCCGCCGCGCACGAGGCGTAGTACGCCTCGCCGTCGGTGGTCAGCGCGATGCGCCGGGTGGTGCGATGGAACAGGCGCACGCCCAGCCGCGTTTCCAGCCGGGCGATGGCCTTGCCGACCGCCGAGCGGGAGATGCCCAGCGCGTCGGCCGCTTCGGTGAAGGTGGCCGAGCGCGCCGTGGTGACGAAGGTCACCAGACCGTTCAACGATTCGACAGGCAGCATCGGCAGACTCGTTCATTGGGGACAGATAGTCCCGCCTGACGGGAAATCTACCGCCTTTATGCGCCTGCATGTCAACTCCATCATGGTGCTGTCGCGCCGCTGGCGCCCTCCCCGCTCCGAGATGACTGACATGACCGCCGCCCTGTTCCGCCCCTTTGACCTCGCTGGACTGCCCCTGCACAACCGCATCGCGATGGCGCCGATGACCCGCGCCCGCAACCCCGGCGCCGTCGCCAATGCACTGACCGCGCAGTACTACCGGCAGCGTGCCAGTGCCGGCCTGATCATCAGCGAAGGCACGCCGGTGTCGGCGCAGGGCCAGGGCTACATCGACGTGCCCGGTATCTGGTCGGCCGAGCAGGTCGCTGGCTGGAGGCTGGTCACCGAGGCCGTTCACGCCGAACAGGGCGCGATCTTCGCCCAGCTGTGGCACGTCGGACGCATGTCACACGCCTCGCTGCAGCCCGACGGCGGCCAGCCGGTGAGCGCCGGCACGCGATCGGTGGCGAGCGATCCGAAGAACACTTCGTTCGTCTACCTGGACGACGGCAGCCGCGGCCATGCCGATCCGACGCCACCGCGTGCGCTGCGCACCGACGAAGTGCCGGGTATCGTCAGCGACTTCGTACGCGGCGCTGAAAATGCCATCGCTGCCGGCTTCGATGGCATCGAACTGCATGCTGCCAACGGCTACCTGTTCGAGCAGTTCCTCAACCCGGTCACCAATGATCGGCAGGATCTCTACGGTGGTTCACTACGCAACCGCGCCCGGCTGATCCTGGACACCGTGGATGCGATGGCCGCGCGCATCGGCGCGCACCGCATCGGCGTGCGCCTTGCACCGAACAGCCAGGTCTTCGACATGCCCGCCTATGCGGAAAACGAAGCCAGCTATCTGTACCTGGCCGAGGAACTGGGCAAGCGCGGGCTGGCCTATGTGCATCTGAACGACAACTACCTGCACGGCGCACCGGCGATCGGCGAGGCCTTCCTCAAGGCCTTCAAGCAGGCCTATGGCGGCACGGTGATCCTGGCCGGCGGCATGACCCGCGAACGCGCCCTGCGGCTGGTCGAGGAAGGCACCATCGATCTGGCTGCGTTCGGTCAGCCGTTCATCGCCAACCCGGATCTGGTCGAGCGCCTGCAGCGCGATGTCCCGCTGGCCATCCCCGACCGCAGCACCTATTACGGCGGTGGCAGCGAGGGCTACCTCGACTACCCGGCCGCAGGCTGATCACGCAGGAGCCGGAGCGCGTCTGATGGCTGCGCTCCAAGCATCCGAGCTTCAGGCGTCTTCGCGCACGTAGGCGAACGACTCGTCCAACCGCTCAAAGCCGATCACCGCAGCGACGATGGACTGCGCGTCATCGTCGCTGATACTTCCTTCAGCAATATCGTCAACGCGGGCGAACAGCCGCTGCAACGCTGCGTACTGGTCACTGCGCAGGAAGGACTGGTGGGTCTGCAGCCAGCGCTGCAGATTCCCGCCCAGTTCGCCTTGCGACAGCAGCGAGTACGGCCGCTCGTACTCGGCAACCGCTTCGACCATCTTGCGGAACAGGAAATCCTGGTAACTGGCGGCCAGCACATCGGCACGATCGTCGTCATGCCACACCAGCACGACCGGCGGTTCGACGAAACCGGGCGCGTTGCTCCAGAAGCAGTAGCTGTCGCCTGCCCCGGTCCGCGCGAAGGGCAGCAGCTGCAGGTCAGAGCGCAGGGGATTGTAGTGATCCTCCGTCGCAAGCTCCTGCCACGCCTCAAGCAGCTCATCGTGTTCCAACGGCTCGTACTCCTGGGCGTACAACAGCACCGGCGGATCCGCCTGCAACGTCGGAAAGACCACCTCGGACCATTCCGGATGGGGACTGCCCCAGCTCAACCGACCCACTGCATGCAGCTGCTTGAACAAGGGCGGGAAAGACTGGCCGGCGGCCTGTTCGATGTCAGATAGCGTGCCCATGGATGGCCTTGTCGATAGAGGCCGCCCAGCTTGCCTGAAGCCTGGCCGGAGATGTACCCGCGTCCTGCGCCAGGGCTAGACTGCATGCAATCGGAAGCCGCCAATCGCTGCAATGAACGCCACTGCCCACAGCTTCATCGTCAACATCGATGTCCCTGACCTGGCCGCCGCCGAGACGTTCTACACCCAGGCATTGGGCCTGCGCATCGGTCGTCGGCTGGGTTCCGGTGCCACCGAACTGCTCGGTGGCCCCACGCCGCTGTACCTGCTGCAGAACGATACCGGCAGTGCATCGACCGAAGACGGCGATGTGCGCGATTACGAGCGCCACTGGACGCCGGTGCATCTGGACTGGGTGGTCGCTGACATCGACGCCGCGCTTGCCCGCGCGGTTGTGGCCGGAGCCGCGCCCGAACGTCCCATCCGCGAACGCCGCTGGGGAAAGATCGCCGTGCTGTCCGATCCTTTCGGCCATGGCTTCTGCCTGATCCAGTTCAGCGACGAGGGTTACGACGCGCTGGGCGAATGAGTTGCTGACTGAGTGGCGGGCGCCAATCCACGCATGGTGTGGATCTACTGATCCGCTTCAAGCAACGCGTGGAGGGTGTCGTTCCGCAGTAGATCCACACCATGCGTGGATGCGGCCCACGCGATTCATTCGCGCAACATATCCACGAACGCACGCAGCGCACCGGGCATCTGCCGCTGCTTC
Source organism: Stenotrophomonas indicatrix (assembly GCA_041545745.1). Taxonomy (NCBI): domain Bacteria; kingdom Pseudomonadati; phylum Pseudomonadota; class Gammaproteobacteria; order Lysobacterales; family Lysobacteraceae; genus Stenotrophomonas; species Stenotrophomonas indicatrix. The sequence continues at coordinate 3,874,354 of CP168152.1, forward strand.
GGGTAGTACAACGCGAACCCGGCGAACGGTTCGCTCCAGTCTTCCAGCACCGCTACCAGGCGGCCGTCGTCCAGGTACGGGCGCGCGGTGTCTTCCAGCACATAGGCCAGGCCGATGCCATCGAGCACCGCGCCAACCACGGTGCCCTGCTCGCCCAGCGTCAGCCGGCCCGGTACGTCGATCTCCAGGGTCTGGCCCTCGCGCTCGAACTGCCACTTGTACAGATGTCCGCTGGCGAAGCGGAAGCGGATGCATTCGTGCGCGGCCAGGTCGCGCGGATGCTGCGGTGCTGGACGCCGCCGCAGGTACTCGGGTGAACCGACGATCAATCCGCGCAGCGGCGGCCCCATCGGCACCGCCACCATGTCCTCGGGCACGAACTCGTGCAGGCGCACGCCAGCGTCGTAGCCCTCGGCAACGATATCGACCAGACCATCGTTCTCGGTCAGCTCCACCCGTACATCGGGATGCGCGTGCAGGAAACGCGCCAGCCGCGGCCCCAACTGGGTCGCCACCGCCGCCCGCGTCGCGTTGATCCGCAGCAGGCCGGCCGGAACGGCGCGGAAGTGATTCATTTCTTCCAGCGCATCGTGCACCTGGCCCAGCGCCGGCTGCAGGCGCTCCAGCAGCCGTTGTCCGGCCTCGGTCAGGGCCACGCTGCGGGTGGTCCGATGGAACAGCCCCACCCCCAGCCGCTCCTCCAGCGCGCGGATCGCATAGCTCACCGCCGAGGTCGACAGGGCCAGTTCGGCGCCGGCGCGGCGGAAGCTGCGGTGGCGGGCGACCGCGGCGAAGGCGGCCAGGTGGGACAGGTTGTCAGTGGCCATGATTGTGCAGTCTGCCTTGATGAATCATGCCGATATATGCGCTTCTTACCGTTAGGTACGGGGCGTATTGTAAAACGCCTTTCGACAAACCCTGCCAAGGATTCCGCATGTCCCTCGCCCGTGGTTACGCCGCCCACACCCATACCGACCCGCTGGTACCCTTCGAATTCGAGCGCCGCGCCGTCGGCCCGAACGATGTGCGCATCGAGATCCTGTACAGCGGCATCTGCCATTCCGACCTGCACCAGGCCCGCGACGACTGGGGTGGTTCGATCTACCCGATGGTGCCGGGCCACGAGATCATCGGCCGCGTCACCGAAGTCGGCAGCGAGGTCACCCGCTTCAAGGTCGGCGACCACGCCGGCGTCGGCTGCATGGTCGACTGCTGCCGCCACTGCGATGCCTGTAAACACGATCTGGAGCAGTACTGCGCCGAAGGTGCCACCTGGACCTACAACGGCCGTGAACGCGCCGATGGTGCCCCGACCTACGGCGGCTATTCCGACCACGTGGTGGTCGAGCAGCGCTTCGTGGTCAAGGTCTCCGAAACGCTGGACCTGAAGGCCGCCGCGCCACTGCTGTGCGCCGGCATCACCACCTGGTCGCCGCTGCGCCATTGGAAGGTCGGCCCGGGCCAGAAGGTCGGCGTGATCGGCCTGGGTGGCCTCGGCCACATGGGCGTGAAGTTCGCCAAGGCGCTCGGCGCGCACGTGGTGATGATCACCACCACCCCGGAGAAGGGTGCCGATGCCAAGCGCCTGGGCGCTGACGAAGTGCTGGTTTCGCGCGATGCCGAGCAGATGAAGGCACATGCCGGCAGCTTCGACTTCCTGCTCAACACCATCCCGGTCGGCCATGACACCAACCCGTACATGGGCCTGCTCAAGCGTGAGGCGACCATGTGCCTGGTCGGCGTGCTGACCGAACTGGACCCGCCGCTGACTGGTGGCAGCGTGATCTTCGGTCGCAAGCACCTGACTGGCTCGGCGATCGGCGGCATGGCCGAAACCCAGGAAATGATGGACTTCTGTGCCGAGCACGGCATCGTCAGCGATGTGGAGATGATCGACATCAAGAACGTGAACGAAGCCTGGGAACGCATGGCCAGGAACGATGTGCGCTACCGCTTCGTGATCGACATGGCGACGATGAAGAACGCTGCCTGATCCAAGTCGGTTGTGGAAACGAAAAACCCCGGCAATGCCGGGGTTTTTTTGGTAGAGCCGGCCGCTGGCTGGCTACCCCATGCATCTGCCGGCCAGCGGCCGGCACTACCGCAAGGCGGTCAGTAAGCAAACTCGCGGAACACCGGATCCACATCGCCGTGCCAGCGGCCATGGAACAGCGCCAGCTTGCGCTCGGCCGGGGTCAGGCCGGACTCGACGATTTCCTGCAGCACGTCCAGGAACTTGCTTTCATCCTGGCCATCGGCATTGCGCGCCGCACGGCGCTTCAGGCCTTCCACGGAAATCTTCACCGCATCGCGCGCCAGATCGCGCACGGTGCCATTGCGGAACGGCAGGTTCATCGCATGCTTGGGCACGCCATCGCGAAGCGCGTGGCGTTCAACCAGACTGAAATCGCGCACCAGATCCCACGCCGCATCCAGCGCAGTGTCGTCGTACAGCAGGCCCACCCAGAATGCCGGCAGCGCGCACAGGCGGCTCCACGGGCCACCATCGGCACCGCGCATTTCCAGGTACTTCTTCAGCCGCACTTCCGGGAACGCGGTGGTGGTGTGGTCCGACCAGTCACGCAACGTCGGCAGCTGGCCCGGCAGCACCGGCAGTTTGCCCTGCATGAAGTCGCGGAAGTTCTGCCCGCTGGCGTCGTGGTAGATGCCATCGCGGTAGGAGAAATACATCGGCACGTCGAGCAGGTAGTCGACATAGCGCTCGTAACCGAAGCCGTCCTCGAACACGAAGTCGAGCATGCCGGTACGGTCGGCATCGGTGTCGGTCCAGATGTGCGAGCGATAGCTGAGGTAGCCGTTCGGCTTGCCCTCGGTGAACGGCGAGTCGGCGAACAGGGCGGTGGCGATCGGCTGCAGCGCCAACGACACACGGAACTTCTTCACCATGTCCGCTTCGCTGGCGTAATCCAGGTTCACCTGCACCGTGCAGGTGCGGGTCATCATGTCCAGGCCCAGCGAACCGACCTTGGGCATGTACGAACGCATGATCTTGTAGCGGCCCTTGGGCATCCACGGCATTTCATCGCGCGTCCACTTCGGCTGGAACCCCATGCCGAGGAAGCCCAGCTGCAGCTCGCCGGCCACCTGTGCCACTTCATTGAGGTGGGTGCCGGTTTCCACGCAGGTCTGGTGGATGGTTTCCAGCGCCGCACCGGACAGCTCCAGCTGGCCTGCGGGCTCCAGCGTCACCGAGGCGCCATCACGCAGCAGGGCGATGGTGTTGCCGTCTTCCTGCACGGGCGTCCAGCCAAAACGGACCAGGCCGTTGAGCAGTGCCTCGATGCCGCGATCGCCATCGAAGGTCGGCGGGCGCAGGTCATCCAGACGGAACCCGAACTTCTCGTGCTCGGTACCGATGCGCCACTGCGAACGGGGCTTCTCGCCGGAGGCGATCTCCGCCACCAGTTGCGAGCGGTCGGTAATGGGCGTATCGGCGACGTGGCTGGGGCTCGACAAGGGGGTGGCTCGCTGGACGGTGGCAGGGGATGTGGGGCTGGGAGCCTTGCATCGCAAGGGCGCACTATAGCGTGGCGGCTCGTTACGTCATGCGACGGTGACGGGTTTCAGCATCCTACCGACACCCTCTTGACCCTCGTACACTCAGGGCCATGAGCCGCCATTCACGACATCCTGAACTGCATCGCGCCGATCGCGTCGGCTGGCTGCGCGCCGCCGTGCTGGGCGCCAACGATGGCATCGTCTCGGTCGCCGGCCTGGTGGTCGGTGTGGCCGCCAGCGGCGCCTCGGCCAGCACGATCCTGGCCACCGGCCTGGCTGGCACCGTGGCCGGAGCGATGTCGATGGCCGCCGGCGAGTATGTGTCGGTGCAGACCCAGGCCGATACCGAGAATGCCGATCTGGCGATGGAAAAGCGCGAGCTGCACGAAGACCCGCACAGCGAACTGGACGAGTTGACCGCGATCTACCGCCATCGCGGGCTGGAGCCGGCGTTGGCGCGGCAGGTTGCCGAACAGCTGACCGCCCACGACGCGCTGGGCGCCCACGCGCGCGACGAACTGGGCATCACCGAGGAACTGCGCGCGCGGCCGTTGCAGGCTGCATTGGCCTCGGCCGCCGCCTTCACCTGTGGCGCCGCGCTGCCGGTGCTGACCGCACTGCTGACGCCGGTACAGAACGTCGCCACGGCGACCACGGTCAGCACGCTGGCCGGCCTGTGCCTGACCGGCGCGATGGCGGCACGCGCCGGTGGCGCGTCACCGACGCGTGGTGCCCTGCGCGTGATGTTCTGGGGTGCGCTGGCGATGGCGGCTGCAGCTGCGGTCGGCCGCCTGCTGGGCGCGCACGTCGTATGACCGGCATGCCCCCCACTGCCATGGCACTGCTGGCGGAGATGGTCAGCCTGGCCGGCTGCCAACGCGCCGAAGGCTATGCCTGCATCACCGCCCGCCGCGAGCATGGCGCCAGTTCGGTGGAGATACCGCAGCCGCAGTTCGCGATCCTGCTGGAAGGCCGCAAGCAGGTGCGTACCGCACACCAGTCACTGACCTTCATCCCGGGCGACATCCTGCTGATCACCCAGCGTTGCCGCATCGATGTGGTCAACACGCCGGACCCGCAGACCGGCCGCTACCTCAGCGCGATCGTGCCGCTGTGCACTGAAGTGCTGGCGGCTGCGCGTACGCTTTGGAGCGAAGCCTTGCCGACGGCCGGACCGGCGCTGGCACGGCAGGCGCTGAGCGATCACGCCACGGCGCTGCGCAGCTGGCGGCAGTCGTTGCAGGATGGCCGCTACAGCGAAGCACGGCTGGCGCTGGCCACACTGGTGCTGGCGTGGTGCCGGCAGGGCCACGGCAACCTGTTGTTGCCGCACGCACCGACGCTGGGCGAACAGATCCGCGACCGCATCGCCGCCGAACCGGCACGCGACTGGCAGTCGCGCGACGTTGAAGCACACTTCGCGCTGAGCGGTGCGACCCTGCGGCGGCGGTTGGCGGCTGAGGCCACCAGCCTGCGCCAGCTGCTGACCGAAGCGCGCCTGGCCCACGGCATGCAGCTGCTGTACACCACCGACCTGCCGCTGAAGACCGTGGCAGCGCGCGCGGGGTATCGCTCGGCAGCGAGCTTCAGCAAGCGCTTCGCCGAGCAGTACGGGCTCGCTCCCACAGATATCTAGGGTTGTTCGGCAGGGCTGCGCCCTGCACCCGCAGAGGCAACAGCGACAACAACAGCGACAGCAACAGCGACATTCCGTGGGATGGCGGGGCGGTGTGGGTATGCAGGACACGCCGTAAACCCATCCATGGGGGCTCGATGGCGCCATCCATGGCGCCAACGGTCCTGCATACCCACACCGCCCCGCCTTCGACAGTTTCCCGGTGGCCCGTAGATCCACGCCATGCGTGGATGATTTCCTTCACGTCCATTCGATTCATTTCGATGATTCCGAATTGAATTCGAAGAGCATCCACGCACCGCGTGGATCCATGTGTCGACCAAGGTCGACACCCACCAAGAGCAGGTCATGCCATCCCAACAGATCGCGGGAATCTGTCGAAGGCGGGGTGGGTCCGGTTGCGGGGGCGTGAGCGCCATGGATGGCGCGACCGAGCTTACATGGACGTACTTGCAGCGTCCCCCGCAACCGGACCTACCCCGCCTCCCCACAGGAAGCCCGCTTCTGCTGTTGCTTCGGCCGTTGTTGTTGCTTCGGCCGTTGCCTCTGCGGGTGCAGGGCGCAGCCCTGCCGATAACCCCCCTTGAGCATTCCGCGCAGTGGTTTGAGCGCCGCACGCACACGCAACGCGGCACGCTGTGCGCACCGGGCCTGCCCATCACTCATCGAGAAGAACCACCATGACCCTGCGCCACCTGCCGCTGCGCGCCGCCCCGCTGCTGGCCCTGTCCTCCCTGCCGCTGGCCGCGCTGGCCGAAGCCACCTCGCCCGCCCCCACCCAGCAGGTGCCGGGCGTGCAACACCAGCGCATCGGTGCGCTGCAGGTCACCGCCCTGTTCGACGGCGTGGTTGCGCTCGGCCGGCAGGAAGTGGTCGACGTGCCGCCAACGCTGGTCAGCCGCCTGCTCGAGGGCCGCTACGTGCCCGAAGACAAGAAGGGCCTGCAGACCGCGATCAACGCCTTCCTGGTGCGCCAGGGCCAGCACCTGACGCTGGTCGATGCCGGCACCGCGCAGTGCTTCGGTCCTGACCAGGGCCAGGTACTGGGCAACCTGCGTGCGGCAGGCGTGGACCCGGCCGAGATCGATGAGGTGCTGCTGACCCACGCCCATCCCGATCACCTGTGCGGCATCCTCGATGCACAGGGCAAGCCGGCCTTTCCGAATGCGACGGTGTGGTTGTCCAAGGCCGATGCCCGCTACTGGCTCGACCCGGCCAGCGAAGCCACGGCGCCGCAAGGCGTGCGCTTCGCCTTCGCGCTGGCACGCAATGCGGTGGCGCCGTACCAGGCCGCCGGTCGCCTGCACACCTTCCAGCCTGGCGACGCCCTGCCCGGCCACGCAGTGGCGATGGATACCCACGGCCACACGCCGGGGCATGTGTCCTATCGCTTCGACAGCCAGGGGCAGTCATTGCTGGTGTGGGGCGATGTACTGCATTTCCATGCAGTGCAGTTCGCGCACCCGGAAGCGGCATTCGAGGCCGATTCGGATCGCACGGCGGCTACGGCCAGCCGTCGCAGCCTGTTGCAGGAAGCCACCGCCAAGGGCTGGTGGGTCGCCGGCGCACATCTGCCCTTCCCCGGGCTGGGGCACGTGCGCAGCGAAGGCAAGGCCTATGCGTGGGTACCGGCGGAGTTCTCGCCGTTGCCGAAGGAATGAGTGAGCGAGGTTGCCGGCCAGCGGCCGGCACTACCGTAATGGCGGCGGGGCTTATTCCAGCCCCAGCCAGCCGCCGATGATGCCGCGGGCTTCCTCGGCGCCGGTACGGGCGGCGCCGGAGAACACCTGCACACTCACCGTATCGCCGAACGAAGAATGCAGTTCCTTGCGCACCTTCTGCAGGGTCTGCATCTGCTGGCTGCGGCTCAGCTTGTCGGCCTTGGTCAGCAGCGCATGCGCCGGCAGGCCACGCTGCACGGCGTAGGCCAGCATTTGCCGGTCGTAGTCCTTCAGCGGATGGCGGATGTCCATCACCACCACCAGGCCCTTCAGGGCCTCGCGGGTGCGGAAGTAACGGTCGATGAAGGCCTGCCAGTGCGCCTGCAGGTCCAGCGGCACCTTGGCGTAGCCGTAACCGGGCAGATCGACCAGATGGGCGTCCGGGGTGACCTGAAAGAACACCAGCTGCTGGGTCCGGCCAGGCGTCTTGGAGACCCGGGCCAGGCTGTTCTGGCGGGTCAGCGCGTTGAGCGCGCTGGACTTGCCGGCGTTGGAGCGACCTGCAAAGGCCACTTCGGACCCTTCATCGGGCGGCAACTGCCCCATGTTGTGGGCAGAGAGGTGGTATTGGGCGCGTTCGATGAGCAATGACATGCGCATAGGATCGCATGTTGCGGCGCCGCGCGCCCGGCCTGCGGGCCTCCTGCGGGAAAATGCTGCACTGCTGCGTTGACCGTGTACGGAAACGGCGTTGATAATCCGGGCGATGCCGGCCGCCGCCGCCCGGCCGGTCCATACGGAGCTTCAGCATGCGCCACGCTCGCGTTCTTGCCGTATCCGCCCTTGCTACTGCCGTTGTTGCCGCTGCTGCCTTTGCGCAGACCACGTTGACCCCGCTGCCCGACAACGGCCCGATCAAGACCGCCTCGCTCGAGGTGGATTTCAGCAAGACCACCTGGGGCGACGCCAAGGCCGGCCAGACCAAGGCCACCGCGTGTGCCGCCTGCCATGGTGCCGATGGCAATTCCACGGTGGAGATGTATCCCAGCATCGCCGGCCAGAGCGAGCGCTACGTTGCCCAGCAGATGGCCCTGATCGCCAACGGCCAGCGTAGTTCCGGCGCCGCCGTGGCGATGGTGCCGTTCGTGCAGAACCTCACCCCGCAGGATATGCGCGATATCGGCGCGTTCTTCGCCACCCAGAAGGCCAACGCCGGCATCGCCGACGATACGCTGGTGGCCGAGGGCCCGTACAAGGGCATGAAGTTCTACCAGATCGGCCAGCAGCTTTACCGCGGCGGCGACGCCCAGCGCGGGCTGCCGGCCTGCATGGCCTGTCATGGCCCCAGTGGCGCCGGCAACCCCGGCCCGGCCTACCCGCACATCGGCGGCCAGCACGCCAGCTATGTCGCCCGGCGCCTGCAGGAATACCAGGCCGGGCAGACCAACGAGACCGACAAGGCGCACTTCCAGATCATGGCCACGGTGGCGCAGAAGCTGACCGAGCAGGAGGTACAGGCCCTTTCCAGCTACCTGCAGGGCCTGCACAACAAGGCCGACGACCTCGCCGCCGAGAGCGCTTCGACGCGACCGGCCGCCGCCCCCTGACCGCCACTGGTCGGCGCGGGTCGCCACGACGGCCCGCCGCTGCGGTATGTTTCCTTCACGCCGGCGGCTGCGCCGGCGTTGTCATTTTCAACGGAGATGCGTGTCGATGAGGTTGATTCCCCGCCTTCTGCTGTCCCTGCTGGTGCTGCTGCCGTTGGCGGCCTGCGCCGCCACCCCCGCCAACGCCCCGCTGGTCGAAGGCAAAGACTACGAGCGCATCGCCCAGCCTGGCCCGTTCCAGCCGCTGGCCGGCAAGATCGAAGTGGTCGAGGTGTTCGGCTACACCTGCCCGCACTGCGCCCATTTCGAACCGCAGCTGGCCGCCTGGGCCGCCAAGCTGCCGGCCGACGTGCGCTTCACCCCGGTCCCGGCCGCCTTCGGCGGTGCCTGGGATTCCTGGGCCCTGGCCTACTACGCCGCCGACGAAGTAGGCGTGGCCAAGCGCAGCCACGCCGCCGTGTTCAAGGCCCTGCACGAGGACGGCACGCTGCCGATGCAGAACGTCTCGGCCGATGAGCTCGCCAGCTTCTACAAGGCCTACGGCGTGACCCCGGAGCGCTACACGCAGGCCCTGCGCGGCGAGGCGGTACAGAAGAAGGTCGATGCCGCCCGTGCCTTCGCCCAGCGCACCCAGGTGCCGGGCACCCCGGCCATCATCATCAACGGCCAGTACCTGGTCCGTGGCAAGAGCTTCGACGACCAGCTGCGCATCGCCTCGGCGCTGATCGCCCAGGCCCGCGCCGCCCGCGGCCGCTGAACCAACACACACCATCGACACGGCGCTGTCGCCGCCGCATGTCATCATTTCCCTCTGGCCGGCGCCTTACGCCGGCCCCACCTTTCCAGATGCTGGAGACGTTTCCATGAAGACCCGTTTCGCCGCCCTCGCCCTCGCAGCGCTGCTGCCGATCCTGGCGGCCTGCAAGGCCGACGATGGCACCGCCAACACCGCCGCCCCGGCAGAACCGGCCGCGACCCCGGCCAGCACCGAACCGGCCGCGCCGGCCGCGGGCAGCGAAGCCGCTGCACCGGCTGCCGAAGGTGACAAGACCGCCGCCACCACCGCCCCTGCCCCGACCACCGCCGCGCTGACCGGCCCGGCCCCGGTGGAAGGCGCCGACTACCAGCTGATCCCGAACGGCCAGCCGTTCCAGCCGGCCGCCGGCAAGGTCGAAGTGGTCGAGATCTTCGGTTATGTCTGCCCGGCCTGCGCGGCGTTCCAGCCGCTGGTCAGCCCGTGGAAAGCTGGCCTGCCGAGCGATGTGAACTTCGTCTACGTGCCGGCCATGTTCGGCGGTACCTGGGACAACTACGCCCGTGCCTTCTATGCCGCTCAGACCCTGGGCGTGCAGGAGAAGACCCACGAGGCGCTGTACTCGGCCATCCACTCGCAGCAGACCCTGAAGGGCGAGCGCGGTGCCGATTCGGTCGATGACATCGCCAAGTTCTATGGTGCCTACGGCGTGGATCCGAAGCAGTTCGCCGCCACCATGGGCAGCTTCGCGGTCAATGCCAAGACCAACTCGGCCAAGCAGTTCGCCCAGCGCAGCCAGATCAGCGGCACTCCGTCGATCATCGTCAACGGCAAGTACCTGGTGAAGGGCAAGAGCTTCCCGGACATGCTGCGCATTGCCGACCACCTGATCGCCCGCGAGCGCGGTGCGGCCCAGGCTCACTGATCAAAGAGACGTTTTCCCGGCCGTGACTTCCCCCACAACACGGACCCTGCGTTTGCTGACGGCCAACATCCAGGCCGGCTCGAGTACCCGCCGCTACAGCGACTATGTGACCCGCAGCTGGTCACATGCGCTGCCGGCGGGTCGCAAGCGCAGCAGCCTTGACGCGATTGCCACTCTGGCGCGCGGTCATGACATCGTCGGCCTGCAGGAGGCCGACCCGGGCAGCCTGCGCTCGGGCTTCACCAACCAGACCCATTACCTGGCCCAGCGCGCCGGCTTCAATTACTGGAGCCACCAGCCGAACCGGCGCATGGGCGGTGTCGCTTCCAGTGCCAACGGCCTGCTGAGCAAGCTGGAACCGGTGGAAGTGCAGGACCACGCCCTGCCCGGCCGTATCGGCGGGCGTGGCGTGCTGCTGGCCAAGTTCGGCGATGGTCGCGATGGCCTCGCTGTTGCGGTAGCGCATCTGTCGCTGGGCGCAGGCTCGCGGATGGCCCAGCTTGGCTTCATCGCCGAGCTGTTGTCGGACCATCCCAATGCAGTGCTGATGGGCGACTTCAACTGCCTGGCCGAACGGCCGGAAATGCAGGTGCTGTACCAGAAGACCCGCCTGCAGCCGCCCGGCTGCATCGTGCCGACCTTCCCCAGCTGGCGCCCCGACCGCGCCATCGACCACATCCTGGTCAGCAGCGGTCTGCAGACCCGCAATGTGGAAGCGGTGCCGGCCGCGTTCTCCGACCATCTGGCCCTGGCGATGGCGATCGACGTCCCCGCCGACGCCCTGCGCTGAATACCTCTGGTAGGTGCCAACCTCGGTTGGCACGCTGATCTGGTGGGTGCGGACCGTTGCTCGTGTGGGTGCGGACCGTTGGTCCGCACGCTCTCCGCCGGGCATCGCCCGGCGCTACCCCGCCTGCGCCACCGGCACCTTCAACCGCCGCGCCGTCATCGTGCTGCCCACCGAAGCGAGCACCGTGCAGCCGATCGCCAGCCACTGCAGGCCATGCAGGTGCTCGTGCAGCAGCAGCATCGCCCACAGCGCGGCCACCGCCGGTTCCATGCTGATCAGAATCCCGAAGGTCTCCTTCGGCAGGCGCTTGAGCGCCATCATCTCCAGTGACATCGGGATCGCGCTGGACACCAGCGCCACCACCAGCCCGGCCAGCAGGATCTTCGGTTCCAGCAACGCCGCACCGGCATGCACCACGCCTACCGGTACCACCACCAGCGACGCGGCCAGCAGCCCCAGCGACACCGAATGTCCCGCGTGCAGGTGGCCGGCGCGCTTGCCGAACACGATGTACAGGCCCCAGCACGCCGCCGCGCCCATGGCGTGCAGCACGCCCACCGGGTCCAGAGCCGGGCCGCCGCCGATCGGCAGCAGCAACAGCAGCCCGACGGCCGCACAGCCCACCCAGAGGAAATCGATCGGCCGTCGCGACGACAGCATGGCCACCGTCAACGGGCCGGTGAATTCGATGGCCACCGCAATGCCGAACGGGATCGTCCGCAAGGCCATGTAGAACAACAGGTTCATCAGGCCCAGGGTGAGGCCGTAGCGCAGGATGGTGATCGCATCCACGCGGCTGGTCTTCCAGCGCCATGGCCGCCAGAACAGCAGCAGCAACAGCGCCGAGAAGCCCACGCGCAGCGCGCTGGTACCCTGCGCACCGATCAACGGGAACAGCTGCTTGGCGTAGGAGGTACCGATGGCCAGTGCGGTGACCGAGCCGAGCACCGCCAGCGCCGGCAACATCGGCGCGATTCGAGAAGTCTGCATGCCGCCAGTCTATTGCGCCGGCGGCGAGCACTTGGCTCAATTGACGGCCCGTCCGTGCAACTTCTGCTCACCATGGCCACCGCCCCCGTGCTGGACAGCTTCGACCACACCATCCTCGCCCTGCTGCAGCAGGACAACACCCTGCCGCAGCGGCAGATCGCCGAAGCCGTGCACCTGTCGACCCCGGCCGTGCAGCGGCGGATCAAGCGCCTGCAGGACAGCGGCGTGATCGCCGCCAATGTGGCGGTGATTGACGCTGCGAAAATCGGCCGGCCATTGACCATCATCGTCGAGGTGCGCGTGGTCAGCGAACAGCGCGAGAAGGTCGCCCCGTTCCGCCGCCGCGTGCAGGACGACCCTGCCGTGCAGCAGTGTTACTCGATCACCGGCGACGGCGATTTCCTGCTGCTGCTCTCGGCGGCATCGATGGAGGAATACGAGGCGATCACCGAGCGCTTGTTCGGCGGTGATGACAACATCGAGCGATTCCGCACGTCGGTGGCGCTGGGCACGTTGAAGCGTGGGTTCGACGTGCCGGTGACATGACGCAGATGCAGTCGAGCCTGTCCTGCTCCTACACTGGCAACGCATGAACACCGCTTCCCCCTCCAACGCCAGACGCCTGCGCCGCTGGTTGCTGCGCGGCGCCATCCTGCTGATCCTGGTCATCGCGGCGATGGCCTTCTGGAACAGCCCGTGGGCTGCCGCACCGAAGCTGCTGTGGGCACTCTCGCGCATGCCACCGGCCACGCAGCTGCCAGTGCCGGTGGACGGCGTGCGGCCCCGGCAGATCGCCGATACCTTCGGCGCGCCGCGCGGGCGCGACCGCACGCACGCGGGTATCGACATCTTCGGCAAGCGCGGTACTCCGGTGCGCAGTGCTACCCCCGGTGTTGTCGCCGACATCCGCGACAGCGGGCTCGGTGGCCGTCAGGTCTGGGTCATCGGGCCGGGACGCGAGCGCTATTACTACGCGCACCTGGAAGACTGGGCCGATGGCCTGGCGCGCGGCCAGGTGGTGCAACCCGGCGACCTGCTCGGCCATGTCGGCGACAGCGGCAACGCCCAGGGCACGCCGCCCCATCTGCATTGGGGCATCTACGGGAAAGACGGGGCTCGCGATCCGCTGCCGCTGCTGCGCTGAGCTGCCTCGCAGAGTCACACGTTGCCGACCGCTGCCAGGCAGTTCTGCAAGCTCGACTCTTCACCTGCATGCCCCCATCATCAACCGCAGTGACAGGGAGAGCACGCCGATGGCCACACTTGGTCCCACCCCGCTGCTGATCACCATCATGCTGCTGGCCACGGGCTGCAGCACGCTGCAGGCGCCGCGCGAGCCGATATGCGCGCAGATGCTCGCCTTCGCCAACAGCACGCCGGTAGGCGCCAGCCAGTCGATCGAACTGGTTACTGACTGGAACACGTGGAGCAAGGGCTGCACGCACGAGGGCAATCCGGCAGGCAAGCGGTTCTGCGATTGGCTGCTTGCCCATTCCTCCACCGAATTCGCCTCGGCCAACATCCGCAGTGCGATGGCCTGCCTGGACCCCGGCGCCCGCTATGCCGGACCGGTGCGTACCACGCCCGAGTACCTTACCGGCAAGATCCATGTGTCCGACATCCGTGGGCTCGAGCGGAACGTGATGATCTCCATCGAATATGCCGACGGCATCGAGAGCCAATTGCCGCGCCTGAACATCCTTGCTGAACGCCTGGCTCCCGACGAATAGCCCTATCGCGCGGAACGCAGGCACAGCCGCTGGTGCATTTGTAAATGGAAACAATTCCCATTACGCTATTCGCGTTTTCCGGGCAGCCAGGACGGTTCGTCCGTCCTCGCATTGCCCAGCCACCGCCCTGAAACGCAGGGCTTCGCCAGCGGCGTGAGATCCCCACCAGCCGCGGCGCCAGACCATCCGGGAAGCCGGTCGGACGCACGCACGTGCCCGTCCAGGAACCTTGATGACCCGTTCGACCTCTCCCCTGCTGCCGCATCGCCTGTCCGCAGCGGTGCTCTCCGCCCTGTGCCTGGCCGCCGCCCCGGCCGCCTTCGCCGAAACCGCCGCCGACCCGACCACCCTCGACAAGGTCGTGGTGAAGGGCGAGCGCGCCGAAGGCTATTCGGTGCGCCGCACCTCGGCCGGTACCCGCTTCGACCTGGCGCCGCGCGAAATCCCGCAGTCGGTCAGCATCATCAGCCACCAGCGCATCGAAGATCAGAAGCTGGACGACATCATCGACGTGCTGGGCAACACCACCGGCGTGACCAGCACGCAGTCGGACAGCGAGCGCACCGAGTTCTACGCGCGCGGCTTCTACATCGACAGCTACCAGTTCGATGGCCTGCCCACGCAGATGGTGCAGAACTGGAGCTACGGCGACTCCGGCCTGGACCTGGCCCTGTACGACCGCGTGGAAGTGGTGCGCGGCGCCACCGGCCTGCTCAGTGGCGCCGGCAACCCGTCGGCATCGGTGAACCTGATCCGCAAGCACGCCGACAGCGCCGAGCTGAGCGGCAGCGTGTCGGTGAACGTCGGCAGCTGGGGCCGCACCCGCACCACCGTGGACGTGGGCAGCGCGCTCAACGCCAGCGGCACCGTACGCGGCCGCGTGATCGGCAGCTACCTGGACACCGACGCGCAGATGGACCGCTACAACCAGCGCAAGACGCTGGGCTATGCGGTGATCGATGCCGACCTGACCCCGGATACCCAGCTCAGCGTGGGCTACGACTACCAGCACAAGAAGGCCAGCGGCGCGACCTGGGGCGGCTTCCCCATGTGGTACGCGGACGGCACTGCAACCAACTACCCGACGTCGTTCAATCCCTCGCCGGACTGGACCTACTGGGACACCACCAGCAAGCGCGCCTTCACCACCCTGCAGCACGCCTTCGGCAATGGCTGGAAGTTCAAGATCGGTGCCACGCATGATCGCACCCAGGCCGATGACAAGCTGTTCTATCCGTCCTATACCGCCTTCGACAAGACCACCGGCGCGGGCGTAACGCCGATGGCCGGCTTCTACAACACCGAGCGCAAGGTCGACGGCATCGACGGCTACATCGATGGTCCGTTCCAGCTGTTCGGTCGCGAGCACCAGTTCATGGCCGGCCTGAGCTACAACAAGCGCGAGTTCGCCAACTACGGCGATTTCCAGATGGGCGGCCCGGGCTGGAACCCGTTCGATACCTACCTCAACTGGACCGGCAACATCCCCCAGCCGAACTGGAATCCACTGGCACTGGCCAGCGAAGGCACCATCACCCAGAAGGCCGGCTACGTGGCCGCGCGGCTGTCACTGGCTGATCCGCTGAAGCTGATCGTCGGTGCGCGCTACACCGACTGGAAGAGCGAAGACGAAGGCAATGATCGCTCGCACAAGGTCACCACGCCGTACGCCGGCTTGGTCTACGACATCAACGACACCTACTCGGCGTACACCAGCTACACCGAAATCTTCCAGCCGCAGACGCTGCGCAACAAGCAGGGCAGCTACCTGGACCCGGTGGATGGCAAGAGCTACGAAGTAGGCGTCAAGGGTGCCTGGTTCGACAACCGCCTGAATGCCTCGCTGGCCGTGTTCCGCATCGAGCAGGACAACGTCGGCCAGGCCACCATGGACAAGGTGGATGGACAGCAGAATGAAACGGCCTATGTCGCCGCACGCGGCACGGTCAGCCGTGGCTTCGAATTCGAGTTGAACGGCGAACTGGCACCGGGCTGGAATGCCACCTTCGGTGCGTCGCGCTACGTGGCCAAGGACATCAACGACGCCGACATCAACACCAACCTGCCGCAGACCGCGCTGAAGCTGTTCACCAGCTATACCCCGCAATCGCTGCAGGAACTGACTGTCGGTGGTGGTGCCAACTGGCAGAACCGCATCTACTACGCGGCGCCGGTGGTAGGTCGTTTTGAACAGGAAGGCTATGCGCTGGTCAGTGCGTTCGTGCGCTACCGCATCTCGCCGGAATTCAGCGTGCAGGCCAACCTCAACAACCTGCTGGACAAGAAGTACTACTCGCAGATCACCGGCTACGGCGCGTATGGCGATGGTCGCAACGGCTCGCTGACGTTCACCTGGTCGTTCTGATGGAAGCGGCGCCGGGCATGGTCCGGCGCTACCGCAGCAAAAGCAGCGCCGGAATCACTCCGGCGCTGCCGTCCTCACGTCAGAACCGCAGGTCCGCGCGCAGGTACCAGTAACGGCCACGCGGGATGTCGTAGGTCGAGGCGTCATAGCCGTTCAACGAGCACGACAGGCAGATCGGCGGATCCTTGTCGAACACGTTGTTCAGACCGGCCGTCAGCTGCAGCCCCTTCATCCAGTCGATCTTGTAGCCCACCTGCGCATCATGGAAGGTGGTCGCCGACAGCGTGTTGGTGCCAGCAGCCTGGTTGCTGCACACCGGGAACGCCACGGCGTCACCGCAGTCTTCGGTCAGTTCGGAAATGTGGCGTACCGTCCAGTTGGCACTCCAGTTGTCCAGCGTCCAACCGATGCTGGCGTTGCTGGTCCATTCCGGAATCGAACTGTCGGCCACTTCCACGCCGGGCTTCTGCGGCTGCCGCTGGCCGGCCGCACCGGTGGCCTCATAGCGACCGACGAAGGTGTTCTTCCAGCCCAGCTTGAACTGGCCGATCGAACTCTGCGGCAGGGTCCAGAACAGATCCACATCCCAGCCGTCGGTCTTGATCGAACCCAGGTTGGTCAGGCGGTTGTTGAAGCTGCTGACCGCACCGGTGCTGGCGCGCGTGATGCCATCGCAGTAGATCGGGTCCAGCGTATCCACGCACAGGTCAAGCTGGGTCTGCGCGTTGATCGCCTGGATCGCGCCATCGATGTTGTGGCGGTAGAACGTCACTTCCACGTCGAAGCGCTCCGACCATGACGCATCGTTGCCGAACCAGGGGCTCCACACGAAGCCGGCACTGAAGCTGCGCGACTGCTCCGGCTCCAGCTCGCGATTGCCGCCGGTGGTCACTGAGATCTGCGAGTTGGCCTGCTGGAATCCAGCGGGCACGCCCAGCGAGGCACAGTTGGCCGCACTGCCGCGCGGCGGTGTGCCTCCCAGGCCCACCGAGCAGGGATCGAACAGCTGCAGATCGGCGCGCGCAGCCGAACCGTACAGCTCACCGATCGACGGTGCGCGGAAGCCTTCGGCGTAAGTGGTACGCAGGACGAAGTCATCGGTCACCTGCCAGCGCAGGCCATACTTGGGGGTGAACTCGCCACCGAAGGTCGAGTAGTCCGAGTAGCGGCCGGCCAGGCTCAGGTCCAGCTTCTTGCCCAGTGCCGAGTCGGCGAAGATCGGCACGCTCAGCTCCAGGTACGCTTCATTGACGTCGTAGGAACCGGACGTCGGCTGCGACGGCACACCGTTGTAGTGGCCGATCACCGTCAGCGGGTCAGGCTGGTACGAGCCTTTGTACTTGCGGTGTTCGAGGCCGGTGGCGAAGGACACCGGACCGGCTGGCAGGGTGAACAGATCGCTGGACAGATTGGCGGTGAACAGGCTCAGCTCGTTCTGGCTGCGGTCGCGCACCACCGGCTGGATCCAGCGCAGCATGTCCGGGGTGATCGAGCCGGCGCCACCGAAGATGTTCAGCGGCACGCAGCCTGGCGTTGCAGCACACACGGCCGGATCACCCAGCGCCATGTTGACGTTGTAGATGTTGTAGCTGCCGTAGTTGGTCTGCTCGGCCTTGTTCTTGCTGTACATGCCGTTGACGTCCCAGTACCAGCTGCGGTCAGCCGCCTGGAAGTTGCCGACCAGGCCGGTGGCGAAGTACGTGGTGTCCACCTGCTGTTCGAACACGCGCGCGCCGCCTTCCACCGGACGACGGCCGATCAGGCTCATGTTGCCCGACGACACCAGGTCGAAGCCGAACGGGTTGTACGGGTTCAGTGCCGAGACCACGATGTTGTCGGCCAACGGATTGCCGGTGGCACCATCCGGGCCGAAGAACAGTGGCTCGGGGCCGGCCTGGTTGGTCGACTCGCGGCGGTTGCCCAGTGCCTTGACGTACCACTGCACGTTGTCGGTGATGTCGAACCGGAACTGGCCGAACAGGCCCTTACGCTCCGACGGCGTCAGCACCATGTTGTACTCGGCGAAGTTGAAGCGGTCGGCACTGGTGAAGCAGTGGTAGTCGTCGGTGCGGTTGCAGCCGGCGCTGCCGTCGTAACGCGGGCTGCTCACGCCGGTGTTGGGCACGATGTCCTGTTCGGCACCGGTGTTGGGATCGACGAAGGCAAAGCGTCCCTGCGGAATGCCGCCGCTGCCGAAGGCCAGGCCGGTGCCGGGGATCGGGAAACGCGACTGCTCGCGGTCCTTCGCATACACCGGGTCCTGCTTGGTCCAGCTTGCCCCCAGGAACAGGCTGTAACGGTCGCCGCTCTTGCCCCAGGCCAGGTCCACGCCCTTCTGCGTGCCATCGCCCTTGCCGTACTGGCCATAGTTCAACGTCACTTGGCCGCCATCGAAGTCGCGGCGGGTGATGATGTTGACCACACCGGCGATGGCATCGGAGCCGTACAGCGACGACGCGCCGTCTTCCAGCACTTCGATGCGTTCAACGATGGCCAGCGGAATGGTGTTGAGGTCGGTGGCCGAGCCCACGCCCGAGGCCGAGGATTCGTTGACCCAACGGATGCCATCGACCAGCACCAGCACACGCTTGGCACCCAGATGGCGCAGGTCCACCTGCGCCGAACCCGCGCCGACGCCACTGCCATCGGGCGGGAAACCGAAGTTGCCCGACGAGTTGAATTTGGCATTGAGCGCCGAGCCGGAGCCGGTGAGCTGTTGCAGCACTTCACCGATCGAGGTCAGACCGGTGCGTTCGATATCGGCGCGATTGAGCGTCTGGACCGGCACCTGGCCTTCCACTTCAGCGCGCTTGATGCGGGTACCGGTGACCTCGACGCGGTCCAGGTCGGTGGTGGCCGACTGGGCAGCAGCCCCCAACGGGGCCAGTGCGGTCACGCACAGCGCGACGGCAACCGCCAAGGGGCGGTGATGCAGGTAATTCATTCGCTCTCTCTCCAAAGGAATGTCGGGACATGGACTGCCGCGCTCCCCCCTGCATGGCGGCAGCGTCTCCTTTGTAAACAAGCGGTAAACATCGCGGCGTGATGCCCGACACTCTTTCACGCGAATTTGACGATTCTGAAAGCAGATAACGTCATTTCGCTGCGTATTCACCGAAGGCCACGCTGACCATCGGCGCCTTTGTCAGTGCCCCTGCGCGAGTGCGGCCCTCCATCAGGAAGGCCGCACCGGTGACTCTCTCACTGCACGAACGCGATGCGTTCCATGCCCGTGGCCTCGGCGGCGGCCAGGATCTTGGCCATGCCGTCGTACTCGGCCGACGGATCGGTGCTGATGCGCAGCTCCGGCAGGTTGCCGGCATGCTGGCTGGCCTGCGCCTGCAGGCGCGACTGCAGATCGCCGATGGCCATCGGCTGCCCGTCCCAGCTCAACTGGCTGGACGCATCCAGGCGCAGTTCGATCGGTGGTGGCGGCTCGGGGCGATCAACCACACGATCGGTGGCCTGCGGCAACTGCACGTTGATCGGCCGCGACAGCATCGGCGCAGTCACGATGAAGATGATCAACAACACCAGCATTACATCCACCAGTGGCGTGACGTTGATGTCCGCCAGCGGGCCGCTTCTTCCTGCGCTACTGAATGCCATGTGCCGCTCCCTGCAGCAGGGCCGGTCGCCCCAGCCCAAACCTACGCCGGGCAGCTGCCCTCGCGGCAGTGCGCATCACAACGTCATTCAGCTGTCGTTGCCCTCTCCAGACGTGTACACAATGAGAAACTGAATTCAGCCACTGCCCGCTATGCTGGTCGCCATGACCCGACGATCTTCGACCGCCCTGTCCCTGCTCCCGCTGGCCACCACGCTGCTGATCGGCTGCGCGAGTGCCCAGTCCCTCGATGCCCAGAACGCCCAGCTGAAGGCCGCCATCGCGGCCGCCGAACGTGGCCAGTTCGACCCCGGCCAGGCCGCCGCGCTCAGCCGCCATCCAGCGTATGGCTGGCTGGAGTTCGCCAACCTGCGGCGAAACATCGACACCGTCGATACGGCGCAGGCGCAGGCCTTCCTCAAGCGCTACCAGGGCCAGGCCGTGGCCAACAGCTTCCGCAGCGCCTGGCTGCCCTCCGTGGCGCGCCGGCAGGACTGGCCGACGCTGCTGGCCAACTGGGTTCCGACCGACAATCTCGGCCTGCGCTGTGCGCAGCTGACAGCACGCCAGGCCACCGGCAAGGTGGACCCGCAGTGGATTGGCGAGGCACAGGATCTGTGGCGCAAGAACGGCAAGTCGCTGCCCGATGCCTGCGACGCCGTGTTCGCCGTGCTGCAGGCGCAGGGTGGCATGAGCGATGCCCTGCGCTGGGAACGTATCGATGCCGCTGCCGATGCCCAGCAGCCGGCGGTGATGCGTTCGGCCGCCCGCGGCCTGCAGGCTGGCGATCTGGCGCTGGCCAACACCTACGCCGCCTTCGTCGACAAGCCCAATGCCAGTGCCCTGAACTGGCCGCGCAACGAACGCAGCCGGCGCATCGCCACCGATGGCCTGGCCAAGCTGGCCAAGGCCGACCCGGACGCCACCGAGCAGCAGTTGCCGCAGTATGCGCAGGCGCTGGGCCTGAGCGCCGAACAGCAGGGCCAGGTGCGTTACCAGATCGCCCTGTGGACGGTGGCGTCCTACCTGCCCGACTCGGCCCGCCGCTTGAATGCCGTACCCGATGCAGCCTACGACGAACGCCTGCACGAATGGCGTGCACGCGAAGCAATGTCGCGCGGCGATTGGCCGGCGACGCTGGCAGCGATCCGCAAGATGGGCCCGACCCAGCGCAACGATTCGCGCTGGCGCTATTTCGAAGGCCGCATGCTGGAAAAGACCGGCCAGGCACAGCAGGCGCAGCCGCTGTTCCGCGAAGCCGCACGCGCGCCGACCTTCCATGGCTTCCTGGCGGCGGACAAGCTGCAGCAGCCCTACACGCTGTGCCCGTGGAAGCCCAACGACAGCGCGCAGGCGCAGGCCCTGGTGGCCCGCGATCCGGCCATCCAGCGCGCGATGGCGCTGTACCAGATCGACCGCGCCGGCTGGGCGGTGGCCGAATGGAACAACGCACTGTCACGCTTTGATGACACGCAGCGTCGCCTCGCGGTACGCGTGGCGCAGGACAACGGCTGGTTCGACCGCGCGGTGTTCTCGCTCGGCAAGCAGAAGCAGGAGCAGCGTCTGTACGACCTGCGCTTCCCGCTGCACCATGACGCCACGATCCGCCGCGAATCAGCGCGCAATGCGCTGGACCCGGCCTGGGTGGCCGCTGAGATCCGTGCGGAAAGCGTGTTCAGCCCCCGCGCGCGTTCGCCTGCCAACGCCATGGGCCTGATGCAGGTGCTGCCGGCGACTGGCACTGGTGTGGCCAAGTCCATCGGCCTGACCGGCTACGGCGGCGCTGACAGCCTGTACGACCCGGACACCAATATCGCCATCGGCACCGCGTACCTGCGGCAGTTGATGAACAAGTACGACGGCCTGCCCTACGTGACCATCGCCGCCTACAACGCTGGGCCGACCCCGACCGCACGCTGGCAGACCCAGCGCCCGGGCTTCGATCCGGACCTGTGGATCGAGACGATCAGCTACAAGGAAACGCGCGAGTATGTTGCCCGCGTGCTGGCCTTCAGCGTGATCTACGACTGGCGACTCAACGGCGACGCACTGCCGCTGAGCGACCGCCTGATGGGCCGCTTGGTGGATAAGCGCAAGAGCTTCACCTGCGCTGCCAACGCCGACCAGGGTGGCGACTGATCGACATCCGGTAGTGCCGGCCGCTGGCCGGCATCCGTTATTGCCCAGGGTAGCCCACCAACGGCCGGCACTACCGGTACATCCATGCCCAGCATGCGATCATCCTCCACATGAAGATCTATCTTGTCGGCGGCGCCGTGCGCGACCGCCTGCTGCAGCGCCCTGCCGGCGACCGTGACTGGGTCGTCGTCGGCGCCACGCCCGCGCAGATGGAAGCGCAGGGCTATACCGCCGTGGGCCGCGATTTCCCCGTCTTCCTGCACCCAAAGACCGGCGAGGAATACGCGCTGGCCCGTACCGAACGCAAATCCGGCCGTGGCTACCGCGGCTTCGTGGTCGATGCCGATCCGGCGGTGACGCTGGAAGAAGACCTGCAGCGCCGCGACTTCACCATCAACGCCATCGCCTGCGATGAAGACAGCGGCGCGTTGGTCGATCCCTATGGTGGCGCGCGCGACATCGAGCAGCGCGTGCTGCGCCATGTCGGTCCTGCATTCGTTGAAGACCCGCTGCGCGTGCTGCGTGCGGCGCGCTTCATGGCCCGCTTCGCCTCGCTCGGTTTTACCGTCGCGCCGGAAACCATGGCGTTGATGCGCGAGATTGCCGCCAGTGGCGAGCTCGACGCGCTGGTGCCCGAACGGGTATGGCAGGAACTGCGCAAGGCGCTGGTGTGCGAACGCCCATCGGCGTTCCTGCGCACCCTGCACGACGCGCACGCGCTGGGCCCGATATTGCCGGAGCTGGAAGCGCTGTACGGCGTGCCGCAGCGCGCGGAATTCCATCCGGAAGTCGATACCGGCATCCATCAGGAGATGGTCAGCGACATGGCGGCCAAGCTGGCGCCCGGTGATGACCTGGTCGGCTTCGCCGCACTGACCCACGACCTCGGCAAGGGCCTGACCCCGCCCGAGGAATGGCCGCGCCACATCATGCACGAGCAGCGCGGCATCAAGCCGCTGAAAGCACTGTGCGCGCGCCTGAAGATTCCGGCCGAGCACCAGCAGTTGGCCGAGGCCGTCTGCCGCGAGCATCTGAACGTGCATCGCATCGACGAGCTGCGTGATGCCACCGTGCTGGAACTGCTGGGCCGCTGCGATGCACTGCGCCGGCCGGAACGGGTGGCGCGCATCGCGCTGTGCTGCGAGGCCGACAAGCGCGGCCGGCTCGGTTTCGAGGACAGCGACTACCCGCAGGGCGAAACGCTCAAGCGCCTGCACCAGGCGGCGTTGTCAGTTCAGGCGCGTGATCTGGATACCACACACCTGAAGGGGCCGGCCATTGGCGAAGCGCTGGCCAAGGCGCGGGTGAAGGCGATCGCCGCCGCCCGCTGAAGCATCGTAGTGCCGGCCGCTGGCCGGCAACCACAGCTTTATCAGTGCGCCATCCCACGCGTGATCGCCGCAGCACGTTCCTTCAGCTGCGCCACCGCGTCGGGGATCATTTCCATGCCCACGTCCAGGCCCGGGTTCAGCACCAGGCCGACGCCCTCGCCGATGCCCGACAGCAGCGCATGCACCGCGATGGGCATGGCATGGGCGAACTGCGGCAGCTGCTCGTGCCAGATTTCCGCGCGCTCGGGCGCAGTGAACACCGCGAACATCGGCTCCCCGCCTTCGCTGGTCAGCACCAGCGGCGAAATGCTCTCGTCCCACGCACCGTCTTCACCGATGGCCTTGTCCAGCAGCACGAACACCGGCGCGGTCAGCAGGCCGTCGAGGAACTGCGAGGCCGTGAGGGTTCCGTCCTGGGCCTGCAACAGGCGCACTTCCAGATCGTTGGCGGGTTCGAACGGCGTTTCGTGGTCCATGGTCGGTTCCGGTACGTGGTTGCTGGCTGCAACTTTAGCAGGCCCTGCACGAGGCTACGCACACCCCATCCCGCATCGGGATGGACCTCAGCGGCCGATCAGGCTTTCCGCCGGAATACCCAGGTCGCGGTGCAGGTTGCGGATCATCTCCAGGGTCAATCCACGCTTGCGATTCAATACCTCATACACGCGGTTGAGCTGACCAATGGAGGGTACCAGGTCCTTGACGGTCAGACCGCCCTGCTCCATGCGGAAGCGGATTGCCTCGATGGGGTCCGGCAGTTCTATCGGGTAATGCTTCGCTTCGTAAGCCTCCACCAAGGTGGCGAGAATCTCGAAGCGATCGCCTTCTTCACTGTCCAGGGCGGGTTCGTTCTCGAAATAGGCCTCCAGTTCGCGCAACGCGTTCTGGTAGTCATCTTCTGTGCGAATGGGACGAATGTTCATTTTTCCTCCACGGTCGCTACGTCAATCCGGTCGTATTCGGCATGGGTGCCGATGAACTTGATGTAGATCATCTGACGCTGATAAGTAACGTCGACAATCAACCTGTGGCTGTTGCCTTTGATGTTGAAAACCACGCGACTGCTACCGATGAAACTCGCACTCGCATAGCAACTGCGGATGTCATGCGGACTCGCCCAGGTCGCGCGCCTCGCTTCGTCGTGCCAAGCCTTCAGCGGCTGCTCGCACTCTGGAAACCTCTCCCAGTAGCGCCTGAGCGTAGACAGCGCGAAGACTCTCACGGGCGCATCCTAGTCCCAATATGGGACATATGCAAACCATGACCCATCAGATGCCTCCGTGTCCCATCCGCCACATCCACCCCGCCACTGCCAGCCCGGCCACCACCACCAGCATCACCGGCAGGCCGAAGCGGTGTCGCCACGGGATCGGCACCCCGCCCAGCTGCTGGTCCATGCTTTCGGTATCCAGCACCCAGCCGTGTTCGCAGCCGGTGCAGGCCAGCTCATAGCGACGCTGGTAGACGAAGCCGAACAGCAGGTCGATGCGCGCCATCCTGTAGCGCAGCTGCGGTGCGAATTCGGTTTCAGCCTGGCAGCGCAGGCAGTGGTGCGCTTCGCTGGGGCCGACAATCAGCACCCGTTCGTGCTGGCCGATCAGCAACATGGCTCAGCCCTCCTTGCAGGCCGGCTGGGCGAGCAGCCAGGCTTCGGCCGCAGCCACCGTGGCGGCATCGCCGACGGTGGCCTGGTCCGGCGCGATCTTCCGCCCGTCGCCATGTCCATTGCGATCGCGCATAACGCTGGTTGTCAGCACCAGCGCGCTGCCGTCCACCAGCCGGCGCACCACGTTGGCAGTCGATACGCCTGCCGTGGGCTGGCCGAAACTGCGGGTCTGCGCGCGGCCGCGGAACGCCAGAACGGTCGCCTCACCGGAACTTGCGGTGCGCGGGCCGGTCAACACTGCCACCGGTGCGCCAACAAGGCTGGGTAGATAGCCGGGCTGGCCGAAATCCAGACCCGTCGCATCGCCCATGCGCACGCCACTGGCGGTGGTCTGCCACCGTACCGGACCGTCGGCGGTCTCGAATGAGCCCACGTCCTCGACGCCCATTGCCGAGGTGCGCAGCAGTGGCGCAACGCCCAGCAGCATCGGCCACATGTTGCCGCCGGTATTGTCGCGCAGGTCGACGATCCAGCCACAGCGAGGCGTGCTGTCCTTTTCACGGATGATGTTCTGCCACCGCACCGCACGCTGGATGTTCTGCTGCTGCAGCTGCGGCGGCGGCGCACTGGGGTCGGCCGCATAGCCCTCGATCAGCACCTGGCCGATACGCGGGTCACGTGCGTGCGTGGCGTAGCTTTCGCTGCGGGCAACGGCGCTGGCATTTTCCCGGGCGAAGCGCTGCACACGCTGCTGCTGTCGTTGCGGGGTCATCCAGGTGCCGTGACCGCCGGAACTGCGGCCGATGGCTTCGACCAGCACGGTCCGAACCCTGGCGGAATCGCCCTGCGCGTCCTTCAGCCGCGTGCGCGTGGCTGGCCAGTCGACTCTGCTTCGGTACAGCGCCTCGCGTTCGAGCATGTCCAGCAGCTGTGCCTGCGCGGCGGGTGATGGGATCTCGATGGTGTCGGCCGCAGTCGCAGCGGTCGCAGCCAGCAGCGTGGCGATCAAGGCGGCTCGTGCCGGCAGTCCCTTGCTGTTTCGCATCGACATCTCCCTGTCGTTGAATGAAGGCGAAGCATAACGCCTCGGCCGTCGCGCGGCGTGTCGTATCAGGCACTTCAGGATCGGACTGCGATTTACAACTTTGCCCATGTCGGCGCGGCGGCAAACGCGCGAAGGTCGCTGTGCCAGCGCCACCTGCGCTGGCCGGGATTGGCGTCCCGAATCAAACATTCAAGCGATCAGATTGCTGCTTCAGCGGCAATCACGACAATGCACCTGCTCGCCCATGGCGGGCGGTGCGTGGGGATCCTCGCGATCCGTCGGCTTTTTCGCTTGGATTTTGACCGGCACGCCAACCCGCACCGCCCGCCACCTTGCATCCCGCAGGTGGCCCAGCCCTGTGAGGTTGTTGCCATGACCACGCTCTACCCCACCTATCCGCGCCTGCACACACTGCTAGGTGATGCCCTGCCCGACCTGCAGCTGTCCAACGCCACTGCCGAGGCACTGGAAGACGCGCTGACCGAAGCGGATGAAGCCGCTCCCACGCCGGTCTTTTTCAAGCGGTTGCGCGACATCACGCGCTGCCACGCCGCCGACGGCGAGCCGTGGACGGAACTGCGCATCACGCCGGCACGTGCGCGCGATCTGGCCGGCACCACGCGCTGCCTGCTGGCGTTGTCTGCGCTGGGTGGTGTGTTGTTGGCCACGCAGGCCGCGCGGGAATTGGACGACGCGGAGGCGCAGTGCCCGCCACAGACCGAGGAAGGGTTGTTGCATGCGGTACAGCTGCTGGCCGATCACGCGGGTGCGTTGCTGGGGCGTTCGCCGTTGTGATGCGGCGGCGTTGGGATTGATTGACTGCTGCCAATGCGTGCCGACCAAGGTCGGCACCTACCAGAGCGGGTCATGACGTCGGTTGGATTTGTGCCGACCAAGGTCGGCACCTACCAGGGCGGTGCATGCCGCCCGTTGGATTCGTGCCGACCGAGGTCGGCACCCACCAAAGCCACCAAAGCGGCGGTCGTCACCAATCCGCGCGCAGGCCGATGTTGCCTTCGATGATGCGGCGCTTGCCGTTGTCGCTGCCACCCAGCTCGCGGGTGTAATCGGCCACAGCATACGCACTGACGGTGCGGTTGAAGCGCCCGACCACGCCGACACCGGCTTCCAGTGCGCGCGAACGCTGCGAATTGATGATCGCGTCGTCGTCGAACAGGATGCGGTCCTCGCCCGAGCGACCGTGCCAGTAATTCAACTTGAAGTACGGCTGCCAGCCGTTGTCAGACAGTTGATAGTCGCCCGCCAGGCGCAGGCCGACACGGCCGGTCCAGGCGTTGTCGTTGTCGAAGGAAACGGTGGACACCAGATCACGCTGGTCATCCAGCGAACTGCGTTGCCAGATCACCTGCAGCTGCGGCTCCAACCACCACGATGACTGTCCGAACTGCAGCAGTGGCTTGCCCGCTTCCAGCGACAGCGTGGTGCCATCGCCCTTGAGGTCGATGCCCAGCCCGCGCGACGAACGCGTGCGGCCGTCGTAGCGGCTCTGCATCGCCACTGCGTCGATGTAGCCGCCGCTGCTGTCGGTCAACGTCCAGTACAGGCCCACGTGCTTGTCGTCCAACCGGCTCTGGCCGACCAGCACGTTGTCCCAGCCCACGGCCAGTCCGGTGACCTTGCCATCGGCGCGGGTGCGGCCGACGAACACGCCAATCTGGTTGCGGTGGCTGTCGCCGGCGGCCGCCCATACGTCCAGGCCCGCCTGCACACCCATCACGTCGCCATCGAAGCCGGGCCGTGCATCGCCCTTCCAGTGGATCTCGCTGCTTTGCCCCACCAACCGCCCCCACGCGGTGCGGAACGTGCCCTGGTTGTACAGCAGTCGCTGTTCGCCCTGGCGCTCGTGGAAGGTGCCCAGGCTGGCCAGCGAGGTCTCGCGCAGCAGCGGGGGCACCACGGCATAGGCGGCGGTCTCCAGGCGGTACAGCGGCACCAGGCCGTTCTCGTCCGGCGCGGCGGGTGTTGCTCCCGCAGTGGGCGGCGGCGAACTGGTACCGGGCAGGCTGCCACCGGCCACCGGCACGCCCGGTACGGGGGGATCGCTGGGCGGTGCTACTGGCGCAGGTTCTGGCGGCGGCGGCGGTGGCGCGGTCTCGCCTGCGGTCAGGTCCGGATCGGTGGCACCCTCCGGCGGCGGCGGCGGTGCCGGGGGAATCGGCGGCGGTGGTGCCACCGGTGGCGTCGGTGGAGGCGGCGGAAGTACTTCACCGCCCCCGTTCGGGGCGGGCGCCGGCCCGGCCGCCAACGTCGAACGCAGGTACCAGTTCTCGCCGGTGCCGGCGCTGACGCCGCCCTTGAACAGGAAATACTCGTAGGCACCGGCCGAGACCGGTGCGAACAACGAGAAGGCCGATGGTGCGGTGGTCGCACCGTTCAATGCCTGCACCACCAGGATGCCGTCGACCAGCGTGGCCGCTCCGCTGCCGCCGGTGTTGATGATGCCGATGCCGGTACTGCCGGTGGCCGTGCCGCCATCGATCACCAGTCGGTCGCTGGTGGCGTTGTCCGCCGCCAGCACGGTACGCAGGTACAGCCCGCCGCCATCGCCACGGTAGTTGCCGCGCACG
Source organism: Stenotrophomonas indicatrix (assembly GCA_041545745.1). Classification (NCBI taxonomy): domain Bacteria; kingdom Pseudomonadati; phylum Pseudomonadota; class Gammaproteobacteria; order Lysobacterales; family Lysobacteraceae; genus Stenotrophomonas; species Stenotrophomonas indicatrix. The sequence continues at coordinate 3,902,647 of CP168152.1, forward strand.
GTAAATACATCGCCCGGTGCGGAGCCGGTCAGATCGATGCGCCCGGCGTTGGCCACATTGACCAACGTGCTGCCGCTGAAAGGACGCACTGCATGCGTACCGCTGCCTGCATAGATCGTGCTGGTGTCATCCACGGTAAGTGAACCGGTACCGCTGACACTGTCACCGAGCACCAGGTCGCCATCGAAGGTGAGCTCGGTGCTGTTGGCCAGGGTGATCGCTTCCCAGTTCTGGAAGCGCGCGACGCCGTTGCCTTTGACGTTGCTGAAGCTGAGACGATCATTGCCGCTGCCGCCGTTGAACAGCGGCACCGCGCCGATGTTGCCCTGGTTGAGGTTGATCAGCGTGGCCACGTCATCGTCGGGGCCTGCGTCGATGGCGCCGTACGCGATGCCGCCGCCATTCCAGTTGAAGGTGTCGTTGCCGGTGCTCAGCAGCACTTGGCCACGCACGGTGCCACCGGTGATGGTCACGCTGTCGGCGCCGCCACTGACGCTGATGTTGCCGCCGATGTAGGCGTCGTTGGAGATGATGATGGTGTCCTGGTCGAAGCCGGTGACCACGTTGCCGTCGACGGTGCCGCCGGACATGTCCCACAGGTTCTTGTCCAGCTTCATGTTGACCCGGCCGATGCGGCCACCGGTCATCCACGCCTGGTCGCCATCTTCGAACGCGCCGACGATCCGTCCATCGCTCATGCGGAAGGTATCGATGTTGTCACCCTGCTGCAGGGCACCGATGGTGCCGCCGGTCATGACGAAGTCATCGCGGCCACTGCCCTGCGTCACCAGCCCAGTGATGGTGCCGGCGTTGACGGTCAGCTGATCATCGCCATTGCCCTGGTCGAGGCTGTCGAGGGTGCCGCCGCTGAGCAGCAGCACATCGTTGCCGTCGCCCTGCTGCACGCCGCCGGTGATGCTGCCGGCCAGCATCTGCAGACGATCGTTGCCGGCACCGAACTGCACGCCACTGCTGCCACTGATGGTGCCGCGGTTGACCAGCTCGCTGTCGCCGGCACCGCTGAACTGCAGTGCGATACCGCTGCCGGAACTGATGCTGCCGGTGTTGTCGACGCGGCTGCCACCGCCAAGCTGTACCGTGGTACCGCTCGCCGAGCTGATGGCCCCGAGATTGGTGAGCACGTGCCCGCCAGCGCCGAGCAGGGAGATGGCGCTGCCCGCGCCGGCCTGCTGCAGCTGCGCGCCATTGCCCACATTCACGGTGATGCCCGGCGCGCCACTGGCGCTGATGGCTGCTGTCTCGGGATTGGGGGCGGTGCTGCTGCAGGTAACGGTCTGTCCGGCGACGGGGGCCGTTGCATCGCAACCTGCCCAGGCAGCAGGAGCGGACAGGGCGAGCAGCGAGGGCATCGCCAGGATCTGCAGCAGGGAAACGGTCAAACGGCGCCGGCGGAAGCCGCGCGGGACGACATGGGACATACAGCACTCCTGGGTCGGGGATCAGGAACTGCGGATGCTCTGTACGACACTGCTGATGCAGTCTGCCCTGCCATGAATGGTTTCGGTAGGTGAACTTATCGGCAGTCGGTCACGCTTTCGTTGTGAAGCCGCGAAGTACTCACACAGCCCGCATGTCGATGAACCGGTTCACCTCCATTGGCCGGCGGAGAGCATCCACGCATGGCGTGGATCTACCAAGGCCTGCTCTACAGTAGATCCACGCCATGCGTGGATGGCCCCGCAACCCATCACCACAGTAGATCCACGCCATGCGTGGATAAGCCGTTCACTACCATCTTTGCCCGCGCTCAGATCTTCAGATAAATGAGACGTCGGTCCAGCCACCAGGCCACGCCCCACCACAGCGTGACGAACACCAACGCCTGCAGCATCGAGGCCAGCTCCAACGCCTGTGGCATCGCCGCAGCCAGTTGCTGCCAGACCCAACCCCAGGCACCGGTCGCCAACAGGATCACCGACATCACCGAGGCCCCGAGATAGGCGGTGATCGCATTGACGCCGAAGCGCCGGCCCAGCGCCGGCCATCCCTTGCGGTCGATCAGCACGTGGCCCAGCCACAACGCCAGCGCGGCCAGACCCCCGGTCCACAGCACGTAGCTGGGCGTCCACAGCTGCTTGTTGAGCGGCAGCACCGTCGCCAGAAGCAGGCCGAGCACGGCGGTGATCGCACCCAGCGCAGCCAATGCACCGGCTCGGCCGCTGCGCAGCAGGCCACCGGCCAGCAGGCCCAGCACGGTGCTGGCCAACGCGCCGAGGCTGCTCAGCAATCCTTCCGGGTCATGGCCCAGACCGGTATCGGCCTGCCATTGGTAGATCCATGGCGCGAACAAGGTGGTGTCCAGACGGCTGGCCGGATTGGTCCAGGGCGCAAGGTCACCCACGCCCAGCAGCAGCGCCGCATAACCCACCAGCAACGCCACCAGCACGGCCACCTGCATGCGCGGGCGCGCATACACCGCCAGCACGCCCACCACGGCCGCGCACAGCGCGATGCGCTGCAGCACACCCCAGATGCGGAAGTGATGCGTGTGCAGTGCCCACCACACCAGCAGGTGCAGCAACACGCCGGCAATGGCGATACGCAGCGCGCGTTCCAGCACGCCACGTGCAAGTGCGGGCCGTAAGGCCGGATCCAGCGCGCGCGGTGCGACGCTGAAGGCCATCGACACGCCCACCAGGAACAGGAAGAACGGGAACACCAGGTCGGTCGGTGTGCAGCCGTGCCATTCGGAATGACGCAGCGGTGCGAACACCGCGCTCCAGTCACCGGGGTTGTTGACCAGCAGCATCGCCGCGACGGTCATGCCGCGCAGGGCGTCGATCGAGCCCAACCGGCGTGGCGGCGCGCTGCTCATCGTCAGGCCGCCTCGTACTGGCCGGCGATCCACGTACCACGCACCTGCAGCGCGTCGTCCAGCAGCACCAGGTCGGCCTGGTAGCCCTCGGCGATGTGACCCAGGCGATCATCGACATTGAGGAACTGCGCCGGATAGGTCGAGGCCATGCGCGCAGCCTCGGCCAGCGGCTGGTGCAGCAGCTGCACGGTGTTGCGCACGGCGGTGGCCATGTCCAGCGCCGAACCGGCCAGCGAGCCGGCGGCGTTGCGCACCACGCCGTCGATGGCAGTGATGGTTTCGCCATACAGCACGTAGCTGGGATCGTCGGCACCGACCGGCGGCATCGCATCGGTCACCAGCAGCAGACGGCCACGCGGCTTGGCTGCCAGCGCCACGCGCAGGCTGGCCGGATGCACGTGCACGCCATCGGCGATGATGCCGATCCAGCTGTCGCGATCTTCCAGCGCCGCGCCGACCGCACCGGGCTCGCGCCCTTGCAGCGGCGACATCGCGTTGTACAGATGAGTGAAGCCACGAATGCCGGCATCGAGGCCGGCACGGATCTCTTCATAGGTACCGGCGGTGTGACCGGCGGCGACGATCACCCCGCGTTCGACCAGCGCGCGGATGGTCTCCAGCGGCACGCGCTCCGGCGCCAGGGTCAGCAGGGTCACGCCGTTGTCCAGCGACGACACCAGTTCGATCTCTTCCGCGTCCGGCACGCGGAACTTGCTGGCATCGTGCGTGCCTTTGCGCGCCGGTGCGATGTACGGCCCTTCCAGGTGGATGCCGATCACGCCCGGCACGCCCTGTGCAATGGCCTCGCGCATCGCAGCGATCGCCTCGCGCATCACACCGAGGTCATCGCTGATCAGGGTCGGCAGCATCGCGGTGGTGCCGAAGCGGCGATGCGCACGCGCAATCGTGCGCAGCGACGCCACGTCGGGCGTGTTGTTGAACAGCGCACCACCACCGCCATTGACCTGCACATCGATGAAGCCGGGCAGCAGCCAGCCGCCGCCCAGGTCCACCTGCTCGTCGGCCGTGCCCAGCTGCGGCGCAGCGTCGGGCAGCAGCGCGCTGATGTGGCCGTCTTCCATCACCACCGCGAGATCGTCGCGGAACTCCTCGCCGGCAAGAATGCGGGCATTGCGCAGCACGGTTGCCATCACACCGTCTCCGTAACCTTGTTCAGATGCGGCGGCAGATCCGGGTTGAAGCCGCGGCGCAGCGCCAGTGCATTGATCGCGCGATAGAAGCTCTGCACCGTCAGCAGCGGCGCGCACAGCGGATGCGGCGCAGCAGCGACGGGCAGGTTGCCGCCGGCACCGGCCAGCCATACCTGGGCGCCACGTGCGGTGAATTCTTCGGCCACGGCGCGGGTGCCGGCAGCGGTTTCATCAGGCTGGGCGAAGGCCAGCACCGGGAAGCCGCGATCGACCAGCGCCATCGGCCCGTGCTTGACCTCAGCCGAGCTGTAGGCCTCGGCGTGCAGGCTGCAGGTTTCCTTGAACTTCAGCGCCGCCTCCTGCGCTGCGCCGAGGCCAAGGCCACGGCCGAGCACGAACAGGTTGTTGGCCTCCACCAGGCCATCGGTCACTGCGCTCCAGTCGCACTGCCAGGCCTCGCGCATCGCATCGGGCAGCAGGTCCAGCGCATTGCGCAGCGCGCTGTCCTGCTTCCAGTACGCGGCCAGCTGCAGCAGCGCGGACAACGAGGCGAGGTAACTCTTGGTCGCCGCCACGCTTTTCTCCACGCTCGCATGCAGCGGGATGACCGTGTCGGCAAGCTGTGCCAGCGGCGAATCCTCGACGTTGACCAGCGCCACCACGCGCGCGCCAGCGGCCTTGGCCGCCTCGGCATTGCGCAGCAGGTCCGGGCTCTTGCCGGACTGCGAAATGACGATGAACAACGCACCGCGCAGCTGCAGTGGTGCGGCGTAGACCGAACCCACCGACGGTGAAGCCGAAGCGACGACCAGGCCCAGCTGGGTTTCCAGCAGGTACTTGCCGTAGGTCGCAGCATGGTCGGAGCTGCCACGTGCGCAGGTCACCACGAACGGCGGCGGCGCAGCGCGCAGGCTGGCTGCCAGCGTTTCCATCACGGCATGATTGCGGGCGAACTGACGGGCAACGACGTCGGCCGCTTCAGCGGCCTCGGCGAACATCAGGGTGGCGGTGGGGTCGGACAGCGACATGGCAGGCTCAGGAAGGATCGGAAGGAAGGGGACGGGCAGCGGCAGGCCGCATCGGTGCAGTCGAGCCGCGCACCACCAGCTGTGGCACGAAGCCCTGGTTGTGCAGCGGCGCCGGCGCATCGTCGTAGGCATCACTGCGCAGCTGCGCGATCAGCAGGCGCGCGGCATGGCGGGCGATGTCTTCGGTGGCCTGCTTGGCGGTGGTCAGCGGCGGCCACGACTGGCGCGAGAACGGGCTGTCCTCGAAGCCGGCGATGGACAGATCGTAGGGCACGTTCATGCCGGCCGACTTCGCTGCGGCCAGCACGCCGGCGGCGATTTCATCGTTGGAACCGAAGATGGCGGTGGGCGGTTCGCGCAGTGCCAGCAGGCGCCGCGCACCGCGGAAGCCGTCATCGAAGGTGTAGTCGCCCTGCACCACCAGATGCTTGTCCACGGTCATGCCGTAGTCCTTCAGCGCAGCCTCGTAACCGGCGTAGCGCTCGCCCGACGACCGGTGCGAGGTGCCACCCCAGAGGAAGCCGATGCGCTGGTGGCCCAGCTGGATCAGGTGTTCGGTGATTTCGTAGGCGGCTTCGCGGTCGTCAACGAACACGCAGGCGCCATCGGCCGGATCTTCGGTGGCCGCGATGATCCGCACCAGCTTGATGCCACGCGCAGTGAGCGCCTGGACCAGGTCGCGACGTTCGGACATCGGCGCGGTCAGCACCAGCCCGGCCAGGCGCGAACGCTGCACCCAGTCGGCCAGTTCATCGGCCAGCAGCGGCGAACTGGAATCGCACGGATGGATCTGCAGGCCGAAGCCGGTTTCGCGGCAGGCGGCGAGCACGCCGTTCTGCACGCCGATGATGTGGTAGGGGTTCGGGTTGTCGTACACCAGCCCGATCACGAAGGTGGTGCCGCTGCGCAGGTTGCGCGCGGAGGGATCGGGTTCGTAGTCGAGCTCGGCGATGGCACGCAGCACCCGCGCACGGGTGGCCTGCATCACCGACGGCTCGTTGTTGATCACCCGCGACACCGTCTTCAGCGAGACCTTGGCCTTTTCGGCAACGTCCTTGATGGTCGCTCTGCGCATCGGCTTTTCCTGGGGTTGGCTGCCGTCCATCATCGCCGATCAGCCCTTGTCCTGCGGCAGGCCGACGCGATGGCCGACCACCGAGTAGAACAGGATGTACAGGTAGCACGGCACCATCAGCAGCAGGAACACCAGCTGGAAGTCGATGTGCTGCTTGAGCACGGCGAACAGCTGCGGAATGATCGCGCCGCCGGCAATGCCCATCACCAGCAGCGCCGAACCGGTTTCGGTGAAGCGGCCCAGGCCACGGATCGCCAGCGGGAAGATCGCCGGCCACATCATTGCGTTGGCAAAGCCCAGCAGGGCCACGAAGGCGACCGACACATAGCCATGGGTGAAGAAGGCGCCCAGGCAGAACACCACGCCCAGTACCGCCGAGACGGTCAGGTAGCGCGACTGCGAGACCACTCGCGGGATCAACGCCAGGCCGACCACGTAGCCGATGAGCATGGCAAACAGGGTGACCGCAGTGAACATCTTGGTCTGGTCCAGCGGCAGGTCGAAGCCGTGACCGTAGGTACCGATGGCATCGCCGGCCATCACTTCCACGCCGACATAGACGAACAGGCACAGCACGCCCAGCCACAGGTGCGGGAACTGGAAGATGCTGCTGCGCTCGGCCTTGCCCGGTGCGCCGGCCGGGGTGGCATTGGCCTCGGAGGCCTTGATTTCGGGCAGCGGCGAGAACAATACCGCGACCGCCAGCACCACCAGCAAGCCGGCCATGGCCAGGTATGGCGCGTGGATCTTGGCCGCGAACTGGTTGAGCAGCGTGGTCTTGGTGGCCGCATCGGCGGCCTGCACCTGCGCGTCGAGGTCACCGATGCCATGCAGCACCAGGGTACCGATCAATATCGGCGCCAGGATGCCTGCAATCTTGTTGCAGATGCCCATCATCGCGATGCGCCGTGCGGCGGTTTCGATCGGGCCGAGGATGGAGATGTACGGGTTGATCGCGGTCTGCAGCAAGGCAAGTCCACTACCGATCACGAACAGGCCACCGAGCGCGCCGGGATACCAGCGCTGGGTAGCGAATTCACCGAACAACGCGGCGCCGCCGGCCATCACCAGCAGGCTCAGGCTCAGCCCCTTCTTCATGCCGGTGCGGCGCAGGATCCACGACGCCGGCAGGGCCAGGAAGAAGTAGGACAGGTAGAACACCATCAGCACCAGGAAGGCGCCGACCTCGCTCAGCTCGAAGGCGAGTTTGACGAAGGTGATCAACGGGCCGTTGAGCCAGGTGAAGAAGCCGATCAGGAAAAACAGCACGCCGACGATGGCGATGGACGAGGCCACGTTCGGGCGTGCGCTTGCAGCGGGGACGGCTGACATCAGGAAGGCTCCTGCGGCGACGGCCGCAGAACACGGCGTCGGAGAGTGGCTGGGAACAACGTTGTCACATTCTTTCGATGGACAGCGACCGTTTGTCAACTTCCGTGCACGGGTCACCGGACCTCATGCTGCACTGCGCAAGCGCGTTGCACGGCCATCCGCTGAATGCGCTTGGCCCTTGAAGCCCCTTGCTGCAACGGTTCCGCCGAGGGCGCCGCATTCACGCCATGTAAACGTTTACGGCGATCTGCATTCGTTGCGGCGCAGCAACGAAAGTGTCACGAACTCGTTGACATCGTTGTCAACGCGGTTACAGACTCCGCCCAATCGCCGGCTCCATCGTCGCCCTTCCCGGGGCCGGCCCCACCTGCAGCAGGAGCCCGCGTGACCGCCAGCCATCCCGCCCCGGCCCATGTCCTGTCCCGCGTCGCGCCCTCGTTCCTGGCTGCCGACGTTGGCGGCACCCATGTGCGTGTCGCCCGGGTCCAGGCCAGCGGCGACGATGCCCATCCGGTGCAGGTGCTCGATTACCGCAAGTACCGCAACGCCGACCATGCCGGGCTCAGCGCGATCCTTGCCGACTTCCTGGCCGAAGGCCCGCGCCCGTCGCACTGCGTGGTGGCCACCGCCGGCTATGCCCGCGAAGACGGCACGGTGATCACCGCCAACGTGCCATGGCCGTTGTCGGCCCGGCAGATCGAGGCCGACGTCGGCCTGCATCGGGTACACATCGTCAACGACTTCGAAGCTGTGGCCTATGCCGCCGCGCAGGTCGATGCCAGTGGCGTGCTGCACCTGTGTGGCCCGGACAGTGCACCGCGCGGCCCGACGCTGGTGGTCGGCCCCGGCACCGGCCTGGGTGCAGCGTTGTGGATTCCCACGGCCAACGGCCCGGTGGTCCTGGCCACCGAAGCCGGCCAGCCGACCCTGGCCGCCAGCACCGAACTGGAAATGGCGATCGTCCGCCACATGCAGCGCGACCGCGCGCATGTGTCGATCGAACATGCGATCTCCGGCCCCGGCCTGATGAACCTGTACCGCGCGATCTGCGCCCTGCAGGACCAGGCACCGGCGCTGGCCAGCCCCGATGCGGTTACCGCCGCGGCGATGGCCGCCACCGATCCGTTGGCACGGCAGGCGCTGGATGTCTTCTGCGGCCTGCTCGGCAGCACCATCGGCGACATGGCCCTGTTCTATGGCGCCCACGGCGGGGTTTACCTGGCCGGTGGAATCCTGCCGCAGATCCGCGAGTACCTGCGTACCAGCACCTTCGTCGAACGCTATCTGCAGAAGGGGCCGATGGGCGAGGCGCTGGCACGCATCCCGGTGAAGGTGGTCGAACACGGACAGCTGGGCGTGATCGGCGCTGCCAGCTGGTACCTGCTCCACGCCGACGCCTGAACCTGCAAACGGCTTCAACGCAATCGCAGCACGCAGTACGTGGCACGCCACTGCCCGGGACATCGCCGCCGCCCCGCGCACGTCATCGCAACCGCAATCCCATATCGCCGCCGGCATCCAATCGAGTGATGAGGAGAGACATCATGAATACCCGCAAGACCTTGCTTTCGGCCGCCATCGTCAGCTGCATCGCCTTCAGTGCGCACGCGCAGCAGGCCGCCCCGACCGCCACCGATCTGGACACCGTCACCGTTACCGGTATCCGCGGTTCGATGGAAAAGTCGCTGGACACCAAGCGCGAAGCCAATGCGCGCGTGGAAGTGGTCACCGCCGAAGACGTGGGCAAGCTGCCGGCACACAACGTTGCCGACACCCTGCAGCGCCTGCCGGGCGTCAACATCAGCTCGTCCAGCGCCGATGAAGGCGGCTTCGACGAAGCCGACCGTGTCAGCCTGCGCGGCACCAGCCCCAGCCTCACCCAGACCCTGATCAATGGCCACACCGTCGGTTCGGCCGATTGGTTCGTGCTCAGCCAGGGCAACAACGTCGGCCGCAGCGTCAGCTACTCGCTGCTGCCGTCGGAACTGGTCAGCTCGGTGGAAGTGAACAAGTCCTCGCAGGCCAAGCTGCAGGACGGTGGCACCACCGGTACCGTCAACATCATCACCCGCAAGCCGCTGGAGTTCTCCAAGCAGTTCACTGCGGAAGGCTCGATCGGCATGGTGCGTTCGGACCAGGCCAAGTCGAACGACCCGCAGTACTCGGCATTGTTCAACTACAAGAACGATGAAGGCACCTTCGGCGTGATGGTGCAGGGCTTCAGCCAGAAGCGCGAGCTGCGCCGTGAAGCGCAGGAAATTCCGGGTGGCTTCTTCAAGATCGGCGCCGACGACCCGGTGGCCCTGACCAATCCGGACCTGGTCGGCGTCAACGTTCCCGGCCTGCTGGGTTCGACCCTGTTCGAACAGACCCGTGAACGCAGGGGTGGCCTGGTCTCGCTGCAGTTCAAGCCGACCGACACCCTCACCCTGGGCCTGAACGGTTTCAGCTCCGAGCTGAAGGCGAACAACTACAACCGCAACTTCATGATGTTCGGCAACAACTTCGCCAAGTCGCAGGCACCGGATCCGGGCTATGTGGTGAAGGATGGCGTGCTGACCAATGCCACCTACACGGGCAGGCCGGGCACCAACTACGCCGTGTACGACATGATCTACCGCGAGTCGAAGGCCAAGTCGAGCTATGTGACCTTCGATGCCGATTGGCAGATCAGCGACAGCCTGACCGCCAAGTTCCAGGCCGGCAGCACCAAGGGCACCGGCGAAACCCCGCGCCAGTACATCGCCGAGGTGACCGTCGGCGGCGGCGGTGGCGCCAGCTGGGCTACCCATGGCGCCGGCTCGCCGATCGATTGGAACGTCGGCGGCGACCTCTCGCCCAATGGCGTCACCAGCTTCGGCACCTGGGGCAACCAGCAGGTCACCGCAGAAGACAAGGAGAAGTGGGCCACGCTCGACTTCAACCAGTACTTCAACGACGGCGGCGTGCTGAGCTCCATCGACTTCGGCCTGCGCTTCGCCGACCACAAGCGCGAAGCGCTGTCGCCGGAAGGTGCAACCCCGGGTGATATCTGGAGTGCGCTGAAGAACGGTGCCACCTCCAACTATCCGAACGGTTTCGCTGGTGATATCGGCGGCACCTTCCCGCGCAACATCTGGTACTTCACCCCGGGTGCGCTGAAGGATGCGGTGACCAACAACTCCACCTGGCTGGCGGGCAACGACGGCCCGGACGGTCGCCACAACTACGGTGCCGAGTGGCGGGTGAAGGAACGCAACTTCGCCGGCTACGTGCAGGCCAACTTCCGCGGTGACTGGTGGAGCGGCAACCTGGGCCTGCGCTACGTCAACATCAAGCAGGACATCGATACCTACAACGCGGTCAGCAATGCTGCCGATGCAGATGTGAGCAGCCTGTTCGGCATGTGGGAACGCGTCGCGTTCCAGAACAAGCGCAACCGTGTGCTGCCCAGCGCCAACATCAAGTTCGATCTGGACGACAACCTCGTGCTGCGCGTGGCCGCTTCGCAGACCCAGACCCTGCCGGACTACTCGGCGCTGGGCGCATCGTCGTACGGTTCGGACCTGAACCGGACCGGCGGTGGCGGCAATCCGAACCTGAAGCCGACCCTGTCCACCAACCTGGATGCGAACCTGGAGTGGTACTTCATGCCGCGCGGCCTGCTGTCGGTCGGCGCTTACCACATGGACCTGAAGGACTACATCGCCTTCGACGTGGTCTCGCGCCAGCTGTACAGCGAACTGACCAACCAGCTTGAGACCTACCAGATCTCCACCCCGATCAATGCCGACGGCAAGGTCACCGGCGTGGAAGTGGCCTACGAGCAGCCGATCGGCGAGTACTTCGGCGTCAACGCCAACTACACCTACGCCAACGGCAGCACCGCGCACACCTGGTCCGATGGTTCGCACAACCTGCTGGGCACCTCGAAGAACACCTACAACGTGGGTGCGTATTTCGAGAACGAGCGCTTCGGCGCGCGGGTCAGCTACACCCACCGTTCTTCGTTCCTGATCAGCCTGTCGGGCACCAACCCGTACTACCAGGATGACTTCGGCACGCTGTCGGCGTCGCTGAGCTTCAAGGCCACCGACTGGCTGAGCATCAGCCTGGATGGCCTGAACCTCAACAACCCGACCTACAAGTACTACCAGACCGCAGCCATTCCGACCTCGTTCTACAGCAACGGTCGCCAGTACTACCTGAACTTCCGCTTCAAGTACTGATCCAGCGGCAGCTTCATCGCCGAGTCGTGCACGCACGCCGGGCCTGGGTCATTCCGGGCCCGGCGTTTTTCATGTATAGCGAACATCGCACCCGATCCAAGGAGTCCTTCCGATGACGAAGCCCACCCGCGCCAGGATGCGCAGCCTTCTGTTGCTGGGCAGCCTGCTGGCCGCCCTGCCCGTGCTGCCGGCGCTGGCCGCCGATGCCCCGGCACTCGATACCGGCCCCGGCCCGCAGCTGCGCGCCGGCAGCCTGATGTTGATTCCCGCACCGGCCAACGTGCAGCGCGGCAACGGCGCGGGCATCACCATCGCCGCGGGCACCGTGCTGCATGCCGATGGCGAAGCCGCACAGCGTGTCGCCGCTCAGTTCGCCGACCTGCTGGCGCGCAGTGGTGGGCCGCGCCTGGCGGTGGCCAACGGCAAGGCCGCCGCCAAGAGCGGCAGCATCCGCTTCCAGATCGTGCCGACCTTCCGCGACAGCGGCGAGGGCTACACACTGGAAAGCACCGCGCAGGGCGTGCTGGTGCAGGCCGGCAACGAGACCGGCCTGTTCTACGGCGCCACTACGCTGGCCCAGCTCGCCACCGGCGGCAGCAACGGCGTGCTGCCGGCCGTGCAGATCCAGGATGCGCCGCGTTTCAGCTGGCGTGGCTTCATGCTCGACTCGGCGCGCCACTTCCAGAGCCTGGACGAGATCAAGCGCGTGCTCGATGCGATGGCCGCGCACAAGCTCAACACGTTCCATTGGCACCTGACCGACGACCAGGGCTGGCGCATGGAGATCAAGCGCTACCCGAAGCTGACCGGAGTCGGCAGCTGCCGCCTGCCGGCCGGTGACGGCGGCATCGATCCGGTCAGCGGCAAGGAACATCCGTACTGCGGCTTCTACACGCAGGATCAGATCCGCGAAGTGATCGCCTACGCCGCAAAGCTGCACATCCAGGTGATTCCGGAGATCGATGTCCCCGGCCACGCCACCGCTGCCATCGCTGCCTATCCGGAACTGGGCACGATCGACACGCCACTGAAGCCGTTGAGCGAATGGGGCGTGTTCCCGAACCTGTTCAACGTCGAGGACGGCACCGTCACTTTCCTGGAGAACGTGCTGGAAGAAGTCATCGCCCTGTTCCCGGCCAGGTACGTGCACGTGGGTGGCGACGAAGCAGTGAAGGACCAGTGGGAGGCGTCAGAACAGGTGCAGCAGCGCATGCGCGCGCTCGGCATCAAGGATGAGATGGCCATGCAGAGCCACATCATCAAGCGCCTGGAGACCTTCCTGGAAGAACACGACCGTCGCCTGATCGGCTGGGACGAAATCCTTGAAGGCGGCTTGCCGCCGCAGGCCACGGTGATGTCATGGCGCGGTACCGAAGGCGGACTGGCTGCGGCCAGCGCGGGCCATGATGTGGTGATGTCGCCGGTCAGCCACCTGTACCTGGATTACCTGCAGACCGCCTCGCCGAACGAGCCGCCGGGCCGGCCGACGCAGGTGAACCTGGCCAAGCTCTACAACTACGAACCGGTGCCGGCCGAACTGGCCGCCGACAAGCGCGGTCACATCCTCGGCCTGCAGGCCAACATGTTCACCGAGCACACGCGCACCTACGCACGTCTGCAGCACAACCTGTTCCCGCGCCTGGCCGCCGTGGCCGAGACCGGCTGGAGCACGCCGGAGCATCGTGATTTCCGCGACTTCCTGGCCCGCCTGCCCTCGCAGCTGCAGCGCTACCGGGCCTGGGGCCTGGCGTATGCGCAGACGCCGTTCGACGTAGGCGTTGCCTACACAGATGACCGCGCGGCAAACACGGTGACCGTGTCGCTGGCCAATCCGCTGGGCTATGAAGTGCGCTACAGCAACGACGGTCAGCCGGTGACCGCGCAGTCGCCGCTGTACCAGCAGCCGTTGACGTCCACGCTTCCCGCGACGGTGCAGGCAGCTGCGTTCTACCAGGGCCAGCCCCTGGCTGCGAAACCGACGGTGGCCTCGTACAGCGCGCAGTCGCTGCTGTCGCGGCACAGCGAAGAACTGCGCAGCTGCGTGGGCGAGAAGGGCCTGGTACTGCGCCTGGAAGACGATGGTCCGCGCGATGGTGCGCGTGCGGTGTTCACCGTCGATATCTTCCAGCCGTGCTGGCGTTGGCCGCAGGCACAGCTCGATGGCATCGGCAGCCTGGAAGTGCGTGCGGGTCGCATTCCGTACTACTTCCAGCTGGCCCACGACGAGCCGAAGCGCCGCTTCGAGAAGGCCCGGAGCGCGCACGGCGAAATGCTGATCCGCCGCGGCGACTGCACGGGCAAGGTGCTGGCGCAGGTGCCGCTGCCGGCGCAGACCGATGCCGATGGCTTCGTGACGCTGCGCGCGGTGCTGCCGAAGGGCACCTCGGGTACGGGTGATCTGTGCATCAACTTCACCGGCGACACGCGCCCGGCGATGTGGGTGCTGGATGAGGTGACGCTGGGGAAATAACGGCGGATCCGCCCGTTGCAGGTTTCATCCACGCATGGCGTGGATCTACTGGTAGGTGCCAACCTTGGTTGGCGCCGGGAAGATTCATCCACGCATGGCGTGGATCTACTGGTAGGTGCCAACCTTGGTTGGCGCCGGGGAGGTTCATCCACGCATGGCGTGGATCTACTGGTAGGTGCCAACCTTGGTTGGCGACGGGAAGATTCATCCACGCATGGCGTGGATCTACTGGTAGGTGCCAACCTTGGTTGGCGACGGGAAGATTCATCCACGCATGGCGTGGATCTACTGGTAGGTGCCAACCCTGGTTGGCACGCCTTCACCCCCGCCAGCGCAGCAGGATGTCGCGCAGCGGGGTCAACGCGGTGGCCATCCCCGCCAGCACGCCGATGGTGTTGGCCACCGCATCCATCGGATCGGCCATGCGGTTGCTGGTCAACGCGCCCTGCGCGAATTCGATGCCGACGCCCATCAGCACCAGGCCAGCCCCCACCCATAGCAGTGGGCGGCCACGCCGGAACAACTGCACCGCGCTGCCGGCCAGGATGAAATAAGCCAGGAAATGCTCGCCCTTGTCGCTGTTTTCCGGCAGCGGAATCGGCGGCGGCGGAATCAGGCAGACCACGATCACCGCCAACACCGCCAGCACCCACAACGCGATCCACAGGCGTGGCCGCCGCAGCGGCTTGATCACCGGCAACGCTGCACTCACAGGCGCCAGCTCAGGTCGCCCAGTTCGAAGGCCGGTTCGAAATCAACGTCGCGCTGCAGGCCAATGGCCTGGAAACGCTCGCCCATCTCCGTTGGCAGGGTCAGCTTCTTCACCTGGTCGCGCAGCTGGATGCGGCCCACTTCATCGGTACGCTCCTCGGCCAAGGTCAGAACCTGGTCCAGGCCGTTGCCGAGCAGGAAACTGGCCTGGCTGCAGTAGCCGGCCAGCTCGAAACCGCCGTGCAGGCCGGCCTCGGCCATGGCGGTGAAATCGACCGATGCGGTGATGTCCTGCAGGCCCGGCCAACGATGTATCTCGTTGTGCACGTGGTGGCGGTAGAACGCGCGCACGGTGCCGTCATCGCGCTCTTCCTGGTAGAACTCGCCCCGGTTGTAGCCGTAATCCACGAACAGCATCGCGCCGCGGCGCAAGCCACCGGCCACTGCCTGCAGCCAGTACGGCAGCTGCGGCAGCACCTCGGAACGATAGCCATCGGCAAAGGGCTTTTCCAGGTAGCGCTCGATATGGCGCACCGCGCCGTTGAGCAGGACGTCGGCCGGCTGCGCGCCACGGATGAAGTTGCCCTGCCCGTCCAGTTCGACGGTTTCCTCGTACACCTCGCCGTCCTTGATGAGGAAGCGCGGTGTCGGCAGCGCGTCGATCACCTCGTTGGCGAACACCACGCCGTCCCAGTCGTCCTCGAACGGGCGATCAAGCCATTCCACCCGGCTGGCCAGTTCAGGCGGCAGGTTCTGCTGCAGACGCTCCTGCTGGCGCTGGCGCAGGTCCGCGCTGGGTTCGAGGATCGCGTAGCGGGCCGGCAACGCGTCCAGCTCGGCCAAGCGCAGCAGCACCGCCTCGGCGAAGGCACCGGTACCGCCACCCAGTTCCAGCATCCGTGCCTGCGCATCGAGCTGGCCGAACACCGGCGCCAGCGCATTGGCCACGCTGCCGGCAAACAGGCTGCCCAGCTCGGGGGCGGTGGTGAAATCGCCGCTGCCGCCGAATTTGCTGGCGCCGGCGCTGTAGTAGCCCCAGCCCGGCGTGTACAGGCACAGCTCCATGAAGCGGGAGAACGGCATCGCCCCGCCCTGTGCGAGGATCTCGGCGCGCAGGGCGGCGGCCAGTTGATCGCTGTGGGCCAAGGCATCGGCTTCGGGCAGGGGGAAGGTAGGCTGCATGGCGTCTTCGAATGCGGTGACAATGGTGCACAGGATAGCCGAGCCTTGGAGGACCCTCGATGAGTGACACCGCCCCCGTGGCCCTGATCACCGGCAGCGCACGCCGGATCGGCGCGGCCATCGCCCGCCAGTTCCACGCCTGTGGCTGGTCGGTGGTGCTGCACGCCAATACCTCCAGCGCCGAACTGCAGCAGGCCGCCTTCAACCTGGACAACGAGCGCCCCGGCAGCGTGCTGGCGTTGCAGGCCGACCTGCGCGACGCCGACGCCCTGGCCGATCTGGTCGAGCAGGCGGTGGCCCACTTCGGCCGCCTCGATGCGCTGGTCAACAACGCCTCCAACTTCTTCCCCACCCCGCTCGGCCAGGTCACCGCCGAGGCGATGGACGAGCTGTACGCGGTCAACGCGCGCGCCCCCCTGCTGCTGGCCCAGGCCGCCGCGCCGTACCTGCGCCGCCAGCACGGCTGCATCGTCAACCTGACCGACCTGCACGGCACCGACCCGATGCGAGACCACATCGCCTACACCATGGCCAAGGCGGCGCTGGAAATGGCGACCCGCTCGCTGGCGCTGGAACTGGCGCCGAAGGTGCGGGTGAATGCGGTGGCGCCCGGTGCGATCCTGTGGCCGGAACAGGGCAAGGACGATTTCGCCCGCGAGGCGCTGCTGGCGCGCACGCCGCTGGCGCGGATCGGCACGGTCGAGGAAATCGCCGAAGCGGTGTACTGGCTGGCGGCCGAGGCCAGCTTCGTCACCGGCCACACCCTGCGTGTGGATGGTGGGCGTACGGTCAGCTGATCGTTCAGCCACCCATGGGGTGGCTCTACAGTAGAGCCACCCCATGGGTGGCTGCGTCGGGTCAATCCACCGCGTCGGGGTCCAGCTCGACCGTCTCGAACACTTCGCCATACTGCTTGTGTGCGCGCCACAGCGTGGCCAGGTCCAGGCCGCTGACCGGATCGATGAAATCCGGGGCGATATCAGCCAGCGGCTTCAGCACGAACGCATGCTTCAGTTCCGGGCGTGGAATGCGCAGATGGCCGGGGCCTTCCACCACCAGGTCGCCATAGAACACCACATCGACGTCCAGGGTCCGGTCGGAGAAACGCGGACCGCTGCGGTCACGACCGTGCGCATCTTCCAGTGCATGCAGCCAGTCATCCAGCTCCTGCAGCGGCAGGTCGGTCTCGATGGCAACGCCGTTGTTGAGGAAGGCCGGACCCTCGAAACCGACGGCGGCGGTACGGTAGGCGGCAGACACCTGCAGCGCACCAAAGCGCTCGCGCAGGGCCGCCACCGCAGCGTGGAGGTAGCGGCGGGGGTGGACGTTGCTGCCCAGGCTCAGGAGCACGGTGGTCATGCGGTTCCGGTGACGGCAATCAGGTGGAGCGCGGGCATGCCATCGTCACAACGGCCTGCCTACAATCCGGGACGCATATGATAGGGCACCGACATGACCTATTGCGTTGGAATCGAGGTGGACGAGGGCCTGGTCTTCGCCGCCGACACCCGCACCAATGCTGCGCTGGACGATGTCCGCGTGCACCGCAAACTGCACGTGTTCGAATATCCCGGCCAGGCCGCCTACGTGATGATGGCTGCGGGCAACCTGGCCACAACCCAGTTGCTGGTGTCGCGGCTGAAGCGCGATGCTGACGAGCGACGCACGCCGAACCTGCGCGACATGGCCCATCTGTTCGAGGCTGCGGCCTACGTCGGCTCCCTGCTGGTGGACAGCCAGGTGCAGAGCCAGCACACCGAACACGGCCATGACGGGGTGAACACCCAGGCGACCCTGATCTTCGGCGGGCAGATTGCCGGCGAACAGCCCGGCCTGTACATGGTCTACCCGCTGGGCAACGCCATCGCTGCCTCGCCGGAAACGCCCTATCTGCAGATCGGTGAATCCAAGTACGGCAAGCCGATCCTGGACCGCATCGTGACGCCGTCCACGCACCTGGAAGATGCCGCGCGCACCGCGATCGTCTCTCTGGATTCGACCATCCGTTCCAACCTGTCGGTGGGCCTGCCGGTCGACCTTGCGCTGCTGCGCGCCGGCGAACTGCGGATCAGCCAGCAGCTGCGGCTGGGCGCCGATTCACCGCTGTACGCCGACATCCACCAGAACTGGTCGCGGCGGCTGGAACAGGCCGTGGAAAGCCTGCCGCGGTTTCCATGGGAACCCGGGCAGCCGTAGTGCCGGCCGCTGGCCGGCAACCACAATGATCCAATCCTGTGCGGATGCCGACCAGCGGCCGTCCCCCCTGTATCAGCCGAGTGCGTCGGCCACTGCGCGGAATACCTGCTGCATCTGCAGCGGCTTGCGCAGCAGGTGCACCTCGATGCCTGCGGGGAACACATCCGCCGGCATTTCCCCGGCAGCATCTTCCAGTATCAGCGCCGGACCGCGATACCCAAGCGTGGCCATCTCGCCCAGCAACTGGCTGGCCGACAACAGCTTGGAGCCGGCATCGGCAATCACCAACGCCGGCATCGCCTCCTGCTGCATCCAGCGCAGCGCGGCCGGGCCATCGGAGGCCAGCTGCAGCTGGTAGCCCTGGCTGGACAGCGCATTGCCCAGCAGCGACAGGCGGGTAGCTTCACCATCGACCACCAGGATCGACTGGCCACTGCCCAGCGCCACCAGTTGTTCGATCGGTTCGCCGCCCTCGGCGCTGGCATGCATCGGCAAACGCAGCTCGAAGCAGGTGCCCTGCCCCAACTGGCTGTTGACGTGGATGCTGCCACCGGCGCCTTCAACGATGCGCTTGCAGGAAATCAGGCCCAGCCCGGTGCCATTGGCCTTGGTGGTGAAGAATGGATTGAACAGATGCGACAGCGTGTCCGCATCCATGCCGGTGCCTTCATCGACCACCGCGATGCGCAGCCAGTCCTCGCCATCGCGCTGGCCACCATGGCTGGCGGTCAGGCTCAGGTTGCCACCATTGGGCATCGCCTGGATCGCATTGAGCGCCAGGTTCAACAACACCTGCTGCAGTTCGGTGTAGTTGGCATCGACCACCAGCCCCTCATCCTCGACCACCAGGTCCAGGCGGACGCCATCGGGCACGTTGCTGCGCAACAGCAGCGCCACGGCCTGGAACAGGTCATCGATGTGGATGCGTTCGCTGGCCTTGCGCGAACCGCGCACGAACGACAGCATCGATTCGGCCATCTCATGGCCACGGCGACCGCACTCGGCGATCACGTCGGCCAAGTGGTGCAGTTGCGGATCCTCGGTACGCGCTTTCAGCAGGTCCGGCATGATCAGCAGCGGCTGCAGGATGTTGCGCAGATCGTGGCTCAGGCCCGCCGCCAGCAGCGACAGGCTTTCCAGCCGTTGCGCGCGCATCAGCTCGGTTTCCACCCGCGAGCGCTCGATGGCGCTGCGTGCCTCACGCACCGCGCGCGCCACGGCGGACGGCAGGCGTGCCGGCTGGTGCTTGATGATGTAATCGTTGGCCCCCTTCTGCAGGGCCGCCACCGCATTCTCCTCGCCCATGGTGCCGGAGACGAAGATGAAGGGCACTTCCGGCAACGCATCGCGCACGATGCGCAGCGCGTCGTCGCCGGAAAAGCCCGGCATGCTCAGGTCGGACAGCACGATGTCCGGCTGGAAGCGCGCCAGCGCACGGCGTAGATCGTCCGCGCTCTCGACACGCTCGAACGTGGCCTCAAGGCCCGCATCGAGCATCTGTTCGGACATCAGCTCGGCATCCTCGGGGGAATCTTCCACCAGCAGGATGCGCAATGCGTCGAGCGCGGGACCGGTCAGGGGCATGGGCTTACTCGATCTCCGGAGCTTGGTTGATCAGTGCCCAGAACTTGCCCAGGGTCTGCACTGCGCCGAAGAACTGGTCCACGTCCACCGGCTTGACCACGTACGCGTTGACGCCCATGTCCCAGCTGCGGGCCAGGTCGCTTTCCTCGCGTGAAGAGGACAGGATCACCACCGGCAACCGCTTCAGCTCATCGTGTTCGCGGATCTGCCGCAGCACTTCCAGGCCATCCATGCGCGGCATCTTGATGTCCAGCAGCAGCACCGCCGGCAGGCCTTCTTCGCGGCTGGCGAAGGCGCCACGGCGCAGCAGGTAGTCCATCACTTCCACGCCGTCTTCGACGTGCACGATGGGATTGGCCAGGCGCGCTTCCTGCAGCGCATCGATCGCCATTTCGGCGTCGGCCGGGCTGTCTTCGGCAAGGAGGATGGTGCGCAGCGTCGTCATGTGATGGGGCCCTGTTTGTCCGCGTCGAGCACGGGGGGAAGATAGAAGTGGAAGGTGGCGCCGGCATCCGGTGCGGCCTCGGCCCATATGCGGCCGCCGTGGCGGGTCAGCACCCTGCGCACGCTGGCCAGGCCGATGCCGGTGCCGGGGTAGTCGCTGGCCTTGTGCAGGCGTTGGAAAACGCCGAACAACTTGCCGGCGTAGGCCATGTCAAAGCCTGCACCATTGTCGCTGACCGTGAACTGATGACCGCCATCGGGCTGCTGCTGGTAGTCCACGCGGACCTTCGCCGGCTCGCGGTTGGCCGAGTACTTCACCGCGTTGCCCAGCAGGTTCAGCCAGACCTGGCGCAGCATGTTTTCGTCGCCCACCACGATCGGCAGCGGCGCGATGCTCCACTCCACCTGATGCGCGTGGCCGCTGCTCTCGGCTTCGCTCTGCACGTTCGCGTCGAGCATCGCGCGCGTATCGGCCACCAGCGACTGCATGTCCACGGTCTGTTGGCGCATCGCGGCGCGGCCCAGGCGCGAATAGACCAGCAGGTCGTCGATCAACGTGGCCATGCGCCGCGCTGAACCGGAGATCACCCCCAGGTAGTGCTGGCTCTTTTCGTCGGCCGCCTCGCCCAGATGGCGCGACAGCTTGTCCGAGAAACCGGCGACATGGCGCAGCGGCGCCCGCAGGTCGTGCGACACCGAATAGCTGAATGCTTCCAGCTCACGGTTGACCTCCGAGACCTGGGCGACCTTGCCTTCCAGCTGCCGGTTCAGCTCTTCAACGCGTGTCTGCACCGCACGCTGCACGGTCACATCGCTGATGGTCAGCAACACCACTTCGTCGTCGGTGTCAGGCAGCGGCATGCGCCGCGCGTTGAGCAGCATGTAGCGGGACATGCCATCGGCGCCGCGTTGTTCATGTTCGAAATCCCACAGCTCGCGGCCGCGCAGCAGCACATCGGCCAGACGCTGGCGAACCACCGGATCACGCCACGCGCCTTCGCCTACATTTTCCAGCAGCAGACCGTCGGCGCGCTCATCCTGCAGCCCGTACAACTCGGAGAACGCGGGATTGTGCAGCTGCACGCGCAGCTCGCGATCCAGCAGTACGATCGGCTCGCGCACGGTCTGCAGCACCGACGCCGCGCGCGCAGCCGCGCGCTGCGACTGCCGTTCAGCCTGCAGGCGGCGGCCGATCTGCCGTTGCAGCAGCCACAGCACCAGACCGAGCAGCGCCAGCTGCACCAACAGCGAGCTCCACGACACGAAGTTGGTCTGCCGCTTCTGTCGCTCCGCCTGGGCGGCGCGCTGGGCCAGCAGCGCTTCCTCACTGGCCTGCAGCTCTTCCACCAGGCCGCGGATCGGGTAGCGCGTGCTCAGGTCCTGCACCAGCTCGCGCTGGTCGCTGTTCGGCTCGGACCTGGCCAGCTCACGCGCAACCCCCATACGGCCTTCCAGCATCGACTGGATGCGGCCGATGCGGATCAGCTGGTCGGGATTATCGCGAGTCATCCGGCCCAGTTCGGCCAGCCGCTCGGGGATATCGTTGGACTTGGCCATGCGCTCGCGCAGGCCTGGCGCATCCACACCTTTGGACAGCGTCAACGCAGCCGATTCGATGTCACGCACGTCGGTCTGCAGCTGCTGCAGGGCCACGGTCACCTGCTGGGTATGGGTCACCCAGCCCATGGCCAGCTCGTTGTCCTGCTGCAGTTTGCGCAGGGTCAACCACGGGACCACGATGATGGCTGCCGCTGCCAATGCCAGAGCAGGCAGTCGCCAGCGATCCCAGATGTCATCACTGAAAACCAGCGCCATAGTTCCTCGTCAGCTCAGCTGCGGGAGTGCGATCCGGACAGGATCGGCCGCAGCGGAACCGGCAATATAGCGCAGCCGGTCACACCTCTGGGGTAATCGGTCCATCAGGCGGGCCGTCCACCAGTACGCGTCGAGCAGGCCCGACACCACAAAACAGGGGCACCCCATGGGAGCGCCCCTGCTGGCAACCTGTGGTGTCGATCAACGCTTGGCGGCACTGACCTTCAGCGCGGAAGCATCAACGCGGGTCACACCCTTGATGCCCTTGGCGGTGGCGACAGCCTTGTCGTGCTCGGCCTGGGTAGCGACGGTGCCGCTCAGGCTGACCACGCCATTGACCGTTTCCACCTTCACTTCGGTACCCGGCACATTGCTGCTGGTGAGCAGATCGGCCTTGACCTTGGTGGTGATCCAGCTGTCTGTGACCGGCTCGTTGGAATCATGGCGGTCCGCATGGGTCATCGCCGAATGATCGGTTTTCGGCGGGCTCTTCGCTGCGGTGTCCTGGGCGAATGCGGCCGAGGAGGACAGCGCCAGGCCCAGGGTGAGGGCGGAAGCCAACAGCGTACGGGTCGTGGTGCTCATCGTCTGGTTCTCCTACTGGTGGGTGCGCCCAGTGTCGCCAAGTGCTTGTAGTGCAGACGTGGCGCTGCGGTCATGCTCACGTGAATGGGCGCAGCAGCGGCGGCAATGGTTCAGCTTCCGGGCGCGTAGTCATCTCGTTTACCCTGAGGTTCCTGTCCTGCACTTCACGATCTGCGCGGAGTCCTCCCATGCGCCCTGAGCTGCAACTGGCCCTGATCGGCTACGGCCTTGCCGGCCGCGTCTTCCACGCCCCGCTGATCCAGCACACGCCGGGGCTGGCCCTGCACAGCGTGGTCAGTTCGCAGCGCGATACGCTGCTGCGCACCTTCACCGACGTCCACGTACGCGCTACCGCGCAGGAGGTCTTCGATGACCCTGCAGTGGATGCGGTGGTCATCGCCACCCCGAACGAACAGCACGCGCCGTTGGCGATCGCCGCGCTGGCCGCTGGCAAGCACGTACTGGTGGACAAACCGTTCGCGGTGAACGTTGACGAAGCCGAGCAGGTGCTGGCTGCAGCGCGCAGCGCCGAACGCATCGTCACCGTGTTCCAGAACCGGCGCTTCGATGCGGACTTCCTGACCCTGCAGGCACTGCGTGCCGACGACACACTCGGTGACATCGCCGAATGCCACGCGCATTTCGACCGCTATCGTCCGCAGGTGCGCGAACGCTGGCGCGAGCAGGATGGGCCGGGCAGCGGCCTGTGGTACGACCTGGGGCCGCACCTGCTGGACCAGATGCTGGTGCTGTTCGGCTGCCCGCAGGCGATCGATGCGGACCTTGCCGTGCAGCGCGAAGGCGGCAGCGGCGTCGACTATTTCCACGCGGTACTGCACTACCCGCGCCATCGCGCGATCGTGCATGCCGGTTCACTGGTCGCTGCGCCTGCACCTCGTTTCGCCGTGCATGGCACCCGCGCAAGCTGGATCAAGCACGGCCTGGACGTGCAGGAGGCGCAGCTGCGTCGCGGCGTCGCGCCAGGCGCACCGGGATGGGGCGTCGATCCGCGCCACGGCGAACTGCTGCACTGCGATGCGGAGGACAACGTCGAGCGCAGCACCGTGGACAACCTGCCCGGTGACTACCGGCGCCTGTATGCCGACTTCGCAGCGGCGATGCAGGGCGAAGGCGCGCCGACGGTCAGTGCGCAGCAGGCGCTGCAGGTGATGCGGTTGTTGCAGGCGGGGATGGACAGTGCGCGCGAAGGGCGGCGAGTGCAGGTGGGGTGATCGGCAGGGCTGCACCCTGCACCTGCCGAATCAACGTCAACGTCAACGTCAACGTCAACGTCAACGTCAACGTCAAAAGCTGGGCTGCTGAGGGATGGCGGGGTGGGTCCGGTTGCGGGGGACGCTGCAAGTACGTCCATGTAAGCTCGGTCGCCGCATCCATGCGGCTCACGCCCCCGCAACCGGACCCACCCCGCCTTCGACAGGTTCACGCGGCTGTTGGTGGGTGTCGACCTTGGTCGACACGGCATTGCCTGCTCTTGGTGGGTGTCGACCTTGGTCGACACGGCATTGCCTGCTTTTGGTGGGTGTCGACCTTGGTCGACACGGCATTGCCTGCTTTTGGTGGGTGTCGACCTTGGTCGACACAGTAGATCCACGCCATGCGTGGATCCACGTCAAACCGGTGCTTACGACTTCTTGATGGCGTGGCCGCCGAATTCGTTGCGCATCGCCGACAGCAGGCGGTCGGTGAACGAGTTCGACTCGCGCGAACGCAGGCGTTCGAGCAGCGACAGGGTGATCACCGGGGCCGGTACGTCCAGCGCAATCGCTTCGGCGACGGTCCAGCGGCCTTCGCCGGAATCCTCCACGTACGGTGCGATGCCATCCAGCGAGGGATTGCGCTTGAGCGCTTCGGTGCTGAGGTCCAGCAGCCACGAACGCACCACGCTGCCGTGGCGCCAGACTTCGGCCACCTTGGCCAGGTCCAGCTCCATTTCCTTCTTGCGCTCCATCAGCGCGAAGCCTTCGGCGTAGGCCTGCATCATTCCGTACTCGATGCCGTTGTGGACCATCTTGGTGAAGTGGCCTGCGCCGGACGGGCCCACGCGCGCCCAGCCACGGTCTTCGGCCGGTGCCAGCGTGCGCAGCAGCGGTGCGATCTGCTCGACCACCGCGGCATCGCCACCTACCATCAGGCTGTAGCCTTCCTGTAGGCCCCACACGCCACCGCTGGTGCCGCAGTCGACGTAGCCCAGGTCGTCTTCGGCCAGCGCCTTGGCGCGACGGATCGAGTCCTGGTAGTTGGAGTTGCCACCGTCGATGACGACGTCACCTTCGGCCAGGTGCGGGTTCAACTGGCCCAGCGTCTGGTCCACGGTCTCGCCAGCCGGCACCATCAGCCACACTACGCGCGGCACCGGCAGCGCCGCCACTGCGGCGGCCAGCGAATCAACCACTTCCAGGCCGGCTTCAGCGGCGCGCTGGCGGGCACCCTCGCCCGGGTCGTAGCCGACCACGCGGTGGCCGCCTCGGTGCAGGCGCTGGGCCATGTTGGCGCCCATGCGGCCGAGGCCGATCATTGCAATATCCATTGTTTCACCTTCAGTTGTTGTCGGAAGTCAGACTGCCTGGCTGGCCCGTCGTCGCGCAGTGGCGCAACTGCGCCTCGCGCCAACGCCGGTAGAGCGTGGTATGCAGATTGTGCAACGCCAGGTCGATGGAAAACGGCGTCCGCGGATTCCGGTCGAGCAGGCGGATGATGTGATAGCCGACAGGACGTATACCGCGTGGGTGCGCGTAGATCACGAACTGCTGGTAGAACGCATCGTCCAGCAACTGGTCCATCTGCTGCACGATTTCACGATAGCGCGGGGCCAACTGCTCACGCAGGGCCGGATCACGCTCGTACAGCAGCCGCTCGAAGTAGCGCTGGCCGACGCGCGGAATACCCTGCGCCAGCTGCCACAGCGCACGATTGCGCTGGTCGTACCAGGCCAGGCCGCCGTGCGCGGCCAGCGCCTGCGCGGCGCCCTCGCCCACCTCCACCACGACGAAGTTCTCCGCCTGGTTGCTGAGATCGTCCAAGGTGCCTTTGTCGAAGACGTGTTCGATGAAGCCCGGCAGTCCGACAAAGGCCTGCCGCCCCATCGCCGACGTGCGCACGGCCTTGCCGTCGGCCATGAACTGGCCTGCCTGCGCACCCAACAGGATGCTGTCGGTGTCGTGCAGGCCAAGGAACGTGCCGATGGACAGTTCGGCGGGCGCGAATTCCGTATCGAAGGCCGCATCGCCGTACAGCTCGCGTTGCGTGGCCAGCTGCGCGACCTGGCGGCCGACACCGCACTCGGCGCGCACGTGGCCCGTATAGAACGCATCCAGTGCGCGGCTGTTGCTGGCGGCCGGTACATAGCCGCGGCCGAAGCTGCGTACCCGCTGCCACCCCTGTGCCTGGGCACCACGAGCGCCAAAGCCTATCCAACCCAGCTGCACACCGGTGAAGCGGAAGGTTTCATTGTCCTGCAGTGCCTGCGTGGCACGTTGCACGGCCGTGCCCAGTTCAAACGCGTAGGCGCAGACCGTGGCCGGGTCGTCCAGCAGCTGCTGCAACAGGGCCTGCCGGTCGGCCTCAGCCAGCGTATCCGGCCAGCGCACACGCAGATCACCGGCCGCCTGCGCCTCGGCCAGCGAGGCACGCGTGCACACCGGCCCATCCTGCACCTGCGGTGCGCTGATCGCGGTGGTTTCGAAGCGCCATCCCAGCCGCTGCAGCAGGCCTTGGGTGCACTCGGCCGTAGCGGCCAGTGCGCTCAGCGGCCAGCCCAGCAGCAGGGCCCAGGCCATCACCCTGCCACGCACGTTCAGCCCTGGTCCGTTGCTGCCGGCGCTGGTTCGGGCTCAGGCCCGGCGGGGGGCGGCGGCAGCGCAGCCGGTTGCGGTTGCGGTTGCGGCTCTGCTTTCACTGCCGCCGGCAGGTACTGCTGCAGGCGCTGGAAGAAGCGCCGATAGAATTCGGCATCGGTGATCGTGCTGCTGGCCACTTTCACCAGCGAGTCGTCATTGCTGCCGAACGGCAGCGACACCGAGCCCAACGCGCCCACGCCGACACTGGCCGAGGTCGGGCTCTTCTTCAGCGCATAGCGGTCCTGCACGGCGCTGACGAACACCAGCGCCTGGCTGCCACGCGGCGCGCACGAGATACGCAGCACCAGCTGTTCGTGGTCATCCTCGCGCGGCTGGAAATTCTTGTTGCCTTCCACCTGCGCGTCGTCCGACCGTGCGATGGCATAGCCCTGGCTGAGCAGCGTGCGCCGTGCCGCCTCGCAGGCTTCGGCCGGACGGCCATCGACGGTGCGCGAGAAGGTGTCGCCGGAGTCGAAGGACTCCCGCAACAGACTGCTGTCGGCGGCACGACCGCCACAGGCGGACAATGCCAAGGCACTGATGGCAGCCAGCAGGGAAGCAGAAAGAAGGGAGGCCCGCATGGGTACTCCTGCGAAGACGGTAATCACGAGGGTAGCCCCCTGGCCGTGTGCGCCGGGTCGAAAACACCGGGCCCGTCCCCCACCGTTGTACCCGGTTCATGCAAAAAAGGGGACGGAGGGGATTAAGTCGTTTGTGTCACTAACGACTTAATCCCCTCCGTCCCCTTTTTCAGTCAATCAGTCGGCCCAGCGGCCTGCGGCGGTGGACTGCGGCAGCACCTGCGCCGACAGCGGACGGTCGGCCTCCAGCAGGTTCACCGCGTCGGCCAGGATCGAGGCCGATTCACGCAGCAACGGATCCGGGCGCTTCTCGGCGGCCTTCTCGCGGGCGGCATCCTTGACGATGTCGCGCTCGTTGCCGGTCAGGCCGTCATCGCTGCTGTCATCGGCCAGCGGGTCCAGGGCCAGGCCCAGTTCCTTGCGCACGATCTGGCGCTGCTTGCGCTGGGTGTCCTGGCGCTCGCGCTCGGCACGACGGGTCGCTTCATTCAGCGAAACGTACTTCTTCGCTGCTTCAGTACGGAACTGCTCCACGTCCTCGTTCCACCACTGGAATTCCTTGTCGGTGGCGATACGCGAGTCATGGCGCGTTTCCAGCTTCGGCAGCAGCGGCGCGAAGTTGCCGTACTGGGTGTGCGGCACCGCGGCGATGCGGGTCCACGGCAGCGCATTGTCGTAGGTGCTCTCGCCGAACTCGGTGGCATCGACGCTGGCCGGGAACGCCAGGTCCGGCACCACACCCTTGTGCTGGGTGCTGCTGCCGCTGATGCGGAAGAACTGGGCGATGGTCAGCTTCACTTGGCCAAAGCGCTGGGATTCGCCACTCGGCCAACGGTCCAGGTCGACGATGTTCTGCACCGTGCCCTTGCCGAAACTGGTTTCACCGATGACCAGGCCACGACCGTAGTCCTGGATGGCACCGGCAAAGATCTCCGATGCCGACGCCGAACCACGGTTGATCAGTACGGCCAGCGGACCGTCCCATGCCACGCCCTGGTTGCGGTCACTGTTGACGGTGACACGGCCACCGGATTCGCGCACCTGCACCACCGGACCCTGCTCGATGAACAGACCGGTCAGCTCGATGGCTTCATCCAGCGAACCACCACCGTTGTTGCGCAGATCCAGCACCACGCCGTCCAGCTTGTCGGTCTTGAAACCGGCCAGCAGCTTGGCCACGTCGCGGGTGGCCGAAGCGTAGTCAGCGGCGTTGCGACGACGGCCTTCGAAGTCCTGGTAGAAGGTCGGCAGCTTGATCACACCAACCTTGCGTGCCGGCTCGCCATTGGCGGACGGGATGGTCATGGTCTCGCCCTTGGCGGCCTGTTCGGCCAGGCGCACCTTCTGCCGGGTCAGCACCAGCGTGTGGTGCTTGCCGTCAACGCCGGCTTCGGCAGGAATGAATTCCAGCTTGACATCGGTGTCCTTGGCGCCACGGATCTTGGCCACCACATCATCGATGCGCCAGCCGATCACATCTTCCACCAGCCCGGACTTGCCTTGGCCGACACCCACAATGCGGTCCCCCGGCTTCAGCGTGCCATCCACGGCAGCCGGACCACCGGCGATGATCTCGCGGATCACCACCACGTCGTCCTGGCGCTGCAGCTGCGCGCCGATGCCTTCCAGCGACAGCGACATCGCCTGGTTGAAGTTCTCGGCGGTACGCGGAGTGAAGTAATCGGTGTGCGGATCAACCGCGCTGGTGTAGGCGTTCATGAAGAACTGGAAGGTGTCTTCGCCCTTCAGCTCGTTGACCGACTTTTCCAGGGTGGCGTAACGCTTGTCCAGCGTCTTGCGGATGTCATCGGACTTCTTGCCGGCCAGCTTCAGGCGCAGCCAATCGTTCTTCACCGACTTGCGCCACAGCTCGTCGAGCTCGGCATTGGACGCCGCCCACGGCACGTCCTTGCGGTCGTACTCGAAGCGCTCATCGGTGGTGAAATCCGGTTCCTGCTTGAGCAGCTTGCGCGCATAGGCCACCCGCTCGCCGACGCGCTGCTTGTAGATCGCGAACACCTGGAAGGCCGGCTCCAGTTCGCCGCCGCGGATGGCATTGGCAATGCCGGCCTGGAACGGCGCGAAGCGGGTGATGTCGGCCTGGGTGAAGTACTGCTTGCCGCCGTCCAGCGTCTCCAGGTAGCGCTTGAACACATCCTTGGAGGTGGCTTCATCGAGCGCACGCGGGCGATAGGCGTAGCGGCTGTCGGACAACAGGCCGTACACCAGCTTGGAGGTGGTCACCTGATCGGCGGTGGAGGCAGCCGGCAACGCCGGCGAGTCGGCCTTGGCCGCCAGCGCCAGCGGCGCGACCAGCGCCAGGGCCATCAGGAATGCGGGGGCTTTGAATTTCATTGACGTGCTCGAAGGCGCCTTGCCAAGGGGGAGACTGCAGGGTGTTCAGACACCGCGACAGTGCCGAAAGTTGCCGGGTTTGTCACCCGCCCACGTTCGGTGGAAAACCAGCCTAGCGGGGCCGGTGTAGCAAATTGTGAATGCAGGCGAAGGCGTGCGGACCAACGGTCCGCACCCACCGGCGGAGCGTCAGGAAACGCCGGCGCCCTTGGCCTGTACGTCGGCGTGGTACGACGAGCGCACCATCGGGCCGGAGGCCACGTGGCTGAAGCCCAGCTCGTAACCGTAGACTTCCAGCGCCTTGTAGTCTTCCGGGGTCCAGTACTTCAGCACCGGGTGATGATGCGCGGTCGGCTGCAGGTACTGGCCGATGGTGATCATGTCCACGTTGTGCGCACGCAGGTCGCGCATGGTGGCCTTGATCTGTTCGAAGTCTTCGCCCAGGCCCAGCATGATGCCCGACTTGGTCGGCACGTCAGGGTGCTGTGCCTTGAAGTTCTTCAGCAGGTTCAACGACCACTGGTAATCGGCACCCGGGCGCACGTTGCGGTACAGGTCCGGAACGGTTTCGATGTTGTGGTTGAACACATCCGGCGGGTTCTGCGCGAGGATCTCCAGCGCGCGCTCCATGCGGCCCTTGCCGCGAAAGTCCGGGGTCAGCACTTCAATGCGGGTGCCCGGCGACTTCTCGCGGATGGCGGTGATGCAGTCGACAAAGTGCTGGGCACCGCCGTCGCGCAGGTCATCGCGGTCGACGCTGGTCACCACCACGTACTTCAGACCCATGTCGGCCACGGTCTGGCCCAGGCTGGCCGGCTCGTTGGCATCGGGCGGCTTCGGCCGGCCGTGTGCCACGTCGCAGAACGAGCAGCGACGGGTGCAGACCTCGCCCAGGATCATGAAGGTGGCGGTGCCGTGGCTGAAGCATTCGTGGATGTTCGGGCAGCTGGCCTCTTCGCACACAGTCACCAGGCGGTTCTCGCGCAGTTTGGCTTTCAGGTTCTGCACGGCATTGCCCGAAGGAATGCGCACGCGGATCCAGGAGGGCTTGCGCAGCACCGGCACGTCGGCGAACTGCACCGGCGAACGGTTGATCTTGTCCCCACCCATCTGCTTGACCCCGGCCTGCAACGGCGCGGTGGACGGAAGCTCGGCCTGCACGATCTGCAGGGGAATGGTGCGGGCAGTGGTTTCAGTCATGGCGTTTCCGGGGGCGGTCAGGCGGCCGCAGAGAGATCAGGCAGTTCAGGCACGGGCTGCAGCAGCAGGCCGAACTGGCGGGCCAGGTGGTCCAGCAGCACCGGCTTGACGGCGTCCATCCCGGACGGACCGCCCAAGTCTAGCACCGTGGTCACCTGCAACCCCTCGTAACCACAGGGGTTGATGCGATGGAAAGGGTCAAGGTCCATGGCCACGTTGAAGGCCAGGCCATGGAAGGTGCAGCCGCGGCGCACGCGGATGCCGAGCGCGGCGATCTTGGCGCCACCGACATAGACGCCCGGGGCGCCGTCGAGCCGTTCGGCACCGATGTTCCACTCGGCCAGCGTGTCGATGATGGCCTGCTCGATGCGGCACACGTAGTCGCGCACGCCGATGCCCAGCCGCGGCAGACGCAGCAGCGGGTAGATCACGATCTGGCCGGGGCCGTGGTAGGTCACCTGGCCGCCGCGATCGACGTGGACCACCGGGATCTCACCCGGCGCCAGCACGTGCTCGACCTTGCCGGCCTGGCCCAGGGTGAACACCGGATCGTGCTCGACCACCCACAGTTCGTCGAGCGTGTCGTCGTCGCGCTGGTCGGTGAAACGCTGCATGGCGTGCCAGACCGGTTCGTAGGGCTGGCGCCCCAGGTCACGGACCACCGCCGGGCGCGGCGGACGCGCCTCGGGGGCCGCCACTTCGGCAGGGCAGCTGACGGCTACACCGTCCACTTCACTTCCGGGTGGTCGCGCAGGGCCTGGTGGGCCACGTCGTACTGTTCACGGTTCTCGGCCCGGAAGACCAGGCGCACCGAGACGTACTTGCCGTTGGACGAATGCTTCCAGCTGATGCGCTCGTTCACCACGTCAACGCCAGCAGCCAGCAGCAGGCGGGGGAGTTCATGCTCCAGGCCGCGGTTGGCCGGGCCCATCGCGCTGAGCTCGAACTGACCGGGGAACTGGAAGCCGTGTTCGGGATTGTCGGACTTGATTTCCATGCGCCCATTATCGGGCCGCAGGGCAACAAACCCAAGAGTATTCACATAGGCCGGCGGCACCGCAGGCGGGCCGCTGCGTTGCAGCTGAACGTCCATTCAGGCCCGGATCCAACTCCGAGGGGCCCGCCCCCGTCCCCTCGGCTCCGCCTGCGGTAACCAATTGTATCGATCAGACAATGTTGTTTTCGGAACAGACAAGTGATCCCAGCGCGCTCGTTCCGTCACGGCACCGGGAGTAACGTGTCGTTGCATAAAACGACAAACAAAAGCCCCCTTCCCGATGATCATCCCATCCATGCGTCACCTCGCAGCTTTCGGGCTGTCCGGCCTGCTGGCCACCGCCCTTCCCCTTTCCGCCCAGGCGGCCGAACAATGCGGCCCGGACGCGATGCGCGAGCATCCACCGCAGGTCAATTTCCGCGTCGACAACGACCTGTTCGGCGGCCGCCACCAGGACCAGGGCTATACCAATGGCGCCCAGCTGACCCTGGTTTCGCCCAACCTGGTCGACTACACCGATGACCCCTGCCTGCCGCGCCTGGCGCGCTGGGTGAACAGCCACCTGGAGGCACTGCACCCGGGCAAGTTCGAACAGCAGAACATGATTTTCAGCATGGCCCAGGGCATCTTCACCCCTACCGACCCGACCCGCAGCGACCTGATCGAGGATGACCGGCCGTATGCCGGCGTGCTGCTGGTCAGTTTCGGCTTCAACGCGCGCAGTGGCGATCGCCTGCAGACCACCCAGCTGTCGCTGGGCGTGGTCGGGCCGTGGGCGCAGGGCAAGCAGGTGCAGGACGCCGTGCACAGCGTGCTGGGCGATGAGAAGTTCAAGGGTTGGGACAACCAGTTGCACAACGAACCGGTGTTCATGCTGACCCACGAACGCATGCGCCGCTGGCCGGGCGATGCCAGCGTCAATGCCGACGGCTGGGGCTGGGATGCGATCAGCCACTACGGCGGTTCGATCGGCAACCTGGAAACCAAGGCGAACATCGGCGGCGAAGTGCGCTTCGGCTGGAAGCTGCCGGACGATTTCGGCAGCACCCCGCTGCGCCCGGCCGGCGAGAACACCGCACCAACCCGGGGTAGCAAGCCCAGCGGCTGGTCGTGGCACCTGTTTGCCACCACCGATGCGGCGTGGGTGATCCGCGATATCACCCTGGATGGCAACACGTTCCGCAACAGCCACAGCGTGGACAAGCGTCATGTGGTCGCCCAAGGCGGTTATGGCATCGCGGTGATGCGCGGCCGCTGGAAGTTCGCGATGGCGCGCTACCACAGCACCCGCGAATTCGATGGCCAGCGGCAGTCGCCGGTGTTTGGCAGTTTCACCATCAGCCGCTCGCTGTAAGCGATCGGGCTGAGGGTGGTAGTGCCGGCCGCTGGCCGGCTCCAGGCATAGCCGGATGGGCCGGTGGTAGTGCCGGCCGCTGGCCGGCTCCAGGTATAGCCGGATGGGCTCATGGGGAGCCGGCCAGCGGCCGGCACTACCCGTATCCGGGCGGCATCATGAGCGGCCGGCATTACCGGCATCCGGACGGGCTCATGCAGAGCCGGCTCCCGAAACAGAAAAGGCCGGCATTCGCCGGCCTTTTCCGTTCACCGCAGCAGGCTGCGGATCATTCCGATTCCCACCACATCCAGAAGCTGTCCCACAGGCGCTTGAAGAAGCCGGCCTGCTCGACCGCTGCCACGGCCACCAGCGGCGCTTCGGCCACCAGCTTGCCATCCAGGGTGACCTTGACGGTGCCGATCTGCTGGCCAGCGGTGAACGGTGCTTCCAGGGTCTTGGGCACGTCGATGCTCGGCTTCAGGTCGTTGTAGCGACCGCGTGGCACGCTGACCAGCATCGGCTGCGCCACGCCCAGCTGCACCTTGTCGGTGGTGCCCTTCCATACCTTGTGCTCGGCCACGGCCTTGCCCGGCTCGTACAAGCGGTGGGTCTCGAAGAAGCGGAAGCCCCAGTTCAACAGGGCCAGGCTGTCATCGGCGCGCTGCTTTTCAGACTCGCCGCCCAGCACCACCGCGACCAGACGCTGGTCACCGCGCTGGGCCGAGCTCATCAGGCAGTAGCCGGCTTCGGAGGTGTGGCCGGTCTTGATGCCGTCCACGCTGCCATCGCGCCACAACAGCAGGTTGCGGTTCGGCTGCTTGATGTTGCCGACCTGGAATTCCTTGATCTTGTTGTACGCGTAGGTTTCCGGGTAGTCGCGCACCATCGCGCGGCCGAGCAGGGCCAGGTCGTAGGCGCTGCTGTGATGGCCCGGGGCGGTCAGGCCATGGGCGTTCACGAAGTGCGAGTTCTTCATGCCGATCTTGGCGGCGTAGCTGTTCATCAGCGAAGCGAAGGCTTCTTCGCTGCCTGCCACGTGCTCGGCCAGGGCGATCGCGGCGTCATTGCCGGACTGGATCGCCATGCCCTTTTCCATGTCTTCCAGGCGTGCAGTCTGGTTGACCGGGAAGCCGCTGTAGCTGCCGTCGGTGCCAGCACCACCTTCGCGCCAGGCGCGTTCGCTCATCATCACCTGGTCGTCCGGACGGACCTTGCCGTTCTTGACCTCGGCGGCGATCACGTAGGACGTCATCACCTTGGTGATGCTGGCCGGGGCCAGCTGTTCATTGACGTTCTCACCTGCCAGTACCTGGCCGGTGGCGTAGTCCATCAGCACCCAGGCCTTGGACACGCGGGGTGCGGGCGCCGGCGGCGTGGCCACGGTGGCGGGGGCAGCAGCAGCGGCAGGCGTCGGGGTGGCCGGGGTCGGCAGCGGCGTCTGGGCGGAGGCCAGGCCCACCACCAGGGTGGCGGCCAGGGCAGTGGCGGCGGAACGGAAATTCATGGGACAGCAGGCTCCAGGGGACGGCCGGAAAATGAAGGATGGGGCGAGGTGACCATTGTAAGGCCGGGGTGGCAAGGGCCGGCAGCACCGGCCCGGGCGGAATCAGTCCTTGACGATCTGTGGCGAGCCAAAGCCCAGACCCGAGATGCGCCCGGCAAGTTCCGCCGCGCTGGCATGGTCGCTGGCGGGAACCCGCAGGCGCCACAGGGTACGACCACCGGCAGCGATGTCGCTGATGGTGGCACCGACGATGCCGGCGGCGTTGAGCTGGCCCATCGCCCGGTTGGCGTTGTCGCGGTTGGAGAAGCTGGCGACCTGCAGCATCACCGCGCCCACCACCTTCTGCGACAGGCTGGGGCTGCTGGCCGGGGCCGGGCCGCGCGGCACGGCGGTGGCCACGACCGGCGCTGCGGGGCGCGACGCGGGTGCGCTGGGCGGTAGGCTGCTGACCGCCACCTCCGGCATCGTACTGACCGCGGCCTGGGTGGTAGCCGGCTGCCCACGCTCGGGCGCGGCGTCGGCCGGCAGGCGCTTGACCAGGCGATCGATGTCACTGTCGGCGACCGCGCGTGCAGCAGGTGCGGGGCGGGCGCTGGCGACGGCAGCGGTGGCCGCAGCCGCTTCAGCAGCACGGCGCTCGCGGCGCGACGGCTTCTGCGCCATCAGGTTGGTTTCACCCGGTTGCACCGCGCGCACTTCCACGTTGCCGGTACCGCGCTGGGTGATGCCCAAGCGCACGGCGGCGGCATAGCTGAGATCGACCACGCGGCCATCGTGGAACGGACCACGATCATTGACGCGCACGATCACCGATTCGCCATTGTCCAGGTTGGTCACGCGGGCGAAGCTGGGCAGCGGCAAGGTCTTGTGCGCAGCGGTGAACTGGTACATGTCGTAGACCTCGCGGTTCGAGGTCAGGCGGCCGTGGAACTTGGCGCCATAGTACGAAGCAGTGCCACGCTCGACGTAGTTGCGGGTGTCGTCGAGCACCTTGTACTGCTTGCCCAGCACCACGTAGGGCGATTTGTTGCCGATCGCCGATCGGTCCTCATTGGTGACCAGCGGCTCGGGAATGCAGGCCACGTTGGGCACGTAACTGGGCGTGGTGTCTTTCACACCGGGCTTGTACAGGCCACCGGCGGTGTAGTTGCCACGCGTGGACATGTCCTCGGTGGCGGCCGCGTACGGCGAGCCCTCCGGACAATGCGCCGGACGCCCGCCCTTGCCCTGCACCACCGTGCTGGACGTCTTGCCACCGTGGCCGGCGGTCGCCGGCTTCTTCGGCGCGCTGCTGCAGGCGGCCAGCGCGAGGACGATCAATCCAGGGACCAGCCATCTGATGTTCATGCCGGGGGCAGCTCCTGTCCGGCAATGGCCTGCGACAACTGGAACACGGCCATCGCGTACATCTTCGAGAGGTTGTAGCGGGTGATTGCGTAGTAGTTCTGGAAGCCCAGCCAGTACTGCTTGCCGGTGCTGCCTTCAAGGGTGATCGGGGTGGCCGTGGCACCCGGCTGCACCGGCGCACTGGGCTGGTAGCCGCGCTGGGCCAGGTCGGCCAGCGACCAGGTGGGCATCCACTCGGTCGGGTTGAACTCCTCGCGGTCGGCGGCGAGCGTGGCCGGCACGGCAACCTGGCCGCCACGCACCCAACCGCCCTTCTTCACGAAGTAGTTGGCGATGGAGGAGAACACGTCGTCGTAGCTGGTGAACAAGTCACGGCGACCATCGCCGTTGCCGTCCACCGCGTAATCCAGATAGCTGGAGGGCATGAACTGGCCCATGCCCATCGCGCCGGCATAGCTGCCCTTGAGCGTGGTGATGTCCAGCTTTTCCTCGCGACCGAGTTCGAACAGCTTGGCCAGTTCATCGCGGAAGAACAGCTCGCGGCGCACTTCGCGCTCCAGCTTGGTCGGGTCGCCACTGCGCGGGTAATAGAAGGCCAACGTATACAAGGCGTCGAGCACGCGATGGCTGCCGGCATTCTTGCCGTAGCTGGTTTCCACGCCGATGATCGCCACGATCACTTCCGCCGGCACGCCGGTGCGCTGCTGCACACGGTCCAGTTCGGCGCGATGCTGGGCAAGAAACGCCTTGCCGCCATCGATGCGTGCCTTGCTGATGAACATCGG
The DNA here is from genome assembly GCA_041545745.1 of Stenotrophomonas indicatrix. NCBI lineage: Bacteria > Pseudomonadati > Pseudomonadota > Gammaproteobacteria > Lysobacterales > Lysobacteraceae > Stenotrophomonas > Stenotrophomonas indicatrix. Next base: position 3,939,226 of record CP168152.1, read on the forward strand.
CCGGTATTCGTTCCACGGCTTGACCCGCTCTGCCGGCCGCGACATGGCGGCGATGATCGGCTGGCGCACCTGCGCCTGGTCGAGCACGTTGCGGATCTCGTCGGGCTTGAGGCCGTAGCGCTTGGCAGTGTCGGCAATGAATCTGGCGCGCGCGGTTTCGAACGGCACCGGGGTGAGATCGACCGGCGTTGCCGTAGCGGCTGGCGCTTCAGGCGCGGCTTCGGCCGGGGCCTGAGGCTTGGCCGCCGGGTGGCGCGGCGTACTGCTGGCCTGGGGCGAAGTCGGTGGGGACGTCGGCTGGGTCGCACAGGCGACCAGGCCGAGGGTGAGCATGCAGGCCAGAGAACGTCGAATCATCACCGCAGGTTAGCAGGTCATGGATGAATTAAAACCCCTAAGGCCATGAATCACAACGATTTGCTCGCGTTCAGCATGAAATGTGAAGGCGTCGTGATTGACCTACCCCATTCAGGTAGAGGTTGCCGGTTGCGTCCCCATCCCCGCAGACGCAACCGGCCACCGGACCCGGTCGGTACCTGCGCGGCTGCCGCTCCCCAGTGGCAGTGCTCCGCGCTCCTTGTACCTGTTGGATCAGTACTGCTTTCCCATCCGACGCCCCTCGCGCTGCATCAAAGACGGCGCGCCATGCCGAACGGGCCGCCATTGTGCAGGCCGATTGCGACAAGTCCATTGATCAGGATCAACGCGGCGTCAAAATGTGAATTGGCGCCCACTTTTAATGGAACTTCGTCAGCGGCCATGCTGCTGTGCGGCGTTGTGGGAACGATTACAGAAATGCGCTTGCGCAGATTCATGTGTGCATCGGCGGCGAAGGTCGGCGAACGGCGCAGCCCCTCGTGGGTGGCCGCGAAGCGATTCATGGGGAGGGCCGGGTAGATGGGCTGCGCAGGGGCCGCTGCAAGTACGTCCCTGTAAGCTCGGTCGCCGCATCCATGCGGCTCACGCCCCTGCGCAACCCATCTACCCGGCCACGGACACGTTCCTGTGGCGTCCACCCACGCAAAGAGAAAAGAAGAGCGAAGAGCAACAGCGGGTCGCTTCGCTCTGAGCCGAGCGCGGGCTCGGCTCTACTGGAAGCGCGGGCAACCGGCCATGCTGCTTTTGCTTTTGATCTTTTTTCTTCTTGCGTGGGTGGACGCCGCAGGAAACCGTCAGAGGCCGGGCGGGTTGGGTTCGCGGGGGTGTCCGCGCCATGGATGGCGCGGCCAAGCCTCCATGGACGGATTCACGGCGTCCCCCGCGAACCCAACCCGCCCGGCCCAATCGATGAATCGCATTGAGCGGCCACCCGCGAGGGGCTGCGCCGTTGGCTGGAAACCTACGCGTGTACCGGCCGATGCCCACGCACGGCCATCACCAGGCCGATCCCCGCCAGCAACGACACCGCCGAAGTGCCGCCGTAGCTGATCAGCGGCATCGGAATGCCCACCACCGGCAGCAAGCCGGAAATCATCCCGCCGTTGACCAGCACGTACACGAAGAACGCCAGGCCGAGGCTGCCGGCCAACAACCGCGCGTGCGTGTCGCGTGCCTGCACCGCGATCGACAGGCAACGCCCGACCACGAACAGATACAAGGCGAACACCGTCACCACGCCGATCCAGCCGAATTCCTCGGCCAACACCGAGAACGCGAAATCGGTGGTGTACTCGGGCAGGAAATCCAACGTGGCCTGTGTGCCGTGGCCCCAGCCGCGCCCCTGCATGCCACCGGAGCCGATGGCGATGCGCGACTGCAGGATGTTCCAACCGGTGCCCAAGGGATCGGCGGCCGGATCCAGGAAGGTGAGCACGCGGTTCTTCTGGTACTGCCGCAGCAGCCCGAACCACGCCAGTGGCGCAGCCACCGATACCGCAGTCAAGCCGGCCACCACCCAGCGCCATTGCAGCCCAGCCAGCAGCAATGCAAACACGCCGCTGGCCGTCACCAGGGTGGCAGTGCCGAGATTGGGCTGCATCAGGATCAGCAGCGCTGGCACCCCGATCAGCACTGCGGCCGTCAGCACCGTGCGCGGCGATGGCGGCAACGGCTGGCGGTGCAGATACCAGGCCATCATCAACGGCAGGCTGAGCTTGAGCAGTTCCGAGGGCTGCAGGTAGAACACGCCGAGGTTGAGCCAGCGCTGCCCGTATTTGCCGGTGCCGATCACGTACACCGCCATCAGCGGCAGCATCGACAGTGCATAGATCGCCGGCGTCCACGCGCGCAGGCGCAGCAGCGAAACCCGCGACAGCAGCCACATCGCCACCAGGCCACCGGCGAAGCGCATCGCCTGCCCATGCACCGGCCCGTTCACGCTGTGCAGCACCGCCAGGCCCGCGCCCATCAGGATCAACAACGCGATCAGCAACGGCAGATCGATCGTGCGGACCGCCTCACGGCAGCCGCCAAGCATTCGTTTCCATTTCACCCGCGGCACGGTAGCAACCGGCGCTTTCGTGAAGCTGTCAGCTACAGCGGGCGTGTTCGGCCGGGCGCATGCTGTGCTGTCTTTCGCGGAGTGCCTTCCAACCAAACGGGCGCCGCCACGCAATTAGACGTACTCGTCGAATACTCGGTGAAATGCCATAAAATTAGACGAATCAATCTAATTTCCACGCGACCAAGGTGGCAGGGCGCTCCCGAAGAGACATCCACGGGCTGAATGCCAACACCATTTTTACTTGAATATTAGACTAATACATCTAATATTCGCACTCAATCTCAATAATTAGACTTATTCATCTAATGCAGACTCTCGCCGAACTTGGCTTGGCGGTGGCCGAGCGCCGCCGGGCGCTGGGCATGACCCAGATTGAAGTCGCCGCGCAAGCCGGGGTGGCGTCCGATACGTTGTCCCGTTTCGAACTGGGCAAGGCCACCGACTTTGGTGCCCGCAAGCTGCTGGCGGTGCTGGCCGTGCTGGGCATGGAGATGCAGTACAGCATGGAAGGCCATAGCGGCTCGTTGGAGTCGCTTGCCCGTGAGCATGGGCTGCGGCGATGACACTCTCTGTGTATGTCGCCGGGCGTGAGGTGGCGATGCTGGAAAGCCTCGACAGTTTCAACTGCCGTCTCCTGTACAACGCCGATGTCGTGCCCGACGATCTGGTGTCGCTGACCATGCCGGTACGGCGCGAGCCGTGGGACTGGAACGATCAGCTGCAACCGTTCTTTCAGATGAACCTGCCCGAAGGCTATCTGCTGAAAGTGCTGCAGGAGCAGTTCGGTCCCTTGATCGGTGGTGGCCCGATGAACCTGCTATCGGTCATCGGTCGCAACATGATCGGCCGGGTGCAAGTGGTGCCGCGCGGCGCGCCGCTGGATGAGCCGACCCGGGCAGTGGACGTGGCGCAGCTGCTGCAGGGCGACAACTCGGTAGAGGCCTTCGAGGAACTGGTACGCCAGCATGCCACGAGCGGTGTATCCGGCATGGTGCCCAAGTTTCTCGACCAGCGCGAGGTCAGCGGCCAGGACCCGCGCAGGAAGGTCACCCTGTTCACCCGCCAGCACATCATCAAGGGCTCGGCGACCAACCTGCCGTTTATTGCGCTCAACGAGCACCTCACCATGCAGGTGGCGGCAAGGGTGCTGCCAACCGCGCGTACCGAGGTCTCCCGTGACGGGCAGGCGCTGGTGGTGCATCGCTTCGATGTAGATGAAGCCGGCCAGCTCAAGTACGGCATGGAAGATTTCTGTGCGCTGCTGGGCATGCGCCCGGCAGAGAAGTACGAGACAACCTGGGAGCGCATCGCCAAGGCAGTGCGCGATCACGTACGGGGTCCCGGGCGGCAGCTGGCGCTGCAGCATCTGGCCACGCAGTTGCTGCTGACCCACGGGCTGCGCAACGCCGATTGCCATGCCAAGAACATCGCACTGCTGTACACAGGCCGCGACGATGCGCAGGTCACACCGGTGTACGACATGCTGACGACGGCAGCCTATCCCGACTACGCACGCAATCCTCCGGCGATCAGCCTGGGCGGGCGCAAGACCTGGGAGCCCGGCAGGCTTCTGGAGCGGACGCTGCTTTCGGTGTTCAACGTTACCGCCCGTGACCAGCGCGCCATCGTCGAGAAGATCGGCCAGGCCATCGACGAAGTCGCCCCTGCGGTGCGCGAGGCCATGGCGCAGCATGAAGGTTTTCATGTAATCGGCAAGCGCATGTTGCTGGCCTGGCAGCAGGGCATGCAGACCCTGCGCGGCAAGCCGGTGTACGGCATGGATAGCCCGGCGCTGGGCGAATCCTTCCAGGACCTGTCCGACCCCGAGCCGGTGAAAAAGCCCGACGCGAACTCATTGGCCGCTCCGACCTGACCCGAGACGATCCCATGGGCTGAGCCGTTAGGTCGCGCACGGCTACGGCGCTGTTTGTCGCTATCGACCCCTCGTCTGATGAATGCCCTTGGCGTACGCGCCCGACGGCCCTACCCTGCTGGACTGCCTGCAGCACATCCGCCAAGTGGAAGCAGCAGATGGTCAGCCGTGGCCACACAAGGGGCGAACGCAGGCGCCGTGCATGGCGATGGCGCGCATCGACCGCGCCAACGCCGGGCTGACCTTCCTGCTGGAACTACTGCACGCCAGCGAACGCGTGCGCGTGGACGGCGACGACACGCAGCACCTGGACGACGACGCCCGCGAAGGTCTGCTGCTGGCCTGCCGAGGCCTGTCGGAGTATGTGGATGTGCAGCTGCAGGCTGCGTGATGCGCACATTCCAGAAGAGCCGAGCATGGCTCGGCACTACAAAGAGCGAAGCGACCCGCTTCTGCTCTGCTTTATTTCTCTTTGCCTGGGTGGCCACCGCAGGAAACTGTCAGAGGCCGGGCGGGGTGGGCTGCGCAGGGGCGTGAGCCGCATGGATGCGGCGACCGAGCTTACATGGACGTACTTGCAGCGTCCCCTGCGCAGTCCACCCCGCCCGGCCAACCACGGCTGTTGCTTTCAGCAACCACCCACGGGGGGCTGCGCCGATGGCTGGAAACTACCCGTAACCGCCATGCACCGGATTGTGACGACGCACCGCCATCACCAACCCGAACCCCGCCAGCAGCGACACCGCCGACGTACCGCCGTAACTGATCAGCGGCATCGGCACGCCCACCACCGGCAGCAGGCCCGAGATCATCCCGCCGTTCACCAGCACATAGACGAAGAACGCCAGGCCCGTGGCACCGGCCAGCAACCGCGAGTACGAATCGCGCGACTGGCTGGCGATCCACAGGCAACGCCCGATCACCACCAGATACAGCGTCAACACCAGCGCCACGCCGATCCAGCCGAACTCCTCGCTCAGCACCGAGAACGCGAAGTCGGTGGTCTGCTCGGGAATGAAATTCAGGTGCGACTGCGAGCCTTCGCCCCAGCCCTTGCCATCGAAACCGCCGGAACCAATGGCGATCTTCGACTGGATGATGTTCCAGCCCGCACCCAGCGCATCCATTTCCGGGTCGAGGAACATCATGATGCGGTCCTTCTGGTACGGCCGCAGCAACCAGAACCAGGCCACCGGCGCCACCGCTGCCACGCCGCCCACACCCAGCCCCACCCACCACCACGGCAGGCCAGCCAGCAGCAGCACGAACACACCACTGGCGGCAATCAGCACGCCGGTACCGAAGTCCGGCTGCAGCATCACCAGCCCGGTCGGTACGCCGATGATCAGCATCGCCACCAGCACTGTGTTGAAGCGCGGCGGCAACGGCATCTTGTGCAGATACCAGGCCACCATCATCGGCAGGCTGACCTTGAGCAGTTCGGCCGGCTGCAGGTAGAAGAACTTCAGGTCCAGCCACTGCCGGCCGTATTTGCCCGTGCCCAGCACGAACACCGCCAGCAACGGAATCATCGAGATGGCGTAGATCAGTGGCGTCGCCGAGCGGATGCGCAGGATCGGTACCCGCGAGATGCCCCACATCGCCGCCAGGCCCACGGCAAAACGCACGCCCTGCGCCATCACCAGGCTGTCGCCGCCAGCACTCTTCAGCGTGGCCAGGCCGATCACCATCAGCGCGCCCAGAGCCAGGCACAGCACCCAGTCGAGGCTGCTGAAGAACCGCTGCAGCATTTCCCCGGCCCAACGCAGGAACGCGCTCATCGGGCCGCCTCCGCAGCAACCGTGGAACGTGGCGTGGCCGGCAGTGCTGCCGAGGGCTGCGGCGCCGGAGCAGGTGTCGGTGCCGGCAGCGGTACGCCGACCACCACCGCATGCTCACCGAGCTGCGCCGCAGCCGCGTCGCCGGCCTGGCGCGCGCCCACGTCTTCGTTGTCGAACGCGGTGGCGCCAATGGCGGTCGTGCCGCGTTCGCTGTCCAGCGGCTGCATGCCTTCAGGCATCTTGCCCAGCAGCCAGGCATCGAACACCTTGCGCGCGATCGGCGCAGCTGCCGAACCACCGTAGCCGCCGCCTTCCACCGCGATCGCAACGGCGATGACCGGGTTGTCGGCCGGTGCGAAGCCGACGAACAGCGCGCGGTGGCGCAGGTGCATCGGCAGGCTCCTCGGGTTCACCGCCGCGGTGCCGCGGCGGCTGATCACCTGTGCGGTACCGGTCTTGCCTGCCATCACATACGGTGCGCCGGCAGCGGCACGCGCGCCGCTGCCACCGGGCTGCATGGTGCCCATCATGCCCTCGCGCACGGCCTGCAGGTTGCTCGCAGTCGGGCTGATCGGCTTGCTCTCACCCTGCGGCACGGGCGTCCAGTCCGCATCGAAGCCGGCGCGCTGCTGCATCACCAGATGCGGCTGGCGCAGTTGCCCATTGGCAATGCCTGCCACGCCGTGCACCAGCTGCAGCGGGGTGACCTTCCAGTCGCCCTGGCCGATGCTGGCGTTGACGGTGTCGCCGGGGTACCAGCGCTCCTTGCGCGATTTGTACTTCGATGCCGGCGAGGGCAGGATGCCGCCGATCTCGCCGGTCAGATCGATACCGGTCGGCTGGCCGAAGCCGTAATAACCCATGTAGTGGTCGAAGCGCTCGATGCCCATGTCCAGGGCCAGCTTGTAGTAGTACGTGTTGACCGACTGGGTGATCGACTTGCGCAGATCGGTCCAGCCATGGCCGCCACGGTTGGCATCGCCCCAGCCACGCGAGGTGCCGGGCAGGTAGAACATGCCGGTGGAGAGAATCTTGTCTTCGGGCCGGCGCACCCCGCTGTCCAGGCCGGCCAGGCCGATCAGCGGCTTGATGGTCGAACCGGGGGCGACGCCACCCAGCACCAGGCGGTTGAACTGCGGCCGCGAGGGATTCTCGTTGAGCGCCTTGAAGTCGGCGTGCGAGATGCCGTTGACGAACAGGTTGGCGTCATACGACGGCAGGCTGACCATCGCCAGCACTTCACCGGTGCGCGGGTCCATCGCCACCGCCGCGCCTTCGAACTCGCCGAAAGCGGCCACCATCGCTCGCTGCAGGTCGGCATCGATCGACAGCCGCAGGTCGGCGCCGGATTGTGCCGCGACACGGCCGATGGTGCGGATCGCGCGGCCCTGCACGTTGGTCTCGACCTGTTCGTAGCCGACCTTGCCGCGCAGCTCCTGCTCGTAATAGCGCTCCAGGCCGGACTTGCCGATGTGGGTCAGCGCGGCATTGCCCTCGCCGAGGATCTCCAGATCCTTGTCGTCGACCCGGCCGACGTAGCCGATGATGTGCGCGAACAGGTCGCCATAGGGATAGCGACGGGTCAGGTACGGTTCCAGCTCGACGCCGGGAAAGCGCCAGCGGTCCACTGCGAAGCGCGCCATTTCCTCATCGCTCATGCGCAGCTTCAGCGTGACCGGCAGGAACTTGCGGCGCGCCTTGCGCGACTTGTTGAACGCTTCCAGTTCTTCCGGACTGATCTGGATGATCTTCGCCAGCCCTTCCAAGGTGGCATCCATGTCCTTGACCTTGTCCGGGGTTACATCCAGACGGAACGCCGGTACGTTCTCAGCCAGCAACCGACCGTTGCGGTCATAGATCATGCCGCGCCCGGGCACTACCGGCCGCGGCTTGATGCGGTTGGCTTCGGATCGGGTGGCGTAGATGTCGTGGTCCAGCACCTGCAGCTTGAAGTACCAGCCGCCCAGGCCCAGCAGGCAGACCAGCACGCCGAAGAAGCCCAGCGCCGCGCGGCGCCGGAACTGTTCAGCTTCGGCGTGCGGATTCTTGACCTGGCGGCGCGGCAGCATGGCTCAGCGCCCGCGCTTGCCGAAGCGCACCGCATCCAGCAGCACGAACACCAGCGGCCACAGGCCCATGCCGAGCAGCGGTGCCCACCAGTACGACCACGGCAGGGTCGGCTCGCCCACCAGGATGTGGACCAGCGCGCTGACGATGCGGTCGTTGAACAGCAGGCCGCCGATGGCCAGCATCTGCTGCGACATCGGGAAGAAGCGGATGCGCGCGCGGAAGCGCTGCAGGATGAAGGCCAGCATCACCAGCCGCAGCGCCTGTTCGCCCAGCACCCCGCCATACAGCAGGTCGGCGACGACGCCGCTGGCGAAGGCAATGCCGAGGCCGACGCGCTCGGGCGCTTCAATCACCCAGTACGCCAGCACCAGTGCCAGCCAATACGGACGCAGCGGCTGCAGCAGCGCCGGCAACGGCAGCAGGCCCAGCAACAGGGCCACCACCACGCTGGCCGGCAGCACCCAGCGGTTGTCGCGAAGGCGGCTCATCGTTGTGCCTCCGGCGTGGCCGGCTGCGGTTGAGTTTGCTGAGGTTGCCGGCCAGCGGCCGGCACTACCGTGGACCCGGCTGAGGGAGAACCTCCCTCTTGTTGAGGGGGGCGCGCCGAAGGCGCGGGGGTAAGGTGGGATGCCCCCCCGGCAGTCTGGTTTGCCGAAGGCAAACCTGGCTGAAGCAATTCGCTGGCCGCAGGCAAGCGAATTGCGGCGCCGGGGCGCAGCAGCAGCACATCGCGGCCACGATCAAGCTGCGCGGCCGGCTTCAGTTCGCCCACCAGGAAGGCATGCGTATCGTCCGGGCGCAGGGCGGTGATGGTGCCGACCGGGAATCCGGCCGGGAACCGGCCACCAAGACCGGACGTGACGATCTCGTCGCCCACTTCCACGCCGGCACTGAGCGGGATGTCGCGCAGTTCCAGCTTGTCGCCACGCCCGTAGACGATCAGGCGCACGCCATTGCGGGCCACGGTCACCGGCACAGCGTGGTCCGGGTCGGTCAGCAACAGCACGGTGGAGGTGCCACCGGTCACGCTGATCACCTGGCCCATCAGGCCACCGGCATCGATCACCGCCTGGCCGACATGCACGCCTTCGCGGCTGCCGGCGTCGAGCACCAGGCGCTGTTTGACCGGGTCCAGGTCGATGTCCAGGATCGGCGCCAGCTGCACGTCCAGGCCACTGCGCTCGGCCACGTTCAGCAGTTCGCGCAGCTGGGCATTGTCCAGCGCGGCGGTCTGCAGGCGGGTCAGGCGGGCGTTGGCCAGCAGCAGCTGGTTGCGCAGCTCGCGGTTTTCGGTCACCAGCTGGCCGTGGCTGGCGGCGGTATCCCGCACCTGCCCGCCGAGCTTGCCGGGCAGACCGGCCAGGGCCCACACCGGCTGCACCAGGCTGTTGGCCTGCTCGCGCAGACGCGCCAGCCAGCCGGCCTGGTCGTCGAGGACGATCAGGGTGATTGCCAGTGCGAGATAGGCCAGCAGCCGCAGCGGGCTGGCGGCATCACCGGATCGGGAAGCGACGGGAGGTCCGGCGTAGGGCGGCACGGCAGCGATTCAACTGGCAGAAGGCGGAAGGGAAACACGCGGGCGCCCCGCCGGTGCCGACCCGCCAACGTAGCGGGCCGCACCCCGGAGGGGCGCTGCGGGCGCAGGCAGCCGGGACGGCTTATTCCGGCGCAAAGAACTCGTTGCCGTGCATGTCGACCAGTTCCAGCGCACGACCGCCACCGCGGGCCACGCAGGTGAGCGGGTCGTCAGCCACCTGCACGTGCAGACCGGTTTCCTCGGAAATCAGGCGGTCCATGTCGCGCAGCAGGGCGCCACCACCGGTCAGCACGATGCCGCGCTCGGCGACGTCGGCGCACAGTTCCGGCGGGGTCTGTTCCAGTGCCAGCTTGACCGCGCTGACAATGCCCGACAGCGGCTCGTGCAGCGCTTCAAGCACTTCATTGGAGCTGATCTTGATCATCTTCGGCACGCCTTCGGCGAGGTTGCGGCCGGAGATTTCCATCTCGATCGCTTCCGCCTGCGGGTAGGCGCAGCCCAGTTCGACCTTGATGCGCTCGGCGGTGGCTTCACCAATCAGCATGCCGTGGTTGCGGCGCACGTAGTTGGTGATCGATTCGTCGAAGCGGTCGCCACCGATACGCACCGAAGCGGAATAGACGATGCCGTTGAGCGAGATCACCGCCACTTCGGTGGTGCCACCACCGATATCGATGACCATCGAGCCACGGGCCTCGGTGACCGGCATGCCGGCGCCGATCGCGGCCGCCATCGGCTCTTCGATCAGGAACACGTCACGGGCACCGGCCTCCTCGGCCGATTCCTTGATCGCGCGGCGCTCGACCTGGGTCGAGCCGGCCGGCACGCAGACCAGCACGCGCGGGCTCGGGCGCAGGAAGCGCGACTTGTGCACCTTCTTGATGAAGTGCTTGAGCATCGCCTCGGTGTAGGTGAAGTCGGCGATGACGCCGTCCTTCATCGGGCGGATGGTGGTGATGTGGCCCGGGGTACGGCCGAGCATCTGCTTGGCCTCGGCGCCAACGGCTGCCACCGACCGGGTACCGCCGATGGCGCGATCCTGGCGCACAGCGACCACGGACGGCTCGTTCAGCACGATTCCCTGCCCACGCACATAGATGAGGGTGTTGGCCGTGCCCAGGTCGATGGACAGGTCATTGGAGAACATGCCGCGCAGTTTCTTGAACATCTGGGAGTTGATCCTGAGGGGTGTCGCGCCCAACGCGGGATGGCGAAAAAATGGGCAGAAATCGAGGTCGACAAGCCTAGCAACCTGCCTGCCGCCGAGCAAGGAGAAATCCAGCTGAACCCGCGCCTTCACAGGCTTTCGGCCTGATCGGGCATCACCTGGTTCTGGCCCTGAGCGGCACCAGCGGGTAACCTTTGCGCCGTCGGGCGCCCAAGGGCGCCGTTTGCTTGCCTGCCGAAGTGGGCCGGCCCATCCCAAAATTCACCGCATAGGCTTACATCGATGTCCGCTCTGATCTGTGGTTCTCTTGCCTTCGACACCATCATGGTGTTCCCGGACCAGTTCAAGAATCACATCCTGCCGGACAAGGTGCACATCCTGAACGTGTCGTTCCTGGTGCCGCGCATGCGCCGCGAGTTCGGCGGCTGCGCCGGCAACATCGCCTACAACCTGCACCTGCTGGGTGGCGATCCGATCCCGATGGGCACGGTGGGTTCGGACTTCGGCCCGTACCGCGAGCACTTCGATGCCCTGGGCATCGACCTCACCCGCGTGCGCGTGATCGATGAGCTGTTCACCCCGCAGGCGTTCATCACCACCGACCACGACAACAACCAGATCACCGCCTTCCACCCGGGCGCGATGATGCGCTCCTACGAAAACCACGTGCGCGACGTGCCGGGCGTCAGCCTCGGCCTGGTCGGCCCGGACGGCCGCGAAGGCATGATCCAGAACGCGCTGGAATTCCACGAAGACGGCGTTCCGTTCATCTTCGACCCGGGCCAGGCGATGCCGCTGTTCAATGGCCCGGAACTGCGCGAGTTCATCGAACAGGCCGATTACGTGGTGGTCAACGACTATGAGTCGAACCTGCTGCAGGAACGCACCGGCTGGAACGAAAAAGAGATCGTCAGCCGGGTCAAGGCCTACATCACCACCCGCGGCCCGAAGGGCGCGGTGATCCACACCCCGGAAAAGAGCTACGACATCCCGCCGGCGCACGAGCGCCGCGTGGTCGATCCGACCGGCTGCGGCGACGCCTTCCGCGCCGGCCTGATCTACGGCATCCAGAAGGGCTTCGACTGGCTGACCATCGGCCGCATGGGCAACCTGATGGGCGCGCTGAAGGTCGAGCACCCGGGCACCCAGAACCAGCGCTTCACCTTCGATGAGTTCAACGAGCAGTTCAAGCAGCAGTTCGGTTACGCGTTGAACGCGTAAACGAACTGCCCGCGCATTTCTCCTTATCCCCGCGCCTTCGGCGCGCCCCCTTGAACAACAAGGGGGCTGTCCACCCGAGGCGCTATCGGGAATGCTTCTGGCGGGAATGCCTCTGGTAGGTGTCGACCTTGGTCGACACTGCCGGCCAGCGGCCGGCACCGCATCGCCGCCCCGCCCTTCCGGCTCAGGGCTTGGCCTTCTCCGGCAAGCGGTACAGCTCTTTTTCGTAGGCCAGCGTGCCCCACATCGCGTAGGCATGTGCGCGCCGTGCCAGTTCCGGCCGCAGCGGCTGCGGCTGCAGCTGGTCGCTGGCCGGGTCGTAGCGGAAGCCCTGCGCGGGCTTGTCCGGCTGCAGGATGGCCACATCGTTGCCCTCCATCCACGCCAGATTGCGGTCGTACTGCATCAGCGCGCGTCCGGGCTGCAGCCGCTGCAGGTCGGTCAGGTCCTGTCCCACCGCCGGGGTGGCATCGGCAATGCCCAGCAGTGACAGCAGGGTCGGCGGCAGATCGATCTGGCTGACGATGCGGGTATCACGGCGCGCCTCGATGCCGCCGCCGAGGATCAACCCGGGAATATGGAAGTTGCCGATCGGCACCATGTTCTTGCCGAACACCCGCGAATCATGGTCAGCCACCACCAGGAACACGGTGTCCTCCCAGTAAGGTGACGCCATCGCCTTGCGGAAGAACTCGCCCAGCGCGTAGTCGGCGTACTTGGCGGCATTGTCGCGGGTCTGTTTCGGTTGCTCGTACAGGTCGATGCGGCCGTCCGGGAACTCGAACGGATCATGGTTGCTGGAGGTGAACACCAGGCCGAAGAACGGCTTGCCCTGCGCTTTCAGCTGCCGGAACTGCTGGTCGGCACGGCCGAACAGGTCTTCGTCAGACGCACCCCAGGAGCCAACAAATGCCGGCTTGCGGTAATCCTTGCGGTCCACGATGCGGTTGAAGCCGTTGGCGAGGAAGAACTCGCGCATGTTGTCGAAATGGCTTTCGCCACCGTAATAGAAACCAGTGTCGTAGCCATGCCGTCCCAGCACATCGGCCAGGGTGAAAAAGCGCTGGCGGCTGGCGGGCAGTTTTACCACCGATTCGGCCGGGGTCGGCGGGAACCCGGTCAGTACCGCCTCGATGCCGCGGACCGACCGCGTGCCGGTCGCATATAGGCGCTCGAACGCCCAACCCTGTCTGCTCAGGCGGTCGTAGTTGGGTGACAACGGCCGTCCGCCGAGACTGCCGATGAACTGCGCGCCCAGGCTTTCTTCCAGCACGATCACCAGATTGCGCGGCTTGCCCTGGTACTGCGGCGGACGCAGCGCCAGGCTCGGCAATGCCTCGGAGACATATGCCGATGCCGGCAGGCCGCTGCTGGCGCGCAGTTCGCTGACCACCTCGGCCAGCGGCAGGTCACCGTAGACACGCGAGGTTTCGCTGCGGCTCGCCAGTTGCCGCGCGGCATAGCCGACGGTGTACAGCGAGTTCAGCGGCAAGGCGTTGATGGTCGGGTCGGTGGAAAATGCCACCAGTGCCGGGTTCAAGGGCCGATGGCCCAGACTGGAACGCACGCCCAGCGCCGCCAGCAGCAGCACCAGGAACGCCAATGGCAGCCGCCACAGCCATCCGGCTTCGACTGCGCCCCGCGGGCTGTTGCCGACCCAGCGCCGTGACCCACGCAGCAGCACCCAGAACAGCACGATCACTGCGGCGACTTCGATCACCACGGCCAGCAGATGGCCGCGCAGCAGCGTCATCCCGACTTCTTCGGGATAGATGAGATATTCCAGGAACAGGCGATTGGGGCGCAGGCCGTACTCGGCCATGAAGCTCGGCGTCGCCAGCTCCATGAACACCAGCAGCAGGCTCACCAGGATCAGCCACCACCGCAGCAGATGACGCCACGCGCGGCCCACGCGTCCTTCCTGCGGCAACAGCAGTGCCAGCACCGCCGGGATGCCGTACAGCAGGCACAGGGTCGACACATCCACCCGCAGCCCCTGCAGGAACACCGTGGCCCAGCCGTCAGCAGCACTGACCCGTACGGCGTGCCACAGCGCCAACCCCAGTCGCGACAACGACAGGGCTACCAGGCCAAACAGGGAAAATGCGGCAATCGGACACAGACGCCGGTACAGCGACACCCACACAGTTCGGAGCATGAAAGGAATCCAGAAATGGAGCCAAGGACACCCATGCCCCATCCTTGGCAGCGGGCCACACCGGACAACGTGTTACCCGACGCCACCACCAGTGCAGCGAAACCACCCGCCGGCACCTTCAACGCCCACCGCGGCTTCGATCAGGCCGCGGCACTGAGCAGCGATGGTTCCCCAACCGCCTCCGCTTCAACCCCGGCCGGTCATTCGAAGAACGTCCAGCCGGCCTCGCACAATACACTGTGATGACAGTCGGCAGTTGACCGCAGGCGCTCTCCTGGTCCCCGCCACAGCGCAGAGGGCGCCGCGCTAGCCTCGCCAGCGCTCCAGCACCGCCGCGCAATCGGCCAGGTGCCAACAGGCCATGCCCGGCCATGGGTTGTCCGGGGCATTGACCAGCAGCGTGCGGCTGCCCGCCGCACGGCCGCATTCCAGATCGAAGCGGTAATCGCCCACCATCACCACCTGCGTGGGGGCCACCTGCCAGCGCTGCTGGAAGTACTGCAGCCCGGCAGGTGAGGGCTTCGGCTCGGCCTCGTCGCGACCGATGATGTCGTCTTCGGCAAATACGTCGCCCAGTCCGATGGCCTGCAGGGTGACCTGCGCCAGACTGCGCACGTTGCGGGTCAGGATGCCCAGCCGGCAGCCGGTGTCCTGCAGCGCGCGCACCAGCGCCACCGCCCCCGTCGCCGGCTGGGACGCAGCGGCCAGCGCACGCTCGTGCGCCAGCAGCCAGGCGTGCTTTGCGCTGGCCTCCGCGGCCGGCAACCCGGCCAGGTGGGTGAGGATATCGTCCTCCTGCGGAATCGCCAGTTCGCGCTTGATCCGCGCGAAATCATGCACCGCCACGGTCAGCGTACCATCCATGTCGAACACCCAGTGGCGGATCGTCGACAGTGCCGGCGCAGCCACGGGTGCATCCACGGTCAATGCCACCACGCCGGCATCCGGCTGGCATCCACGCCACCGGTCTCGAACACCGCCGTGCGCGTGCCACCGGCCTTGACCGGGAACTCGATGCTGATCGACTTGCCCTTGGCTGCCAGCTTCCACAACGCCTTCTGGTCGGTGATGAACAGGGCGATCGCCTCGTCGGTCTTCGGCCGCCAGGCCGCCATGGAGATCGGCTTGCCACCGTCCACCGTAACCTTGACCGTGCACTGCGGGCAGCGGAAATCGCCGGCCTGCAGCACCAGGTAGGCATGACGCTTCCATTCGGGGTGGTCGCGGAATACCAGCTGCACCGGCTTGGCGCCGCTGCCATCCACATCCACCCGCTCCTTGCTGAAGATCTGCGCCGACACCTGGTTGCCCTTGCTGCCGACCGGAATCTGGTTGTACTGCCACAGCGCCTGCATGCGGCGCAGGTCGCGCGCGGCATCGCCCTTGGCCTTGACCTCGTCGAAGCCGGCGGCGATGCGCTCGGCGGCGGCGGTGTCCTTGTACTGGTCCAGCAGCGAGGCGCCATGCAGGCGCGCGCGCTCCCAGTCCTGCGCGGCCACGGCCATGTCGTACTGCTTGGCAACGTCTTCGGCCTTGGCTTCCTTCTGCGCCTGCACGGCGGCAGCGGCGGCTTCCTGCGCCTTGCGTTCTTCCTCGGGGTTGCTGCAGGCAGCCAGGGCCAGGGTGCAGGCGGTGAGCAGGATCAGTCGTTTCATGGCGGAGTCCTTTACGGGTGCATGCCGATTCTATCGGCAGCGAAAAGCGGATACAGCAACGGCGGGTTTCCCCGCCGTTGCCGGTGAAGCAGTGCCTGGGTTGCCGGCCAGCGACCGGCACTACCGTTTACTTCGCTTCAGCCTTGGCCAGCATGTCCTGCACCGAGGCGGTGGTGATCGGGTGGTAGCCCGGCTTGGCCTTCTCGAACGCCTGCTTGGCCAGCTCCAGCCCCTTCGGGGTCTTCACCAGTTCAGCGTAGATCGGCAGGATCAGCTTGCGACGACCGACACGCTCGATGAACGCAGCGGCCGCTTCATTGGCCTGCTCGTAACCGCTGCGGATGGTCAGCGGGTACCAGCGCATGGCGATCTCGCCATTCGGGGTGCCGGTGAAGTGGAAGGCCTTGTCCAGCGTGGCCAGCTTGTCCAGCGGCTGGGTGGCGCCCAGGCCGTCGATGAAGCGGACCCACTCCTGGGTGCTCCACTCGGCGATCACCTGGCTGCTCGGCACGGTGCCGGCGCTGGCGAAGGCGATACGCGCGGTATCCACGCTGCTGAAGTTGCGCGACTGTGCCTTGGCTGCAAACGCCGGAATGCCCGGCTCGTCCAGCCACGCCTTCAGTTCGGCTTCGGTGACCGCCGACGGATTCTTCGGCAGCAGGTTCTTCTTCAGGTACTCGACGAACTGGTCGGTATTCGCGCTCTGGAAGGCGTGGTCATCGAACCAGCCGCGCAGGAACGGGTCGAAGGTTTCGCGGCCGAAACGCTGTTCCAGGAATTCCAGGAACCACGAACCCTTGACGTAGGCCACCTGGCTCAGGGCTTCGTCCGGGTCACGTTCGTTCAGCGGCGGCAGCGCCAGCGCCTGGTCGGCCGGGCTCATGTCCTTCACTTCGGCCAGCAGATCGGTCTGGTCGATCTGCTTTTCCATCTCGGCCATCTCCTTGCCGTACAGGGCTTCGGTGATGCGGCCCTGGACGTAGGTGGTGAAGCCTTCGTTGAGCCAGATGTCCTTCCAGCTGGCGTTGGTCACCAGGTTGCCCGACCAGCTGTGCGCCAGTTCATGGGCGACCAGCGAGACCAGCGACTTGTCGCCGACGATCACGGTCGGCGTGGCGAAGGTCAGGCGCGGGTTTTCCATGCCGCCGAACGGGAACGACGGCGGCAGCACCAGCATGTCGTAGCGGCCCCAGCGGTATTCGCCGTACAGCTTTTCGGCGGCACCGATCATCTTCTCGGTGTCTTCGAATTCCTTGGCGGCCTTGTTGACCATGGTCGGCTCGGCCCAGACGCCGGAGCGGCCGGAGATCGGCTCGAACACCAGGTCGCCGGCCGCGATGGCCAGCAGGTAGGACGGAATCGGCTGCGGCATCTTGAAGGTGTAGTCACCGTCACGCGCGGCCTTGGGGTCGTTGTCGGCGCTCATCAGCACCATTACGTCCGGGCGCGAGACCACGTGCGCGCTGTAGGTGAAGCGCACGCTCGGGGTGTCCTGCAGCGGCACCCAGGAACGGGCGTGGATCGCCTGCGACTGGCTGAACATGAAGGGCAGCTTCTTGCCTTCGGTCATCGACGGCGCCAGCCACTGCAGGCCCGAGGCGGTCGGTGCGGTGTGGTAGGTCACCTCGACCTTGGCCGGCTGTTCCGGGGTTTCGATGGTCAGCTTGCTGCCGAACACCTTGTCCACCGGGGCCAGCACGAACTGCAGCGGGCTGCGCGCGCCATCAGCGGCGATCGCTTCAACCTTGGCGATGCTCAGCTCGCGGGTGTCCAGCACCAGTTGCTTGGCATCCTTCTGCTTCCATTCCAGGGTGTAGATGGCGGTGCCGCCGATCTGCTTCTGGTCGAAGTCCAGCTTCAGATCCAGCGCGATGTCCTTGACGACGACCTTGTCCGGCTCGGCGTACGAGCTTTCATCGTGGCTGCGGTTTTCGGCGTTCACGGGGGCGGCGGGAGCCTTCTGGGCAGTCGGGGCGGCGGCGGGTGCGGCCGCCTCCTGGGAGCAGCCGGCGGCCAGGGCCACGGCCAGCGGAAGGAGCATCAGCGGATTGCGCATGAATCGGGACCGTTACGGGGATCAAACCCCAATGGTACCTCTCCCCCGGCCGGGAAGCGTTGCGCGGTGCGGGGTAATGGCGGCGGGCGCGCGGTGGGGGCCTATGCCGACCAAGGTCGGCATCTACAGGTAGGTGCCAACCTTGGTTGGCACGGATACATCATCGCTCGCGGCGGGCGTGTGCCAACCAAGGTTGGCACCTACCAAAGCGAGGCTTACAGCTTGTAGCCGGAGTGGATCGAGACGATGCCGCCGGTCAGGTTCTTGTAGTGGCAGCGCTCGAAGCCCGCCTGCCCCATCATCGCCTTCAGTTCTTCCTGCGGCGGATGCTTGCGGATGCTCTCGGCCAGATACTGGTAGCTGTCCGAATCATTGGCGAACAGCTTGCCCAGCTTCGGCAGGATCTTGAACGAGTGGAAGTCGTAGATCGGCTTGAACCAGTCGGCGGTGACTTCGGAGAACTCCAGCACACGGGCCTGGCCGCCCACCTTCAGCACGCGGAACATCTCGCGCAGGCCGGCGTCCTTGTCGGTCACGTTGCGCAGACCGAAGGCGATGGTCACCAGGTCGAAGCTGTTGTCCGGGAACGGCAGGGCCTCGGCGTTGCACTGCACGTAGTCCAGGCCGAGCACCAGGCCGCGGTTGGTCAGGCGGTCACGGCCGACCGACAGCATGCCGGCGTTGATGTCGCCCAGCACCACCGAGCCCTCGGCACCGACGCGCTCCTTCAGCAGCGCGGCGATATCGCCGGTGCCACCGGCCAGGTCGAGCACGCGGTCACCCGGCTTCACCTGCGCGGTGGCTACGTAGTAGCGCTTCCATGCCCGGTGCACGCCCATGCTCATCAGGTCGTTCATCAGGTCGTAGTTGCGCGCGACCGACGTGAACACCTGGCCGACCAGCTTCTGCTTGTCCTTGGCGTCAACGTCGCGGAACCCGAAATGGGTGGTACCGGATTTGTAGGGGGATTCGCTCATGCCCTGATTATCGCACCGCCCGGCCCCTGCGGGGAACGCTGGCCGTATCATGGCGCCCCACGACCTACCGGAGCCCCGCATGATCACCACGCCCGACTACCAGGCCCTGCTGCAGACCGCCATTGCCGAAGCCCGCCAGGGGCTGGCCGAAGGCGGCGTGCCGATCGGCGCGGCGCTGTACCACAACGACGGCCGCCTGCTTGGCTGCGGGCACAACCGCCGCGTGCAGGAAGGTGACCCGTCCGTGCATGGCGAGACCGACGCCTTCCGCAAGGCCGGCCGCCAGCGCCGCTACCAGGACACCATCATGGTCACGACCCTGGCCCCCTGCTGGTACTGCTCGGGCCTGGTGCGGCAGTTCAACATCGGCACGGTAGTGGTCGGCGAATCGCGCACCTTCCAGGGCGGCATCGACTGGCTGCGGGAAAACGGCGTCAACGTGATCGATCTGGACAGCCAGGAATGCGTGGACCTGCTCGGCGGTTTCATTGCGCAATATCCGGAAATCTGGAACGAAGACATCGGCGAATGAGCATCCACCACGGCTGATGAGCCCGCCTTGATGAACGCTTCAGTGCCGGCACAGCCTTGTGCCGGCAGCGTCTGCACGTTTCAACGTGAACTGCTGCGCAGTCAGCTGCGTGCAGTCAACACGCACCACTAACATCCTGCTGCGCAGCCACGTCTAGGGTGGAATGCAACCGGGCGCCCCCGCCCCGGATTGGAGCCGACCATGCAAGCGCATGCCGTACGCCCTCCCAGCGACCGGGCTCTGGCGGCGATATGGAACCGAGTGCAGCAGCAATACGCACTGCACCAGCGCAGTGCGCCGCTCTGGAGCGCCCACCAGGACATTCAGCAGGCTCTTCTGCACGACCATCCCCGCGAGCTGGTGCGCCTGTGCAATGCGATGGCCGGCATGGCCGAACGCCTGGGTGCGGTTGAATACGCACAGCTGCTGCGCCATCGCCACGCTGGCTGCACATCGCGCTGACGCGGCATGCACCGCCGCCCGGTCCACACTGTAACGGGTCCGCACTCCCTTCACTTCCAACCGATTGGATTGTCATGCACGCTGAAGTTCCCGCCATTCCCCCTGTCATCAATGTCGATGCGGAGCTGGATTACTGGCGCCGCCAGCACGCCGATGGCGCACTCGCGCATACTTCATTCGGCACCTATGTGCCATGGATCAAGTTCGCCTGTGATTCGCTGATCACCCAACCGCGCGCCAGCAATGCCCAACGCGACGAACTGTTCCAGACCCAGTACGCCCTGCAGATCATGCCGCGCCTGACCGAAGCACAGGCCCGTGAGTTCGTCGAACGCTGCTGGCAGCACGTCTATCTGGCCAGCCCCGTTCGAAGCCAGGAAGCACCGCGCCTGCGCGCCTGAGCCCACGCTCGACTGCACGGCACCTGCACGCCCACGTGCCGATGATCGTCGTCATTCCAGTGGAACGATAACGATGAGCGCAAGGAACCTGTTCAATACGATCGCCAAGAAGGCCGCGGCCGCCACCGGCTCGCCGTGGACCTTCCTGGCCGCAGTGGCGATCGTCGTGCTGTGGGGTATCAGCGGCCCGATATTCGGGTTCAACGATACCTGGCAGCTGGTGATCAACACCGGCACCACCATCATCACCTTCCTGATGGTGTTCCTGATCCAGCACACGCAGAACTCGGACACGGCGGCAATGCAGATCAAGCTGGATGAACTGATCCGCGCCACCGCCGAAGCCAACAACGAGCTGCTGGACCTGGAAGAGCTGGACGAAGAGCGCCTGGAAGAAATCCGCGCCGAATACGAGAAGATGGCGCGCGAAGCCGGCGATGCGCTGACGCGGGTACGCGCCTGCCGCGCCGAGCGTCGGGATGACGAAGCGGTGTGACGCTGGCGCTTGGCCTGACTGGCCCACGCCAATCTTGACCTGCTCCGGTAGGTGCCAACCTTGGTTGGCACGGATGCGTCAGCGCAGTCGGCTGGCCCTGTGCCAACCAAGGTTGGCACCTACCAGAGGCGCGGCTTACCCGCGCTCGTGCCAGCCGCCGCCCAGCACCTTGTACAGCGTGATGCGATTGGACTGCTGCGCCAGCTGCGTCTGCAGCTGTGTCTGCTGCGCGTTGTAGGCGGTACGACGTGCATCCAGCAGGGTGACGAAGCTGTCCAGGCCGGCGTCATAGCGTGCCTGCGACAAGCGGTTGGCCTGCTCGGCCGCTTCCACCAGGCGCTGCTGCGAGGCGGCCTGCTCATCCAGGCTGACATTCAATGCCAGCGCATCGGCGGTTTCGCGGAAACCGCTCTGGATCGATTTTTCGTACTGCGCCAACGCGATATCGCGATCGGCGTTGGCCACTGCCAGGTTCGCGCGCAGCTTGCCGCCCTGGAAGATCGGCAAAGTGATCTTCGGCAGGAAACTCCACATCCGCGTACCGCTGTCGAACAGGCCCGACAGTTCACCCGAGCCACTGCCGATGCTGCCGGTCAGCGAGATGCTGGGGAAGAAGGCGGCGCGTGCGGCACCGATGTTTGCATTGGCGGCCAGCAGCTGGTGTTCCGCCGCCATGATGTCCGGGCGCTGCAGCAGCACGTCGCTGGGCAGGCCAGCCGGCGGTGGTGCCAGCGCAAGTACCTGCGGCGCGATGCTGTCCGGCAGCAGCGCCGGATCCAACTGGCCACCGGCCAGCAGTGCCAGCGCGTTGCGGTCCTGGGCCAGCTGCCCACGCAGACGCGCGGCATCGGTGCGCGCAGTCTCGACCAGGGTGCGGGTCTGGGTCAGTTCCAGCGCCGAACTGCCACCACGCTCATGGCGTGCTTCGGCCAGACGCAGCGAATCCTCATAGGTCTTCACCGTTGCTTCGGCGATCGCCAGGCGCTGCTGGTCAGCACCGTAGGTCAACCAGGCGGTAGCGGTCTCGGCCACCAGGCTCAACTGCGCGTTGCGACGGTTGGCGGCTACAGCGAAGTACTGCTGCAGCGCGGCCTCGCTCAGGTTGCGCACGCGACCGAACAGGTCCAGTTCGAACTCGGCCACGCCGACGCCCGCGCTGAACTGCTCGGTCACCGGCACGTCGCCGCCGCGGCGGTCCATCTGCCCGGTCACGGCCACGCCCGGCACGCGGTCTGCGCGCTGCACGCGGTACTGGCCACGCGCTTTTTCGACGTTGAGCACGGCCACGCGCAGATCGCGGTTGTTGTCCAGCGCCTGGCCGATCACCTGCTGCAGGCGCTCATCGGTGAAGAAGTCGCGCCAGCCGACCGCTGCCGCATCGACCACTTCGCCCTGCGCGGCTTCCGCCGGCCACTGCGATGGAATGGCCGGGGCCACTGCGGTGTTCTTCGGCGCCAGAGTGCCGCAGCCGGCAAGCGCCAGTGCCGCAGCGATGGAGAGGAACAGAGGTGCATTTTTCATTGGAATGACTTCCATCGGTACTGCCGGATGGCAGGAGGTAGTGCCGGCCGCTGGTCGGCAACCTCGTTGGATTCACAGCAAGCGATCAGCAGTTGCCGGCCAGCGGCCGGCACTACCGTTTCGAATCACTCGGTGGCTTTGCGCTTCTTGAACACGCGCTGCACCACGACGAAGAACAGCGGTACGAAGAACACGCCGAGCACGGTGCCGACCACCATGCCGCCGAGCACGCCGGTGCCGATCGCCTGCTTGGCGCCGGAGCCGGCACCGCTGGAGATCGCCAGCGGCAGCACGCCCATGCCGAAGGCCAGCGAGGTCATGATGATCGGGCGCAGACGGTCGCGGACCGCGTGCATCGTCGCTTCGATCAGCCCCGCGCCCTTCTCCAGATGCTCCTTGGCGAACTCGACGATCAGGATCGCGTTCTTGCTGGTCAGGCCCACCGTGGTCAGCATCGCCACCTGGAAATAGATGTCGCGCTCCATGCCGCGGAAGGTATTGGCCAACACCGCGCCGAGGATGCCCAGCGGCGCCACCAGCAGCACCGAGGTCGGCACGCTCCAGCTTTCATACAACGCGGCAAGGCACAGGAACACGATCATCAGCGACAGCGTGTACAGCAGCGGCGTCTGCGAGCCCGCCTGGCGTTCCTGGTAGGACATCGCCGTCCACTCGACACCGAAGCCCGCCGGCAACTGCTTGGCCAGCTGTTCGATCTCGGCCATGGCATCACCGGACGCCACGCCCGGGGCCGGTTCGCCTTGGATTTCGGTGGCCGACACGCCGTTGTAGCGTTCCAGGCGCGGCGAGCCGTAGTCCCAATGCTTGCTGGCGAAGGCGCTGAACGGAACCATTTCGCCCTTGTCATTCTTCACCGACCAGAGATCGAAGTCCTCCGGCACCATGCGGAACGGCTGGTCAGCCTGCACGAACACGCGCTTGACGCGGCCGCGATCGATGAAGTCATCGATGTACGAGCTGCCCCATGCGGTGGCCAGGGTGGTGTTGACCTGGTCGATCGACAGGCCCAGCGAGCTGGCCTTGGCCACATCGATATCGATGCGGAACTGCGGGGTGTCTTCCTGGCCGTTCGGACGCACGTTGGCCAGCTTCTTGCTGCCGGCCGCCAGGCCCAACAGCTGGTTGCGGGCCGCAAGCAATGCGTCGTGGCCCTGGCCGCTGTTGTCCTTCAGGAAGAAGGTGTAACCGGAGGCCGTACCCAGTTCCGGAATGGCCGGCGGCGGGAAGGCAAAGATGAAGGCATCCTTGATCTGCCCCAGGGCGGCCATCGCACGTCCGGTGATCGGCATCACGCCGTTGTCGGCGTCACGATCCTTCCAGTCCTTCAGCTTGACGAAGGCCATGCCCGCGTTCTGGCCCATGCCGGCGAAGCTGAAGCCCTGCACCGAGAACACCGATTCAACGGCACCCTTCTCGTTTTCCATGAAGTGCTTTTCGAGCGCGGCGATCGATTCCAGCGTGCGCTCCTGGGTTGCGCCCACCGGCGTCTGCACCAGCGCCATCAGCACGCCCTGGTCTTCGTTGGGCAGGAACGAGCTGGGCAGGCGCACGAACAGCACGCCCATCAGCAGGAACAGCGCGGCCACGATGCCCATGAACCGCCACGGACGATGCAGGATGCCGCGCACGCCGCGCTGGTAGCTCTCGCTGGTGCGGTCGAAGCCACGGTTGAAGCCGTTGAAGAAGCGACCGGCGAAACCGCGGTGGGCGACATGGTGCTCGCCCTTCTTCAGCGGCTTGAGCATGGTCGCGCACAGCGCTGGCGTCAGCACGATCGCGACCAGCACCGACAACGCCATCGCTGACACGATCGTCGCCGAGAACTGCCGGTAGATCACGCCGGTGGAGCCGCTCATGAAGGCCATCGGCACGAACACCGCCGACAGCACCAGGCCGATGCCCACCAGTGCGCCGGTGATCTGGCTCATCGACTTGCGGGTGGCTTCCAGCGGCGACAGGCCCTCTTCGGACATGATGCGCTCGACGTTCTCCACCACCACGATGGCATCGTCCACCAGCAGGCCGATGGCCAGCACCATCGCGAACATGGTCAGCATGTTCACCGAGAAGCCCAGCACCGACAGCACGCCGAAGGTACCCAGCAGCACCACCGGTACGGCGATGGTCGGGATCAGGGTGGCGCGGAAGTTCTGCAGGAACAGGTACATCACCACGAACACCAGCACGATCGCTTCGAGCAGGGTCTGCACCACGCCCTTGATCGACACGCGCACGAACGGGGTGGTGTCGTACGGGATCTCGGCCTTCAGGCCGGCCGGGAAGAAGCCTTCCAGTTCCTTCAGCGTTTCATCGACACCGGCAGCGGTATCCAGCGCGTTGGCGCCGGTGGCCAGGGTGACCGCCAGGCCGCTGGCCGGCTGGCCGTTGTAGCGGGTGACGAAGTCGTACGACTCGGCGCCCAGCTCGACGCGGGCAACGTCGCCCAAGCGCAGTTCGGCACCATCCTGCGCACCGCGCACGATGATGTTGCGGAACTGTTCCGGGGTCTGCAGGCGCGACTGCGCGTTGATGGTGGCGTTGAGCTGCTGGCCCTTCACCGACGGCGCACCACCCAGCTGGCCAATGGCCACCTGCGCGTTCTGTGCCTTCACCGCAGCGACCACTTCCGGCACCGACATGCCGTAGGTGTGCAGCTTGTTCGGGTCCAGCCAGATGCGCATGGCGTACTTGCCACCGAAGACCTGGATGTTGCCCACGCCCGGAACACGGCTGAGACGGTCCACGACGTTGGAACCGACGTAGTCGGCGATGTCGTTGGCATCCATGCTGCCGTCTTCGGACACGAAGGCGATGACGTTCAGGAAGCCCGAGCTGGACTTGGCCACGTTGATGCCCTGCCGCTGCACTTCCTGCGGCAGCAGCGGCATCGCCAGCTGCAGCTTGTTCTGCACCTGCACCTGGGCGATGTCGGGGTTGGTCCCGCTCTCGAAGGTCAGGGTGATGGTGGCCTGGCCGTTGGACGAGCTGTTGGAGGAGAAGTAGATCAGGCCATCAAGGCCCTTCATGTTCTGCTCGATGATCTGCGTCACCGAGTCTTCGACCACCTTGGCCGAAGCACCCGGGTAGCTGGCGCTGATTTCCACCGCCGGCGGTGCGACGTTGGGGTACATCGAGATCGGCAGCTTGAACAGGGCCAGGCCGCCGGCGAGCATGATGATGATCGCGATGACCCACGCGAAGATGGGTCGATCGATGAAGAAACGTGCCATGGGGTTCTCCGCTTACTTCGCGCCTGCGGCCGCAGCTGCAGGTTGGGCGGCAGCCGGCTTGGCCGGGGCGGCGCCCTGTTCGGTGGCATTCACGGGCATGCCCGGGCCGATTTTCTGCAGGCCTTCGACGATGACCTTGTCACCGGCCTTCAGGCCGTCCTCGACCAGCCACTTGTCGCCGACGGTGCGGCTGACCTTGACCGGGCGCACTTCCACCTTGTTGTCCTTGCCGACCACCATCGCGCTGGTATCACCCTTCGGATCGCGGGCGATGCCCTGCATCGGCACCAGCACCGCATCACTGCGCACACCGCCGCCGATCACCGCGCGCACGTACATGCCCGGCATCAGCAGGCCGTCGGGGTTGTCGACCTTGACCCGCAGAGCAAAGCTGCCGGTGGCCGGATCGACGCTCACTTCGGAGAACTCCAGCGTGCCCTTGTGTTCGAAGGTGCTGCCGTCTTCCATCAGGATGCTGACCGGTGTCTGCTGGTTGTCCTGCAGGCGGCCGGCGGCCAGTTCGCGGCGCAGCTGCAGCAGCTCGGCCGAGGACTGGGTCAGGTCGACGTAGATCGGATCCAGCTGCTGCACGGTTGCCAGCGCCGTGGCCTGGCCGGCGCTGACCAGCGCGCCCTGGGTGACGCTGGACTTGCCGATGCGGCCGCTGATCGGCGCGGTGATGCGCGCATACCCGAGGGTCACGTTGGCGGCATCCAGCGATGCCTTGGCGGCGCCGACATCGGCCTCGGCCTGCTTCTGCGCCGCCACGGCGTTTTCCAGATCCTGCTGGCTGACCGCGTCAACCTTGGCCAGCTCGGTGATGCGCTTGGCGCTCAGCCGCGCCGCATTGGCGGTGGCTTCGGCGCGGGCCAGCTGCGCACGTGCGCTGCTGGCCTGGGCGCGGTAGCTGGCGTCCTCGATCTGGTACAGCGGCTCGCCGGCCTTGACCATCCCACCCTCGGTGAACAGCCGCTTGGCGACGATGCCGTTGACCTGCGGGCGCACTTCGGCCACCAGGAAGGCATTGGTGCGGCCTGGCAGCTCACGGGTCAGGCCGACGGTTTCGGACTTCAGCGTGACCACGCTGACCTGGCCCGGCCCCTGTTCGGGTGCCTGGGGTTGGCCGCCACAGGCAGCGACGGTGGCAGCAATCGCCAGCGACAACGCGAAGGGTCGGATTCGGCTCAGCAACATGATGGGAATGGCTCTTGAAGGGAGGGATCTCAGCAGGTGCTGATACGACGGACCCTCCCCTTGCAGGAGTGAAGACCGCGCGAACAGCGCCCACCCGGGTGGAGTGGGAGCCAGAACAGGCCTGCCACACACACGACGGGAATGATGGGAAGGAAATATACATACATGCGCGTTTGTTTGTAAAGCGGTACAATTCAGCCACGTTTCACCTGCACTCGTACCCGCTCATGGCCCGCAAGACCAAAGAGGACACCCAGGCAACCCGCGAAGGCATCCTGGATGCCGCCGAAGCCTGTTTCCACGAACACGGTGTGGCCCGGACCACGCTGGAGATGATCGGTGCCCGCGCCGGCTATACCCGCGGCGCCGTGTACTGGCATTTCAAGAACAAGGGCGAGGTGCTGACCGCGATCGTCGAGCGGGTGCACCTGCCCTTCATGCAGGAGCTGGAGCGCACCTCCACCGAGCAGCGCACCACGCCGGTGCATGACCTGCGTGCGGTGATGGTCCATTCGTTCATCGAGCTGTCCGAGGATGAGCGCCTGCGCAAGACCATGGAGATCATGCTGCGCAGCGATGCCTCGGCCGACACCAGGGTGCTGACCGAACTGCAGCAGAGCGGTTTCCGCGACGCCCTGGACCGGATGGAACGTGCCCTGCGCCGTGCCCAGCAACTGGGCCAGCTGCGCGACGGCGCCGACCCGAAGATCGCCGCACGCATGCTGCATGCCACCGTACTCGGCGTACTGCACGGCGCAATGGTCGAACCGGACCTGATGGACCTCAAGCGCGATGGCATGCTGGCCCTGGACATGACCCTGGCCGCCTACGTGAAGGAAGGTGTGTTCGTACCAGGTTCGATGCCGGAACCGCTGCCGGAGCGGTAGATGCCGACCTTGGTCGGCATGCCCTTCGTGTGCCGACCAAGGTCGGCAACTACCAGAGCGCGCCCCTCTTATGACCCGTCCTGCCATAGGTTGACACCTATGGGGTGGATGATCCGGCCGCCGTCAGGCGGCCAAGGACGCCCGGTGCATCGCATCGGGCGTCTGCATTTTAAGGGACAGATGGGGGCGCTCGGCGTTGTAGATCTCCACTGCCTCAGCCACCATCTGCCGAGCCTGTCCCAGGTCCCGTGGGCGACGGAGCAGAAACTCGCATTTGAGGATCCCGTTGATCCGCTCTGCCAGAGCGTTCTGATAGCAATCGTAGCCGTCGGTCATGGAGCAGGTCAGGCCGTGCTTGGCATGGATCTTCTGATAGTTGTCCGAGCAGTACTGGATGCCCCGATCCGAATGGTGGATCAGCCGTTGCCTCGTTTTCCGGGTTTTCAGGGCCATCTCCAATGCCTGCGCGGTATGTTCGGTCTGCAGCGTCTCATTCACGCTCCAGCCTACGATCTTGCGTGACCACGCATCGGTAACAAGGCTCAGGTAAACGAACTTCCCATCTGTTGGTAGATAGGTGATGTCAGCCACCCACACCTGTTCGCAGCCACTGGGAACGATGCATCCTTCACCGGATTTGAGCAGATTGGGATGCTTGCGGAAGCGATGATGGCTATCGGTCGTCTTGTGATACGCGCGGCGCTGCGGCACCAGCAAGCGCGCTTCTCGGAGCACGTCAAATAAACGATCGCGCCCCAGAGCGATCCCCGCCGCCTGCAGCTTCGGCTCAATCAGATGGTGCAGCTTGCGCGTACCCACCCGAGGCTGGCGCGCGCGGCAGTCGCTCACCAGCGACAGTGCCGTAGCATCAGCAGCGTCTCGCCGCTGATGGCGGTGACCGGCCTGATAGAACGCCTGCCGACTGATGCCGAAATGGCGGCAAGCCCTTGCCACGCTTACGCCTTTGAGGCGCCCTTGCGTGAGGACTTGCCGGAAGGCTTTTTTACGATTTTTACCCCGTAATCCTCTTTGAGGACATCCACGATGGCCTCGAACAACTGCGCCTTCTCGTTTGCCTCCCGCAACTGGACCTGCAGGGCCTTGATCTGTTGTTCCGGCGTCAGCGGCTTGGCCGCCCCGGCTTTGGGGACAGTGCTCATGGGAGGCAATGATGCCCCAGCTGACCAATCCTGCCGACCATGCCGACGAAGCCAGGAAAGCACCGTGCTGCGCCCTTGGATCCCATAACGCTCCTGGGCCTTTTTGTAGGTCAGCTCCCCGCGCTCGACCTGGTCTACCACCGACAACTTGAAGGCCAGCGAGTAATCCCGTTGGCTGCGCCTGATTGTTGATTTCATTGAACATTCCTTTTCCAGAGGGAAAAGGTGTCAACCCAATTCAGGACGGGTCACGGCGGCCTTTTCGCATTCCCGCTTACAGGATGTAGCGGCTCAGGTCCGGGTCCTGCACCAGCTCGCCCAGATGCGCGTCCACGTAGGCACTGTCGATGGACAGGGTTTCGCCATCGCGGTCCGGCGCTTCGTAGCTGAGCGAATCCAGCAGGCGCTCCAGCACGGTGTGCAGACGGCGTGCACCGATGTTCTCTTGGCGCTCGTTCACCTGGAACGCGATCTCGGCCAGGCGGTCGATGGCGTCGGTGGTGAAGCTGACCTTGACGCCTTCGGTGGCCAGCAGTGCTTCGTACTGTTTGGTCAGTGCCGCCTTCGGTTCGGTCAGGATGCGCACGAAATCCGCCTTGCTCAGCGCACCCAGCTCCACGCGGATCGGGAAGCGGCCCTGCAGCTCAGGGATCAGGTCGCTGGGCTTGGCCAGGTGGAACGCGCCCGATGCGATGAACAGGATGTGGTCGGTCTTGATCGTGCCGTACTTGGTGGACACGTTGGAACCTTCCACCAGCGGCAGCAGATCGCGCTGCACGCCTTCGCGCGAGACATCACCGCCAGACGAGCCTGCATCACCCCGCTTGGCGACCTTGTCGATCTCGTCGATGAACACGATGCCGTGCTGCTCGCAGGCTTCGATCGCGGCGGTGCGAATATCGTCCTCGTTGACCAGCTTGCCGGCTTCTTCCTCCTGCAGCAGCGGGCGCGCGGCCTTGATGGTCAGCGTGCGCTTGTGCGCCTTGGCGCCACCGCCGAGGTTGGCGAACATCGACTTCAGCTGCTGGCCCATTTCCTCCATGCCCGGCGGGGTCATGATGTCCATGCTGACGTTGGCGGTCAGGTCAAGCTCGATCTCGCGATCATCCAGCTCACCATTGCGCAGCATCTTGCGGAACTTGATGCGGGTCTCGTTGTCCTGCGCCGACGGTTCGTTGCGCGCCGCCTCCGGGTCGAAGCCGATGCCACCGCTGCGACGCGGCAGCAGCGCATCGAGGATGCGGTCTTCGGCGCGCTCTTCGGCCTGCGTGCGCACGCGCACCTTGGCCTGCTCGCGGTACAGCTTGACGGCGGTATCGGCCAGGTCGCGGATGATCTGCTCGACGTCCTTGCCGACGTAGCCGACTTCGGTGAAGCGGGTCGCTTCGACCTTGACGAACGGCGCGTTGGCCAGCGTGGCCAGGCGGCGCGCGATCTCGGTCTTGCCGACGCCGGTCGGACCGATCATCAGGATGTTCTTGGGCATGACCTCGTTGCGCAGCTCGGGCTGCAGCTGCATGCGGCGCCAGCGGTTGCGCAGGGCGATGGCGACCGCGCGCTTGGCGTCATGCTGGCCGACGATGTGCCGGTCCAGTTCCTGCACGATCTCGCGCGGGGTCATGGTGGCGGAGGAAACTTCGATCTTGTGCGGCATGGGTGTGCTCACGAATGCGTTGTCGGTAGCGCCGGGCCATGCCCGGCGGATCAGGAATGCGTGTGACGGTTCCCCGTCACAACTCCTCGACCACCACGTTGCGGTTGGTGTAGATGCAGATGTCGCCGGCGATGTTGATCGCTTCGCTGGCGATGGTGCGTGCGTCCAGTTCGGTGTGCGCCATCAGCGCGCGTGCAGCGGACAACGCATACGAACCACCGGAACCGATGGCGATGATGCCGTCCTCCGGCTCGATCACGTCGCCGGTGCCGCTGATGATCAGCGAGGTTTCCTTGTCGGCCACGGCCAGCAGGGCTTCAAGCTTGCCAAGGCGACGCTCGGTGCGCCAATCCTTGGCCAGCTCCACCGCAGCGCGCTGCAGCTGACCGTGTTTTTCCAGCTTGGCTTCGAACAGCTCGAACAGGGTGAAGGCATCGGCGGCAGCACCGGCGAAGCCGGCCAGCACCTGGCCATCACGGCCGAGGCGGCGGACCTTGCGTGCGTTGCCCTTCATCACCGTGTGGCCGAGGGTAACCTGGCCGTCGCCGGCAATGGCCACGTGCTCGCCGCGACGAACGCAGACGATGGTGGTGGCGTGGAAAACGGTGGGATTCTGACTGGGGTCCATGCGGCCTCCGATAGCTGTTCACGGGACATGGGGACAGCCGCCGAAGCGATCAAGCCCGTACCGATAGCTGCCGTTCAGCGCTTGGCATGCGATGGCCGGTCCGGATTGGGTTCAATGCCCCACGCCACGTACCAGTCCTCACCCTGCGTCTCGATCGGGTGCTGGGTGCGGCCCGAGCCGTTGCCACAGGCCAGTGCGTCGGCAGCGCAGTAACGGTCGCAGCCCCAGCAGATGCGCTCGGGGTGCTTGGGGCGCAGCGGAATGGGCTTTGCCATGGTCGGCATCTCGTCGTGGCCTGCGGCCACGATGCACCGGCGACCACTGCCCCGCCCTGATCCAGATCAAGCGGCGGCCGTTCCGGTAGCGCCGGGCCATGCCCAGCGAGCGCGCAGCTCGGGCGGCGTCGCATACACGCCACATGGATCGCACAGCCGCCGGGCAGGCCCGGCGCTACCCCGCCTTGTCGGGCGGGTCTTTGCGGCGTTTCGCGCGCGGGTGCGCCGCATCATAGACCTTGGCCAGGTGCTGGAAATCCAGGTGGGTGTAGATCTGCGTGGTGGCGATGTCGGCATGGCCGAGCAGTTCCTGCACGCCGCGCAGATCACCGGAGGATTCCAGGATGTGGCTGGCGAAACTGTGCCGCAGCATGTGCGGGTGCACGTGCTTGAACAGGCCTTGGCGCTGCGCCAGCTGGCGGATGCGGATCTGCACCGCGCGCTGGCTGATCGGCCCGTTGCGGCCCGGAAAAACCGGTGTGGCGGCACCACCGCCGCTTTCGCTGCGCCAGGTCAGCAGCGCCTCGCGCGCCGGCTTTCCGAAGGGGACGCGACGTTGCCTGTTGCCCTTGCCCATCACGTTGACCAGGCCACTGGCGAAATCCAGATCGCGCCAGGTCAGCGCGCAGACTTCGCTCAAGCGCAGGCCGGAGGAATAGAACAGTTCCAGCAGCGCGCGGTCACGACGACCCAGCTCGCCTTCCGGTTCCAGTTCAACCAGCTGCACGGCTTCATCGGCGTCGAGTACCTGCGGCAGCCGTCGCGGCGCACGCGGCGCCTTCAGCGTCGCTGCCGGGCTCGCCTCGATACGGCCATGCTTGAGCAGCCAGGCATAGAAGCTGCGGCAGGCCGACAACCGGCGTTGCAGGCTCTTGGCCGACAGGCCACGGCGATGTTCGTCGGCAACGAACTGGCGCACCGCGTCGGTATCCAGCGCCTCCACAGCCACGCCGCGGGGTTCGGCCCACACCGACAATGCGTCGAGGTCGCGGCGGTAGGCATCGAGCGTATGCGCCGACATCCGCCGCTCCACCTGCAGGTGCTGCAGGAACGCCTGCACCGCGCTCATCGTCGTCGTTTCCCGCTCAATCCGCGAAGCGCTTGAGCCCGGTCACCAGGGCCTCGCCCATCATCCGCAGGAACAGCGTGCCCATGCCGGGATAGAAGCGGTTCGGATCATGGCTGCCCACCGCGATCAGGCCAACGCCCGGCAACGGCAGCAGCGCGGTGGTCTGCACTTCCTCGCTGCGCGCGCCGTACAGCACCGCGTTCTTGTCGCTGTGCAGCCGTCCACAGATCGGCTCACCATCCTTCAGGCAGTCGCGGAACGGGCCCAGCTGCGCATCATCGGCAGCCAGCACCTGCAGCCACTCGGCCTGCTCCAGCCCGGCTACCGGCGCATGCACGACCAGCCGCACCAGATCGCCGGCGAAATCTTCCTGCAGCGACGCGGCCATCGCGCGCAGCGTATCGGCGGCGTTGTCCTGCTTCATCAAGGCCAGGGTGAGCTGATGCGTGCGCACCGCCAGCCGCTCGTTGACCTGCGCGGTGGCGCCCAGGTCGGCCAACCGTCGCGCCAGCTCACGGTTCTTCTCGCGCAGCACGTCCAGCTGGTAGCTGGCCAGCGATGCGGTCGGGCCGTCATCGCGTGGCACCACCAGGGTCAGCGCCAGGTCCGGGAACTGCTTGAGGAAGCCCGGATGACGCCGCAACCAGGCGGCGACTTCATGGGCACCGAGCTTGTCGACGGTCTCAGTCATGCGATCCACTCCCCTTCGAAGACGAATGCGGTCGGGCCCGCCATCACCACCGGCTGGCCATCGCCCGGCCACTGGATGCGCAGGTCACCACCGGGCAGGCTGATGCGCGCATCGCGCTGCAGGCGGCCGCGATGCATCAGGGTCACTGCGGCAGCGCAGGCGCCACTGCCACAGGCCAGGGTTTCACCCACGCCACGCTCGAACACACGCAGGCGCGCATGTTCCGGGCCCATTACCTGGGCGAAGCCCACGTTCACCGACTTCGGGAACGAGGCATGCTGCTGCAGCAGTCCGCCCACGCGCTCGACCGGTGCGGCGTCGACCAGGCCTACTTCGATCACCGCATGCGGATTGCCCATCGACACCGCCGCGAAGCGCACGGTCTCACCCTGCAGTGGCAGCAGGTATTCCTCGCGCGGGTGGGCGAAGCCGATCAGCGGCACCTTCGCCGGTTCAAACAGCGGCACGCCCATCGCCACCGCGTACTGGCCATCGCCGAGGACGTCCACGGCGTGGCTGGCCAGCGGGCTGTCGATGACGAAGCGATCGCCCTGCGCACTGCCTTCGCGCACCAGCCAGGCCGCGATGCAGCGCGCGCCGTTGCCGCACTGCTCGGAATTGGAACCATCAGCGTTCCAGATGCGGTACGAGGCGACCGAGCCTTCGGCACGCGGCGGCTCGATGGTCAGGATCTGGTCGCAGCCAACGCCGGTATGGCGGTCGGCCAGGCGCGCGGCCAGGTCCGGGGTGGGCGGCGGGGTGCCGTCGCGCAGGTCGATCACCACGAAATCGTTGCCCGCGCCGTGCATCTTGCTGAAGCGCAGGCCGTTGGAACCGGCCTTACTCATTCCCGTCGTCCACCTTCTTGACCGGATCCGGAGTGACGGACGGACTGCCGTCACCAGTACTCTGGGTGGCGGCGGGCGTGGCGTCGGCATCGGCGGCCGGCTCGACGGTTTCTTCCACCGGCACCGGCTTCTGCGGCAGCACCAGCGGGCCCTTGTTGCCGCATGCGGCGAGGAACAGCAGCGAGGCCGCTGCCAGCGGAATCAGGATGACATTGCGATGGGGGATGTTCATGCCCCGAGTATAGCCATTGGCGGCTGAGCGGTTGGTGCAGGGTGCCGCGCCACGCATCCGCCGGGCATGGCCCGGCGCTACCGCAACCGGGCACCGTGGTAGCGCCGGGCCATGCCCGGCGGGAGAGATCAATCGGCCGGTGGCAGCGGACGGGTCCACAGCCAGATCGCCACCACGGTCATGCTGCCGATGGAGAACCACTTCACCCAAGCCACCGGCACGCACCACAGCATGATGCCGGCGCACACCGCCATGGTGATCGTGGCCATCCACTTGCCGTAGCGGCTGACCGCACCATGTGCCTGCCAGTTGGTGATGGCCGGGCCGAAGCGCGGGTGCTGCAGCAGCCAGCTGTGCAGGCGCTCGGAGCCGCGCGAGGCGGCCCAGGCCGAAATCAGGATGAATACGGTGGTGGGCAGCCCCGGCACGAAGATGCCGACGATGCCGGTGCCCAGGCTGGCATAGGCCAGCAGCCACCACGCCCAACGGAACCGCACCTGCCGGGCGGGCGCTGGCAGGTCCTTGCTGGCAGACGGTTCGGGCAGGCTCATCGCGCAAGGATACCCAGCGCAGGTGGCGGCGGCGATATCACCGCCGCCACGATGCGTCATTCCGTCGCAGCGCCGGCAGCGGGCGTTTCGATGCCCAGCTGCTGCAGCACGAACGCATACGACTCGGACAGTTCGCGGTAACGCTGGAAGCGCCCGGACTTGCCGCCGTGGCCGGCTTCCATGTTGGTTCGGAACAGGATCGGGAAGTGGCCGGTGTTGTCATCACGCAGCTTGGCCACCCACTTGGCCGGCTCCCAGTACTGCACCTGCGAATCCCACAGGCCGGTACCCACGAACAGCGACGGATGGGCCTGCTTTTTCACGTTGTCGTAGGGCGAGTAGGACAACATGTACTCGTAGTACGGCTTCTGCTCGGGGTTGCCCCACTCGTCGTACTCGTTGGTGGTCAGCGGGATGGTCGGGTCGAGCATGGTGGTGACCACGTCCACGAACGGCACCTGCGCCACCAGCACGCGGTAGTCCTGTGGCGCCTGGTTGGCGATGGCGCCCATCAGCAGGCCACCGGCGCTGCCACCGGAGGCGGCGACACGATCCTTCGCCGCCCAGCCCTGAGCCACCAGGCCACGGGTGACGTCGATGAAGTCGTTGAACGTGTTCTGCTTGTGCAGCAGCTTGCCGTTCTCGTACCAGTCGCGGCCCATTTCCTGGCCGCCGCGGATGTGGGCGATGGCATACACCACGCCACGGTCGAGCAGGCTCACCGCCGTCTGGTTGAAGTACGGGTCCATCGACATGCCGTAGCTGCCGTAGGCGTACTGGAACAGCGCGCCGGTGCCGTCCTTCTTGTAGCCCTTGCGATAGACCAGCGACACCGGCACCTTCACCCCGTCGCGCGCGGTGATCCACACCCGGTCGGTCTCGTACTTCGAGGCGTCATAGCCGATCACCGGCTGCACCTTCAGCTGGCGGCGTTCACCCGTAGCGGTGTTCAGCTCGAACACCGTGGTCGGCGTGGTCATCGAGGTGTAGACGTAGCGCAGCCACGTGGTGTCAGCCTCGGTGTTGTCGCCCAGGCCCATCGAATAGGCCGGTTCGTCAGCCTTCACGTAGTCGTTGCGACCGTCCTTGAACAGCAGGCGGATGCGCTCCAGGCCTTCGGAACGTTCGGCGATGGCGGTGTAGGTATCGAACAGTTCGAAGCCTTCGATGAACACCGCATCGTCATGGGCGATCCAGTCCTTCCACTGCGCACGCGAGGTGGCGTCGGTCGGTGCGGTCACCAGCTTGAAGTTCTTCGCACCATCGTTGGTGCGGATCACCCAGCGGCCATCGTAGTGGTCGGCGTCGTACTCCACGTCACGCTGGCGCGGGGCGAGCACGGTGAACGTGGCCGGGTCGCTGGCCGGCGCGTAGCGCTCCTCGGAGGACACGGTGCTGTGCACGCCGATGGTGATGAAGCGATCGTCGCGGGTGCGGCCGATGCCCATGTAGAAGCTGTCGTCCTTTTCTTCGTAGACGACGGTGTCGGCGCTGGCCGGGGTGCCCAGCACGTGCTTCTTCACCCGCACGGTCAGCAGGGTTTCCGGATCGTTCTCGACATACAGCACGGTGCGGTTGTCGTCGGCCCAGACCAGGTCGCCGGAGGTGCCGGTGATCGTATCCGGCAGCACCGCGCCGGTGCGCAGGTCCTTGAAACGGATGACGTACTGGCGGCGACCCACGTCATCGTCGGCCCAGGCCAGCAGCTGGTTGTCCTGGCTGACCTCCATCGAGCCGACGCTGAAATAGCCCTTGCCGGCAGCCATCGTGTTGACGTTGAGCAGGACCTCTTCCGGCGCGTCCATGCTGGCCTTGCGGCGCGCGTGGATGGGATAGTCCTGGCCGGTCTCGTAGCGGCTGTAGTACCAGTAGCCGCGCTCGCGCGCCGGCACACTGGCATCGTCCTGCTTGATGCGGCCGACGATCTCGCCGTACAGCGCATCCTCCAACGGCTTCAGCGGTGCCAGCAGCTGGTCGGCGTAGGCGTTCTCGGCCTGCAGGTAGGCCAGCATGGCCTTGTCCTCGCGCTTGTCGTCGCGCAGCCAGTAATAGTCATCGTTGCGGGTCGCGCCGAACGGCGCCTTGACCACGTGCGGACGCTTCTCAACATCCGGCGGAACGGGCGGGGTGGCGGCGGTAGCGGTGCTGGTCATCAGGCTCGCAAGCAACAGGCAGAGAGTGGATTTCATGAAATAAGGCTCCAGGCGCTTCAATGCAATGGTCTTCGACGGGGTCAGATCCCTTTTCCCGAAAAGGGATCTGACCCCAATCGCGGAGAAGCGGCAACCCTGCGGATCGTCATGGTGCGCGGTTCCTGTTGGGGTCAGAGCCCTTTTGCATGCAAAAGGGATCCGACCCCGGCACCCGGCGTACCATGTGGGGCATGAGTACCCTGCCCCACACGCCGGGCTACAGCCGGCGCAGCCACGAAATCGCTCCCTTCCATGTGATGTCCCTGCTGGCCCGCGCTCAGGCGCTGGAACAGGCCGGTCACGATGTGATCCATCTGGAGATCGGCGAACCGGACTTCACCACCGCCGAACCGGTCGTGCGTGCCGGCCAGGCGGCACTGGCCGCCGGCCACACCCGCTACACCGCCGCACGCGGCCTGCCCGCCCTGCGCCAGGCGATCAGCGGCTTCTATCGCAGC